>CALSML010000001.1 GCA_943787445.1 uncultured Alphaproteobacteria bacterium
GCTTGCGCATAGGCCAGCGCCAGTGTGGACCCCCAGGACCCTCCGAACAGATGCCATTGGAAAACCGACAAATGGGTTCGCAGGACCTCAAGATCACGGATCAGGTCAGCCGTGGTGTTCGCGTCGATACTCGCCTGGGGTGTCGATCGTCCGGCACCCCGCTGGTCGTACAGAATCACCCGGAAATGGTCAGGATCAAAAAACCGGCGGTGCACCGGCATCGTGCCCGCACCGGGGCCGCCATGGAGAAACACCACAGGCACACCGTCTGCGCTACCGGATTCCTCCCAATACATTTCGTGACCGTTATCGAGTGCGATGCGACCGCTTGTGCGGGGCTCGATATCGGCGAAAAGGGCCGTACGCAATGCTAAAACTCCTTATACATCAAGGCCTTCAGAAGGGCGCATGCCCCCATGGTTTGTCAACCGGAACGACCATGATTTTGCCATGACGCACTGCCACGCTGACCGGCAGAAACGTTATAGTGACATGCATGATGCATTTGCGATCAACACTCAGTCTCCTGCTGATGGTCAGCGGTATAACCGCGGCCGCGGCCGAGATTCCCGCACCGCTGCGTGAACATCTCGAGCCCGGACCTTCCACACGCGGGGTGGAGGTGGTCGATGACGACACTGTTGTCCTCGAGGATGGCCGCCAGGTCCGGCTGGTGGGTATTCAGGCTCCGAAGCTGCCTCTCGGCCGCCCGGGGTTTGAAAAATGGCCTTTGGCCGACGAAGCCAAGGAAGCGCTCGAATCCCTGATCCTCGGGAAAACCGTCACCCTTGCCTATGGCGGCCTGCGGGTTGATCGCTACAACCGACAGCTTGCGCATCTGTTTACCGAGGATGGTGGCTGGGTTCAGGCAGAATTGCTCAAATCCGGATTGGCGCGGGCATCCATTCCGACTACTACAAAGGCCGCCATGTGCGTGTGCGCGGCTGGCTCAAATCACACAATGGTCCGATGGTGGATGTCACCCATCCAGAACAAATCGAGGTCCTGACCCCATGAATCGTCCTGCACGGCTCAAGAGACCCCGCACCCCAAGCCTCCTTGGCGCATGCGCGCTTCTGCTCACCGCATGTTCGGTCAATCCGGCCACAGGGGAACGTGACTTCACGGCCTTCATGTCACCACAGGAAGAGTTGCGGATCGGTCGGGAGGAACATCCGAAAATCATCCAGCAATTTGGCGGCGTCTATGATGACCCCCGAAGTAAACGCCTATGTGAACCGGATCGGAAAGGACCTCGCAAAAGTCTCCGAGCTCCCCGATCTGAAGTTCACTTTCACCGTTCTCGACGATGACATCGTGAATGCCTTCGCCCTGCCCGGCGGATACATCTACATCTCGCGCGGGCTGCTGGGCCTGGCCAATACGGAAGCCGAACTCGCCGGCGTGCTGGGCCACGAGATCGGCCATGCCACGGCCCGGCACTCGGCACAACGCTACAGTTCTTCGGTCGTTGCCCAGGGCCTGTCGGTGGGGGCGGGGATTCTCGGATCGATATTTCTGGGAACCTCGGATGTCGGTCAGGCCGTGGGACAGGGCTCGGCGCTCTATCTGCAGTCCTTCTCCCGCGAGCATGAATTCGAGGCTGATACGCTGGGCGTTCGCTACCTGGCGCGCGCCGGTTACGCAACCGATGCGATGGCAAGCTTCCTGGCCTCGCTGCAAGCCTACAGCTCCCTCGAAGCCAAGGTGAGCGGCCGGCCCGACCCGGCGGAACGGCGGAACATCATGTCGACCCATCCCCGCACTCAGGATCGTGTCGTGGCCGCCACACGGGCGGCCAATGTGCAATCCGTTCCCAATCCGGAAATTGGCAATCGCAACTACATAAAAGCCATCGATGGCATCATCTTCGGCGGATCGGAACAGGCCGGGCTGGTGCGTGGACGTGTCTTCGTACACGAGCCGCTGAATTTCCTGTTCGAGGTCCCACAGGACTTTCATCTCAACAACGGATCACAACAGGTCGTCGCGCAGGGTCCCAACAATGCCGTAATCATCTTCAGCGGCGGCAACGCACCCGCGGGCAGCCGGATGGACACCTATCTCACCCGGGTCTGGGCCAAGAACACCCGGTTCGCCAGTGTCGAGACAATCCAGATCAACGGCATGGAGGCAGCCACCGGGCGTACCGTGGTGACCAACCGAAGCGGAAAATTCAATGCCCAGCTCGTCGCCATTCGCCATAGCCCCGATCAGGTCTACCGGTTTGTCTTTCTGGTCCCATCCGGCCAGACCACAGGACTGCAGGGCGCATTGCGCGCCACCATGGAAAGCTTTCGCAAGCTGACCCGCGCGGATCGAGACAAATATGGTCCGTGGCGCATCAAGACCAAGGTCACAGGACGACGTGACACGGTGCAGAGCCTTGCGCGCAACATGCCCATGCCCGGCCCCAAGGAAGAATGGTTCCGCGTCCTCAACGGGCTGCAACCGGGCAGCGAACCCTTTCCCGGTCAGGTGGTCAAATTGGTCGTCGACTAGCGGGCCACAGGTCAGGCTTCCAGCACCTCGGCCACCGCGCCGCCGTTTTCGACGCAGACCGCGAGCAGGTTTCCACCGCGTCCCGCACCACCATCCAGCGTGATGGTGAAGGCTGTCTCCGTGACACCACGCGCCTCTCGGTCGAACCCGGCGATGATACGGGCAAACTCTCCAAAGGGACCTTCACTGCTTTCGAGCGCGCGCGGCGGCCACCAGAAGCTGTCCTTTTGAGCCTCCAGAGGTCGCGTGTCATCGAGTCCCGCATGAACGAAGAGAAGTGTCGGCTTGCCGTCCGGCGACAGGCTGACCGCCGCTCTGCGCAACGCGGACATGATCTGACTGTGTCCTGACCGGGCGTGAAATCCGATCACGCAAACTCGCTGTCCAGCGGGCGCACATCGCCGCACCGGACCGGGATGCATCACGGCCTTCGTCGATCTGTCCGCCATAGGATTCAAGGGTCGCCCCGACTCCCTGAGCGATCATCCAGTCGAAAATCTCACCCGGATTAAGAGCCAGCTGGAGTTGCAGCAACTTCTGCCACATCTCCTCCTGCGCGCCCCGCAACACCACGACATCGGCAGCAAACATGCCATGGGCGGCAATCACGGCACGCCGAAACGCGAGCACTTCATCAACGGCGGACGCGACATCGGGTCCGTGTCCGAGAATATTTCCCAGATAGACCAGCCGGTCACCCGGCTGAAACCGCTCCGAAATCCCCCGATGCAGTTCGCGCAATCGGTCGCACTCGCCGTGGACGGAGGCAACCGCCCAAACCCGTTGCGCGCCGCGCACCAGTGCGAACTTGTCACCATTGGCAATCATCTGCGACATGCTGCTACTCCTCGCGGGCGCAGGATGAAACAACGATTCGCGCCGGAGCAAGCGTAACGGTCTGAATTGAAAAAAAGGGTCGGCTCCCTCAGGAACCGACCCCTTCGGTGTGATTTGCGCGGTGTCACTGATCCTTGGATGACAGGATCTTTTCCAGCTTCTCGACAGACTCTTCCGGCGTCGTGGTTTCAACAGCGGCCAGTTCGCGCGAGAAACGGTCCAGCGCCGCCTGATACATCTGACGTTCGGAATAGGACTGATCAGGCTGATCTTCGTTGCGATGCAGGTCACGCACCACCTCGGCGATCTGAATCGGATCTCCCGAATTGATCTTCGCTTCATATTCCTGCGCGCGGCGGCTCCACATGGTGCGCTTGACCCGCACACGCCCCTTGAGGGTCTTGAGGGCGTTGTCGATGATTTTGCGATTTGCCAGCTTACGCAGACCGGATTCCTGCACCTTGGTGATCGGAACCTTCAGGGTCATGCGCTCGCGTTCGAAGCTGATCACGAAGAGCTTGAGCTTCTCGCCGGCGATTTCAAAATTCTCGACGCCCGTGACCTGTCCGACCCCATGGGTGGGATAAACCACAAAGTCGCCCTCGGCGAATTCCAGCTTCTCCTTCTTCGTCGAAGCGCGCTTGGCCAGGGCCTTGGTCTCGGCCTTAGCTTCAGGTTTCGCGGCTGCCTTGGCGGGCGCCTTTGCAGGAGCTGCTTTCTTGGCTGCGGGCTTTTTCGCCGCGGGCTTCTTGGCTGCTGGTTTCTTCGCAGCGGGCTTCTTGGCTGCTGGTTTTTTCGCCGCGGGCTTCTTGGCTGCTGGTTTCTTCGCAGCGGGCTTCTTGGCCGCGGGCTTTTTCGCAGCCGATTTCGGAGCAGCCTTCTTGGCCGTGGCCGACTTCGCAGAGGTCTTTGCGGCAGGCTTCTTGGCTGCCGGTTTCGCCTTGCTGGCCGATTTTGCTTTTGCGGTTGCTGCTTTCGCCATAATCAATTCCGTCAAATGTGTTGCACAAAGGCGAATGAAGTGCCCCGGGCCGTGATTGGTGAAAACAGCCGGAAACGCGTGCCAATTGTGCATATTCCAAAAACGAGGGACGGCCGGAGCCGTCCCTTGCGATACCAGAGTATAACAGAAAATCAGGTGTTTTGGTAGGTCTGCGAAAGACCCGACCGAATGTGGAGGATCAGTCGCCGCTGCCTGAATTGGCGCTGAAATATTTGTCGAACTTGCCGTCTTCGCCTTTGTAGTTGTCGGCTTCAGGCGCCTCATCCTTCTTGGACGTGATATTCGGCCATTTCTCCGAATAGTCGCGGTTCATTTCGAGCCATTTTTCGGCTTCGGGCTCCACATCGGGGATAATGGCCTCGGCCGGGCATTCCGGCTCACACACACCACAATCGATGCATTCGTCGGGATGGATGACGAGCATGTTCTCACCCTCGTAGAAACAATCGACCGGGCAGACTTCAACGCAATCCGTGTATTTGCACTTAATGCAGGCTTCTGTAACGACGTACGGCATATTCTGTTTTCCTTCTGGCCTTCTGCTTGAGGATCGACTTACGAAGCTGTGCCCGTTCGGTCAAGCACGCGTTTGCGTGCATCCCCATTCTCCCTATCACTAACGTAGATGAGCCCTGCGATCCGCCGCAACAGGTTTGCCTCATGGTCGTGAACTTCACCATCGGCGTAAACAACCTCCCACAGCATTTCGATCATCTGAATGCGTTCGTCATGGTCAAACGCATCCTTGATTTCACGGGTAAATCCGAAGAGCTCCACGGATTGGGTGGAGGCCTTGTCCGCTGCCGCCATCAGCACGGCAACCTCATCCTCGCGCAGCGAAAACCGCTCATGCAACAACCGCGCAATCACAGCCTGTTCATCTGCCCCGAAATCATCATCCATACGGGCCGCTTCGGTCAGCAAAGCCGCCGCAGCCAGTTGCAGGTCATCGACACCGCGCTCGCGCGGCCCGTCTTCGGAACTCCCGGTCCCACCAAACACTTTTTTCAATCGATCAAACATGCGGCCTGTCTACACGACCGCGGACATAACAGACAACCACAGAGCTGTGAGCATCCATAGGTTGCTCAGATATCCCGCAGACGATCTGTTGCACGGCGTTCGCGCTTGGTCGGGCGCCCTGCACCCGGCTCCCGCAGACCGCTGACCGGCACGCGTTTCTCGCGCGGCGGCATGGGCGGTGACATGTCCTCATACAATGCCTGAGCTTCGGCCGCCGGCCCGCGCCGTGTGCCGAGTGCCGTAATCCGAATCACCCGAATACGCGGCCCCTGTGCAAAGGTCAGCACATCGCCACTGCGAACGGCATAATTCGATTTGCGCACGGGCACCTTGTTCACACGGACATCACCGTGGCGGCATATCGCGGTGGCCAGAGAGCGGGTTTTGCAAAAACGGGCATACCAGAGCCATTTGTCGAGACGGAGCGTTTCAACAGCATCTTCCGTCAACGCAGGCGCTCCTTGAGCTCCTGAAGTTTCGCGAAAGGTGAATCCGGATCAAATGCTGGCTCGGCTTTCTTTGCCTTGGGACGGGAACGCTGCGGTCGGGTCCCCTGGTTTAGTGCACCCTCTTTTTTCACACGCGCAGGTTTGCGCTTGGCACGCGGGCGACGGGTCACCTTGATGCCGTCGTCATCCTCGCGCACATCGTATCCCTGACTGCGGAGCATACGGGCAAACACGTCGGCAGGCGCATCGATCCGCGAGAGAATATCGGGGCTGACCGCGAACTCGCCTTCCTTGGTTCCGCGACGCAGCGCAGCCAGCATCCGTTCGAGTTCATCAGCCCGGATGGCAATCGGTCCCGCGGGGCAGAATCCCAGCGACAGGTACCAATTGTCGTCGATCAGTTCAGAACAGGGCATCGCCGTCGCACCGCCATCGGGCAGAGGGGCATCGATATTGTACGACAGACGGAACAACATCGCCTTCAAGGCCATGACACGGCCCTTGAGCATAGCGGGCAGATAGGCCGTTGCAACGCCGATGCGAACTCCCACCCGCGCGATCGCCTTGCGATCATCCTCACTCAGATGCGCGCTTGGGTCATCGCCGCGCGCCCGCAATGCACAGCCAAGGCCTTCACCGAGCTGATAGGCCAGCGCCCGGGCAGAACCGGAAAATTCGGATTCAGCCAGGGTGAACAGCGGGGCCAGTTCCTTTTTGACGAGGGCTTCGAGCCAGGTCTGCAAACGCTTGCGCACCTCTTCACGTGATGGCGCATCAGGCAGGTCGCTGGACAGAACCTCAACGGCCGGATGCAGGATGTCCGCACCGGCAGCAATGCGCGCAACCGGCGAATTCTGCCAGAGGATCTGCGCTGCCGCATGATCAATCGTAAAGGCGTCATCCTGTGCGCCGACAAGGGCCGCGATACGGGCACTCATGGAGTCGCGCACTGCGTTATTGGCAGCCGCCATCAGACGCGGACTCGCCGCGACTTCATCATCAGCCGGTATGAACCTGAAACCATCGAGACGCCCCACTTCTTCGCTTTCAACTGTAACCTTGCCATCTTCGCCCACACCCGCAAGCAATTCGTTATTTTCACGCAGCCGACGCGACAAAACCGCCGCCTTCTTATCGACAAAACGCTGGGTCAGTCGATCATGCAATGCATCGGAAAGCTTGTCCTCCAGCAATCGCGCCCGTGCCTGCCAGGACTCCGGGTCCTCCAGCCACGTACGACGGTGCGTCATGTAGGACCAGGTACGCACCCCGGCAATCCGCGCCATCAAAGTATCTATATCACCATCCGTGCGATCAAACTGTCCGATCGAGCGCTCAATCCAGTCAGCCGGAATGACGGATCTCTCATTCATCAAAAAGCGATAGACCCGACCGACCAACCGGTGATGGTTGCCAGACAGGTCGCCACTGAAATCAGGAATCTGGCAGACTTCCCACAGCAGCCGCACCGCCTCCGGATTTGACGCCATGTCCTGAATATCGGCATGAGCGCTCACTGCAAGCAAGGCCGAGTAGTCATCCGCCGCCCCGGCCCGCCGCAACTCGGGAGATGGCGGGCGTGTGTCCAGACTGCGCTTCAGGGCCTTGGGCGAAGTGAAATCGAGCACATTGGAACGCCAGAACAGGCTACGGACGGGCTCGAAATCATGATTTTGAACAGCCTCGATGAGTTCCGGGTCAAACGGATTCAAATCTGCCGTCGGACCAAAGGTTCCATCTTCCATATAACGGCCCGCTCGCCCGGCGATCTGCGCAACCTCTGCCGGCGCCAGCTGACGGAAGCCGCTGCCATCATATTTTGTCAACGATGAGAATCCGACATGGCCAATGTTCATATTCAGCCCCATGCCGATGGCATCGGTGGCAACCAGATATTCGACCTCGCCCGCCTCATACATCGCCACCTGCGCATTGCGCGTGCGCGGACTGAGTGCGCCCAGCACAACGGCAGCACCCCCGCGCTGACGGCGTAACAATTCCGCGACGGCATAGACATTGGCTGCGGAAAACGCGACCACGACACTGCGCGGCGCGAGCCGTGTCAGTTTCTTGAAACCGCCGTAACTCAGCCGGGAAAAACGTTCGCGGCGATCGAACTGCACATCGGGAACAAGTTTCCGGATGATGGGGGCCATCGTCTCGGCGCCCAAGAACATGGTTTCCTGAGTGCCGCGGGCATGCAGCAGGCGGTCGGTAAAGACATGACCGCGTTCCGGATCAGCGCAAAGCTGAATTTCATCGATCGCGAGAAACGCCACCAGGATGTCCATCGGCATGGCTTCGACCGTGCAGAGAAAATATCGCGGTCTGGCCGGCACAATCCGTTCTTCACCGGTAATCAGCGCCACGGCACCGGCGCCCTTGAGACGCACCACGCGGTCATAATTTTCGCGCGCCAGCAGGCGCAGCGGAAACCCGATCATGCCGGTCTCATGACCAAGCATGCGATCTATCGCAAGATAGGTTTTACCGGTGTTGGTCGGCCCCAGGACGGCTTTGACAAGGGGCTTCTGATGGAACGACATATCCCAGCATCCCGACTCCGTGCTGGGATTGCAACTCCCGGGGCCTGTGGGAAAAAGCCGGGAATTTGGGGTTGCTGTAACTCCTCGTGAATGACTTAGTCGCGGTATTATTGCTCCACCCCGTTTGGAGCCCTGTGTTGACCGACCAAGCCCCATCAACCCCGCCATCGGCGGTCATCTATTACATGCCTGACGGGTACAGCATCTCCGGTCGGCGCCTGATGGGTCGGCAATCCGCTGGTGCCAGCTTTCTGGCCGGATATGCTCGACATGCCACCACACGTGATCTGGTTTGCATGGCCCCCGATCGTTAGGCAGCGGAAACATTTTCCGAAACGGTCCGTGCTGCCGCCTAGGCCGGGGGGCGCCCTCTGAAAAGCGCAAGCTGGATTGCGCTGGGCTCACCCGAGCGCATCGCGCGCACCGGCTGCCTATACTATCCCAGCCCAACGATCAGCAACCATGCCTGATCAGCCGCCGACTTCTTCACCTCGCTCTCGGACAACATTTAGGAAACCTTTGGACTGACACCCGTGGAAGCCATGGCTGCGAGCCTTCCCGTTGTGATCACCGACTGGAATGGCTACCGCGACACTCTGGAGGATGGCGTGCAGGGCATTGCGATTCCCACCGTCTCCGCACCCCCTGGCAATGGTGATGATATCGCCGCGCGTTATCGCAGCACCCGCTACAGTTATGGCGGGTATATCGGTCGCACGGCGCAATTCACCTATGTGGACACCGACCTTGTCGCTGATGCCTATACACGCCTTGTCGGCGATGATGGCTGCGACGGAAGATGGGAGCCGCCGGAAAGGCACGGGCCAAACAGGTCTATGACTGGTCGGTCATTCTGCCGGATTACAAGGCCCTGTGGGCGGAACTGGCCGAACCCCGTGCCAAAGACAGTGAAATCGCCGCCCCTGCAGACAGTCAGTTTGCGGACCCGCTGCGCGACGATCCCTTCCGCACCTTCGTCGGATATCCAACATCGACAATTTCCGAGGATTACATCGTGCGGCGACGCGGCACCGATGTGGAGCTTGAACAGCTTGTTCGGTTCGATATCAACAGCGCGGTCGGCGGACTCGTGCTCGATGTCACGCAAATGCGTGCTCTTCTCGCAACGCTGCCAAAAGCAGATGAACACACCAGCGTCGGGGAACTGCTCGATGCCAATGACGTCCCACATGCGCCAGCGCTTCGCGCGATTCTCTGGCTTGCCAAACTGGGCATTGTCAGCCTGTCAAAACCCGCTGACTGAGCAGGGCTAAGCGCGCACCACTAGCCACGCGGGGCAACCACCCGCATATCAACGGCCGACGCACCAAGAATGCGGCCCTGCCCCCGCTCCTGGACGAAGATCGCACAATAGGCGGGACGGGCACCTTCAAGCTCCTGCAGTGCGACCACGACATCAACGGCCTCACCATTCCAGAGCGCCACAGGCCGCATTAGCCGCACCACGTGAAAATTGGTGATGGTCTTTCCCCGGTTTTCGCCGCGGGTGACCTCGGTCACATGCTTGTCGTCATAGCGGACAATGATGATTTCCGCTTCACCGCGATAGCGGGCATCGACATCTGAAATCTGGATCCGGATCTGAGTGTCCGAGAGCCTTTCCAGATGAAGCCCGATCCGACCCTGATTGTCCTTTTGTGCGCTCTCGATCCGCGACATGACCTCATGGGGCTTGTTGCCCGAGGCGTGATGTTTTCCATCCACAACAATTTGCGGCGTGTAGACATAGGGCAGCCCGCGCTGATCGAGATAACGTTGCTGTCTATGAGAATAAACGTCACTCGCGAAGGGGTCAGGCCAGCCGTAATAATCCCAGTAGTCGACGTGCTGACTCAACGCCAGGATATCATCACGAACCGCCAACTCGCCCAACAGCTTGTCGGCGCGCGGACATGCCGGGCATCCCTGTGACGTAAACAATTCAACGACGGTGATTTTTTCATCTGCCAGTGCCGGTGTCCCGGTCAACAGAACGGTGAACAGCGCGCATGCGACCGCGAGGCCGTACAGCGCGCGTGATCGCGCGCGGTGGGTTTTCGTGACGAACAGCATGCCCGGAAGTATGGGCGTGCCATTCGTCACAAACCAATCAACAGACGGTGAGACCCTGCTCAAGCAGCGGCCAGCATGTTACGAAGCACATACTGGAGAATGCCACCATTCTGGTAGTAGTCGATCTCGTCGAGGGTATCGATCCGGCACAGCAGTTCGACGTCCTTCTTCGATCCATCTTCATAGGTGATCGTGCAACCGAGATTGGTACGTGGTGCAAGGTCGGTCTCGATCCCGGAAATATCGAAAATCTCCTTGCCCGTCAGTTCCAGCGTCTTGCGATCCATGCCCTCGAGGAACTGGAGCGGCAGCACACCCATGCCAACGAGATTGGACCGGTGAATACGCTCAAAGCTTTCCACGATCACCGCGCGCACGCCCAGCAGGCGAGTGCCCTTGGCCGCCCAGTCACGGGATGATCCGGTGCCGTATTCCTTGCCACCCAGCACAACGAGCGGAACTTCCTCGGCCTGAAAACGCATCGCCGCGTCATAGATCGACATCTGTTCACCGGATGGATGATGAATGGTCACACCACCCTCGGTGCCCGGGGCCATTTCATTGCGAATACGCACATTGGCGAAGGTGCCGCGCATCATCACTTCATGATTGCCACGACGTGAGCCGTAGGAATTGAAATCGAGCGGGCGCACCTGATGTTCCTTCAGGTAGTCACCCGCCGGACCGTCTTCCTTGATCGCACCGGCCGGAGAGATGTGATCGGTGGTCACACTGTCAGCGAGAATGGCCAGCACACGGGCACCCGCAATATCCTTCGGCATTGTGGGCTCGGGCTCCATACCTTCGAAGAAGCTGGGGTGACGCACATAGGTCGAGCCGTCATTCCAGCGATAGGTCTGGCCGGTGGTCACCGGAATGTCGCGCCACTTTCCATCACCCGCGAACACATTGCTGTAGCGATCTTCGAACATTTCCCGCGACAGGGAGGATTCGATCAGCGCATTGATTTCGGCATTGGTCGGCCAGACATCCTTCAGGAAGACATCATTGCCATCACGGTCCTGCCCGATCGGATCTTCGTAAATGTCGTTCAGCATATTGCCCGAAAGGGCATAGGCCACAACCAGCGGCGGCGAGGCCAGATAGTTGGACTTGATGTCCGGGCTAATCCGGCCCTCAAAGTTCCGGTTGCCTGAAAGCACGGCGCAGACATTTAGGTCATTGGTGTGGATCGCGTCCCGGATATCATCGGGCAGCGGTCCCGAGTTGCCGATACATGTGGTGCAGCCGTAACCCACCAGATTGAAGCCCATGGCATCCAGGTCTTCCTGCAAGCCGGCCTTCTCCAGATATTCGGTCACCACCTGAGAGCCCGGCGCGAGAGAAGTCTTGACCCAGGGCTTGACCTTCATGCCCAGCGCCCGTGCCTTGCGAGCCACCAGACCGGCACCAATCAGCACCGAGGGGTTCGAGGTGTTGGTGCAGCTGGTGATAGCAGCAATCACGACATCGCCATCGGCAAGCGGCGCATCATCGGCTTTCTGCGGGGCCGCTTCCACGCCCAACAATTCGCGAAACGCACCGGCAGCGGTGGACAATGCGATACGATCCTGCGGACGTTTCGGTCCGGCCAACGAAGGCTCAACCTTGGTGAGGTCGAGCTCCAGCGTATCGGTGAACACCGGATCCGGTGTGTTGGCATCACGCCACATGCCCTGCTCCTTGGCATAGGCTTCCACCAACGCGATGCGATCTTCCGCACGGCCAGTGAAACGCAGATACCGCAGGGTCTCCTCGTCGACCGGGAAGATCCCGCAAGTGGCGCCATATTCCGGCGCCATATTCGAAATCGTCGCCTGATCGGCAAGGGTCAGATGATCGAGGCCGTCGCCGTAGAACTCGACAAACTTCCCGACCACGCCCTTGGCACGAAGCATCTGGGTGACGGTAAGCACCAGATCGGTCGCCGTCATGCCTTCGCGCAGCTGTCCGGTCATCTTGAAACCGATTACTTCCGGCAGGACCATGGAAATCGGCTGGCCGAGCATCGCCGCTTCCGCTTCGATACCGCCAACGCCCCAGCCCAGCACGCCCAGGCCGTTCACCATGGTGGTGTGACTGTCCGTCCCCACAAGCGTGTCGGGATACGCAATCGTCTTGCCGTTGTTTTCCGAGGTCCAGACGGTCTGCGCCAGATACTCCAGATTGACCTGATGGCAAATGCCGGTTCCCGGCGGGACAACGCGGAAATTGTCAAACGCGGTCTGTCCCCAGCGCAGGAACTCGTAGCGCTCGCCATTGCGCTCATATTCAAGCTCGACATTCTTGTCGAAGGCATTCTCGGTACCGAAGTGGTCGACCATCACGGAATGGTCAATCACCAGATCAACCGGCGAGAGAGGATTGATCAGCTGCGGATCTGCATTGAAGCTGGTCACGGCATCACGCATCGCCGCGAGATCGACAACAGCGGGAACGCCCGTGAAATCCTGCAGCAGGATACGTGCCGGGCGATAGGCAATTTCCCGGGTCGATGTCCGATCCTGAACCCATTGCACCAGTGATTTGATGTCGTCGGTGGATACACTTCGACCGTCCTCATGACGCAGCAGATTCTCCAGCAGGACCTTCATCGAATAGGGCAATCGGGAAATGTCACCGATCTGTTCGCTGGCAGCCTTGAGGCTGAAATAATCGTAGCTCTGGCCACCCACGGTGAGGGTCCGGCGGGTTTTCAGGCTGTCCTGGCCGATTGTGCTCATCGACACATCTCCTTCCCCGCAACCGGGGGCAAAATTGTGATACGGAAACTAATACGGGGGTGGTGACCCATCCGACATCAGACGCGCCCGGGTTATAGGACAATCCCGGCGGGACTCCAAGGCACACAAATGCACAAATCCTAGGACGTTCTGTCCCGGCGCACATGGTCGGAAATGTGATCGGCCAGCGCGTGCACAGCCGCACCAGCATCGGCCCGCGGCGGAATCAGACCGATATCAACAACCGGGAGTTGCGGATAACCCTCATCGGGCATCAACTCGCGAAACCCCGGCGGCATGCTGCTGCGCGGCAGCAATGTCACCGCAAGCCCGGCTTCCACGGCTGTGACCAGCCCGGCCAGACTTTCACTGGAATAGGCGATCCGGTAGGCACGACCTTCCTCATCCAGCACATCGCGCGCCCATTTCCGAAATATGCATCCCGGCTCGAACACCGCCAAGGGCACCGGATTTCGGGCATGTACATAATGTCGACGTGACGTTGCCCAGACGACCGGTTCACGGCGTACAAGACGGCATTGCTGCGGGACGGCCGCAATGGTGACCAACCCGATATCAATCTCCCGGGCTTCGTGTGCTCTGGAAATCCTGCCGCTGGTTTCGCAACGAAGCTCGACTTCGACCTGCGGGAAGGATTCGGCAAATTCCGACAACGCCTCGGGCAGAAACCCGCTCATATAGTCATCGGGGACCCCCAGACGCACCGCACCAACCACTTCGGGTCTCGAAATCGCCATCAGGGCCTCATCATGCAGACGCAGGATGCGCCGCGCATAATCCGTCAAAGCGGTCCCTTCGCGGGTCAGTTCGGATCGACGGCCCACGCGTTCGAAGAGATTTTTCCCGACAGAGTCCTCAAGCCGCTTGATCTGCATGCTGACAGCCGACTGGGTGCGATGCACCTGCTTGGCGGCGCGCGAAAAGCTGCCTTCGTCAACAACTGCCAGAAGGGTGCGCAGGTAGGCAAGATCAAGGGTTTCCATCACACAGCTAATATATCAATTATAATGATCTATTAAATAAAAACTATTCTTTAGATTTAACTATCTGCCTGTCGCACTTAATGGGTCATGAGCGACACAAATTGGAGATCCAGGATGGTCCGGATCGCACAAAGATCGATGTCCGTTCTGGCCAGGGTCGTTCGCAGGCCCTTCGCCCGAGACGAAAGCCCCATGGTCCGCTCACGTTTTGTCGAAGCACGCGAACGCACACGAGGAAGGATTGGGACATGGCTGTAAACAGATACACCCGGCCGCGGACGCGCCCGGCGCCAAGATCGCAGATGTCACGCGAGCATCTGATCACCCGAATTCTGGCGGATATTCATGATCGCTGGATCGCGTTGCGATATCGCCGGTATGCACAGCAGGAACTCACGATGCTCGATGACCAAATGCTGAAGGATATTGGTGTGACGCGGGCAACCATCGACGATGTCATCGCGGGCAAAACCGTCCGTCATGCATCACTGTGCCGCACCGTTCAGACAAAAGGATCAGAAACCACATTTCCGCCCTATTGCGAACGTTATGTCGCCCAAGTGGCTCCCAATATTGAAGACTGACCGGAAGCATCCCCCATCAACGCTTCTGGACAAGCCTCCGACGCTTCGATCCGATCCCCTTCAGATCGAAGCCGATCAAGGCCCCTAAAGACCGTCGACACCCCCCCAGTCGGCGGTCTTTTTCATTGAGACGGGGCGAGCGCTTGCTCTAGGTTCGCGCGTTCAGTGTGCTTGGGGAAACGGAACATCATCGCGTGCAGGGACTGACCACACATAAGCTGAGTTGCATTCGCGGTGACCGCGCTGTGTTTGCCGGGTTGGATCTCGAGGTCAAACCGGGACGGGCCCTGCTGCTGACCGGCGCGAATGGCAGCGGCAAATCAAGCCTGATGCGCGTGCTCGCCGGCCTGCTGCCGGCAGCAGCCGGCCATATCGAATGGGAAGGCGCAGACATCAGCGAAGACCCGGACGCCCATCGCGCACGTGTCGCCTATATAGGACATGCCGATCCCCTGAAGCCGTCCATGACCGCGACCGAAAACCTCCGGTTCTGGGCGCGGCTTTATGGCCTTGATCCCGCCATCGAACCCGCACTGTATCAGTTCTCCATTGAGCATCTGGCCGATGTCCCTACGCGCTACTTTTCTGCCGGACAGAAGCGCCGGCTTAATCTGGCGCGCCTGGCCGCCGGACAGAATTCGCCCGCCGGCCCCACCCTCTGGCTGCTCGATGAACCGGCAACCGGCCTCGACCCGGGCGCAGTATCAATGCTCGCCAACACGATCCTGGCCCATCTATCAAACGAAGGGATTGCCATCATTTCGACCCATGGCGGACGTCTGGACGAACTGATCGCCGATCACGCCGATCACTTCACACTGCAAACCACCGGCAGCGGGGTTGCGGGATGATCGGCCTGACGCTTCTGGTCCGGCGGGAGCTGGGCCTCGCCCTGCGCGGCGGTACCGATGCCGTGATGGCCGTCGTGTTTTTCGTGCTCGCCGCCGTGCTGTTTCCCTTCGGGGTCGGCGCCGATCCGGCCATGCTGCCCCGGATCGGTGGTGGGATTATCTGGGTCGTGGCCCTGCTCGCCGCAATGCTTTCGCTGGAACGGATGTTCTCCGCCGACTACGAGGATGGCAGCCTGGACCTGCTCTACCTGTCACCTGTCGGCCTGGGAACCCTGGCGCTGGCCAAGGCACTGTCCCACTGGATGACAACCGGTGTGCTGCTGCTGATTGCCGCACCGATTCTGGCCCTGCTCTACAACCTTCCCGTTTCGGCCCTCGGCGCACTGTTCCTGTCGATGTTGCTGGGCACTCCGATACTCAGTCTGGTGGGCGGAATCGGCGCAGCCCTTACGCTGGGTGCACGGCGCGGTGGCGTTCTGCTCGCTCTGCTGATCCTGCCACTCTACATTCCCGTCCTGATATTCGGTGCAGGCGCCATCGATGGTGCTGTTGCCGGACGCCCCATTGCCCCTCAGCTCATGGTTCTCGGTGGCTTCCTGCTTGCGGCCCTGGCACTCGCCCCCTGGGCCACGGCGGCTGCACTTCGACAGGCAATCGAGTAAGATCAACACAACCGCAATCGGACCCGACCCTATGTTTCATCGCTTCGCCAATCCCGCCCGCTTCTCCCGAATTGCCGCACGCGTGCTGCCCTGGTCGGGGGCTGCCACGATCGCGCTGTTCATCATCGGCATCTACTACGCACTCTTCGCCTCACCCCCGGATTTCCAGCAGGGCGAAACGGTCCGGATCATGTATGTCCACGTCCCCTCGGCCTGGATTTCCATGGCGTGCTACAGCTTCATCGCGGTGATGAGTGCGGTGGCCCTAATCTGGAAACATCCGCTGGCCGATATTGCCGCGCGTTCCGCTGCCCCGCTGGGGGCGGGATTCACGCTAATCGTTCTGATCACAGGCAGTCTCTGGGGAAAGCCGACCTGGGGCACCTGGTGGGTCTGGGATGCCCGACTGACTTCTGTGTTGGTGCTGTTTTTTCTTTATCTGGGGCACATCGCACTCACCAATGCCTTCGACAATCCGCAACGCGGTGCCCGTGCTGCCGCGGTGCTGGCACTTGTGGGCTTTGTGAACATCCCGATCATCAAATTCTCGGTCGACTGGTGGAACACGCTGCACCAGCCCGCCAGCGTCACGCGCCTGGATGCACCGGCGATCGACCCGGCCATTCTGACACCGTTACTGCTGATGGCGCTGGCCTTCACCTTCTACTTTGTCACCATGCTGCTGGTCCGCATGCGGGCGGACCTGAACGCCATGAGAGCGCGCGCACTGCGACTTTCAGCCGCGGAGTAGACCACAGTAATGTGAAGCTGAACGCGTTGCGGGAGACCGCCCCAACACCTATCTACAGTGCACAACAAAGCCCTTTCGAAGGATTGAGAACCGTGAAATCCCTGATCGTTTCCGCTGCCGTTTCCCTGACTGTTCTGGCCGCCCCGTCCCTCGCCCAGGCGCAGGATGCCGGCGCCGGCAAAAAGGTCTTCAAACGCTGTGTCGCCTGCCACACCGTCGAGAAGGATGGGCGCAACAAAGTCGGACCCAATCTCTGGGGCATCTTCGGCAGCACGGCCGGAAAGCGTAATGTCGGTTACAAATATTCACCGGCGCTACTGGAATCCGAGATTGTCTGGGATGATGCGAATATGTCCGCTTATCTGGAGAACCCCCGCAAGGCGATTCCAAAAACGCGGATGGCCTTTCCCGGCCTGAAAAAAGCCAAACAGCGCGAGGACGTGATTGCCTATCTTAAGAGTGTCACGCAATAAGTTCGAAATCGCCTGATCCGAAGCCACATCAATGTGATGTCGTACGGTCTGGGCTTCGCGCTACAGTCACGCTAAAAGAATCCGAGCAGTGTTTTCGTCGCGTCTTGCCGCGCGTCTTAATGGGACGGAACCGGAAACGTGGAAGACATCACAAAATTTCTCGACATGGGCGGTCATGCCGCTTTCGTCTGGCCCGCGCTCGGCGTGGCAGCACTTGTGGTTGCCGTCATGACGGTCACCAGCCTGCGCGCACTGCGCGCGAGTAAGATCGCGCTCGGCGCTGCCGAGGCTCAGGCCCCGCAACGCCGCTTACGAACCGGCCTCACGGGGACAGATTCATGAAACGCAAACACCGACGCCTGATGGTCGTTCTGACTTCGCTCGGTCTTTTGGGCGCCGCCGCCGTGCTTGTGCTGACCGCGGTCGAAGACAGTCTCGTCTTCTTCTACACACCCTCGGATCTGGCAGAACGCCCCACCCCGCCCGAAAACCTGTTTCGGCTCGGCGGACTCGTCGAGGAAGGCAGTGTCCGCAAGGATGGCGCCACGACCTATTTCAACGTCACCGATCTTCAGAAAACGATCCCGGCAAGTTACACCGGCGTCTTGCCGGACTTGTTTCGTCCCGGCCAGGGTGTCGTCGCAGAAGGCACGCTAAACCCCGATGGAAGTTTCACCGCGACCGAAGTGCTCGCCAAGCATGATGAGACCTACATGCCCAAGGAAGTTGCCGATGCGCTGCGCGAAAGCGGGCAGTGGCGTGATGGAAGCGTGACCCAATGATCGCCGAGATCGGCCAGTTCGTTCTGATCCTCGCGCTGGTCCTTGCCGGGGTGCAGGCAACCTTGCCGCTCTGGGGTGCCGCACGCGGACATTCCGCGCTAATGGTTCTGGCCGACCGCACCGCCATCGGCCAGGCCGCCGCATTGCTCATCGCCTTTGCCGCCCTCACCCACGGCTTTGTCACCTCTGACTTCTCACTGACCGTGGTCTTCCAGAACAGCCATTCCCTCAAACCGATGCTCTACAAGGTCAGCGGTGTGTGGGGGAACCATGAAGGCTCCATGCTCCTCTGGGTTCTGGTACTAGCACTGTTCAGTGCTGCGGTGGCCCTGTTCGGCCGTAATCTGCCACCCAGCCTGAAGGCCCGGGTGCTGGCCGTTCAGGCCATGATCGGGGTGGGCTTCCTCGCCTTTATCATCTTCACCTCGAATCCCTTTGCCCGGCTCTCGCCCGCCCCGCTGGACGGCACCGGCCTGAACCCGCTGTTGCAGGATCCCGGCCTCGCCTTCCATCCCCCGCTGCTCTATCTCGGCTATGTCGGCTTCTCGATGGCGTTCTCTTTCGCCGTGGCCGCTCTCATCGAGGGTCGGGTCGATGCCGCATGGGCGCGCTGGGTCAGACCCTGGACTTTGGCAGCCTGGACCTTCCTGACCGCCGGTATCGCACTCGGAAGCTGGTGGGCCTATTACGAGCTCGGCTGGGGCGGCTGGTGGTTCTGGGATCCGGTCGAGAATGCCAGCTTCATGCCGTGGTTGTTCGGAACCGCCCTGCTCCACTCAGCCATCGTTGTGGAAAAACGCGATGCCCTGAAAAGCTGGACGATCCTGCTCGCGATCCTGACCTTTTCCATGAGCCTGCTAGGCACCTTCTTGGTGCGCTCAGGCGTTCTGACCTCGGTGCACGCCTTTGCGACAGACCCGGAACGGGGCATCTTCATTCTGGCCATTCTCGCGCTGACGATCGGCATCGCGCTGACCCTGTTCGCGATCCGCGCGCCAGGCATGAAGGGGGGTGGGCTGTTCGCACCTGTCAGCCGCGAAGGTGCGCTGATCGCAAACAACATGCTGCTGACTGTGGCAGCCGGGACCGTTCTGCTCGGCACCCTCTATCCGCTCATCCTAGAAGCCGTGTCCGGCGGAACCGCGAAAGTCTCGGTCGGCCCGCCATTCTTCAACGCCACCTTCGGCCCAATCATGGTGCCGCTGGTCATCATGATGGCGATCGGCCCGTTGCTCGCGTGGAAGCGCGGCACTCTGAAAACCGCGGCACACAAACTGATCCCGGCGGCCATCGCGGCCATCCTCGCCATTACCGTGACATTCATTCTGGTGCCCGACGGTCCCGGACTCGCACCTCTGGCCATGGGGCTGGCTGCATGGCTGGCCGCCGGAACCATTGCGGAATGGGCGGGGCGCATCAAACTCTTCGCCATTCCGGTGCCGGAAAGCTGGCGACGTCTCAAAGGCCTGCCCCGGGCCACCAGCGGCATGACCCTGGCCCATCTCGGGCTCGCCATCATGATCGTCGGAATCACCGGATCTTCGGCCTGGCGGACGGAACTCATCACCACGCTCGTCCCCGGTGAAAGCGCACAGGGCGCCGGTCATACGGTGACTCTCTCCGCTATCACTCAGGGGCGTGGCCCCAACTACAATTATGAACGCGCTTCTTTGCTGATCACGGACAAGGGACGTGAAATCACAACCCTGACCACCGAACGGCGCTTCTTCCCCATTGCCGGACAAACCACGACCGAGGCCGGCATCTACACGACCATCCTTTCGGATCTGTATGGCGTGATCGGTGAGCGCGGGCGCACACCCGACACCTCCAACGCCTGGACTGTCCGCTTCTTCGTCAATCCGCTGGTCCCCTGGATCTGGCTTGGTGCGATGGTGATGGTCTTCGGCGGCTCCCTGTCCCTGACCGATCGACGGCACAGGGTCGGCGCGCCCCGACGCGCTGCCACACCGGGCGCTGCATCCCAGCCAAACCCCGCAGCAGCTGAGTAGCTTCGATGCACAGGCTTATCGTCATATTGCCGGTCGCATTGTTTGCGGGCCTGATCGGCGTGATGGTCGCATTGCTGACGGACAGTGAACGCAATTCCGACCTGTCCCGGCTGCCATCACCACTGATCGGAAAACCGGCTCCGGCCTTCGACCTGCCTGCTGTTGCCGAGTCCGTTCCGGGCGGGTTTTCGACTCGTGACCTCAAGGGTCAGGTGAGCGTCGTCAATGTCTTCGCTTCGTGGTGCGTGCCGTGTCTGGCCGAACACCCGATGATTTCGCAACTCGCCGGACAAGGCGTGGCCGTCTATGGCATCAACCACCGCGACAAACCAGATGCGGCCACGAACTGGCTGGGCCGACACGGCAATCCCTATATCGCCGTGGGAGCCGATCTGGATGCCCGCGCCTCACTCGACTGGGGGGTGACGGGCGTCCCGGAAACATTCATCATCGATGCCAATGGCGTGATCGCCTACAAGCATGTCGGACCGGTGACCAAAGACGTTCTGAACAAAAAGATCCTGCCAAAGTTACGTGAAGCGGAAGGCGGATGACGAAACTCCTCAGCTCATTGCTCCTTGTGGCAGCGTTCGCTGCTACACCTCTGGCCCCGGCACAGGCCGTGAACCCGGATGAGGTCCTCGACGACCCTGTTCTGGAGGCCCGGGCGCGCGAAATCTCCGCCGAGCTTCGCTGCGTGGTTTGTCAGAACCAGTCGATCGATGATTCCGATGCCGAAATCGCACGCGACCTTCGCCTGCTGGTTCGCGAACGGCTTGTGGCCGGCGACAATGACGAACAGGTGGTGAGTTATATTGTCGCCCGGTATGGCGACTTCGTTCTGCTGCGTCCGCCCTGGCAACCCAACACATACATGCTCTGGGCAGGCCCGCCGCTCATGGCGATCTTGATCGCCACGCTTGCTGTAATTTTTTTTCGGACCTATCAGCGGCAGCGCAATGCCGGGTTGGGTCCCGACCCCCTGTCACCGCATGATCGCGCAGAGCTGGATGCACTGGTGGAGCGGATCGCCGCGACCACAGAGCCGGGCAACGGGCCGACAACCCGGTTCCGGGCAGAACTCGCGGAAGGCCTCACACCTCCTCCGCCGGACACGACGGACGAAACCGAAGACAATCAGGCCGATGCCGAACAGGGCGACACCCGTTCATGATGTTGTGGATTTTCTTTGCCGCCCTGATCGGGGTCACGCTCACCTGGATCGGCTGGCCGCTGCTCCGGCCCGCACCTGCGCGCGAAAGGCGTGATGCCTTCGATGCCGTGGTCTATCTCGATCAGCTGGAAGAACTGGAGCGCGACCGCGCCAGAGGGCTGGTTGATGAAAGTCAGCTCGAGGCTGCCCGCACGGAGATCGAACGCCGCCTGCTGGCCGCGTCGCGTGCCGAGGGCATCGAAGCCAATGTAAAACGCGCCGGACCTGGCCACACACGCAGTCACATCATTCTGGCAGTCGTGGTTCTGCTGGCAGTTCCCGCGATCACCCTTCCGCTCTATTTCGACCTGGGCTCACCCCATCTTCCCAATCTTCCCTTTGCCGAACGCACGCCGGTCGCGCCCCCGAGCAATGGCATCGCGGCACAGGCCCAGGCACGACTGGCGAACGCCGAAGAACGCGCCAACAATGCCCCTGACGACCCGCAGGGCTGGTTCGATCTCGGCCGATTCCGGCTTGTCTCTGGCGATTTCGACGGCGCCGTGGAGGCGCTCGCGCGTGCCATGGAAACCAGCAACAACCGCGCGGATATTGCCTCCGCCTATGGCGAGGCACTCTCACGCCAGGCCGATGGCCGCGTGACCGCAGAAGCGCGCAATGCCTTCACCATCGCGCTCGCTTCAAATCCGGGCGATCCGCGGGCACGCTATTTCCTGGCCCTGTCAGACTATCAGGAAGGTCGCGAAGAAGCAGCGCTGAGAGCCTGGTCCGATCTGGGCCGTTCGGCCCCCGAGGGTGCCCCCTGGCTCCCGGCTGTTCAGGCCCGCATCGTGGAAACCGCGCGCGAACTCGGTGAAGCCCCGACCGACTGGTTGCCCCCGCCGGCACCGGACACCCCGCGCGGGCCTTTCGCGGGGGGCGGCCCCACAGGGGCTGACATTGCCGCCGCACAGGAAATGTCGCCGGAGGACCGACAGGAAATGATCCGCGGCATGGTGGCCAATCTGGCGGCACGGCTTGAAGATGATCCTGATGATGTCGAAGGATGGCGTCGGCTGGCCCGGTCCCGCGAAGTGCTCGGATACAACAAGGCTTCGGCCGAAGCCTATGACCGCGCGCTCGAACTGGATCCCGATCATCCCGAAACACTGCTTCGCAGCGCACTTTCAGCGGCACAGATCGGCGAGAATGCCAAGGCACGTGCACGGTTTGTCCGCCTGCGCGACATCGTTCCTGCGGACAGCGAAGTGTACGAAATGGTCAGCGAAGCAATTTCCCGGCTCGATCAGGGCGGCGACGCCACAGCTCAATGAGCGATGTTTTCAGCCTGATCCGGTTGCTTGCCACGCTCGCTGCCGCAGCGGGGATTGTCTATGGCATTTATCTTGGAATTCGCTGGCGGTTTCCCCGGCTTGGCAGGCGTCGCGCCATACTGATTGTCAGCCTCGGTACAATCGTGCTCGCATCTTTCGCCTTCAGCACTTTGAGGATCGGTGGTGTGGAATGCCTCCAGCACGAAAACATAGTCCTGCTGCGCGGCGAGCGGAAGCTGCAGATCCGCAAGGATATTGAAGTCGCTCCTCAACCCATGACCGAGCAGCGTTATGCCCGGGTGCTGGACTCCTGCCAGTTTCTCGAAGCCCATTGCCCCTTCGACTCGAGCGACAAAACCCGCGCGGCGGCCAGAGACATCTGCCTGAAAGCTCAGGCTGGCCACGCGATCCACTAGACACCGGACGCAGTTGCGTCAGGGCACTCGCAAAAGTCACTGCAATGTGCGACACTCTGACGCATGTCGCGCTACGCACTGTGTTGTGGCCCCTGACTAACATCATGGTTTGCCACGACCGCATGCGGCGCTTTTCACAAGGAAGGGCAAGACTATGAACGTGGACGCCATTCTTCAAAACAAGGGAAATGCGGTTGAAACCGCCAGGCCGGACTGGAACGTAGCTCAGGTATGCCAGCGCCTGAACGAGCTGGAAGTCGGCGCATTGCTGGTGAGCAAGGGCGGCCAGAGCGTCAACGGCATCGTGTCCGAACGCGACGTGATCAATCACATTGCGAAAGAGGGAGCTGCCGTGCTCGACCGCCCGGTGTCCGACATCATGATCCATGATGTTGTGACCTGCACCCGGGACGACGACATCGCCCATCTGATGGAAACAATGACGGAGCGGCGCATTCGTCACCTTCCGGTGGTCGAAAACGACGTTCTGATCGGGATCTTCTCCATTGGTGATGTGGTGAAATACCGTATTCAGGAAACCGAATACGAGGCCAAGGCCCTGCGGGAGTACATCACCACCGCCTAGGAATGTGCGTGGTTATTTCCCGGTGAACTGCGGCGGCCGCTTCTCCATGAATGCGGTCCGGCCCTCCTTGTAATCCTCACTGGCAAAACAGGCAGCCACCTGTTCGGCGCACAGGGCCAGGTTGCGATCAGCCGGCGCCTTCAGATTTTCCGTCACAGCCGTTTTCACAGCCCGGATCGTCAGGGGTGCGTTGCCGGAAATTCGCCGGGTGTAATCATCGCAGATGGTCGGCAATTCGGCACGAGGGACAACCCGGTTGATCAGGCCCATGGTCAGGGCTTCGCTCGCATCAAATTGACGGGCGGTATAGAAGATCTCCATCGCAAAGGACGGCCCGACAATCTGCATCAACCGCTCGATACCGGCCGCGGCATATCCAAGCCCGAGCTTGGCAGCGGGTACGGCAAAACGTGAATCATCCGAAGCGATCCGAATGTCGCAGCACAGGGCAATCGCCAGACCACCGCCAATGGCATAGCCGCCGATCTTCGCAATGGTCGGGATCGGCACCAGAGTCAGCGTGTCCTGAAAGGTTTTCACGGCCACATTGTATTCATCAACAGCTGCTTTCGAATCCCGCTCCTTGCCAAACTTCGAGATATCGGCACCGGCGACGAAGGCTTTCTCGCCTGCTCCGGTCAGAACGATCACACGGACATCGCCGGCCTCCACAAACTCCCGGATCGCGGCTTCACCGTCACGCCACATATCGAGCGACATGGCGTTGTGACGGTCCGGGTTGTTGAACGTGATGTAGCCGACAGCGCCATCGCGCGCGGTGATGATTTGATCGGTGGTCATGAACTTCTCCTCGAAGGTCCCGTGCCTGCCTGTTGCAGTGGGATTCCAATTGTCTTGCGCGACAAATTCTACGATTCGTCCGCAGGTGTCACTTGCCGTGCCGGTCCAAGCTGGTCAATACGCGCCTGCTGGACCCAACGCCCCCTCACGTCCTCAAACATAAAACCGAACCCTTCAGCCTCCGGAGGCTTTCCGGACAAGGGTAGCGTTGCAGGTTCAGTATCTGAGAACCCAGGATTGTGTTGGCTTCATAACTGTCAGCAACGAATTCAATCCACGTAGAGCGGGTGCAGTTCCAGAAAATCCGATACCCGGGACCCTTTGTAAAATGTCGCTGCAAATGACGGTCGTTGCTGGAACCGCTCATACCACGCACCAACCAGTGGATGGTTCTCCTCCCAGATATGGGACAGACCCAGATCCGCCATCCGGTCGATCGCAGGAATAACCAGCACATCAGCCAAAGTGAATTGCGCGCCCATCAGCCAGGGGCCATTTTCGAGTGCCGCCTGCATGCGCGCGCAGGTATCATCGAGCTGACCCAGCGCGATATCGACCTCCTTGCGGGCGAAACCGGTTGGCTTGCCCATGCGCTGAAACATTTCCTTGCGCACCTTGCGGACATTCATCTGCTCGGCCTCGAACTGCGCCTGATCCAGACCCTCAAAACGGTATAGGAACGCACGGTTGAAGGACGGCACACGAATCGCGGGCACGGGGACCTCCTCGGCAAAATGCATCCAGGCCCGCATCCTGGCCCGTTCCACGACATCATCGGGCGTCAGACATGTTCCCGGGTAGCGTTCTTCGAGATATTCACAGATGACGCTCGATTCCAGAATGACATCATCCCCATCCACCAAAGTGGGTACGACCCCGTTTGGATTGAGTTTGAGATAATCCGGCACCAGCTGATCTTTCTTCCCCAGATCGAGAAACACCGTGTCGAACGGCTGGGATTTTTCGGCCAGAACAACCCGCACCTTCTGGCTGCAGGTTGAATGATGCGCGTGATAGAGCGTGATCATGTCAGGGACTCTCAATCATCGGATAGGGGGATATCACGCCAGGAAGTTCTGTTCTTTGATCAGGACCAGCAAGGCTGCAAGGGATTGCTCCACCGATGCGCCCGCCGTGTCGAGGCGCGCCAGCGCTTTTCCGTGAAGTGCTTCTCGACTGGTCAGGATCGACTTCAACTGCGCCATGGCTTCGGGGTTACCCGCCATCGGTCGTTCGTCACCCTGTTCACGCACGCGCGACATATGTTCTTCGGGGCTGGCGACCAGCCAGATCGTGTGAAATTTTCGCAGCAGGGCGTCATAGGTTTCCGGCTCGGTGACGATGCCGCCTGCCGCAGCCATGATCACGGAGTCATGGGTTTCGACGATACGCGCCACCGCTTGAGCCTCGAGCCGGCGATAACCGTCCTCCCCATAAAGAGCCATGACTTCGGCCACCGGCATCCCGGCCAGATCCTCGATTTCACCATTGGTTTCAACAAAGGGAATGCCGAGCGCGTTTCCGGCCAGCGCTCCCAGGGTCGATTTGCCTGCCCCGCGCAGACCGATCAGACAAATGCGGTGCGCTCGCATTGCATGTCCCGCGCGTGTGCTGTCAGAGGCCCAGGGGTCCTCTTCACAAATCAGCCAGTCGATCCGGCAATCGAGTGCCAACGCAACCCGTTGCAGCAGCCCGATCGAGATATTGCCAACACCACCCTCCAGCTGCGCCAGATAACGGGAAGACACACCGGATGTTTCAGAAAGGACACGGCGCGAGATGCCGATGCGTTTACGCGCCGCCCGCACACGCGCACCAACACGCAGAAGCAGTTGGGACACGGCGGCGTCGACATCACCGCCAATCGGATTGATGTCCTTCATCGCGGGCATTTCTGAATTCTGCACCATAATGCACAATTCATACAGCACACTGACGCGATTGCAATTGCCGAGATCTGTGCCCGGCGGGAAGGGGTCGGCGTCAGACGGCGACCCCTGCCGGTAGGTGCCTAGCTGCGCATCGTCCGCAGGGCTTCGGCCCATTTGGCCAGTTCAGGAAGCAGCATCTTGGCCGAGGCTTCATGAATTTCCTTAGCTTCAAAGACACCGTCCTTGAGGCTTTCGGCAAACATCGGAATCGGCACTGCCTCGAGAATCGGGACCATCTTCATGGTCGTCATGATCGTCTTGGCCACATGAACGCCGCGCAAACCACCCGACACACCGCCATAGCTCACAAAGGCCGCCGGCTTGTAGGCCCATTCCTTGGCCAGATAGGTCATGGCGTTCACATAGGACGGCGGCGGGCCGTGATTGTATTCGGGGGTGACGAAGACAAACGCATCTGCGGCATCGACCGAAGCGCTCCACGCCTTGGTGTGCGCATGCTCATATTCACCGAAGCGCGGATGCTTGGGCTCATCGAAGACCGGCAGGTTGAAGGACGCCAGATCGACATCTTCGACCTCGAAAAGATCGCTGCTTTCCTGCCGGGCGAAATCGACAAACCATTTGGCGATCGCCGGACCGACCCGGTTGGGCCGGGTGCTCACGGTAATAACATTCAGTTTCAGGGACACTCTCATTCTCCTAGCCGTACAAACCGCATGGTTTTCACAAACCAAGCGAAATCAATGGATGTCAGCCCCGCTCGGCGGGTGCTCGCCTCTATATGGCGGCCAAGCGGCAACAAGTCGACCGGAGAATCAAACAATGCAGACTCGCGCGAGAGACTGGACCGGTATTCCTACAACGGTCAGACTGGTTCGCGCGTCCGGACCGACGCCAGAATTAAGAGAAAAACACCGTGCCCGAGGGGAAACAGCATGATCTTCGAAGTTCGCACCTATCGCCTGAAACCACGGATGGTTCCTGGATTCATCGACGCCTTCGGCGAGGCCTATGAAAACGGTCGCAAGCAATTGTCGGAGCTGGCCGCATTTTTTTACACCGAGGTCGGGCCGCTCAACGAGGTCATGCATATCTGGAAATACGACGATCTCGGTCAGCGGGATCAGGTGCGTGCCGCAGCGGTCGAAAGCGGCGTGTGGCCGCCCAAGGTCACCGAAATGGTCTACCAGATGAACACCGAGATCTTCCGGCCCTTCCCGTTCATGACCGAGTTCCTGAGCGGCGAACACGGCCCCCTTTTCGAGTATCGCTACTACGCGGTGAACCCGGGCACGATGCCGGGCATCATCAAGGGCTGGGAAGACGCCATCGAGGCCCGCAACGAGCTCTCACCCTGCGCCATGGGCATGTACACCGATGTGGGCGACATCAACAAATATGTGCACATCTGGCCCTACAAGAGCTTCGAGCATCGCCTCGACGTACGCGCTGAAGGTCTGGCGAAGGGTGTCTGGCCGCCCAAGGGTTCTCCCAAAGGGGCGATCATCACCCAGGACAACAAGCTGCTGATGGCCGCACCCTTCTCGCCATTGCGCTAGGAAGAGATCATGCGTGACAGGAAGACCTTCCGCCAGCTCGCCAACGAGCAATCGCCGCTCGTCATCCCCGGCGCCCACGACGCGCTGACCGCACGCCTCATCGAGCAGACCGGCTTCGATGCGTTCATGATTGGCGGCTTTCAGATCGTCGGGGCACGCTACGGCGTCCCCGATATCGGCCTACTGGGGCTCGGTGAGATTTCGGCTGGCGTGCGTGATATCCTCGCCGTTACCGACCTGCCCTGTCTGGTCGATGTGGACACTGGCTATGGCGATGTGAAGAACGCGGTGTACACGCTGAACCACTACGAAAAGATCGGCGCCCAGGCGATCTTCATGGAGGATCAGCTGGCGCCGAAACGATGCGGGCACATGGCAGGCAAGCAGATCGTGCCGGTCGAGGAGATGGAGGAGAAACTCCGCGCCTGTGCCGGTGAGCGGCTCAATCCCGACACCTTCATAATCGCGCGCACCGACGCCATTGCCACAGACGGGATCGACGAAGCGCTGCGCCGTGGCGAGCGCTACATGAAAGCCGGTGCGGACGCCCTGTTCATGGAAGCGCCCACGACCCTCGAGGATATGCGGCGCATCTGCGAGGAATTGCCCGTGCCGCAACTCGCCAACATGATCGAAGGGGGCGTCACCCCGCTGCTGGCCCCAGCAGATCTGGGCGAGATCGGCTACAGCATCGCCAGCTACGGCATCACGACGCTGATGCTGACCGCCCGCACGATCCGCGACACCCTGGCCGACATCAAGAGCGGCGAGTTCAAGCTCGCCAATACCGGACTGACCTTCCCGGAGTATCTTGATATCGTCGACATGCCCCGCTGGAGCGGCATTGAGGACCGCTACAAGGACTGAACAAACACCAAAATTTGACGAAGGAAGTCGACCAACACCTTAAGCAAAAAGTAAGGGGAAGGGAAAGAACCATGGCATTACCGCAAGACATCAGCCCCGTGAATTCCGAACTCGCGGACGCATTGACGCGATCCTCTGAACTGGACTGGATCGAGACCACCCCGGGCACGGGGTTCATGAAAATTCTGTGGTTCAGCGCAGAGACCGGCCGCTGGGCCGTGCTGTTTCGCTGGAAGAAGGGCCATGTCGCCCGCGCGCACAAGCATCTGACAGCCGCTCAGGCCTTTATCCTCTCCGGCAAGCTGCAGGTGCGCGACGGCGTCTATAAAGCCGGCGACTTCCTGCACGAAGCCAATGGCATGGTTCATGGGCAGACCACGGCGCTGGAAGACACCGAGTATCTGTTCATCTGCGACGGGCCGATTCTGTATTTCGATGATGACGGATTCACCGACTATCTCGGCTGGGAACAGCTACAGCGCACGCAGGACGCCGCCAAACGAGAAAAGGCTGCGGCTGAGTAGGGGCAGGCCAGCGGAAAGTGGAAATGCTGGTGCCCGAAGTAGAAGCAAACTCATCTCTGTGGAACCCTTGTTAAACAAGGCTGCTTCCAAGTTGTAGAGGAAATGAAACGATATTTATCAATCGGATTTGAATTTGCCAAACCACTTCTGTTTTAAGTAACAGTCAAATAAGCCATGTTGCTCGTATTTCTTGACCTCCCTGTAAGGGAAATCTCTATAAATTAGTGTTTAGCCCCAAGTTCTGGTCCATTCCTGATTAGCGTTTCTGGAGATGTGGACGTATGTCAAGGGCGGATACGACTATATTGCCTGAGCCACAATACGCTTGATTTTCTTCCTACCGGTCAGGAGATAAACTCCACAACCACGTTGTTGAAACCGGAAAACACCCAATCTCTAGGTAATACTAATATTTGTTGGCCCTCTTCTATTTTCGACAGATTTGCGCGGCAATCGGTGCCGTCTACACGGACTTGGTACTCTTGCTCATTCAGCTGCGTGTAAACGGAGAGATCAAACGAGGTGACTCCGTCCAAAAAACGTGGGCTTTCCAAAATGGTCCAAGGCCTTCCAAGAAGCTCGGCGGCAGCCATCACCTCACCTTTCCCAAGCAGGTCTCGGATCAAAGAGGATGATACGACCTCGCCTCCGAAACGGACTTGTTCAAGTATGGATATGCCGATGCCTCTATGAGCACACAGCTCCTTTAGAATTTCCGTGTTACCCGCCTGACGGAAACCAAACTTAAAATCTGTACCGACGACCACGTGTGACGCGGATAGAGAGTTGCTGATGACCTCTTCTACAAACTCGTCCGGCGTCAGAGATGCAAAGTCGAAATCGAATTTCTGATTGACGCAGAACCCTGTTCCCAAATCTGCCAAGTCCCGCGTTTTCTGAGAGGAGTTGCCAAGCCGGAAACTCGCTGCAGAGGCATCGAACAGCTCTCGCGGATGAGGGTCGAATGTCAGTATTGCAGATCGACGAGATGTTCCAGCGGCGATCTGAATGGCCTTTTCGATCAGTGCCTGATGGCCGATGTGCAAACCGTCAAAATTACCGATAGCATAAACGCCCCCATGACATTTGGGGGATACCTCTTGGTGACCGATAAAAACCGGCATTTGCGCACGTTCATTTCGAGTGTGAACCTGCTGCGCAAGCGCAAGTTTTGACCGCTGAGCAACCGAAAAACGCATTAAGACCTCTTAATAATCATTGTTTACGGGCTATATCGGCCATTGGTTCACACCAAGATCCGGCCATCAGTGCTTCTTCATTTCTGTTCTGCCTCTCCACATGATTTGGAGATCTCTGCGCTGACTTATCCCCGTAATCATTTGTATTATCTAGAAAATATCGGCACTTGTTGGATCGAGGTTTGAGGTTCGATTCCTGCAGTCAGCGCCATTTTCTCCTTAGAACTCCCAAAGATCGAATCCCGCCCGCCTCCACTTTGTGTTGCGCAATGTCCTATTCCCCTAATCGTAAAACACAAACGCGCGCGTCTCGATGGTTTCGCGGGGTGCGGGGTTGGCCGGGATGTCGGGGTCTTGGAAGGCCGAGTGCAGCGCATAGCGCGCCGTGCCGTCGGTCCGAGTGTCGAAGTTCTTAAACAGCAGAACTTCGTCAGCCGTCATACGCGGGAACCAGCACCACGTATGGGCCGGGTCAAAGATCGCGTGGCGGGTCTCGCTGGACCGATTGTATTCGAAGGACGGATCTGGGCGCACCGGGGCTTCGCGGCGAGTCTGAGTCAGCCGGGACTCGTCGATGGTGCGGGCATCGCACACGGTAAGCGGCCATTGTTCGATAGTACCGCCCATGGAGCGCCAGGCGTTCACGATAGAGAAGCGGCGGGCTAGCCGGTCCTCGGCTTCGGCATCCCCGAACTTGTCGCGCATGCGCTGGAAGGCCGAGGTATCGGTGTAGTCGCTGTGGGGCGCGGGCACCGGGTCGCGCGAGGCGTATTTCTCGCGATGAGCGCGATCGGTGGAGCGGCGTGTATGATCGAAGACCACCGCAGAGGTTCCACCCGCCGCGCGCGCAATCAGATCTTCGATTTCCGGCGTGTAGATGCCGACGAGCTGACCGTCATCGTTGAAGTCAGTCACCTTGGTGATCTGCCCGGAAAGAGTGAAACCTTCCACATCGAGCGAGAATGTCTGCGGCAGGAGCCGGGCGTTGATGATCGGCACATCGCGCGGGGCTCGGTTGTCGTTCACGCGGATGGATTCACCTATCCTGTCAGACTGAGCAAAGACCGGGATTTCATCGAGGTTAGCGAGGTAGTTAAGTTCAGCCACCGTCGCGCGCTTCTGCATCGGTTCCTCGGGCAGGTTCATCATCGCTGTTCCTCCGCGCTTTTCCCTTGTTCTCTGTTTCAAAAACTCTAGGGCGCGCCGAGACCGAAAGTCCACGCGTTTTTAGTTTCATTGATCCACCCCCATTGAAGGTGTACCCCGACGTCTAACACGGGCGGTGTAACGACCATTTCTTTTGATAATTGATACCAATTCCATCTCCTGTTGCACAGGAGTGGAACAAGAGTGGAACAAGACAGGCGTATCACCCACCTCCGAAAGGATCCGAAACCCTGCCCAAACCGCCTAGGGCTTTGTGATCGATCCCAAAATATCTCGATGAATTTGGTGGAGCCGAGGGGAATCGAACCCCTGACCTCTACGTTGCGAACGTAGCGCTCTCCCAACTGAGCTACGGCCCCACCGATGCCGGAAACGACCAGCGCGCCCGGCGAAATATGTGAGCGGCTATAGGCCTGTGTCAAGTCGTGCCAACATGGGCCTTTACGCAGCGTGGCGTTACTAGACAGCGCCCTGAGCGCTGGCTAGTCTCACAGCTTCTGTGATGCTGTTTTCGACACGCAGATTGTCCCGCCACAACAAGATCGAAGCTCCTTCGCATGGTCGCACTCGTCAACCTGATCACAACGGTCATCCAGCTCTATATCTGGGCTTTGCTCATTTCGATCATCCTGACCTGGCTGGTCCAATTCAACGTAATCAACACCTCCAACCGGTTCGTCTACACAGTCGGCGATTTTCTCTACAAGATCACCGAGCCCTTGCTGGGCCGCGTGCGTGCGATCATTCCCGCGATTGGCGGCATCGATCTGTCCCCGATCGTGGTGATCCTGCTGCTGGCCTTCGTAAAGCAACTCATCCCCGAGCTGCTGCTCGGCTGATCCCCGCCCCACAGGCCTGTCACCAGACGCCGCACGACGATTTCGATCCCCGGCGATGCGCCGAAGATGCGCCAGGGATGCCCCGGCTCTGCCCCCGACTCTGCGCGCCATGCTAGAGGCGATGGTGAATGACGGGGACACCAAACACCCGTCCGGGAGAGCAGAAACATGAGCGATTCATCAGATCGGATTATTGACGGCAAAGCCTTTGCCGAAGCCCTGCGCGGGCGCATCGGCACGGAAACGGGCGCCCTGAAAGCCGCTCACGGACTGGTTCCGGGGCTGGCCGTGGTGCTGGTGGGCGACGACCCGGCCAGCCAAGTCTATGTGCGCAACAAGGGCAAGGCCGCCGAAGCCGCCGGGATCACCGCCCGGGATCATCGGCTGGATGCCAGTACCTCACAGGACGAGCTGCTCGCGCTGGTGGACAGCCTGAACAATGACCCCACCGCGCACGGTATTCTGGTGCAGCTGCCGGTGCCCGATCAGATCGATCCGAATGCGGTGATCGACGCGATTGCGCCGGGCAAGGATGTGGACGGGTTCCACGTGATCAACACCGGACGGCTGGCCACCGGCCAGATGGACGGGCCCGATGCGGCCATGGTGCCCTGCACACCGCTGGGCTGCCGGATGATGCTGGAAGACCGACTGGGTGATCTTTCCGGCCTCAACGCGGTCGTGCTGGGACGTTCCAACATTGTCGGCAAGCCGATGGCCGCATTGCTGACCCAGGCCAGCTGCACCGTGACCATCGCCCATTCGCGCACAAAGAACCTGCCCGAAGTCTGCCGTCAGGCCGATATCCTGGTTGCCGCTGTGGGCCGCCCGCAAATGGTGCAGGGGGACTGGATCAAGCCGGGCGCCGCCGTCATCGATGTGGGCATCAACCGGATCGAGGCGCCGACCGCGGACGACCCGGACAAAACCCGACTTGTCGGGGATGTGGATTTTGACAGTGCGGTCCAGGTGGCCGGTGCGATCACCCCGGTGCCCGGCGGCGTCGGCCCCATGACGATTGCCTGCCTGCTGGCCAACACGGTCACGGCGGCGTGCCGCCAGAACGGCATCACACCGCCGAACTTCTAGCGGTCAGCCCTCGTCCGGCGCGGCAGGGATCGCCCCGGCCGGTCGCCGGTAGCGGACCACACCCTTGGCATGGGCCGGATCATCCACCGGCTTGCCCTTGCGCAGCAATTCGATACGGCCCGCCCGGGCGAGGTGAATCGCCTGCTGCTTCACGGCCGGGAGATATTTGCGCCAGAGATCAGCGGGGTCTTTCGGCGTGCGCTTTTGTTCGGCAACAGCGCGCGCCACCTGTTCGGGTGCAATCGAGGCACCGGGCTTGCCGGCATCCAGTTCGGCCATGATGGCCAGAACGATCGGGTCTTGTGTGTCAGTCATGCGGGCGACATAGCACGTCCGGCGCGGGTGGACGACTCCCGATCATCCACGGATAATTCGGCTCTATTGGAGGGGAACATGATCGATGGTCTGAACGCCCTGTTCGCAGCAACCGTGTTGTTTGTCGGCGGACATTTCCTGCTCTCGAGCCTGCCGGTGCGCATGGCCCTGGTCGGCAAGCTGGGCGAGACCCGTTTCCTCACCGTCTATTCCGCCGTGATGGTCGTGGTCTTTGTGTGGATGATCCTGGCCTTCATCAACGCCCCGGCCTACACGTTGTGGACGACACCCCCGACCCTGCTCTGGCTTCCGGCCGTCACCATGCCAATCGCGATTTTTCTGATCGTCTGCGGGGTTACCACGCCCTCACCGACCTTGGCGGGAACCCGGCTCGACGAACCGGGCAGCGATCTGACCCGTGGGATCATGCGGGTCACCCGCCACCCCTTCCTCAACGGCATGTCGCTCTGGGCGCTCGTGCATCTGATCGTGAACGGGGACACAAGGTCGATCGTGCTGTTCACCGGCCTGCTGATCCTGACCCTGGGCGGGATGTGGCATATCGACAAGCGGCGGGAGTTTCACTACGGCGCGGATTGGGGGCCGGTTCTGCTGACCACCAGCGCCGTCCCCTTCGGGGCGCTTCTTACCAAGCGCACCATCATGGACTGGGCCGGCATCGGCTGGTGGCGACTGCTGCTCAGCGTGGCGATCTATCTCGCCCTTGTCGCTGTGCACCCCTTCGTGATCGGCAAGTCTGCCTGGCCGGGGATCGGCTAGAACCTAGTCCCGCAGGGCCTTCGCCAGGCGCAGCCGCAGGGCCTGAAGCTTGATGAAGCCCTCGGCGTCGCGCTGGTCATAGACCTGGTCATCCTCGAAGGTCACGTGATCGAGAGAGTAGAGGCTCTGTTCGGATTTGCGCCCGACAACCGTGGCCATGCCCTTATAGAGCTTGACCCGGACTGTGCCGGAGACCCGCTCCTGGCTCTTGTCGATCGCGGCCTGTATCATCTCGCGCTCGGGGGCGAACCAGAAACCGTTATAGACCAGCTTGGCATAGCGCGGCATCAGCTCGTCCTTGAGATGCATGGCCTCGCGATCCAGAGTGATGGATTCCATCGCCCCGATGCGCAGCCAGCAGGATGGTGCCGCCCGGGGTCTCGTAGACGCCGCGGGACTTCATGCCGACAAACCGGTTTTCCACGAGATCGAGCCGGCCGATGCCATTGGCGCCACCCAGTTCGTTCAGCCGGGTGACCAGCATGGCCGGGGACAGGCGTCTCGCCGTCGATGGCGACCGGATCCCCCTGCTCGAAATCCGATCTCGATATAGGTCGGCTTGTCCGGGGCGTCTTCGGGCGAGACCGAACGGGAATAGATGTATTCCTCGGCTTCGACCCAGGGGTCCTCGAGCACTTTGCCCTCGGCGGAGATGTGCAGCAGGTTTGCGTCGACCGAGAACGGGGCTTCGCCGCGCTTGTCCTTGGCGATCGGGAATCTGGTGCTTTTCGGCGAAGTCGAGAAGTTTCGTCCGCGAGCGTCAGGTCCCATTCCCGCCAGGGCGCAATCACCTTGATGTCGGGTTCGAGCGCGTAATAGCCCAGTTCGAACCGCACCTGATCATTGCCCTTGCCGGTGGCGCCGTGGGACACGGCGTCGGCGCCGGTCTCTGGGCGATCTCGATCTGGCGCTTGGCGATCAGCGGGCGGGCGATCGACGTGCCGAGCAGGTAGGTCGCCTTCATAGACGTGCATTGGCGCGGAACATCGGGAAGACGATAGTCGCGCACGAATTCCTCGCGCAGATCCTCGATGATAGATTTCCTTGATACGCCGAACATCTCGGCCTTCTGCCCGCGCCGGTTCCAGCTCCTCGCCCTGGCCGAGATCGGCGGTGAAGGTCACGACCTCGCAGCGATAGGTCTCCTCCAGCCATTTGAGGATGACCGAGGTATCGAGCCCGCCCGAATAGGCCAGCACAACTTTCTTTACGTCGCCCGACGTCATGGCATGGTTCCGTTCGTTCTGGAAAATCGCGGCGGAGTATAGTCGTGCCCGCCGTGGGGGCAACCCGCCTGCGCCCGGTTAATACGGCCACCAGGGCAGGACGATCCGGACCCCGGCTAGGGCCGCCCAGACCATGGCGAGCCCCGCAAACGCGATGGGCAGGCGCGTGCGAAAGCGCGATGGCAAACCCATCAGTGCCATCACGCCGCCGAAAATCGCGACGGCCAGTCCCAGAATAAAATCATCAATCATCGGCCCGGTCCCGCTAAGCGTGATACCCCCGAACCTTGCGTGATGAGTCCTCACTTCCCCTCCCGCAAAGGTAGTATGGACGCGGAATTCTGGCAAGCGGGGACCGTACGCCGTGACGGCGGGATAGATTTATTCCGCTGCCGCGCGGCGCGGGCGTTCGCTGTCGGACTTCAGCTGGCCGCAGGCGGCCATGATGTCTTCCCCGCGCGGAGTGCGAACGGGCGAGGGATAACCGGCATTCCGCACGATCTCGGCAAAGGCCTCGATCCGTTCATCGGTGGAGCGGTCATAGGGCGCGCCCGGCCACGGATTGAAGGGAATCAAATTCACCTTTGCGGGAATGCCCGCAATTATGCGCACCAGTTCACGGGCATCCGCATCGCTGTCATTCACATCGCGCAACATGACGTATTCGAAGGTGATCCGCCGCGAATTGCGCAGGCCGGGATAGTCACGACAGGCATCGAGCAGTTCGGCAATGGGGTATTTCCGGTTGATCGGAACAATCTCGTCGCGCAAATCATCACGGGTGGCGTGGAGCGACACCGCCAGATTGACCCCCAGTTCCTCGCCACAACGTCGGATCAGCGGCACAACACCGGCGGTCGAGAGGGTGATCCGGCGCCGGGAAATGGCGATCCCGGCATCATCCATGACGATCTGCAGCGCCTTGGCCACATTGTCGAAATTGTAGAGCGGCTCGCCCATCCCCATCATCACGATGTTGGAGAGTTCGCGCTCATAGATCGTTGGGCGTTCAAGGGTCGGCCATTCGCTCAGGTGGTCGCGGGCCAGCATGATCTGGCCGACAATCTCGGTCGGGCCCAGATTGCGCACGAGACGCTGGGTGCCGGTGTGGCAGAAACGGCAGTTCAGGGTGCAGCCCACCTGGCTGGAGACGCAGAGGGTCCCGCGGTCGCTTTCGGGAATGTGGACGCACTCGACCTCATTGCCGTCACCAAGATTGAGCAGCCATTTGTGGGTGCCGTCCGTCGAAGCCAGATCGCGCGCAATCCCGGGGCGGGCCACCACGAAGCGCTCGGCCAGCCGGGCGCGCAGCGGCTTGGAGATATTGGTCATCTCCTCGAAATCGGTCACACCGCGGCCATAGACCCATTTGAAGAGCTGGTCCGCCCGAAACTTCGGCTCGCCCATGCTGGCAAGCTCGGCGGCCATGTCCTCACGGTCCATGCCAATCAGGTTGATCGGTGCATCGGCATCCGCAACAGGCGCGGCAAAGGTATCAGGGTTCATCGGCATGGCGCCTCACATAGGCCGCGAGGGGCGGGAACGCAAGCAAAGCTGACGCGTCAGCTGCGCCCGCAGGCCTTCCCGATGGCCGCATAGGCCGCGCTCGTGCCCTTGAGGGAATAGGAATCCGTCGTCGCATTGTTGCGTTTCGAGGTGCCCTTGACGGTCATCCGCGCACCTTTGCGGAGGGCCGCAACCAGGGCCTTGTCATCGGCCGGCTTGTAGGTCCAGGCGCTCTCTTCGCGGGTGAACAGGGTCCAGGAATTGCTCCCCACACGGACCTCGACCTCGGAACCTTCCTTGAACGGATAGCCGATATCGACCTGGACGACATCGAACTCCTTCTGATTGGGCCGGTGCCAGACCAGGAAGAAAATCTCGCCACGGCGCGAGCGCAGGCTCGCTTCCTTCGGCTTGGAGACCATGTAGCAGAACCGGTTGCCCGCCGTACCACGGGTATAGGCATCCCAGTCCTTGTAATTCCCGATGAGTTCGGCGTTCTGCGCGTGAGCGGTCTGCGGTCCGGCAACAGCCAGTCCGAGCGCGGCAGCCAACAACCAGAGGGAGAGTTTTCCTGAGAACATCATGCGGGGAGTCCTAACAATTCGATCCGAGTCATGCCAAGCCACTCCGTGATCAAGGTCTTGTTATCGTTCGGCCTTTTCGGAGGTATCCCGGCCACGAAAGACCGGACCGCCATGTACGTGGTCCGGAAGAGCTTCACGCGGTCCCCCCGGCATCAACGGCCGCGCGGGATACCGCCCCAGTGTGAGCGTGCGGTCATACATCACGATCGCCGCCGCAACGCCGACATTGACGCAGAAACGTGTCGGAATCTTGACGACATGGGTGCACCGCGCCGACAGCGCGGGGGACAGGGAGCCGCGCTCGGGACCGAGCACATAGGCAGCCCGCTGGGGATGGCGGAAACTCGGCAGGTCGACGGCGTCATCGGTGAGCTCCACCCCCACCAGCTCGCAGCCCCGCGGCAGGGTGAAATCATCGAGCCCGTCATATTCATGCAGCGGCAGATGGGCCGGCGCATCCGAAGTGTCCGAGCGACCGCCCTCGCGCTTCGAATAGACCGCGCCGATGGTGAAGACGAAACTCGCCTCGAAAGCATGGGCGGTCCGCATGATCGCGCCGACATTCATCGGCTTCGAAATGCCCTCGACCCCGACCGCAAAATAGCCGCGTATTCTGTTTTCCGACATAACCCCTCGCTTCGATTTCCCGCGTGGCGCTAACTTGCATGGCCCCTGTGAGCGAGGCAAGGTGGCCCGCAATGGACGACCTCATTCAGCCACGCCACCCCGAACAGCCTGCCGCCGGAGAGAGTGCCAATCCGGTGCTCGTCGAGGTCGTGCGGGGCGACTTCGTCGAGAGCCGGCATCGCGGCGCGATCGCCGTGGTGGCACCAGACGGCACCGTAGTACCCGCGATCGGCGATGTGACGCGGGAGATGTTTCCCCGCTCGGCAATCAAGCCGGTCCAGGCCCTCCACAACAATTGTTCAGGCAAGCATGCGGGCATGATCGCCACCGCGCTGCACAAGGGTGAAGCGGTGGACGGCTATACCAATGTCACCCACCCGGTGCAGCAGCGGGTGCTGGGCGTGTTCGAATCGATGACCGGCTACGACCTTGGCCGGGCCGCGCGCGGGATCGATGGCTGTACGGTGCCGGTCTGGGCGATGCCCCTGGGCAATCTGGCTCTCGCCATGGCGCGCATGGCCGATCCCGCCGATCAGCCCGAGGTGCGTCAGGCCGCCGTCACCCGCATTCGCGATGCCATGGCCGCGCAACCCTTCTACATCCATGGCAGCAATGCCTTCGGCACCAATGTGATCGCCGCCGCCGGGCCCGAGGTTCTGGTCAAGGGCGGGGCGGAAGGAGTCTACACGGCGATCCTGCCCGCCCTCGGGTTTGGGGTCGCCCTGAAGATCGATGACGGGGCCAGCCGCGCGGCGGAACTGGCCATGATCCACACCCTGCATCAGCTCGACGCGCTGACCACACAACAGCGTGCGATATTGACGGATCGGCTCCACCCGGTTCAAACCAACTGGTCCGGCAAGGATGTCGGCACCTTGCGGCCGACCGCCGCGCTGAAATTCTGACGAAACGGAGACCCGTGAGATGCGTGCGATCGTTTGTGAAAACTGGGGCGACCCGGACACCCTCAAGCTGGGTGAACTTCCCGTACCCGAGATGGGCCCCGGTCAGGTCCGCATTCGCATGCGCGCCGCCGGTGTGAACTTTGCCGACACCGTGCTGGTGCGCGGCCATTACCAGGAAAAGCCCGAACTGCCCTTCGCACCGGGCCTCGAAGGCGCAGGTGAAATCCTCGAAGTCGCCGACGACGTGACGGACTTCAAACCCGGCGACCGGGTGATGGCGGTCGTCTCGACCGGGGGCTTTGCCGAAGAAGCCGTGTGCAACGCCGCCACCGTCTTCCCGATGCCCGAGGGCATGGATGACGCAACCGCCGCGGCCTTTCCTGTTGCCTATGGCACCTCTCATCTAGCCCTTGCCCACCGCGCCAATCTGCAGCCCGGGGAAACCGTGCTGGTTCTCGGCGCGGGTGGCGGTGTCGGCCTGACCGCGATCGAATGCGCCAAGGCCATGGGGGCCACGGTAATAGCGGCGGCTTCCTCGGCGGAGAAACTGGCGCTTGCGGCCGATCGCGGCGCGGACCACCTGATCAACTACACCGATGACGACCTACGTGCGGAGATCAAGAAACTGACCGACGGGCACGGCGTCGACGTGGTCTATGACCCGGTTGGCGGCGATCTGGCTCAGGCAGCAATGCGATCGATGGCCTGGTGCGGCCGTTTTCTGGTGATCGGATTTGCCAGCGGCGATGTCCCGCAATTTCCCGGCAACTACCTGCTGGTGAAGAACATCTCCATCGTCGGCGTGTACTGGGGGGCCTATCGCACCCGGGACCCGGAGGTCTTCCGCAACGGCTTTGCCGAACTCACCCGCTGGTGGGATGAGGGCAAGCTCAAGCCTCACGTTTCGCAGATCTTTCCCCTGGCCGACGCCCCCAAGGCGCTCGCCATGCTCGAAGGACGCCAGTCGACCGGGCGTCTTGTGATCAATATCGACGGCTGAACACGACATGTCCGACAGCAAGACCCGCGATCGCCTGGTGCGCTCCCAGTACGAATCCTATCCCTATCCCGCGCGCGACCCCGAGGATGAACGCACACGGCTGATCACCGGATCACCGAGCAACATTCCCGAGGTCAATCACTATGTCTTTGGTGGGCGACGCGATCTGACGGCCCCCTTCAACGCGCTGGTCGCAGGCGGCGGCACCGGCGACGCCGCCATGATGCTGGCCCAGAACATGACCGATCTGGGGATACCGGGCGAAGTGGTGCATCTCGATATGAGCGGCCCCAGTCAGGACATTGCCCGCGCGCGGGCCGAAGTCCGGGGCCTGACGAATATCCGTTTCGTCGAAGGCTCCCTGCTTGATGTGGCCGGGATTGCCCCGGGGCTCTGGGACTACATCGATTGCTGCGGTGTCCTCCATCATCTCGAAGACCCCAATGCCGGGCTGGCCGCCCTGGCCAGCGTGCTCGCCCCCGATGGTGGCATCGGCATCATGGTCTATGGCGAATACGGCCGGACCGGCATCTATCACATGCAGGACATGCTGCGGACCCTCGCCCCGAGCGACGACATGCCAGACAGCGACCGCATCGACACCGCCAAACGCCTGACCAAGGCCCTGCCGGCCACCGCATGGCTCAACCGCAACGGCCTGATCCGCGACCATCTGCATGGTGGCGATCCCGGCGTCTACGACCTGTTTCTCCATTCCCGCGACCGTGCCTATACGGTGCCCCAGATTGTCGACTGGGTCGCAGGCGCGGACATGCGTCTCGTCTCGTTCATCGAGCCCTTCCTTTACGACCCGACATGGCTGGTGCGCGACCCGCGGCTCCTCAAACGTCTGGAACCCTTCGACGCGATCACCCGCGCGGCCTTCGCCGAGCAGTTTGTGGGCAACCTCAAGAAGCACGTGTTCTATGCGGTCCGACAGGACAATGACGTCACCGCACCGACGACCGATTCACCCGACGTTATCCCCCATCTGGTCAACCAGAGCGCTGCTGAGGCCGCTGAACTGATGCCGCCGGGCGGGCAGATCGTGGTCTCGACCGAAGGCCTGAAAGTGGACATGCCGGTACCGCCACTGGCCCGCATGATGGTCGGTCTGTGCGACGGCAAAACGAACCTTGCCGGGGTTCATGCCGGTGTGCAGGAGAAGCGCCCGGAAATGGACTACGAAACCTTCAAGGTTCAGTTCGATGCGCTCTATAAGGTGATGAGCGTGATCAATCGGATGGTGTTGCGGCTTCCGCAGTGGCCGGTGGACGACGACCAACTGCCAGCACCATGCCCAGAGTCGTGACCACGAGGCCAGTCCAGGCAATCCATGTTGGGATTTCACTTAGGAAGACCAGACCCAGCAGCACCGCCAGAACCGGCGCACCAGCCAGGAACACGGCCATGGTTGTTGCCCGGATGGTCTTGGTGGCCCGGGTGATCAGCATGACCACGATAAAACTCGCCACCACGCCCTGATAGACAGTCTGCAGCGCGATCTCCTCCCAGGGCGGAAAGCCATCGCCGCGCAGTAAGCCGGAGGGCAGGAACAGGAACCAGATCGGAATATAGATCGCGGTGCTGATGGTGGGTGCGGCGATCACCGCCTGCAGGATCGTGACATTCCAGCGACGCAGCGCGGTCATGTAGATGGCAAAGCACGCACCCGCGCCGATCAGCAGCAGATCCCCGAACCACTGATCCGCCGGCGCGTGGACCGAGAAACTGTCGCCCCCCAGCAGCAGACCCCGATCACGATCAGGACGATCCCGCCCGCCTGTATCTTCGACGGCCGCTCGCGCAGCCACAGAAATCCGACAATGGCGGCAAAGATCGGCATGGTCCCGTTGGTCAGCACCCCGGCATGAACCACCGGTGCCAGGGACATGCCGCCAAAGGACGCCAGGGCAAATGGCGCCCCGACCCCGAAGGACAGCACCGCCCCTTTCCAGAGGGGCAAGCCGGCCAGCCCGCGTGTCAGCAGCAACGGGAAGACGATCAGGGCACCGACCCCCACCCGAATTGCGGCAACGTCATAGGGGGTGAGGTGCGTGGAGAACGCCGAACCGCGAGGCCACAATCCAGCCTCCCCAGATGAATGGCACCACCAGCCCGCAGGCCAGACCGACCAGAAAGCTGGCGCGGAGTTGGGTCATCGTGGTTCACGCTCCGGGGTTGGCGATGCACTACCCGACAACAATCCCGGGCCCAGCGCCACAAGAATTCCCGCCGTCACCACACAGATCCCGATGACACTGATGGTCGACGGAATTTCACCCAGCGCCGGGATCGCGATCAGCACGGCCACCGCCGGGGCGCCCGACATCATCGCGGATTGCCGCATGCCCCCCAGCATCCGCGCCGCATGGGCGATCAGGATCGAAGCGATGAACGCTGCCACGATGCCCTGATAGACGCCCTGCAGCAGGATTTCCGGCCACGGCGTCGCAGCCAGATTGCTCGGCAGAGCCAGCCACCAGAGAGGAATGTAGAGCAGCAGGTTGATGCCGTTCACCGTGATCAGGGACTGGAAGGCAGTAAGACCCCAACCCCGCACGGAGGTCAGAAATGCCGCGTTGAGGGCGGCGGCACCGAGAAACAGCAAATGACCGCGCCATTGTCCGGGCTCGCCAAAGGACAGGGCGTCATAGCCGGTCCCCGCCACGCCGAGCACGATCAGCAATACACCGACTATCCGCCAGCCACTCAGCCGCACGCCGAAGACGGCCCAGGCGAGCAGAGAAGCAAACACCGGCATCGCACCATTGATGACGATGCCGCCATGGGCGACCGGAGCGAAGGACATGCCCCCGAACACGAACAGGGTGAAGGGCGCCCCCGAGGTGCCGGCAATCACCAATGCCTTCCAGAGCGGGATGCGCGGCCAGCGCACCAGAAAAAAGAACGGGATGGTGCACATGCCCGCAATACCGAACCTGAGCGCGGCCATGTCATAGACAGTCAGGGTCGAGGTCGCACCAAAGCGCGAGACGACGAGGAAGCCCGAAAACAGGAGCAACACACCGAGGCCGGCCAGCACACCCAGAAGCGCATCACGGTTCATACTCGCATGACCCATTGGCAGAAAAAGGCCCCGCGCGAATGCGCAGGGCCTTTCAAATTAGCGGACACGAACCGTGCCCGTCGATAGATGTGGATTACTGGGTGACGATGGTCGCTTCGCTGCGCTCGCGCACTTCGTCGACACTGACACCTTCGGCCAGTTCCTGAATATGGACGCCGCCCTCACCAATCGAGAACACGCCGAGTTCGGTGATGATGTCATCCACGACACCGGCACCGGTTAGCGGCAGGTTGCATTCCTTGAGCAACTTGGCCGAGCCGTCCTTGGCATTGTGGTCCATCAGAATGATCACGCGCTTAACGCCGGCGACCAGATCCATCGCACCGCCCATGCCCTTGACCATCTTGCCCGGGATCATCCAGTTGGCCAGATCGCCATTCTCGGCCACCTGCAATGCGCCCAGGATCGACATGTTGATATGCCCGCCGCGGATCATCGCGAAGGATTGCGCGCTGTCGAAATAGACCGATTCCGGCAGCTCGGTGATCGTCTGCTTGCCCGCATTGATCAAATCCGCATCGACTTCATTGTCCCGCGGAAAGGCGCCCATGCCGAGCATGCCGTTTTCCGACTGGAACGTGACGTTCATGTCATCGGGGATAAAGTTGGCAACCTTGGTCGGCATGCCAATGCCGAGGTTCACATAGAAGCCGTCTTCGAGCTCCTGCGCCGCACGGGCGCACATTTCATCTCGTGACCAAGCCATAGTTCGTCTCCTTCTCTATTGTTCGTGCAGAGTCGCTCAGTCTTCCGTGACCGTGCGGAACTCAATGCGTTTCTCGAAATCCGACCCCTGAAAGATGCGGTCGACATAAATGCTCGGCAGGTGAATGCCATCCGGATCGAGCTGACCGGGTTCGACCAGTTCCTCGACTTCAACCACGCAAATCTTGCCGGCGGTTGCCATGGGAGCGTTGAAATTGCGCGCCGTCTTGCGGAAGACAACATTGCCCGCCGTGTCACCCTTCCAGGCTTTGACGATCGACAGATCCCCGACGAGACCGCGTTCCATGAGATAGGTCACACCGTCGAATTCACGGGTTTCCTTGCCCTCGGCAATCAGCGTGCCCACACCGGTCTTCGTGAAGAAGGCCGGAATGCCCGCGCCACCGGCGCGACAACGCTCTGCCAGGGTGCCCTGCGGATTGAATTCCAGTTCCAGCTCACCGGCGAGATACTGTGCCTCGAAGGTCTTGTTCTCCCCCACATAGGAAGAGATCATCTTCTTGACCTGCCGCGTCTGCAGCAGCAATCCGAGGCCAAAATCATCAACACCCGCATTGTTCGATGCGACCGTGAGGTCTTTCACGCCGGAATCGCGAATCGCGAGAATCATGTGCTCGGGAATGCCGCACAGACCGAAGCCGCCAGCCAGGATTGTCATCCCGTCGAAAAGCGTTCCTTCGAGCGCGGACTTGGCATCCGTGTAAACCTTTTTGCTCATCTCTCAGCCCTGAATTGTTCGTATTTTGTTGCCGGCCCCTATGCGCCGCACATGCCGGGTTGCCCTTGGTCGGGACAGCGCTGATAAACACCACCAAACCTCCCGCTGTCAAACCCGACGGACTGCAAGTATGCCCAACCCGGCGCGCCCTTCCTAGCCCGCTGGCCGCATTCATCACAGCACCGGCGCAACACAGCCCTGCATTGCCCGACTATCAGAGACAATCCCGGGGGTTTATGGTCCGGAAAATGTCCCGCACGCTCTCACCCCTGTCCCCGGCTGTCCTCGCCATCGTCCTGATGATCGTGGCCGTCGTGCTGTTCGCCGCAGGGCACGGTCTGGTGCGGTTTGCGAGCACGGAACTGCACCCGTTTCAGATTTCCTTTCTGCGTTCGTTTTTCGGACTGGTTTTTGTTCTGCCCCTGATCCTGAAAGGGCCGGATTATTCGGACCTGCGGGTCAAGCTGCCGAAAATGCACCTGATCCGGGGCATCACCTCGTCCATTGCCACGCTGGCCTGGTTCACAGCCGTGGCCACCATGCCACTGGGAGAGGCCGTCGCCCTGAACTTCACGGCACCCTTGTTTGCGACCATTCTGGCCGCGGTCTTCCTGCATGAAGTGGTCCATGCCCGGCGCTGGGCCGCAACTCTCGTGGGGTTTGCCGGTGTCCTGATCGTGATCCGTCCCGGCGTCGAGACGGTTCAGCTCGGGGCGCTGCTTTCCCTGGGCAGCGCCATGATGATTTCGGTCAATGTCCTGATGATCCGGGTCATGGCGCAGGTCGACAGCGCGCGCGCGATCGTCACATCCTTCAACCTGTTCCTGACGATCTTCACGCTGATCCCGGCCATCTTCGTCTGGGTCTCGCCCAGCCTGACCATGATCATCGTCACCTTTGGAATTGGCGCACTGACCACCCTGGCCCATCTGGCGCTGACAAAGTCGATGCGGCTGGCCGAAGCATCCGCCGTGATCCCGCTCGACTTCCTGCGTCTGCCGGTCTCGGCCCTGATCGGGTTCATCTGGTTCATGGAAATCCCCGATGCCTGGACCATCATCGGGGCACTCATCATCGGCCTGTCGGCAATCTACATCGCCCGCAACGAGGCCATGGGCGGCAGGGTCGGAAAGACACCATGACCGATTCAACAAACAAGGATCGACGCATTCTCGGTCTGCCCCGGCAGGTCTGGGGCGGCATCTCGATGGCAGCAGGCGTGGCCTGTCTGGCGGGCAATCATTCGATCGTGCGGATCGTGTCCGACGAGGTCGGAGCCTTCGAAACCTCTGCCCTTCGTTTCATGTGGGCCCTACCGCTGATGTTGCCCTGGATCCTGAAGAACAATGGCGAGGTCCTGCGCACCAGACGCCATGGGCTGCATTTCGTTTCGGCCTCCCTGACCGCCATCACCACGGCCCTGCTGTTTCTGGGTCTGGCCCATCTTCCCGTTGCCCTGGCCACGACCCTCAATTTCACCGCGCCATTGTTCACGACCATCATGGCGGTGGTCCTGCTGAAAGAACGCGTCGAACTCGCGCGCTGGGCCGCTACGGTGGTCGGTTTTCTGGGGGTGGTGGTCATCCTGCGCCCCGGACTGGTGGTGTTCGATCCCGCAACACTCCTGCCGATCTGTTCAGCCGCGGTGCTCACCCTCTGGTACTTCACCCTGAAACGGCTGGGACGAACGGATTCGACCGCAACGATCACGGTCTATCAGACGATCTGGGCCTCGCTCGTGCTGTTTCTGCTGGCCTTGCCGGAATGGCAAACACCCAGCTTCACGGCGCTGTGGCTGTCGATCGCCATGGCTGCGATGGGCACCGCCGCGATCTTCCTGATGGCCCGGGCCTTCGAGCTGGCCGACGCGTCGCTGATTGCCCCCTTCGATTATGCGCGGCTGCCCTTTGTCGCCCTGTTCGGATATCTGCTCTTCGACCAGATTCCCGATATCTACACCGTGCTGGGAGCCGCAATCATCATCGGATCGGCCTTCTACATTGCGCGGCGCGAATCCCACGCCGCGCCGCAGCCAGTTGACTCCGATGGCCGCAAAACGGGTTAATGGGATCACAGGGAGAACACGATGGATTACGGCATATTCAACCTGATGAACCGGCGTCACCCGTCCCAGACGGTGCCCGAGATCATCACCCAGACCGTGGAGCATGTGCAGGCTGCCGAAAGCGCCGGTTTCGGGATTTCCTGGTTCACCGAACATCACTTTTCCAACTACTCGCTGTCACCTTCACCACTGATGATGATCGGCCATGTTGCGCCCCAGACCGTGCGCATTCGGCTGGGGTCTGCGGTCGTCCTTCCCGCGCTCTATCAGCCCGCCCGTCTGATGGGCGAAATCGCCTTCGCCGATTGTCTGGCCGAAGGTCGCCTCGTGCTGGGTCTGGGTGCCGGATATCAGGCCTATGAGCTGGCCAGGTTCGGTGTTGATCTGTCCGAAGCCAGTGAGATCACCAACGAGTGGATCGACTTCCTGTCGAAAGGACTGGGACAGGAATCCTTCGAGTATCACGGCAGGCATATCGAACTGCCCCAGACATGGTTTACCGCCCGCCCGGCGCAGAAACCACGACCGGAAATCTGGATTGCGGGCAACAGCCCAGGCTCACAGCAGCGTGCTGTTCAGGGCAATCATCCGCTCTTCGTGTCCGGCTTTGGCAGGGACACCGAAACTTTGGCCGAAATCCGGTCCGAGGCCGAGAACACCTGGACCGCAGCGGGCAAAAACGCCGACGACCTGCAGTTCGGCACCCTGCGCTACTGCTTCGTCACCGATGACAAGGCCGAGGCGCTGGCCTTTGCCGAAAACGCCCGCTACCAGGTCCGTCTGTCGCGCTATCTGCGTCGCGGTCAGACCGAACTCAGCGCACCCTGGCTGCCCGAAGAGCCGTTTGAGGATGAAATGTCACCGGAAGACATTCTCGCCTGGAACCCGATCGGCGATGCGGAGACTGTCGCTGCGAAGCTGGTCGAGGAAATCGAACAGGTGCGTCCGATCCACACTGCGCTCTACATGACCATGGGCGACACGCCCCATGAGTCCGCGATGCGATCCATCGAGACCTTTGGTGACAAGGTGATCCCGCTCATCGAAAAGGCTGTGGGTCCGCTGGCGACCGCCGGGACCCCGTTGCCGGCCTACGCGGCCCAGTAACCGCATCATGCAGGTCACGGCCAACGGGATCGACTTTGTCTGCCGGATCGACGGCCCGGAGGGTGCCCCCTGGCTGACCTTCTCCAATTCCCTCAACACCAATTTTTCCCTCTGGGACGAACAGGTGGCGCTCCTGTCCGACCGCTACCGGATCCTGCGCTACAACACCCGCGGCCATCACGGGACCGGTGCCCCGCCCGGTCCGTGGAACCTCGAAGACCTGGCAGGCGACATCATCGCGCTGTGGGATGCGCTGGAGATTCCCACCAGCCATTTCGTCGGGCTCTCGATCGGCGGTATGACCGGCCAGGCGCTCGCGCTGGGCTGGCCGGAACGGATCAACGCCTTTGTGCTGGCCGACACACGGGCCGATTTCACCGGCGAGTTCGCCGCAACGGTACCGGGCATGATCGAAAGCGTGGCACGTGACGGGCTGGACCCGCTGGTCGAGGTCATGCCCCTGCGCTGGTTCACCGAGACCGTCCGCGCCGAACAGCCTGAACTGGTGGCACGGGCTCGACAGCTGATCGCCTCGAACACGGTGGAGGGCTATATCGCCTGCGCCGATGCCATGACCCGACTGAACTTCATGGACCGGCTGCATGAGATCAATCCGCGCAGCTTGTTGATCTGCGGCGCGCAGGATCTCGGGCACACCGCCCGCCGGCATGCGCGAGATGGCCAAACGCATCCCGAACGCCACCTATGTGGAGATTGATCCCGCCGGACATCTGTCGAACATCGAGAACCCAGTAGCCTTCAACGCGGCGCTGTTCCCCTTCCTCGATTCCTTTGACCGGCCGGCCCGGTGAACGCCCTGGCCGTCAAACCCCGACCTGTCCTGCAGGCCCCGGCGCTGGTCGCCCATGCGGACTGGTCCATCGATCCGCGCAAACGCGCCATCGCCCGGGCCATGCGCACCGCCGATGGCAGCTATATCGCCCTCGCGCCCGAACCGGTCAGCGATCTGGGCGACCTCTTTGCCCGGCTGAAGGCCGCCGCCGGTATCGGCGAGACAGCGTTCATCGGCTTCGACTTTCCGCTGGGAGTGCCGATGGCCTATGCCAAATCCGCACGGATCGACCGCTTCATGACGGTGCTTCCCAAATTCGGACGAGGTGCCTGGAAGCATTTCTACGACCCGGCCAACACCGAAGATGAAATTTCTCCCCGGCGCCCGTTCTACCCGAACCGGCCGGGCGGCACCCGACGCCAACAACTGATTGACGGTCTGAAACTTTCCGATGCCGACGATCTGTACCGGCAATGCGACCACCCGACCGTATTGCGGGCTTCGGCCAATCCGATGTTCTGGACGCTAGGGGCCCAGCAGGTGGGCAAGGCAGCGATCTCCGGCTGGCGCGACCTGATTGCGCCGGGATTGCGTCAGGATCCGGCCCTGCATGTCTGGCCCTTCGACGGCCGGCTGACCAAACTGCTCACCCGACCCGGGATCACCATCGCCGAAACCTATCCCGGCGAAGTCTATGGTCACCTCCAACTGCAGATCGCGGCGTCCAACAAATCCAAGCTCAACCCGGATCACCGGCGCGAAGATGCCGCCCGGCTCCTCGGCTGGGCGCAGGACAATAATGTGCAGCTCTCGGCCGCACTCGCCAGCGATATTCGTGACGGGTTCGGTGACGGACCCGACGGGGAAGATCGCTTTGATGCCACGGTCGGCATGTTCGGCATGCTCAACGTGATTTTCGGACACCGCACATCCGGGGAACCGGCCACACCGGTGGTCCGTCAGATCGAAGGCTGGATTCTGGGTCTGGATGCGAAATCCGTCCGGACACCGACCAACTAGCACCCGCAACGCGGGATCACAGAGAACAGAACAGGGAGTGAGTTATGGATGTGAACGGCAAGGCAGCGATCATCACCGGCGGCGGTTCGGGCATTGGCGCCGAAGTGGCCCGCCACTGCGCAAAAGCCGGCATGAAGGTCGCGCTGCTCGATGTGAACATGGACGGAGCCAACGCCATTGCGGACGAGATCGGCGGTACCGCGGTGGAATGCGATGTCACGAGTTCCGAAAGCGCCGAAGCCGCCATCGCGGCGGCCCGTGCTGCCAATGGCGTTGCCAGCCTGCTGGTCAATTGTGCCGGCATCGCAAAACCGGGGCGCATCGTCGGCCGCAACGGACCGCTGCCGCTTGAGGCCTTCGCTGCGGTGATTCAGGTCAACCTGATCGGCAGCTTCAACATGATCCGGCTGTTCGGCGCCGATCTCTATGGCACCGACCCGATGGAAGACGGCGAACGCGGCCTGATCGTCAACACAGCCTCTGTCGCCGCGACCGAAGGACAGATCGGCCAGGCGGCCTATGCCTCCTCCAAGGGCGGCATCGTCTCGCTGACACTGGTCACCGCGCGGGAGTTTGCCTCCCAGGGCATCCGGGTGAACACCATCGCGCCGGGCCTGATCGACACGCCCATGATGGCCGGTCTGCCCGACGAAGCCCGGGCCAGCCTGAGCGAGCAGCCGGAATTCCCCAAGCGGCTCGGCCGCCCGGACGAATACGCCAAACTGGTCATGCACATGTGTGACAACGTGCTGATCAACGGGAGTGTCATGCGCCTCGACGGCGCGCTGCGCATGGGCGCGCGGTAGATGGCAAAGGGCCCTTCGACCAGAGATCCCCGTGTCGTCGCTGCCCTCAGCCACTGGGCTCCGCGATTTGTGGCGAACGGCATCCCTCTCACCGATTTCGAGGAGGTCACGGCCTCCATCCATGACTGGGAGGAATGGTGTGGCGCCTGGTCGGCCCGTGCTGCCATCCATGAGGAGATGGGACGACAGGCGCTGGCCGACGGCCACAATTTGAGCGCCGGGGAACACCTCACCACGGCGGGTGTCTGCTACCACTTTGCCAAATTCCTGTTCGTGAACGATCCGGCAGAAATGCGCGCGGCCCATATGAAAGCGGTTGCCTGCCGTCGTGATGCCCTGCCCCATCTCCGTCCCGCCGGCGAACGCGTGGAGATGCCCTATGCGGGCAAAACCCTCGCGGGCATCCTGCGGCAGCCCGCGGAAACAGACACACCGCCTGTCGTCGTCATGGCGATGGGTCTGGATTCCTCGAAGGAGGAGATGGACTCCTATGAATCACTGTTTCTCAATCGCGGCCTCGCCACCCTGACCTTCGACGGACCGGGGCAGGGCGAAGGCGAATACGATTTTGCAATCCGCCACGACTACGAGGTTCCGGTGGGTGCCGTATTCGACTGGCTGGAAACACGGACCGACATCGATTCCGGCAATGCCGGGTTATGGGGTGTCAGTCTGGGCGGGTACTACGCCGCCCGCGCCGCCGCGTTTGAAAAACGGGTCAGGGCCTGCATTGCACTGTCGGGGCCCTATGACTGGGGGGCCGTCTGGGGAAACCTGCCGGGGCTGACCCGGGCTGCCTTCCACGCACGCTCCCGGGCGGCGAGCACGGATGAAGCCTTCGAGAACGCGACACGACTGTCCCTCGAAGGCGTGGCGCAGAACATCACCTGTCCGCTGTTCGTGCTGGCTGGCAAGCTTGACCGGATCGTGCCCCACACCGATGCGGAACGGCTCGCCGCCGAAGCCGCCGGGCCAGTGGAATTGCTGGTGGTCGAGGACGGCAACCACATCGCCAACAACCGCCCCTATCGGTATCGCGCGCAATCGGCCGACTGGATGGCCACACAGCTCGGCGCGGGATCACCTGAGAGGTGAACTAGATCAAGCGATCCATGAAGGCGGCGAGTTCCATATCGAGCGCGGTCAGGCCGCCCGCATCATGGGTCGAAAGCGTGACATCGACCTTGTTCCAGACATTGAACCATTCCGGATGATGGTTCATCGCCTCGGCTTTCAGCGCCACGCGGCTCATGAAACCGAAGGCGGCGTTGAAATCGGCGAACTGAAAGGTCTTCGCAATCGCGTCGCGGCCCTCCACGAGGTCCCAGTGATCAAGCTGTGAAATCGCCGCGTCACGGGCGGAAATGTCGAGTTTTTCGGCCATCGTTGTCTCCTGACAGTCAAATTCTGTTGCCCGACAGAGTGATCCTGCTTGGCGTGGCGATCAAGCACCACTATATGATGGCGCTATGGCTGCCACTGCAATGTACGAAACCGCCCCGACCCTGACCGAGATCGAAGCGATTGCCGGCGAGGCCTTTGCGACGATTCCGAAAAGCCTGTCCGCACATGTGAACAATGTGGCGATCCATGTCAGCGACTTCCCCGACGACGAGACCATGGAAGAAATGGATCTCGAAAGCCCCTTCGACATTCTGGGCCTGTATGTGGGGATCAGTCTGGATCAGAAATCCGTCGGGGACACCCCGCAGGATATCGACCGCATCTATCTCTATCGCCGCCCGATGCTCGACTATTGGGTCGAATCCGGCGAAAGCCTGTTTGGGCTGGTCCGGCATGTGCTGATCCATGAAATCGGACACCATTTCGGCCTGTCCGATGATGACATGGACCGCATCGAGGCCAGCGCCGGCTAGCCCAGCGCCTCGCGCATCTTCGTGCGCAGTTCCGGCAAGACTTCATTTGTGAACCACGGGTTCTTTCGTTCCCAGGCATTTGTGCGCCAGCTCGGATGGGGCAACGGCAACGCATCGGGTGCGTGCGCCCGCCAGTCGGCCACCGCCGCGGTCATCGTCCTGTAGCCCGGCAGATAGTGACGGATGGCGTGACTGCCAACAAAAAGCGTCAGCGTCACCTCCGGCAGGGCGGCCCGGATGCGGTCGTGCCACAGGGGAGCGCATTCCGGACGCGGTGGCTTGTCGCCACCACTCTTCAACCGTCCGGGATAGCAGAACCCCATGGGCAGAAGCGCCAGCCGGTCCGGGTCGTAGAAGGTCTCCCGGTCCACGCCGAGCCAGTCGCACAGCCGATCGCCGGAGGGATCGTTGAAGGAGAGATCGCTGTTGTGGGCTTTCGTGCCCGGTGCCTGACTGATGATCAGGATGCGTGCCCCCGCACCCGCATGCATCAGCGGCAGCGGGCCCAGCGGAAGATGGGCGGCGCAGACCGTGCAGGCGCGGGCTTCGCGCAGGACCTGCGCCAGTGGTTCGGGGTTCCTGTCCGTACTCACGAGGCGTTCACGCGCTTACCCGCGCCTTCAGCTCGTCGACGAAGCCAGTGACAATTTCGGTTGCCGGACCGTAGCGTCCCTCATGGAAGGAATTCGCGCCGAGGGATTCTTCCAGATTGAGCTCCACGGTCATCGCGCCATGGGCACGGGCCTCCTGCACGAAGCCGGCGGCAGGATAGACATTGCCGGAGGTTCCGATCGAGATGAACAGACCGCAATCGGCGAGCGCGGCCAGGATCGTGTCCATCTGCAGGGGCATTTCCCCGAACCAGACCACATGGGGGCGCAGGGTCCCCGTCGCCTGACAATTCGGGCAGGTCATGTCGGGGGTCAGATCCCCAAGCCCGTCGATGAGCTGCCCGCAATCATTGCAGCGGGTTTTCGCCAGCTCACCATGCATATGGATCAGATTCTTCGAACCGCCGCGAGCGTGGAGGTCATCGATGTTCTGGGTCACGACCAGCACCCCGCCGGGCCAGAACTCTTCCAGCGCGCCAAGCGCCTGATGGGCCGCATTGGGGTGCAGGTCGGAATCGTTCATCTGCGCCCGGCGCACATTGTAGAAGCCGAGTACGGCTTCGGGGTTCCGCGCAAAGGCCTCCGGGGTCGCCACATCCTCAATCTTGTGCCTGACCCAGATTCCGTCCGGGTCCCGGAAGGTCGCCAGACCGGATTCCTTGGAAATACCCGCCCCGGTCAGGATCACGATCGGGTCAGAGGGCTGGATTTGATCGAGAAATTTCATGGGGTCGGGTTCCGGTGCGACGGCGGGCAGAACCGGCAGCCTAGCGAGCCTCCGGACACCGGATCAATCCTGATCGGTCGTGACGGAAGCGCCGAGCGGGTAAACAACCTCGGATATGTAGCTCGGCCCCGACCGCCCCAGGGCCGAGGAATAAAGAACAAAGGAGTCCACCTGAAACGGGGCAGCCTGAAACCCGGCATGTACGGCCACAAATGGCGCCACCCGAGCGAGACGTGTGTCCCGGCAACGGGCAAGCGTGACATGGGGATGGAAATGGCGGGACTCCGGCGCCAGTCCGGCACACTGACAGGCAGCTTCGATCCGCGTCTGGAACCGGGTCAGAACCTCGTTCCGCGCAACCCCGGCCCACAGGGCGTGCACCTGCCCCCGGGAGTCGAACTGCCCGACGCCGAAGAGCTGAATCTCGAACGGATCACCGGCAACCCGGGCCAGCGCGTCATGCACATCTTCTGCGACACTTTCGGTGACCTCGCCGACGAACCGCAATGTCAGATGCATGTTCTCGGCCGGCACCCAGCGCGCGCCGGGCACCTGGCCCCGCAGACCCGTCAGGCGCAGCCGCAGATCTGCGGGCAGGTCGAACGCGACAAAGAGCCGGATCAATGGGGGGCGTCCGCCACTTCGGGGAAAACAGTCAGAACGCCGGTATAGGTATAGAGACGGTCATGGGAGATTTCCCCGTTCCCGAAGAACCCCACCACCGGGATATCGCCGAACACCTCGGCGATCATCGAGAGTTCCTGAGACCCGTCACCAAACTGATGCGGGCCGCGGGCCACACAGCTGTGATAAACGGCGCCGCGCAGATCGGTTCCGGCCCGTCGCTTCAGATCGGCGAGCATGCGCTGCATGTCCTCAACCGCACTCGCCGCGTCCCGGCGCACAAACATCAGCCGGTCGCCCACGCGCAGCTCCTCGGCGACGGCGATCCAGCCCTGCTCGACATCGAAGCCGACCAGATTGCGCACCAGATAATCCGCCGTGTCCGATCCCGAGACCGGGATGGCGGCATGGACATATCCCGCCAGGCGCCGCAGATCGCGGGCGAGCAGCTCGCCGACATCTTCCTTCAGCACTTCAAGCGCATTCCGGTCATCAAGGCCGGAGACAATCCCCTCTTCCATGGCCGAGATCGTGTGCACTGTGCCGATGGGAGAGCAGCCCTGGGTCAGCCCGGTCGCCACGGGCACCGCGTCGGTGAACAGGATTCCCGCCAGCCCCGAAGGCGCATCCAGCGCACCCACGAGCGGTGCGGCGGCCGCACCCGTAGTCAGCGCGCCCACGAGATACGCTCCGGTGGATTTGGCCAGATCGGGCATGGCCTGCATCACGGATGGCTGCCGGGGATCAGCATGCACGATCGCGAGCTGCGCCTGGCTGGCCACCTGCAGATCATTGGATTCCGGTTCACCCGGAAAGACAGCCGCCGCGCTGTCAGGGACATCGAGCACCATCAGGGCCATGGCCGGGGTGTCGAAATACTCCACACCGGTCGCGCAGATCGCCGGCGCCACCGCACCCCGCCACGTACGCAGACCCGTACGTTCACGTACATAACTCAGAATATCCTCGATTTCCGCGCCAAGCGGATCGGTGACATAGAGCAGGCCCGTACCCCGGAGCGGGGTTTCGAACTGATCCAGACAGCGCTCGGCAAGATCACGCCAGCCCGTCCAGGCCGGGCTGTCATCGGTCACGCCGGCATGGGCAAAGGGAAAAGCTGTCATCTGAAAACCCGATCCGGTCTTACGGTGAAGAAGATGAACGCGCGAGCGCGTCGAGGACGAAAGGCGTGATGCGGTCGACGATGTGTGCAACCCCGGCGGCATTGGGGTGAATGCCATCCGGCTGGTTGAGGTCCGGCTCCGCCGCCACGCCGTCCAGAAAGAAGGGATAGAAGGTGACATCGTGCTTGCGCGCCAGTCGCGCATACATGCCATCAAAGGCCGCCCCATAATCGCGACCCAGATTGGGGGGCGCGCGCATGCCCGTCAACAGGACCTTCGTGTCCCGCTTGCCCAGTTCAGCCAGCATGGCATCGAGATTGGCTTCCGTCGCCGCGGGTTCGATACCCCGCAGCCCGTCATTGGCCCCCAGTTCGAGGATCACAAGATCGGCATCTGCGGGCATCGACCAGGCCAGACGGGCGCGGCCTCCGGCAGTCGTGTCTCCCGAGACACCGGCATTGATGACCCGGGCGTTGACCCCTTGCGCCACAAGGGCGCGCTCCAGCTGCAACGGGAAGGACTCTTCCTCTTCCAGTCCGTAACCGGCCGACAGACTGTCACCGAATGCGACGACCACCGTCTCGTCAGCGGCCCATCCAGATGCGGACAACGCCAGAAACAAAGTGCAGCCCAGAACGGCGCGATGCATCATGGGGGAAACCATGTCATTGATGATCCGTCGCGCGCGGCCATATGTACAACTGATGTGTGACCAGTTTTGACGGAAGTGAACCAGCATGAATGACCCTTCGGGCACGGAAACGACTCAGCCCTCGAACGATACATCACCTGCGCAATCGATGATCACACTGGCCGGGGCTAAACTTCATTTGGCGAGTGCCGGGGGCAAGGTCAATATCCTGCGTGGAATCAATCTCGACGTGGCCCGGGGCGAAACTCTGGGCGTGGTCGGCCCGTCGGGTTCGGGCAAGTCCACCATGATGATGGTCATCGCGGGGCTGGAGCGCCCGACCGGCGGGAGCGTGCATGTCGCCGGACAGGACCTCGCAACACTCAACGAAGACGCCCTCGCGCGCTTCCGGCGGCAACAGGTCGGGATCGTGTTTCAGGCTTTCCATCTGATTCCGACGATGAATGCGCTGGAGAATGTGGCGGTCCCGCTGGAATTTTCCGGCGATCGGAACGCCTTTGATCGGGCGCGGGAAAGCCTGGAGATGGTCGGTCTCGGCCATCGCCTCGATCATTACCCCTCGCAGCTTTCCGGTGGCGAACAGCAACGCGTGGCGCTGGCCCGCGCTTTCGCACCCGGCCCCGATCTGCTGCTGGCCGACGAACCGACGGGCAATCTGGATGGGGAAACCGGCGAACGCATCATCGAGGCTTTGTTCGAATTGTCCGAACAACACGGCACGACCCTGTTGCTGATCACCCATGACCCCGCCATCGCCGCTCGCTGTGACCGCACGGTCCATCTGCGCGACGGGCAAATTGTCGACAGCGACCTGACCTCGTGAACGATCCTGTAATCTCCTGGCCTCTCGCGCTGCGGCTGGCACGACGCGAGTTACGCGGCGGCACCCGCGGGTTCCGCATCTTCATCGCTTGTCTGGCTCTGGGCGTGGCAGCCATCGCCGCTGTCGGATCGACCCGCGCGATGCTGGAAGAAAGCATCAGCACGGATTCACGCGAAATTCTGGGCGGGGACCTGCTCATCGACATTGTTCATCGTCCGGCCACACCGGACGAACGGAGCGCCATGGACGAATCCGGCATCGTTGCCGCCAGCGCTGAAATGCGGGCCATGGCGCGCGCCGAGAATGCACGGGCCACCCGCACGCTGGTTGAACTCAAAACCGTTGAAGACACCTATCCCCTTTATGGCGCGCTCGAAACCGCACCGGCCCTGCCGCGGGCGGCCCTGCTGGATCAAAGCAACGGCCTCTGGGGCGCGGCCGCCGCACCGGAGCTTCTCACCCGGCTCGGGATATCCGTGGGCGATGTTCTGCAGATCGGCGACGCCCGTTTTGAGGTGCGCGCCGCCATCCGTCAGGAGCCGGACCGGGTCGGCGGGTCCGGGCTGTTCTCGCTCGGCCCCCGGGTTCTGATCTCCGCCGCCGCCCTGCCCGACACCGCACTGGTCCAGCCGGGAAGTCTGATCCACTACAACTATCGGGTTCGCCTGCCCGCCAATGTCCCAGCGGGCGATTTCATCGAGACCCTGAACACCGATTTCCCTGACGCCGGCTGGCGCATCCGGACCCTGGATGAATCCTCGCCGCAACTGACCCGGCTGATCGGCCGGGTCACCCTGTTTCTCTCCTTTGTCGGCCTGACCGCCCTGCTGGTCGGCGGGGTTGGTGTCGCCAATGCCGTACGCGCCTGGCTGGAAGGCAAAACGGGCTCCATCGCCACCCTGAAATGTATCGGTGCGCCACGGGCGCTTGTCTTCCGGGTCTATCTTCTGCAGGTGCTCGCGCTGGCGATGCTCGGCATCACAGCCGGCCTGGTCGGCGGTGCGGCGCTGCCCATGGTGGCGGCCGACCTGCTGGCGCGGGTGGTGCCCATCCGGATTGCGACCGGTCTGTTCCCCGAACCGCTTGCCATCGCAGCCCTGTTCGGTCTGCTGACGGCGCTGACATTCTCCGTCTGGTCGATCGCGCGCGCCGGTGACGTTCCCGCGGGCAGCCTGTTTCGCACGCTGGTGGATCCAAGCCGGGGATGGCCCCGCCTTCCCTACATATTGTTCACCGCCGTGCTCGCGGCCGCTCTGGCGGCACTTGCGATCCTCACGGCCTCGGATGCGTGGTTTGCCAGCTGGTTCGTGGCCGGTTCCATTGGCGCCATGATCGCATTCCGGCTGGCCGCATTCGGCATCGCCAGATTCGCTGCCCGCCTGACCGGTATCCGCCATCCCGCCATGCGACTGGCGCTTGCTGGACTGCACCGGCCCGGCGCGCCGACCGCTTCGGTGGTCCTGTCTCTGGGTCTGGGCCTGTCGATGCTGGTCACGGTGGCGACCATCGAAGGCAATCTGTCCCAACAGATTGCCGAGGAACTGCCCGCCGATGCGCCGGCCTTCTTCTTCGTCGATATCCAGCCCGACCAGATCGCTCCCTTCGGCACAATCATCGGCGACATCCCCGGTGTGACGCGCAGCGAGCAAGTCCCCATGCTGCGGGGGCGAATCACCGCCATTGATGGCGTGCGCGCCGCCGACGCCACCGTCGCACCGGACGCCCGCTGGGTTCTGCGTGGCGATCGCGGCATCACTTGGGCCAGCGCAGCACCGGCCCACAACAAGATCATGACCGGCGAATGGTGGCCGGCCGACTACACCGGAGAAATGCTGGTCAGTCTTGATCACCGCATCGCTCTCGGGCTGGGGCTGACAATCGGCGAAACAATCACGGTCAACATCCTCGGACGGGAGTTCACCGCAACCATTGCCAACACCAGACAGATCAACTGGCAACGGCTGTCGATCAACTTCGTGATGGTCTTTTCCCCCGGTGTGCTGGAATCAGCGCCCCGCATGCACATTGCCGTGGTGCATGCCGATGAAGCCACCGAAGACAGGCTCGAACGCGCAGTGACCGACCGGTTTGCCAATGTGACATCGATCCGGGTGCGCGGGGCGCTCGAAACCGTAGGCGCCCTGATCAGCAATGTCGGCACCGCGGTGCGCCTGACCGCCCTGATCACGATTCTGGCCGGAACACTGGTCCTGTCCGGGGCCATCGCGGCCGGCCACCGGCGCCGCATCTATGACCGCGTGGTTCTGAAGGTCCTCGGTGCGACCCGCCGTGATATCGTCACGGCCTATATGCTGGAATACGGCCTGCTGGGGCTGGTCACCGCCATCATCGCGGCGATTGTCGGCAGCGTGACCGGGTGGGCCGTGGTGACCTGGATGCTGAGTATCACCTGGCGTCTGGAACCCGGCGCCATTCTGGTCACGACGGTGATTGCCACCTTGATCACCATCGGCGCCGGACTGGTTGGCACATGGCGTGCGATGGGGCAGAAAGCAGCACCATGGTTGCGCAACGAATAACGTTTCAGGGGAAGACGTGTGACAAACAACGACCGCGACGACCAGATACCGATTGAGCCACGGCCGCCGCTCCACCCGCCCAGGGTTCACACCATGAGCATGGGGCATATTCCGCTGACATTTCTGGTCACCGGCTCGGCCTCGTTCATCTATGCCGTTGCCTTTGGCCTCGGCAATGCACCACCCACCGCCAGCATGATTATCCTGATCATCCTGCTGGTTCTCTCGGCACTGGCGCCAAAGTCCAGGACATCGGCAAAGATCACCGATGAAGGACCGGCATTTGCACGGACCCTGACAACCGGCACCCGCTTCACCCTCGTCCGGGTGGCGATCACCTGCCTGCTGGGCGGGCTGGCCATCCTGCCCACAGCCAGCGACCAGCCGACCGCCGTGTTGTGGTCGCTTGTGGTCTTCGGGATGGGGGCTGCTTTGCTGGAAACCAGCGACAACTGGCTGGCCCGGATCACCGGCTCGCGCAGCCTCTACAGTGATCGTTTGAGCAACATGACCGGTGCCTTTTTCGCGCTCATACTAGCCTTGCTGCCGATGCAGCTGGGCCTGATCGACAACAGGGTGATCGCCGCCGGGGTGCTCGGCTTTGCGGATGTGGCCCTGTCACAACGCGGCGCAAAAGGTGAAACACCCCTCTGGCAGATCTGGAGCCGGCTGCTTGCACGCGGACTGATGCTCGCCATTCTGGTTCCGCTCAGCCCCGATTGGACACCCCCGGTTCTGGCCGGTCTGGCCAGTCTGATCCTGTTCTACCATGTGGTTCTGGCCCTTCGGACGCAGAAGAACCCGGCGAAACCGCAAAACTGATCGATTTCAGGCATTTACTTCACTGAAATCACGAAAAATCCAACGGGTTCCCGGTTGATTTGAACCGGGAGCCATCCCATATTTGCATCACAGACTTGAAGTTTAAGCAGGGGAGCCCCGAAAGGGACACAACACCATGGCGAACGAATTCAATCGCGAGTCGGTCATACAGGGCCGCACCGCATCCGACGCACAGATCGATGAGGGCCTCCGGTCCTATATGCTGCGTGTCTACAACTACATGACCATTGGTCTCGTACTCACGGGCCTGACGGCCTATGTGGTCTCGAGCACACCGGCACTGTTGCAGCTGTTCTATGCACAGAACGCGCTGGGTCAGCTTCAGCCGACCATGCTGGCCTATGTGGCGATGTTCTCGCCATTCGCCTTCATACTGGCTCTGAGTTTTGGCATTCAGCGCATGAGCGCCTCAACGGCACAGCTCGTATTCTGGCTATTCGCGGCTGTCATGGGTCTGTCGATGTCCCACATCTTCCTGACCTTCACAGGAGCCAGCATCACACGGGTGTTTTTCATCACGGCCTCCACATTCGCCGCAATGAGCCTGTATGGATACACCACAAAGCGTGATCTTTCGGGCCTGGGATCATTCCTTTTCATGGGACTGATCGGCATCATTCTGGCGAGCATCGTGAATATTTTCATCGGTTCCACGGTGATGCAGTTCGCGATTTCCGTGATTGGTGTTCTGGTCTTCGTTGGTCTCACCGCCTACGACACCCAGAAAATCAAGGAAATGTATGACGAGCTCGACGGGTCCGAAGTCGCCGGCAAAAAGGCGATCATGGGCGCATTGCGGCTCTATCTCGATTTCATCAACCTGTTCATGATGCTGCTGCACCTGTTCGGCAATCGCGAATAGACGCACAAAATCACACACTACCAAACGCCCGGGCCATGTCCCGGGCGTTTTCTTTTGGGCGCGCGCGCGTCAATATCCGTGTAAGAAACAAATATCGGAGGGAACCATGTCCGGCCTGAAAGACAAGATCGTGATACTGACCGGTGCAAGCCGGGGTATTGGCGCCGCAGTAGCACGGGAAATGGCCCCCGATGGGCCACACCTCATTTTGTGCGCGCGCACAGCAGAAGCCTGTGAAGAAACCCAGGCCGCTGTCGAAGCCCTTGGGGCCACACCCGAATGCCACGGCTTCGAAGTCGCGGACACAGAAGTCACGAAAGCCTTCATCGATGACGTGGTGGCCCGCCATGGCCATGTCGATGTGTTGATCAACAATGCCGGGCTGGGTTTCATGGGCTCCGTCCAGGACGTGCCACCGCCAGCCTATCATGAAGTCCTGCAGGTCAACGTGCTGGGGCCCTACAACCTGATCGCCGCAGTTCTGCCCCACATGACCGCGCGAGATTCCGGCACCATCATCAACGTGACAAGCGCACGCGCCTTCATCCCGGACCGGTACTACGCGGCCTATTGCTCTTCCAAGGCCGCCCTGCTTTCGATGACCCAGTGCCTGCACTACGATCTGGAAGATTCCGCGGTCCAGATATTCGCCCTGTCACCAGGTTTCACTCAGACCGACATGGTGGAAGCCATCTATTCCAACAGCGAATTCCGTGCCGCCGCCCTGACCCCCGATCAGGGGCAACCCCCTGAACGTCCGGCCAAGGTTCTGGCCTGGCTGGCCCGGGAGGCCCCGGCTGATCTGGCTGGCCAGCACAACCAGATTCAGTTCAACGATCTGACCCGCCGCGCCGGGATCGAAAACGTCTAGCGACCCGAGACATGTCAGTTCTGTCATGAACCCGCGACGTTCTTTCGTCGACATGCTCGACCATCACCCGGGCAGTCTTCCGCCGTGCTGGCCGGAAAGGCGCTGCATCAGGCCTGTGTACTGATGCAGGCCGATGGCGGCGTGCTGTATCTGCTGCGTCACGAGCAGGGGAAAACTAGTCTCGTCCGGGCGGCTGCCCTGCCCGAATTAGCAGATCAGCCCGACAACATTCCGATCGACCGCCCAGCCATTTCGACAATCGTTGCCCAGACAGGTTCGACCTTGAAGTTCGATGATGCCACCGCCACCGAAGCGACGGCCATGATCGATCCGGATACGGATTTGCCCCCGGGCATGGAGTCAGGCGCGATTGCAGCCTTCGCCCTGACGAACCACGCCCGGGATGTGGTTGGCGTGGTGACCCTGAGCAACGATCTTTCCTCTGACCGCGCCTTTGCTCATGAATCCAAGGACCTGATCGCACGCTTCAACCGGCTGGCCGGGGCCGCCGTGGAGCGCGCCGACCTGCTCGACCAGATCGGCCAGATTCGCTTTGACCCGACCGAGCGCAATGATCGCCTGCGCCGACAGGTCGAAAAACTGGCCTTCATCGAAGACATCGATGGCGTCCGCGGCGACGATGCCTTTCGCCTGGCAATTTCCATGCTCGCCCGCGCCGCGGAGATTTACGATGAAGGCACCGGCAATCATGTTTTCCGGGTGAACGAGTACAGCCACTTTCTGGGTCAGACCCTGGGGATGGATGCGAACTACTGCCACCAGCTGCGCTATTCGGCCCAGCTCCACGATGTGGGGAAAATCGGTGTCGCACCGGCCGTCCTGCGCAAGACCACCGCCCTCAATGCCGAAGAGCGCCGCGAAATGGACAACCACACGGTCTATGGACACCGCATTCTCAGCCAGTCACCCCGTCTGGCGATGGCGGCCGAGATCGCTCTCAATCACCATGAAAAATGGGATGGCAGCGGCTATCCCGATGGCAAACGCGCCGACGAGATCCCGCTAGCAGCCCGCATCGTCCAGATCGCGGATATCTATGATGCGCTGCGGTCCCGGCGGCCCTACAAGCCATCCCTGGATCACGCCGAGGCCCGCAACATCATTCTGCATGGCGATGACCGGATCGACGTCGCCGGGCATTTCGACCCCCGGGTGGTCGAGGCCTTCGGCGACACCCATGAATCCTTCGACTAGATCTGGTGCGACCTTCAGGACGCGTGACCGCCCCCTAATCTGTGGGTGACAGATTCGTGCCCACGCGTTTCTTCATCTCGCGCGGTTTGCGGTACACAGCCGAGGACCGCAGCACCGGCTCCCCATCGGCGTAGGAAATCGCCTCCACGAAATTTATCGTCCGGGTGCTCTTCACCAGACGCACATCGCATTCGACCCACTGGCCGGGATGGATCGGGGCCAGAAAATCCGCATCCAGATGGATCGTGGGCGTGAGCGCCACCACGCCGAGTTCGTAAAGCGCGGACTGGGCCATGGCCACATCCACGAAACTGGTCATCCAGCCGCCATGCACGACATTGCGGGGATTGAGGTGATGGGCCGCCACCCGGAAGCCGAACACCGCCTTCTTCTTCCCACACTTCACGAAGAGCGGGCCGTTGAGGCTGGTGAAGGGACTGGTGAAGGAGAATGGCTCGAACCCACGGGGCACCTTCACGGCGTTCTTCAGGCGGAACTCCATGTGGTCGAGACGGTCCGCACCCCAGAAGGTTTCTCCGTCCAGCACCATGAAGGGCGCGCCGAACATACCGTCACCGATCGCCCGGTCGAATGCCGCCGCCAGGGCTTTTTCTGCCTGCTTGTCGTTCTCGGCGGCCTTGATGTCTTTAATGGTCAACTGCACGCCCCGCGCCTTGCAGGCACTGGCGAGCTGGGTGGCCGTGCGAACTTCCTGTCCCGTGCCGAAATAGCGGTGATCGACGGCCTTTGCGAATTCCTTGGCCAGCTCCGGGTCCTTCCGGTTCAGGCGCCAGAAGACCAGCCGGTGCAGGGTTGCCCCATAAGGCGGCACTTTTGGCGGAAAGGGTGAGGCCACCGGCAGATTGTTCATCTCGCACAGGCGCGGCAGATCCTTTACATTGTGCGCGAACTTCGCGGCTTGATCGCGCGGGGAGATCACCTTGCGATGGGCCAGCACATCGGGCAACGACACACAGTTCCACTCCACCTCCCGCCCCCAGCGTTTGGCGAGCGCTTCGATATTGTTCATCGCCACATAGGAATAGGCCGACACGAAATCGAAATAGAACTTGATCGGGGTTGCCATGAAAATTCTCCAAAACCTGTATTCTGAAAGGCCTGTCTGTGCCGGGAGGCCGCCGAGCCGGAAGCTCTTCAGGCGTCCCGGTATTCGCTGATCTGAGGCTCGCGGCGCACCAGCCACCAGCCATATTGCTCGGGCCAGTCCGCAAATTCGGGGTCCGCACCCAGCTTGTGTGCGGCGTGCCGCCCCCAGTAGGGATCGAACAGGGCTTCGCGCCCGATCGCGACCAGATCGGCCTGCCCATCAGCGACAATCGTTTCGGCATGTTCGGCGTGGATCACCAGCCCGACCACCATGGTCGTGACATCCGCCTCTGTTCCGATACGCGAAGAATAGGCGGTGCGGAAGCCGAGTGGTGTTTTGCCCTGAGCGGCTGTGGCCGGCCCGGAGATCCCGCTCGACGAGCAATCGATCACATCAACACCGCGCGCCTTGAGTTCACCGACCAGAACGACGGAATCCTCAAGCTGCCAGCCCTCGGTCACGCCGTCGGTGTCGACCGAGGAAATGCGCACGAAGAGCGGCTTGTCATCCGGCCAGACCGCGCGCACCTTCTCCGCCGTTTCCAGCGCAAAACGCATACGACCGGCCCGGTCGCCGCCATAGGCATCATTGCGGTGGTTCGAAGTCGGCGAGAGGAAAGAATGAGAGAGATAGCCATGGGCGGAATGAATCTCGAGAACCTCAAACCCCGCATCGAGTGCGTGACCCGCGGCCGTGGCGAAGCGATCCTGAATGGCACCAATGTCCTCGATGGTGAGTTCACCGGGCATGATCCAGCCCTCGCGCACCGGTTCCGGACTGGGCGCAACAATCTCCCAGGGCATCTCGCCCCGTGCCGTGTCGCTGTCATCCATCGCCCCATTGCCGTGCCAGGGGCGCTGCATGCTCGCCTTGCGACCGGCATGGGCAATCTGGATCGCCGGCAGGGCGCCAAATCGGGCAATCGATGCCGTAACAGGCTTCAGCGCCCGGGCATGATCAGCCGACCAGATACCCAGATCGCCATGGGTAATCTTGCCACGCGGCTCCACCGCCGCAGCTTCGGTGAAGACGGCAGCCGCTCCGCCCATGGCGTATTGGCTGAGATGGATCATGTGCCAGTCACTGGCCAGACCGTCATCGGCGGAATAGGTGCACATGGGCGAAACCACGATGCGGTTCTTGAACGTGACACCACTGACGGTCAGTGGAGAAAACAACGCGCTTGTCTGATGATCGGCCACGGGTGATTCCTTCGTGAATGTAGAAGGGCAGAAGGAACCGGTTGGCCGGCCTGCCCTGTCCGATGCGTTACTGGGATGACGTCTTCAGCACCTTGAGCAGTTTGAGCAGGGTCGCATCCCGCTCTTCGGCGAGCTGACCGATCGAGCGGCCCCGCGCTTCGGCATCGATACCGTCGATGATCTTCTGTTTGACCGCATCGGTGAGTTCGGGATCACCCAGCGCCTCCCAGCGGCGCTCCTGGCTCGGGCCCAGAATGTCGAGATAGCGGGCAATGCCACCATCGCCGCCGCCCAGATGATAGGTCATATGCGGACCCATGAAGGCCCAGCGCAGCCCCGGCCCGCCGGTGATCGCCTTGTCGATATCCTCAACCGTGGCATAGCCCTCGGCGACCAGATGCACCGCCTCGCGATAGAGTGCGGCCTGCAGCCGATTGACCAGATGGCCGGGAATTTCCGCCCGCAATCGGATCGGAGTCTTGCCAACGGCTTCGTAGAATTCCATTGCCCTGTCGACAGCCCAGGTCTCGGTCAGCTTGCCGCCGCCCACTTCGACGACGGGCATCAGATGCGGTGGGTTGAACGGATGACCCAGCACAATGCGTCCCGGATGGGCCGCCTTGTGCTGATACTCCGAAACCGGCAGAGCGGTGGAACTGGATGAAATCACGACTTCGGGCGCGGTATCACGGTCGATCTCCGCCATCAGATTGGCCTTGATCTCGGCATTCTCCGGGCCGCTTTCCTGCACGAACCCAACGCCGTCCAGCGCCTCTCCGATCCGATCGAAACACTGTAGCCGGTCCAGTGCGGCACCGTCTGCGAGACCCAGTTCCTCCAGCAGCGGCCAGACCCGGACAATCAGGGATGTCACATTTTCCGCATAGCCATCCATCGGATCCCAGCACCGGACATTCAGGCCCTGAGCCAGAAAATACGCCGCCCAGGATGACCCAATGGTGCCCGCACCAATGATTCCGACGGTGGTTACAGTCTTCATGTCACGTGACCTCATAGGTTTGGGTCAGGCTGTACTGAAGCCTGGGACAACAAAACATCTGCCAATTATGACGCAACAGGCGTTCCGGCAATGCCGCTGCGAAGATCCTTGGCGGTGAAGAAATGACAATCCTCTTCGGGTGAGATTCTCACACTGTGAACAACATTCGCCGGGATATAGATGAGCTGTCCCGGACCAACTTCGGATTCCTGTCCATCGACCGTGGCGCTCAGATTGCCTTTGAGGATGTAGATCCACTGTTCGTTGGGATGGGTGTGGGGCAGCGATGACTGTCCGGCGGGCAAGGTCATGATGCCCACCTGGGTCAGTTCGCCCTCGACCACCGGACCAAAGGTCTCGGCGTAACCGGGCCCGGCATCCAGACCCTGCAATTTGTCGACATCAAACACGTACGCGCCATTGCCGGCCTTGTAGGCACCTTCGGTCTTGGTTTGCGTGTCAGCCATTTTTTCCTCCCTGATTTGTTGCCGGAGAATACACCGGATCACACCACAAATTCGACTCGCAACCCGCCGATGACCCAACAAAATTACCGGGAAATTCGCCGCAATTTCCGAAAAAAACACTTACAAAACACACTTTCACTATTGACGATAACCCGATTTTTAGACGTCTGTATTTGGTTCTACATGACAATGAAAAGTATTGTTCGCCCATCTTTGCACAACCACACCTCAGCCGGCGGGAGCCAACATGAACATCCTTGCGTTGACATCGCAAAAGGGTGGATCAGGGAAAACCACCCTCGCAGGTTACCTCGCCGTTGCCGCGGAAACCGCCGGGGCGGGCCCGGTGGCGATCATCGACACCGCCCCTCAGGGCAGCCTGACCGATTGGTGGAATGAGCGACACGCCAAGACACCCTCCTTTCTCAGCGCCTCGATCGCGACGCTTGCCGACGATCTGGAGCGCGCACGCAATCTCGGGTTCAGGCTCGTGATCATCGACACCCCGCCGGCCATCACCGATATGATCGATGGCCGCACGGTGATGGAACTGCCCCGCGCCGAACGTTCCTCCGATGAAGTCTCCCGGCTGTGGGCGTATCTGCAGGGCCGGGTCCACTGCGGTTGCTCCCCCGCAACTGCCGTTCTAGTCGTGTGTGGAGTAACCAGAAGAGCCATGCGTGAACCCAATCCAGAACGTGATCCCATGCCCCGCCCGGCCCCCGCAGCCTCGCTGGCGACGATCACCATCCACCGCCCGATCACGGAGACGCCGCCCGCACCCGCGAAAGAGCCCGACGGTCTTCTGTCCGAACCAGCGCCGGTGGCGCTGGTGCCAACTAATGATGACAGCCCGGTGCCCGCTCGCCGGCAGCTGACACGGCCCCAGGCCTTTCCCGCCGCTCAGCGCGTACCCATCCCGATCGATGCCATGACCGTCGACTGAATCGACGCACTGGGGCGCGAGGTGGTGGTAACCGAAAGTCCGGTACACGAAACCGATGCGGTACCCACGGGCAGCGGGCCCATCACCTGTGGTGTGATTGTGCTGCCTTTCGGCCCGCGTGACGGCGTCGATCACGTTCTGTGTCACCTCTACCGGGTCGATGAAACCATGCTGGAAGGGGACGCCGAGGTGGAACTGCGTATGCCGCCGCGCGATCGAACCGGGATCAAGCGCCTGTTTGGCCGCTGATCCGGCTTGCGCCCGGCGCGCTTCGCACGGACGGGCAAGGACCTATCTGGAAAAGACCCTCTGCAGAAGGTCCGTGGTCCGCTTCGCCGGGTTCTCACGGATCGCCTTCTCTTCCTCGGCCAGATAGAGAAAGATTCCCTGCAATCCCAGTTCGAGCACATGGTTCGACAGGTCTGCCTTCACATCGGGCACGAAAGGTATGTTCTTATATCGACTGATCGCCGCGCCATAGGAACGCACAGCCCCGACTTCCGCCAGGCTCTGATCCACGATCGGACGCATCCGGGTTTTCAGATCCGGAGTCATGGTGCGTTCGAAGAACCGCGTGGCGGCATCATCAGGTCCGTTGTGAATCTCACGGACGTCATTCAGGGTCATCTGATCCACCGCGTTCCAGAATACGGCTCGGGCTTCGGGGGCTGCGGCTTCGGCCGCCCGGTTCAGCTTGAGCTCCAGGTCACCCATCATGCCCGACAGCCCCACCCGCGAGAGTGTGCTCTGCACGGTCGCAAGACTTTTCGGCAGGGGCAGATGAATCCGCGGATCGCCATTATATCCGTCCACCGTGCCGACCTGTCCGACAACCCGCTGCGCCCCGACCTTCAGCGCCTCGCGCAATCCCGCCCCGATATCGGCATCGCTCAGCCCGCGCGCGGGTGAGGATTGTGACGATCCAGCGCCGGGAATCTGACGCAACAGCTCACCGCCGCGCTTGAAGAAATCGGATTGCGCGAGCGCGGTATGCGATGTCGCAACCAGTGTCACAGCTGCCATTAAAACCATCAGCGCCTTGCGCCGGGTGCGTGTTTTCTGCACTGAACCGCTCCCGGATTTTTCGCGACCATCCTACATCACGTGCGCGCAGGCCGCATGCCCAATACATCCACAAATGCTAGACTGCAGACATCATCCAAGCGGACACCGATTGCCATGAACAGAATTGCACTCCTCATCCTTGCCTCGCTCACCGGACTAGGCGCGGCATATTCCATCTGGCTCCATCTGGGTGCCGACGACGCCACGACCACCGGGACACTGGTGCGCGCGGTCGTGGCCGTGGCCGTCATCGGGGCAACCCTGATCACCTGGGAAGCGGTCTTCAGGGCACCCCCGGCACGGGTCCAGCGCCTGAAACGCACGGCCCTGCTCATCCTCGTCATCGGCATTCTCGGCGTCGGCATCAATGCCTTTGTCGGCAGCCAGACAAAAAACCCCGACGGGCCCGTCTTCGTTTTGTCCCTGCTGCTCATCCTGCAGGCCTTTCTGACCATCGCCCATGCCAGTCGTGCCGAGTGATCACGCCGCCTGATCCAGGCCGCGGATCACGCCGGACAATCCCATGACCGGAAATCTCCGCGGCATCATCTGGATGGCCACCACGGGCATTCTGTTCGTGGCCGTCACCGGGATCGTGCGCCATCTGGGCACGGATATGAGCCCGGTCCAGGCCGCGTTCATCCGCTACCTGTTCGGTCTTCTGCTGCTTTTGCCGGTCTTTCTGCGCATGGGCAGCCTGCGACGGCCAGCCTCGGTGGTCGGGCTGCATGCCTCGCGCGGGGTTATCCACGGCGTTGGGGTCATGCTCTGGTTCTTTGCCATGGCCAATATCCCCATCGCGGAAGTGACCGCGCTGGGGTTCACCGCACCGATTTTCACGACAGTCGGCGCCGCATTGTTTCTGGGGGAACGCTTGCGGCTGTACCGGATCGGCGCGGTGCTCATGGGGTTCGGCGGCGCTCTGGTGGTGCTGCAACCGGGGTTTCAGGAGATCAATATCGGCTCCATCGCCCAGCTCACCGCCGCCCCCCTCTTTGCCGCGTCATTCCTAATCGCCAAGCGCCTGACCAAGGTCGAGTCGAGCACAGCGATCGTGGCCTATCTCTCGGTCTTCGTAACCCTGGTCCTGCTGGCGCCGGCCATCTATGTCTGGCGGACACCAACCGTGATCGAACTGATCTGGTTGTTTGCAACCGCGGCTCTGGCCACGCTCGGCCATTACACCCTGACCCAGGCCTTCCGGGCGGCGGACATCACCGTGACCCAGCCCATCCAGTTTCTGCAACTAGTCTGGGCCACCATTCTGGGGCTGGCCGTGTTCGGCGAACAGCCAGAAATCTGGACCTGGGTAGGTGGCGGCATGATTGTCGCAAGCGCAACCTTCATCGCCCATCGGGAAGGAAAGTGCCGCAAGGACCGGGACGCGCCGATCTAGCGGAAGACGACAGCCGCATGTCAATTCACAGTATGGTTCTGCAACGGCGCGGACCCATGTATGGTGGTCGCGTGTCACACACCTCTGCGGAGACTCCGTTGAACTTCGTTTTTGATGTCGGCTTCTTTGCCGCAGCCTTTGTCCCCACCTTTCTCGTCAGTCGGATCGTGTTTCGACTGACCAAGTCATGGGAAGGCCACTGGCAACGCCTCGTCCTCGCCAATCTCGCATCCGGCATCATCTGCGTTCTGATCTTTCTGGTCTCCGGTGTATGGTTTGCCGCCGGATTCGATTTTCTCTGGCTTTACGGCATCACGAATTTCGCGCTCGCACAGCTCATCTGGCTGGCCGTTGATGTCTATTCCGACTGGATCAACAAGCGCCTGACGACCGAAACCAATTCCCCAAGCAACCAGAACTGAAACCCGGAAACATCATGGGTAGCGAAGGCTCGGGCGTGGGCAACGCCGATATCGATATTGGAACATTCTGGAACGCGGTGGGTCAGCGGGCTGTGGGCGCGACCATCGTGACCGCGCGCGGCAGCGCCGGTCCGGCTGGATTTCTGGGCCTTTCAGCCACCCATGTCTGCGCCGATCCACCCACCATGCTGGTCTCCATCGATGCGAAGACCTCCGCGCTCGGCGCCATTCGGGATTCACGACATTTCGCGATCAACTATCTGCCCCGCGGCACGGAGGACGTGGTCGACCTGTTCTCCGGCAAACGTGACATCAAGGGGCCCGCCCGTTTCGAGACGGGCCTGTGGGGCTATCTCGCGACCGGGGCGCCGGTCTTCAACGGCGCTGTCGGCGTGATGGACTGCATTCTGGAAGAAACCCTCGAGCGGCACGGGACCATCCTTGCGCTCGGCCGCGTGGTCGCCATCTCCGGTGACCGGGATGCGGACCCGCTGGTGTATTTCCGGGGTGGGTTTCTGGACTGACCTGAAACGCTACTCGGCTGCCTGATCGCGCTTCGCCGCAAAGAACTGGTTCCCCGGGCGGGGCAGCCCAAGATTTTCCCGCAGGGTCTTGCCTTCATATTCGCGGCGCAGCAGCCCGCGACGCTGAAGTTCGGGTACCACCCGATCGACGAACAGATCCAGCCCTTCGGGCAGAAACGGGAACATGATCGTGAAACCGTCACTGGCGCGGCTGTCGATCCATTCTTCCATTTCACCGGCAATGGTTTCGGCCGTCCCGACCAGTGCAAGCCCGGAATAGCCCCCCATGCGCTGGGCCAGCTCCCGCACGGTCAGATTCTCCTGTTCGGCCATGCGGATCGCCCGTTCACGCCCACTCTTCGAGGCATTACTCTCGGGAATACCGGGCAAAGGGCCATCGAGATCGAATTTCGATGCATCCGTGCCCAGCTGAATCGACAGGGATGCAATTGCACTATCCAGATGCACTTTGGAATCCAGCACAGCGCGTTTCTCCCGCGCTTCCGCGACGGTATCGCCGACCACAACAAGGCAGGCGGGCATAATTTTCAGATGCTCCGGATCCCGTCCAAGCGCTGTCATCCGCCCCTTCACATCCGCATAGAAGGCACGACCATCCTCGAGCGTGCGTTGGGCTGCAAAAATTGCATCGGCAGTTTCCGCCGCGAGTTGTCGCCCCGCCTCGGACCCGCCGGCCTGAACAATCAGGGGCCAGCCCTGCACGGGCCGTGCGATATGCAACGGGCCACGCACGGAAAAATACTCGCCCTTGTGGTCCAAGGTGTGGAGTTTCTCAGGATCAAAGAAAACCCCGGAGTCCACGTCGCGGATAAAGGCATCATCCGCCCAGCTATCCCACAGGCCGGTCACCACATCGTAAAACTCCCGCGCACGCCGGTACCGGTCAGCATGATCGAGATGCTCGTCCAGACCGAAATTCTTCGCTGCGTCCGGGTTCGAAGTTGTGACGATGTTCCAGCCGGCGCGCCCCTCCGAAATATGATCGAGAGAGGCAAACCGCCGCGCCACATGAAACGGATCATCGAAAGAGGTTGATCCTGTGGCAATCAGGCCCAGTTTTTCCGTGGCCATGGACAGCGCCGACAACAGCGTGAAGGGTTCGAAGGATGTTGCCGTCGCACTGCGCTTGAGCGCATCCATCGGCATATTCAGCAAGGCAAGGTGATCGGCCATGAAAAAGGCATCAAACCGCGCAGCCTCAAGCCGCTGGGCAAACTTCACGATGGCCCGGAAGTTGAAATTCGCATCGGGCGTGCCCCCGGGGTAGCGCCAGGCCCCGGTGTGAATGCTGATCGGTCGCATGAATGCCGCAAGATGAAGCTGTAGTGAAGCCATCATGATTGCCTAACTGTTCTCATCACCTGCCATCCGATGTCACACAGTCCCCGCCGCCGATCAACCCAGAGGTCCGAAATCCGGCGGCGACACCCGCCGATGGGAGACCGCTTCATAGGCCGAAGCAATTCGCAGCAAGCTGTCTTCCGTGCCCGGCTCGGAACGGAACACCAGTGAGAACGGCAGTCCCGGCGCTGCCAATGGAGTGGGTTCACGCGACGGCGCGGAGACATACTTCGTCCCGTCTTCACTCAATTTGTGGACGGGGTCATACGCCGTCGAGACATAGCCGGCCGGAACCAGAATCTCCGTCAGCCCTGCATTCGGGCCATAAAGGCTCTCGGGGCGAAGATTGTTGGATGTGTCGTGCTGCAAAGGTCCACCGATGATTCCCGGAGGCCAGGGGCTGTGCAGGCGCACGAAGGCGTCAAGATTGTTCTCGATCAACACCATCATATCCACGCGGCGCAGCAACTCGCGCAGCATGATCCGCTCATTCACGCCCTGCCGCCCATCCAGCGCATTGCGCGGATCATCGGTCTCTTCCCAGTTCTTGAAGGCCGAACGCTGATCATCACCCCAGAACTTCGAACGCGCATTGAGCATGGCCCAGTTGTCGAGCGCCTCATGAAAACCGGCCGCTTTCCAGTCTTCGGCCCGCCGCATCAGATACTGGCTGATGTGGAAACGGAAGGTGGTGGCGAGTTCCTGATGCTGAATGGTCGCAATATCGAAATTGGCCGGCGGTTCGATGGTCCCCTCGGCTAGCGCAACACAGTAGTCGATGGAATCCATCGTGCCCTTGCCGAAGGTCTTGCCCGGCTGGAACTCCGTCGGGCGAATGGCTTCCTCGAATTCCTTGAACAGGGGTGTCCCGTCCGGCGCCAGCCGAAAGAGAACATCAGGCATGAAGACCGGCAGAAGCTTTGCGAGCGCCCGCCGGAAATCCGGCTTCAACTGTTCCAGATTCGGATCCGGCGTCCAGAGCAGATCGCCGGACTCGACCAGTGTGGCAGCCAGCTGCCCGCCCAGAACATCCTTGATCTCGGCGGTAGCGGCATCAACGATGGGTTTCTCGGTGAGGGAATCCTTCGGATAGACCATCGATTCCCGCACCACACCCAGACGAATGCCCTTGAGAGCGCCTGTCGAGGCATCCCTGGACAGATGCGAGGCATAGGACGTGTCGAGAACGGAAGAGCGCGGCACCGTCGTATAGGGATCGCGCGGATCGTAATAGCCGTTCTCGGGATCCTTGAGCGCATCGAGAATCTTCGCGCAATCAGGCAGCGAACGGCCATGAATGCCCGACCGGTCGCAATAGATATCCGCACCAATAGCGCCGCCATCAAACCCGAGCATCGATTTGTGAGGCAGGATCAACGCCACCGAATTGTGGTTGGAGGGCCCCCGACAGGACGCCCGGGTCTCCTCACCCAGACTCGCCATCACCAGATTGGTGCTGACCGAAAGCGCCGAACCGGAACTCGATCCCAACGAGGCCGCGCGGGTGGTGTCATAGGGGTTGGACGGATTGCCGCCCCAGGTGGCCCGCTGATAGCCCAGTGTCGACGGCAGGACCTTGTCGGGATGGTTGCGTCCGCCGGGATCGCCAGCCCGGCCGTTATATTCGGTGTTCACGGCCTTGGCGAAAATGATCGCGCCCTTCTTGCGCAACTGATCAACCAGAACATGATCCCGCGCAGGGAAATCATTGTCATAGGCCGCATCCGCACCGCCGGTGGACCGCATGTCCATGGTGTCGAAGGGGTCCTTGAAGGAGAAGGTGACCCCGTACATCGGCAAGGCTTCCAGATCGGGCGCGGTGCCATATTCTGCATCCAGTTCCGCCGCCCGTTCCAGCGCATCCGGGAACTGACGGAACATTTCGCAGACCGGCGGTGCGCCGGCGGGCAGCGGTCCTTCAGACGGGTGCTTATCGAATTCCCCCCAGCAGGTCACCGAACGTTCGCCACGAATGTTGAGGGTGGACAGGGCATTGACCTGCCCGGCCTTGGGGATACCCGCGATCATGCCGAACTGTTGTTCGACATCCGGTTTGGACGCTGTCGCCTCCATGCGACCGTATTCCAGTGGCGGGCCCTTGTACTTGTCCAGATCAGGCAAAACGTCCGAAACGGGAATGGTCTCGGTCGGGAATTTCAGCGGCGCACCGGCGCGCACAACCCCAGTGGATTCGGGAACCGGCTTGCCGTCCTCGGTCACCAGCATGCTGGACACGCCGTTATAGGCCCGGGCCCGGTCGATATATTGCTGCACCACAGTCACCAGCGTGGTCTTTCCGGCGCGGATGGCCGTGTGCAGGTCGTCGATCGAAGCCTCGACGACGTCAAATTTGTCCGAATCCGTTCCCATGACATCCCCCAATTTTGATTTGAACCGATGATGTCTGGACCGGGGCAAAAAATCCAGTCATGCGGGATGCATTTGCCGCTTTATCAGGCCTTGGCAAGCGCCTGATCGAGATCACCGATGATGTCATCAGCATGCTCGATGCCGATCGACAGCCGCACATAACCCGGGGTCACGCCGGCCTGCAGCAGCTCATCGGCCTGCATCTGACTGTGGGTGGTCGAAGCCGGATGGATTGCCAGCGAACGCGCATCACCGATATTAGCCACGTGATACAGCAGCACCAGAGCATCGATGTTCAGGATCGAGAACATCGAGGCCGACTGACCTGACGACAGACCCAGCGCGGCCACGCCACCCTCGATCGCGGCAAGGCGCTGCTCGAGCACATCAACCGTCGGGTTCATGATCCGGGTGTAGATGTTCCCCAGCTCTGCCAGTGCAAACAGGTTTCCCGCATGCTCGGTATCGCGGAACTGATAGCTCGTCGTCTGATGGATCGGTACAGCAACGGACCCCGTGGTCGGGTCAGCGCGATGGCCGGCATGGGTACGGTCAGTCAGGCGTGATCGGCAGCGCGCAACCAACGACGGAATCGCGGGTGATCAGCGCGGCGAGTTCGTCTTCACTCAGACCTTCGGTCCCGGCAGGACGCATGGGCATGATCACGTAACGCAGATCCGCATTGCTGTCGTGGACCGCAATATCGACGGAGTCCGGAATCTCAACACCGAACTCGCGCAACACCTTGCGCGGCTCGCGCACCGCCCGTGAACGATAGGCCTTGCTGACATAGAAGGCCGGCGGTTCGCCAAGCAAGGAGCGCGGATAACAGGAGCACAATGTGCACACGACCATATTGTGTCGCTCGGGCGTGTTCTCGATGGTGACCAGCGCTGCTTCGGTGGCTTCGATCCCCAGTTCCGCAGCGGCCGCCTTGGTGTCGGTCAGCATGCGTTCCTTGTAGGCGGGATCGACCCAGGCCCGGGCGATCATCCGGGCGGCCTGATGTGGACTGCCGCGCTCGTTGAATTCCATGCGCGCGCGAATTTCATCCGCGGTCATGACCCCCTGTTCGATGAGCAGGCTCTTCAGCGCGAGAAAGCGCGCCTCCCCCTCGGTGAGTTCAAGGTCATCATCCTCGCGGGTGGGCGCGTGGTCGTCATGATCGTGATCATGATTGTGGTCGTCATTGTGCATCATGCGTCCTCCCCGGCTGGAGCCAGCCAATGGTCATAGATTTCGATTTCCAGGACGTCCCCCGGGGCGCCGTCATAGTCGGGCCAGATATCATCCTGGCGGAACTGCACCCGATAGAGCGGGATCGGCGGCAACCCCCAGCGGCCATAGGCCTTGTCCTCGGGATTCTCGAACATACCGCAGAAACGCTCGATGGTGCCGGTCTTATGACGAATATAAGTGGGGGTGCGCACATGGCCCGGCTTGCCGATATCGAGGATACGCACCCGGTCACCCACGCGATAGTTCGCGGCTGGCTCAGACATGGTCCCGTGTCCCCGCCGCCAGAATTTCCTGTGCGCGCTTGTCGAAGGCATCAGCGTCCACCACGCCCTTTTCGATCAGCAACCGGATCATCCCGTCAAGGCGCCGACCGTAAAAGGTCGAGTTGGCGTAATAATCCGCCGGCATCTCCTCGACCGTCCGTCGGAACTCATCGGTGACGACCACACCCTTCACCTGCAACAAATTGAAGGCAGCAATCATCTGCTTTTCCCAGAACAGCTGGTCGCGGTCTTCCTGGGGTACGGCCCCGGCCGGTTCACCGCCAATATCGGTTACGAGCTTGTCCACCATGGGTTCGTCCTGCTTGTGGTTTCGTTCGTGCGTTCAAAGACGTCGGTACAGTTTCACCGCGGAATAGAGCGCCGCCAGAGTCGCCACGAAAAAACCGCCAAACAATGGGGTGGGCGGCACATCCCAGGCGAATTGTCGGGCGAGATCATAAACGACGTAAATCGAAAATGTCAGCGCCAGCCCAAGCATGAAGGTCTTGCCGCGCAGCGCAATCGCCAGAAAGATTCCCGCAACCACGACCTCGAGTGCGATGGAGACGAATTGAAGGTTTTCGATCATAACTCAAAGCCTACCTCAATTCGTCTCCACGCGTGTGCCTAAAGGCCGGCCTGGGTGATGAACTTGGTGTTCAGATAAGCATCGATGGCTTCCGAGCCGCCTTCCGAGCCATAGCCGGAATCCTTGACCCCGCCGAACGGCGTTTCGATCAACCCGATCCCGTGATGGTTGATGGAAACCATCCCGCTCTCGAAGGCCGAGCCGATGGCTTCGGCGGTCTTGACGGATTTGGTATAGGCATAGGCTGCCAGCCCGTAATCGAGACGATTGGCTTCAGCCACAACCGCATCGAAATCCGAGAAGGACGAGATCGGCGCGACCGGGCCAAACGGCTCTTCGTTCATGATCCGCGCATCCAGCGGCACATCGGTCATCACCGTCGGCTCGAAGAAATAGCCCTTGTTGCCCTTACGCTTGCCGCCGGTCTGCAGCGTCGCACCCTTGCCCACGGCATCGGAGACAAAGCCCTCGATTGCATCGATCCGGCGGTCATGGGCCAGCGGGCCCATCTTGTTGTCCGGGTCCATACCATCGCCCACCGGCAGGGTGGCGGCGAATTCAGTGAAGCCTTCCACGAAGCGGTCATAGTGCTTTTCGTGCACCAAGAAGCGGGTCGGGGACACGCAGACCTGTCCGGCATTGCGGAACTTGTTGGCGGTTAGCACCTTGAGTGCGACCTCCACATCGGCATCCTCGAACACGATGGCCGGCGAATGGCCGCCCAGCTCCATGGTCACACGCTTCATATGCGCACCGGCCAGTGCAGCCAGCTGCTTGCCGACCGCCGTGGAGCCCGTGAAGGTCACCTTGCGGATGGTGCGATGGGGAATGAGGTATTCGGAGATTTCGGCGGGAACGCCATAGACCAGATTGACCACACCATCGGGCAGTCCGGCATCCACGAAACACCGGACCAGTGCCGCGCAACTCGCCGGGGTCTCTTCCGGGCCCTTGAGGATGATCGAGCAGCCGGCTGCAACAGCGCCCGAAAGCTTGCGCACGGCCTGATTGATCGGGAAGTTCCACGGCGTGAAGGCTGCGACCGGGCCGACCGGCTCTTTCACGACCATTTGGGTCACGCCGCCCATGCGTGCCGGGATCACCCAGCCATAGGCCCGGCGGGCCTCTTCAGCGAACCAGTCGATGATGTCGGCCCCGAACAGGGTCTCGATCTTGGCTTCGCCCAGCGGCTTGCCCTGTTCCATGGTCATCATGGCGCCAATTTCGTCGGCGCGTTCACGGACCAGATTGGCGGCCTTACGCATGACGTTGTAGCGCTCCATGGCCGAGACCTCTTTCCAGACGCGGAACCCGGCTTCCGCGGCTTCCAGCGCGGCATCCAGATCGGGGATGCGGGCATGGGCCACATTGCCGATCGGCTCTTCCGTCGCCGGGTTGAGCACGTCGATGGTTTCACCGGCGGCCGCCGGCATCCACTTGCCGGCAATATGGAGTTCGGTGTTCGGGTATGCGTTGGTCATTGCGGTCTTCCCTGAGTAAGTCGTCTCTGTTTGGATTGGGCGCACTATGCCACAGCCGGACGCAAGACAAGAGTCCGACCGCAAGCGAATTCACCCGCGTGACTGGGCCCTAGGCGGCTTCGGCCGCCGCGCTGGCCCGGGCGTTCAAATCCTCGAAATCGTCCGGCCAGTTATCGGCCAGCCAGCGCAGATAGGTTTTCATATTCGCCGGGTCGATCTGCAGCGAGTTCTTGATCTTGTCGACTTCGGGCTGCGCCTCGATGGTCAGCTTGAGGGAGTCGTTGAAGCGGTTGATCATGTTGAACATGCTGCAGATCAGCGTGAGTTCGACAATCTCCCCCTCGTTGAACTGTGCCTGCACCCGCTCATAAACATCATCACGCGTCGCCGCGGTGTTCCTGGTCATGTGCTCGGCCCATTCGATGGCCGCGCGCTCGCGGTCATCGAAGAGGTCCGATGTCATGTAGTCGTCGGAGGACATCGCGATCACCTGTTCATGGGTGATCCCGGCGGCCGCCCCCAACGCCGTGTTGTGGGCGAAGCAGTATTCGCAGCCATTGATATGGCTGGTCTTGATGATAACCATTTCCTTGATCTTGCCCGAGAGGCGCACACCGGGCCATTCGCGCTGGTTGCCCGCCTGAAAGGGCAGAAACAGCATCGCCAGATAGGGCGCATGGGCCATGGTGCGATAGGCGTTCGGCACCCGGCCGATCATGCTGGTAACCGCGCCGAAGAAATCCTGCAGTTCCTCGGGGGCATTTTCCGGATTGATGACGGGTATTCTTGCCACGATGTTCTCTCCCCTTTTTCTGATTGTCCGGCGATCGGGTCGTGCGCCCCTAGAGCGCGCGCGCGTAGGTTGCCAGCTTGTCTTCGTCGACCTCCACACCCAGCCCGGGCCCGTCCGGCGTCGAGACATGACCGCCGACCACGGCGATCGGATTGCGAACCACATCGGTGGCCAGATAGGGGGTGGTCGGGCTGACCCCCCAGGCCAGTGTCCGCGCGGGAAGCGGCCAGATGCAGCACCGCCGCGCTGGACACGCTGGTCTCCGCCGTCTTGCCGGCCAGGTTCACATTCATGCCCAGTTCGGCGAAGAGCTTTGTCGCCTCATGAGCCCGGGTGACGCCGCCCAGCTTGATCATCTTGACGCTGCCCCCCTGGGCCGCCCCCATCGCGTGATGACGACGCACGTCATCGAAACTGTGCAGGCCTTCATCGGCAGCAATCGGACAGGATGATTCCCCGGCGATCATCGCCATGCCTTCCACGTCATGCCCGTGAAGCGGCTGTTCGAGAAAATCGAGAACCGCACTGGCCCCCCGCGCGAACGACACCGCTTCATCCCTGTTCCAGCCCTGATTGGTGTCCGATGACAGCTGGACCGCCCCGGCCAGCGCGTCGCCGATCGCATTGGTGCGTTCGATATCCTGATCCACGGGTTTGCCGCCGACCTTGATCTTCATGGCCGCATAGCCTTCGTCAGCGCCTTCGCGCGCATCCCCGACATCGGTCGCCAGATCGCCGGTCGCCAGCATCTTGACCACCGGCATGCGCGCACGCTGCACGCCGCCCAGCAGCTCGGCGACAGACATTTTCCGGGCCTTGCCGGCAAGATCATAAAGCGCGATCTCAAGCACCGTCTTGGCGCTGGCATTACCATAGAGGCGCCAGTCCATTTCCTTCTTGTTGTCCATGAAGTCCGCCGGATCACGCCCCGTCAGGAACGGCGTCAGATAGCGGATCGCCGCGACCATGCTTTCGACCGTCTCCCCGGTCATCGCCGGTGAGGACGAGGCCTCGCCCCAGCCGACCAGCCCCGTATCGGTCTCGATCCGGGCAAACACATTCTCGGAGACCGAGATTTCGACCCCCGACATCTTAAACGGCCGCAGAAGCGGCAGATCGGCAATGATGGGGTCAATCCTGATGATTTTCATGGTGCGGAATTCCTGCTCACCCAATTCGCGTGTACTTCTACAATAAGGGGAAACCCGGCGGATGCCAGCCTCAAGCCGTTGCGCGCCGGGGAATGCCGCCAATCGTGACCCAGTGGTAGCGTTCATCGAGCAACGGCGAAAGTGGCCGTCGCACGTCATCCTCGAGCGCGATCCACAAACGCAGCAGCAGTCGTTTGCGGGCCGGTTCGTCCCAATCCTCGAACGGAGAGCGGCCATGAAGGGTCGTGTGGTTGTTGATGAACTGCATGTCGCCCGGCTCAAAGGTCATCGACAACCGCATCTCGGGACGTTCCGCCACCGAATGGGCGAATTCGAGCGCCGCCCATTGCGTGGGGCTGGGTGCCAGCTCTTCGCCATGGCGGGTGGTCGACCGCACGAAGAACCGGTTGGTGAACCGCGACGTGATTTTGCCCGACGCGACGGAGAACATCGGCACCTGATACCAGGGCTTCTGTCCATCCGGCTCATCGCCGCGCCAGTCCACATTGATGGGTTCGTAGAGATGCGGGAGCAAATCCGGACGCTCCGCGCGAATGACATTGTGCATGGCCAACGCGCTAACGATATGGCTCTCGCCGCCCATCCGGGCATCGTTGACACAGAACAGGCCGAGGATATCGGCGGGCAACTGGTCGCAGTGGAACTGCAGCGCACCCGCCGTCTTGTACCCGCGCACATTGGCGTCATCCATCACGCCACCCTCATCCTGCACATAGCCGATCAGGTCGCCGCGCAGGCTCTGGGAGATCGACCGGCCCAGATGAGCGCCGATGCCCCAATAGATGAGTTCGCATTCCTCTGTCGTGTAGCGATCCCGGGGCAAGCCGCGCAGCAGCGCGACGCCGTATCCGTGACAAACCATGTCGCGAAGATGGGCCAGTCGGGCGCGCAGATGGTCGAGCGGAAAATCCGCCGTTGCAAACGGAACCTGCACGCCCCGCGACATCGCAACGTTCAGCGCGCCATCGATCTCCGCGATATCCGAGTCATCAAGGTGGATGATCCAGTCATCCACAAGCTGCAGATTCCGGCCCAGCCAGACATCCGGTCCGTCCAGGTGATCCGTCACCATATCGATCATTCAGGTCATCCCCCACCGAACGGGCAATTGCAGCCCACAGGGTCATGAATCACGAGAGACCCGTCAAGTCGACTCCCGACGCGCATTGTCCTGTGTGTGACACGACAGTACCGTGACGGCCCGTCTCGTGATGAGCGGGTTCTTTCGCCGCCGGGGGCACGACACAATGGGACGATCATGACCACGACGGCCGGTGTGCGCGGTCTCCTGCGTGACGTCCAGTTCCTGCGCGTCTGGCTAGTCGGGATTTTCAGCGGTGTGGCCCGCTGGCTCGAAATGCTAGTCGCGGGCGTCTATGCCTTCGACACCACCGGCTCCCCCTTCCTTGTTGCCCTGCTGGTGATCCTGCGCATGGGCCCGCTCGTGGTCCTCGGTTCGGTCGTCGGCACCTTCGCGGACCGCCTGCCCCCCAAGCTTCTGCTCAGCCTCACCATGGCCGGCGCCATGCTCGTGTCGGGCAGCGTCTTCGTGCTGTTCCTGACCGGACAGGATTCCTACTGGATCGTCGCCTTCGCCTCCTTCGTCTCCGGTCTGGTCTGGACCACCGACATGCCCCTGCGCCGCCGGGTCTTGGGGGACATCGCCGGGATGGAGCGCGTCTCGGTGGCCATGGGGCTCGACGCCGCCAGCAACAATGGCACCCGCATGCTCGGACCTTTGCTGGGGGGCCTGATCTTTCAGTGGCTGGGAGCGGGCGGGGCCTATCTGCTCAGCACCGCGCTCTATGCCGCCTGCGTGGGATTGCTGATCTTCCTGTCCGTCCAGACCGGGCAGGCGGTTGCCACCCGTGCCGCCTCCCGGGCCCTTGACGACCTGCGGGCCGGCTTTGCCTATGTGATCCACAACCGGGATGTGATGCGCATCATGCTGGTGACGATCGTCTTCAACCTCTGGGGGTTTCCGTTCCTCGCCATGATCCCGGTGGTCGGGCGGGACGAATTGCAGATCTCAGCCAGCCTCATCGGCGGCCTGACCGCACTGGAAGGCGGTGGCGCCTTTCTCGGCGCACTGATCATCGCGGCGCGGGTGCGGATCGCCAGTTACCGGCGCCTCTATTATTTCGGCATGCTGGGCTATCTGATCGCGGCCTTCACCGCAGGCTGGATGGCGGACGTGGTGCCCATGGCGCTGGTCTTCATTGTTGTCGGCCTGTGCGCAGCTGGGTTCTCCACCATGCAGTCCACGCTGATCTACACGGTCGCCCCGCCGGAGATGCGCGGGCGCCTGTTCGGTGTGCTGGTGATCTGCATCGGCAGCGGCCTGATTGGGTTCACCAATATCGGCCTGATGGGGGAATGGTTCGGCGGCTCGACCGCCATGCGCATCGTCGCGGCCGAGGGCCTCATCCCCCTGTTGCTGATCGGGTATGGCTGGCGCGAACTCTGGTCCCGCGATACCTATGACCGGGGCACCCGATAACAACCCCTCTGGAAGTTTCAAACACCGGGGAGTTTGTTATGTTGCCCCCATGGACATGATCGCGATCTGGTTTGGGGCCCTGATCCCCACATTGCTTCTCAGCCGCCTGACCCTGCTGCCCGTCAAACCGGAGCATCGCGGGCGCCCGTCTCGGCTGCTGTTGGCCCACGCCATCGCCTTCGCGCTCTGCGTTCTGCTGCTGGGCCTCACCGATGGCGAGGGGGGAATCGGCGGCCGCATCGCAAACATGTTCGGCGACGGACTGGTCTCCGGCGCGCGGGTCTATGCCCTGCCCCAGATCTTCTGGTTCATCCTGGAATGGGTCTGGCGCGCCCGCACTGCCCGGCAACAGGTCCGGGTCGAAGACGAATAGTTTTTCAGGAAAATGGTGCCGCCTGCAGGATTCGAACCTGCGACCCCCGCATTACGAATGCGATGCTCTACCAACTGAGCTAAGGCGGCGCCGATTTGCGAGGCCTTACCTATGTAAGGCCGTCGATTGGGTCAAGCGATTTGCGTGTCGGCCGGACTGAAGTTGCCCAAAGCCTTATTCACCAACATTTCCCGGTCGGAATTGCCGTCAGAGACCATAGCGATTTAAGGGTCAAATTTTTGGTTTTTTCTGCTTGTTCCACATCCTTGGTTGATGTTGATCCCCGTATTATACGCTCACCCGAATCCGATGTGAATCGACTAGTCAGTGGAACAGGATTGGAACAAGGGTTTTAGGGTCAGGAGAAAATTGTCGCTGTGACACGGTTCCATCTCAGGACGTCACGACAACCCCCACCCCGGAGGGACAAAAATCGACCCCCTGCCGAATATATATATTGGAAGATGGCCCGGATAAATTTTAGGCCAGAGTAACCAGAGTTCCCGTTTAGTGCCTCAGGCTCTCACACGCGACACCGTCACGATCACCATCAAGTCGATGAGGATCACCGGGCTTGGCTGCCTCGAAGAAGCTCTGAGCTTCTTGCCACGTCTGAAAATCTCCACAGTCTTTGTCGCGAGGCATTTGGCCCGGTTTGGAATTTCCTCGCCTACCTCGCCGCCATTGCTCTGGAGCGACAAAACTTCCTGACCAAATGCCGAGTCCTGATTTCTGTGCTTCCATCTCTTCGATGACGTAGTCGGTCGAGTAGCGCCGGTAGGCTATCGCCCAACCGGTAGCAACCATCTCGCGGTTAAGTTCAACTCCGAGCGGTCCCCCTATCGAGCAGACAGCAATAATTCGACCGTAACGATCTTTGTCGATCTCTGAGCAATCGACCCAATGGTTCTCAACCAAGGCAGCCAGAGCAGCTGTTGCCTCGAAACCACAACGCCAATCCTGACCATTGCGCGAACAAACTTGATCGCTCTCAGGCGCATCAATTCCGTGAAGGCGAACAGCGACCGAACCAAATTTGAGGGAGTCTCCGTCCACGACACGCGGTTTGCCGCTGATGGCCTCAGCGCCTTGAACGCCAATAGCGATCACGCTGATTGCAGTCGCGCAAAATAGTTTGAAAAGGTGAACCATGGCTTTCAGGGACTCATCGTTCTGACCGACCCGACGTCCTATCAGTCACTCTTCGTACAGTGGCTTTGCCACAACGTCGATAGCTGGGTCATCTCGGTCAGCGCAGCCCTGTAACGCTGGTCCATAATGTCGTAATGAGTTTGCAAATCCTCATTTGCAACATTGGGCTGACGCATATCGCGCATCAGAGAAATTAAGACGGTCATATGCGATGAGGTTTTCCGCATCTGCGACGCCAACGTCGGGCACATCTGCGGGTCGATAAGAGGTACCTCGTCACTTGCAGATGATCTCCCTCCCATGAGCAGCAGTCCCGAAACGCAGAGGGTGGAAATTAAGAGCCTCATAACAAATTCCTATTAGATGAATCCTTCTACTTTATAGACGACAACCAGAGACCTCTCAGCTGGGCCCAGGAGAGCCATACAAAGGCTTTGTGACTGTATCTAAGGAAGGTAACTGACGAAAGACCAGACCTCTTACAGAGCTATAATTTTGCCTATTTATCCCAGCGTTTCCAGTGCTTTGCGGGTATTCTCTCCAGAATACGAAAAGGCCCCCGGAGATTTGTCTCACGAGGGCCTGATCATATTTCTTATAGGGTTAACCTGCAGCGGTATACGCACTTGCTGCTGCTTGAGCCGCCGAAACTACTTTCGGCATATCAATTTCCTCGAGGTAGTCAGCCTCTTCGAAAGCACCACTCGCCTTAATTGCAAGAACAAGACCCATCGCCGTTTCATGGTCTTTGACCTCTACGCGGACAACGACGTCGTATTTCCCTCGAACGAAGGCGATGTAGTCAGATGTGCCACCAACCGCATCCATCAGTTTTTTGATCGCAGCTTCTCGATCTGAGCCACCAATCAGACCCTTCAGCGCATGCGGGGCATATTTTCCTAGAAGTAATGCTTTCATAATGTCCTCTCTGAATTATCTACCTACGGATAACTATCTACACCTAACTCGTGAACGAAAGAGAACCTAATTTTTAACAAAGGCACTCCGTTTGAGGCTGAACGTAACGCTACAGCATCCTCAGGTCGTATGGTCGAGAAGCTGATCGACTCGTACCCAATGTCGGTCGCCTCAGGCAGCCTCGCTGTGCCTCACAATGCACTGGCAACTCTGGAGCGTCTGCAAAATCTTGAACCTGCAAGACGGTTTGAGGTTCGTAACCCTGATCCTGATGAGATAGACCGACAGATCGCTCACTACCTTGATGTCATTGGGACTGGCCAAAACAAAAGGCCCCCGGACAGGATGCATTTCAGTGAGCCTTAGATTGTGACCAATTCCGAACGTCACACCAAAAGTCTGTTACAGACTTATAAATATTTTGATTTGGTTATTTTATGGAACTCCATTGGGCAGGTTCCATATTGCAACTCAGCATCAAGTGTTCTTGACCACCTTAATCCCCTTTCCTCCCCGACCACGAGACTTATAAATCGTATAGCCCTTTGCGCCTAAGTTGAGTGATTCAACGCCTTCGGCCGAAGAGAGTATACTTGCAATTTTCTCTGCAACTTTATCCGACTTTTCTAACTTAGAATTGGCCTTCCGCCATTCATCAAATGCCTTTTGTCCTAATTCGTCGCCTATTGATTTCTTCAAAGCGTTTAATTTGCGAATTTCGCCTTTGGTCAAATCTGACATATCTACCTTCTAGTTGAATTTAAAAAATAAGATTATAGGACTTTTTTTGATGAGATTCAAAATAAAAATTTTGACCAACAAAGATGTTAGTCCCATTTTGTTGGATTACTAATCATGTTTAGTTTTTTCATCAGGTATCAAACACGGGAGTCCAAAATAATATGGTTAATTCACTGACAGGAGCACTCGCTGAGGGCGATCTAAGCCTCATAACTCTTAAGGCGCTGCTGGATAATAGCTTCGATTCAATCCTAATCACGGATTCAACCAAGGCTGGAAAAATTCTTTATACCAATAACGGTTTTAAGGTTTTGACCGGTTACTAAACAAAAGAAGTGATTGGGAAAAACTCCCGTATTTTGCAAGGCACGGCCACCGACAAAAAGGTACTGGAGCGTCTCCGCAAGGCCCTCACGGATGGAAAGCCGTTCGAAGGCCGAGCGATAAACTACAAGAAGAACGGAACTCCCTTCATCATGCATTGGCGCGTTGTCCCGGTTAAAGTCGGTCGCAATACAAAGGTATGGTTGGCGATCTAGCGAGAAGGTTCGGCAGTCAAGTAGTCTTGGCGTCGCCGGTTCAAAAATGACCTTCAAAAGTTTGTCATTAAGCTAACCCAGCATTCGGGCAAGGTCTTCCGGTCTCAGCTGGACGTACCGCTGAAGCATCCTGAGGTCCTTGTGGCCGGTTATCGCTGCCACCTCCATCACGCCTAGCCCTTTCTCGAAGAACCGGTTGTTGCCTCATGTCTGAGGTCATGGAACCGAAGACCTGTTATGTCGGCTCTTCTGGTTGCCCGGCGCCATAGTCCCTTCAGGGCCTCAGGATGGACTGGGATCACCCCACCAGAGATAGACCTTGGTAAGGCCTCGATGGTTTGTCGTGCCACTGGAGACAGCGGGACATCTCGGCTTGTTCCATTCTTGGTCAGTGCGAGATGGACATAGTTCTGGTCGAGGTGGAGATCATCCCAATCCAGACCGAGTAACTCACCACGTCGCATGGCTGTCTCAATGGCTAGGGTGACCAGAGGGGCGAGGTAGGGATTGTCTGATGCCTGACATGCCATCATCAATCGTTGCCCCTCATCACCCTCCAGCCTTCGAGTTCTCCCCTTGGGCTGTGTCGGCTTTCGGAGGTTGGCTGCGGGATTGCCGGGAAGATTGAACCCCCACTCGGACATCGCAATACGGATAGCGTGGCTGATGATCGAAAGATCACGATTACAAGCAGATGCACCGACTTCGCTCAGTCTTTCGTCTCTATACCGAGCTAGGTGGCCGGAGTTTAGTTTGGAGAGCCAAATATTCCCAAGCCATAATTTTTGTAGTCTCGCGACAACATAAGATTCTTTATCATAACCCCTCTTCAGAGGCGAAATCTCTCGTCCATAACGGTCCAGTATATCCCTGACCATACAGTCATTGGTGATTAGGTGACCAAGGTCGATTTGTCGTTCTGTCTCAATCGCCCATTTTTGCGCATCTAAATGTAAGTCGAACGTTTTTGTTTGGCTTGGTATTCCAAGACGCCTTATTCGAACTGTGTACCGGCCTTTTCGTTTCATTATTGCTGGCAATTCCAACTCCGTTGTCACAGGAGTGGTACAAGCAAATACCCCTATACATTTTCCATCTGTCGGCGAACGGGGGTCGCCGGGAAAAATGCTTAGAAATCAAAACTTAATGGCTGAGAAAGTGCATTTGGTCTGCGTGACTCGAACCTGCGACCCCCGCATTACGAAGACAGTGCTCTAAAAAAAGAAGCACTAGGAAGCCTATGCTGTTTTTCACATAACCTACTGAACAATCGAGAGAATCATATCCTGTCCGTCGTCATATAAATTGAAACAATCTGCGGCCTGGCAGATGGTCGCCCGGCCGGATCACTGTTTGTCCCCAGCATTCCGAAAAGGGCTGGAGGAACTGGAGGCCAGAGGTCTGCATTTCGAACTGCAGGGATTTGCCAATCAGTTCGAGGATTTTGCCACACTTGTCTCGGGGCATCCGGGGTTGAAATTCTGCCTCGTGCATGCCGGACTGCTCACTGGCGACGGCCCCGCCACATATGATGTCTGGTACCGGGCGCTCGAGCCGCTGGCCGCGCTGGACAATCTCTGGGTCAAATGTTCCGGCGCCAACAATGTGCACTGGGGCGCGCCCCGTCCGGTCGAGGCCGTCGCGCGACAGTACAATGCCCTGATCGATCTGTTCGGGGTCGCGCGGTCAGCAGCGGACCAGCAGGCCTTTTTTCATGATGCTGCAGCGGCGTTTTATCGACTCGATGAATAACCAAGACGTCTAATTTAGCAGTGTTTTCTTTAGCCAGGGGCCGACGAGATCAATGATGGCGTCCTCGCGCCCTTTGTAGAAATGGTCACAATTCTCGACGACCACCACATCGCAGGGACCGTTGCTGCCAGCTGCAAAGTCTTCGGCCGGGTAGGATTCGCGGCTCTCTTCGTCACCACGAATATAAAGCGTCGGGCAACTAATTTCGGGCGCGGTATCAACGGTACTGGGCATTGTCGTCAGCCGATCATAGTAGGATTCCGCTGATGCGACATACCACCGGCCGGGCAGAAGCATCAGCTCTGACCCGCGGCCCTCTGCAATCATCGCTTCAGCCTGGGCGCGGAGTTCGGGTGTGCGCCCGCCGCCGAGAAGTCCGGTTTTCATTGCAAGGGTTTGCGCTGTGGAACTTCCGGCATGCGCGGAGAGCAGAACCAGTGCCGGAGTTTCGGGATGTTTTGCCACGTGCTGGACACTCAGGAATCCGCCATTGCTGTGACCGATGACGACAGGCGCGTCATACCCCTTGTCGCGCAGCCAGCTGGCTGCGTATTCGTTGTCCGCGATGGCTTCAGCGGTCGTTTGAAACGCCGCGCCCTCAGCGGCCCGGCTGTCGCGGACACTCAGGATGTCGTGACCGCGCCGGTTGAACGCCAGACAGGCGAAACCCAGGGCTGTCAGCGAGGGCGGCCCCGACGATCGGGCCTTTATCCGGGAGATGCCAGGCCCCGTCGAGCGGCAGTGTATCGGTCTCATTGGAAATGAGTTCGGTTCGCAAGAGAAGTGCTCCTGAATGAAAGTGTGGACTGGTCCAGCTGCCAGACAATTCGTACTCTAGTGAATTCAGTGTTCGCGATATATGAACAGCAATGCGGGGGTGCCATGCACGAACAGACTATCTCGGTCGAGACAACCGACGGCATCATGAAGACATTTCTGGTCCATTCCGAGGAGGGTGGCCCCTTTGCGCCGGTCGTGCTGTTCATGGATGTCTGGGGCATTCGCGAGCAGTTGTTCGATATCGCCCGGCATATTGCTTCCGTGGGCTACGCGGTTGCCGTACCGAATCTCTACTACCGGAAGGGCGAGGTCTTTTTCGATTATCGTCAGCCCGATGGACGGACCACGTCCCTGAAAGACCTGCCCGAGGATGAGCAGCAGAAAATTCAGGAGTTCCGGTTGCATCTGAGTGATGCCATGGCGGTGGCTGATACCGGCGCGTTGATGGCGCGTCTGGGCACGGAGGATGCGATCCGTCCCGGGCCGGTGGGGTCCATCGGCTACTGCATGGGCGGGCGGCATGTGCTGCGTGTTGCTGCGGCCTATCCGGAGTTGTTTCAGGCCAGCGCAAGTTTGCACCCCACCCGTCTGGTGGTTGAAGGTTCCGATTCACCGCATCGGGATGCGGGTGAAATTCGCGGCGAATACTACAGCGGGTTTGGCAGTGAGGATCACTACACGCCGCCCGAGGTCATCGCGGGGGTCCGGGCCGCCTTCAACGGTCAACCTGCAACCTATTCCGATACGCTCCACGAAGGCGTGCCCCATGGCTACGCAATCCCCGACCGGGATGTCTATGCCAAGCACGCAGCCTTTCGGGACTGGGAACTGATCTTCGCGATGTATGACCGGGTGCTGCGCGGACGTTAGACGTTTATCCTTGGTTCAGGGCTGCGACCTTGTCCTGCATGGGTTTGCCCATGAAGTCGATCTTGCCGATCTGGACGCCTTCGGCGCGGAGTAGATCATAGGCCGTCGTGACATGGAAAAAGACCTGGGGGTTGGCGAAGTGAACCAGATGCTCCAGAGCGCCAAAGGTGAGTTCTTCCAGGCGCGTCTTGACCTGTACCTCCCGGTCCGGATCTCCCTCCATCGCGTCGGCGGAGATGCCGGCGAAAAACGCGATGGTATCAGCAATGCGTGTCTGCGCGCTGGCGATGTCCGCATCCGGTTCCATGTTGATTTCCGGCGGCGCGACGTTGGCAAGGCGGGCAACCGCGAGCGTGGCATGAAGGCAGGCCTGGCGGATTTGCTCGGCCAGATTCAGCATGTCCGGCGCAAACCGGCGGCCCATGAGTTCACCTTCGTCGAGGCCGGATGCCCCGGCAAATTCCGCTGCGCGGCCAAGCACAACATCAAGGCTGGTCAGCATCTGCTGGTAGGCGGGGACGGAAATGGCATACATCGAAATGGACATGTTCTGTGTTCCCGAAATTCTGGGGTTAGTCGAAACTGAAACCAATGGTCCGACAGCGGAAATAGAGGCCACCATCCTGCACCACGAGGCTGAGCATCATTTCGTCCCCCTCGTTGTGATGTTCGTGGCGTTCGGCCGGCGGTGTGATCATCAGCGCGTATTGCTGCCAGTCGAGACGATTTCCCTCGATCACGGAATACACGCCCTGAGACTGGATAGGCAGAGTCAGAGCAACCGAATTGTGCCGGTGGGGGCGCTGGACATTTCCCGGGCCCAGCGCGTTCATGGCCAGTTTGATGGTGGGATGGGCGGCATCAGCTTGGCCATCTTTCTCGCTGGTCAGATGCAGGGCCATTCCCGAGGCATTCGGGTCCGCCTTCTGGGCTTCGCGCACCGCTTTCATCTGCGCAAGAATATTTGCCAGAGGGTAGCGCACCGCCTGAGTCGGAGCGTCTTCCGGAGCCGGTGTGGCCAGACCATGAAAGGCGAGTTCGGGCTCGTTGGTGGTCTGGAACAGGACAGTATCATCCGCGCCGGCGGTCAGGATGGTCTCTCCGCCACCGGGCAGCGAGAATACATCACCGGCCTGCCACGGGAAGCTCTCTGCACCCTTGGTGGCCTGTCCGGCACCCTGGATCACATAGTAGAACTCGCCGCTGGCCGGGAATGAGCCGGTCAGGGATTCGCCCGCGCGAATGCGTGCGTAACGCGCCAACATGAGGGGTGTCGTGGCTGGCGTGGTAAGGCCGATCTGTGCGCTGATATCCAGGGTGATCCAGTCGGTTGTGTTGGTGGGTGCCATGGCCTGATCGCGTTCATCGGCAAAGATGTGTTGCGGGATCGCCGGGCGTTCCACCTTGAAGATATTGGCAGGGCTGTAATAGCGCGCACGGCCGACAGGTGTGTCGGCTTGTGCCAGTGTGTTGGCCTGTGGTGTTGATCCGTCCATGGCTGATCCTCCCCGATGACAGGCGAAGTCTAGTCCAACCCGGGGCCTACACCAATGGACTTGACCCGCTGGTGTCAGCCCCGTTCACTGGGATTGAGGAATTTTTCATGACCGAAGCTGCCGTAATCTCATCTGATCTGAAGTCTCGTGCCGAAGCCATGGTGCCGCACCTGATGGCCCGTGCCACGGAAACCGAAGCTCTGCGTCGGATTCCCGATGAGACCATTGCCGAACTCAAGACGGCCGGTCTGCACCGCATCTGTCAGCCGGCCCGGCTCGGCGGGTTCGAAACGCCCCTTGATGAGGCCTGCGATATTGTTGCAACCCTCTCCGGGGGCTGTTCTTCGACCGGCTGGGTCACCGGGGTCTACACCGATCATCAGATTCTGGTTGGCATGTTCGATTCGAAGGCCGCTGATGATGTCTGGGGTGACGATCCTGACAATCTGGTGTCCGCCGGGTTCACACCATCCGGCAAGGCCGAACCGGTCGAAGGGGGCTGGCAGGTGACCGGCCGCTGGGGTTGGTCGAGCGGCTGCGATCATGCGGGCTGGCTGATTGTGGTGACACTCCTGCCAAGCGGACCGGAGGGTGAGGCGGAACCGAATTATTGTCTGGTGCCCCGTTCGGACGTGACGATCACCGATAACTGGCAGGTGATGGGTCTGGCCGGAACCGGCAGCAAGACCATTTCGGTCGAGAATGCCTTTGTGCCAGCTTATCGAACATTGCCGGGACGCCTTGCTGCGGCGGGCGGGGCGCAGCGCGGCCAGGCTGATGCACCGGCGTTGTACCGTCTGCCCCATCCACCCTGCGTGCCGTTCCTGTTGGTCACCCCGTCACTGGGAATTGCCGAAAGCCTGCTGGCACTGCTGACCGAGGAAATGTCGACCCGCGCCTCACGGGGTGTTCCGATTGCGGAGTATCAGAGCCTGCAATTGCATATTGCGGAATCCGCCGCTGAAATCGACAGCGCCCGCCTGTTGCTGATGCGTGATACGGGAGAAGCCATGGCGGCGATGGAAGCCGGGTTCGAGATCACGCTCACGGAGCGGTCACGCAACCGCCGCGATCATGCCTATGTGGTTCGCCTCTGCCGGCAGGCAGTCGATCGCCTGTTCACGGCTGTGGGCGGACAAGGTGTGTTTCTCGACAATGTGGCCCAGCGAAAGTTTCGAGATATACATGCCATGAGCGGGCATCTTGCCCTCAACTGGGATATTGCGGGAACAACCTATGGGCGCGTTGCCCTGGGTCTCGAGCCTGCGGCAAGGCTGATCTGAATTCATGTTCTATGAGAATCACTCCACGCTGGAGATGGTTGGCCAGCTGATGGTCGCGACCCTGTTCGTCGGCATGCTGGCGATCAATGCAACCACCAAGGTCAAGCAGCACGCGGACCGTATGGCCGTGATGGGCATTCCGATGCCAATGGTCACTTTGTGGGCCGGGTTTGCGCTACAGGCGGTAGGGGGCGTCATGGTGATGCTCGACTGGCATACCCATATCGGCGCCATCATTCTGATCGTGTTCACCGTGCTGGCGAGCGCGATCTTTCATCGCTTCTGGACCATGGATGACCCGCTGCGGCGTCACATGCACCTGTCGATCCTGTTTTCGAATGTCGCCGTGGTGGGTGCGCTGCTGTTGCTGATGCAGTTTCCGCGTTAGCGGTTTTTCGCCGCTTCCAGATATCGGGTGTCGATATAATGCTCGGGACCGTGCAGATCGTCCGGTGCCGGGCCGAACTCGGCACGCAGGTCGAGCACCTTGGCAATGCCCGGCATATCGAAACAGCCATCGCGCTGAAACCCGGTCTCGGCATCCAGAAACACGTTGCAGGCTGCATCGGCCACGTCGCGCGACATCTGGGGCATATTGGCGGTGATCAGGTCGAGGGATTCAGAACGATTCCCGGCGTCGCAGCACCAGTTCACAGCTTCCAGATAGGCGGCGATGAAGCCGGCGAGGGTTTCGGCGTTCTCTTCGGCCCAGGCAATGCGGGCGCCGCCCACAAGGCCCTGATAACTGTCGAGCACATCTGAGGCCCGGGCCAGAATATGGTGGCCTTTGGATGCGCCCAGCACCTCGAAGGGAGTGACCTGAAGGGTGCCCTTCTGTTCCGGGTGCTCCATCATTTCCTGCCAGCGTTGCAACACGCCGCCGGTGGACATCCACTCGATTTCGTCTTCGCGGATTCCGTTGAGAGCGAGCATGCGGCGCAGCACGAAGGCGAAACCGGTGGTCATGGCATCGACGGTCAAAATCTTTCCGCGCAGATCCTCGAAGCTCTGAATATCGGGTTGCACCACGAGGCGCAGGAACGCATCGTCGGACCCCATGAAGGCAAAGAAATCCGTGTCACCTTCGGCGCAGACTTCGCCCTGTTTTTCCCGATAAGCGACAATGTTGTCGATGGCGGTCATGGCGATGTCGAACTTTCCGGCGGCCAGTCCGGTCAGCTGTTCGACCGAATTGGGGGTCATCACAAGCTCGGTTTCGATCCCTCGCCGGGCGAACATGCCGTGGGCGGCACCGGCCCAGAGCGGCAGGTTGATGGCGCCCGGAAATACGTTGATAATCAGCTTCTGCATGGAATGATTCCCCCTCGGTTCCGAAATATCGGTATGCCGTCATATTCGGATTTGCGCTTCGGTCTGAAAAGCGTTTTGTTGTTGAACTATGGCTGAGGACGTGACGATTTTCTATGACGGCAGCAACACGATTGACGTGCGCCCGGGGCGTGCGCTGCGGCTGACCGGCGAGGCCTATCCACTGTTTCGACCGCCTGATCCGGCCAGCGTTGCCGATCCGGCCGACTGTCTGGAATTTCTCAAGAATCTGCATCTGAGTCTGTGCCCGGTCTTCGATATTCGGCTGCGTCGGTGGATGGGGCGCTACTTCGATTCAGTGGCGGAACTGGCGGATCAACAGGCCACAGAGCTGGCCCCAGTTGCCGGTCTTGATCCGGCGACCTCCCATCGTGCGTGGTGCTACGCGGCCTATCGGCCACTTTCGAATACAGTGTTTACCTGTGATGGTCAGCGGCACGCGGAACCGGTCCTGCTGTGGCTGGCTGACGGGCCGCTGGCGATCCGGTTTATACCGAGTGGTGCACCGGAAACCCTGCGGACGGTTGTTCTGGGAGACGCGGAACTCGCAGCACCGGCAGCGACGTTCCTGGCCGCGCTCGGCGGCGACATCGACCGTTACTGGTCCGATGTCGCCGCTCCACGGCATCCGTTTGTGCGCAGCGCCCTGTCGGGGCTACGCGCTTAGGCGTTAGATGTTGAGTTCTAGGCAGTAGAGCCCGCCCGCATGCCGGTCGACGCAATAGACGATCCGGTTTTCATCCACATAGACGTCGTTGATCTGAGCTGTCGCGACGGGAGAATTGTCCGGCTTCGGCGGCACGAAATACGCCACTTCCTTGGGCTGCAGCGGATCCTTCAGATCGAAGACCCGCAATCCGCCATTGAAGAATGTGCCGAAGATCAGATCGTCCGACTGGAAAGACGGACCCGGGCGGTTCTCATGCAGGTTGTGGGCGCCGAAACGTCCCCCGCGATTGCGGAAGTCATCGAGCGGCGGCATCGGCAGGGTCGCAATCGGGACCATGTTGTCCTCCTTGCGGGCATCGACAACCCAGGCCAGCTTCGGCCAGTCGAGGGCATCATCTTTGACGCTTTCATCGGTGACAATCAGGATGTCCTTGCTGAACAGCGGCAGCACCGTATGGGCAAATCCCGGATAGGGGGGATGCGGATTCCATTCGCCGATCACCTTGGGGTCCGACTTGTCGGAGATGTCCATGATGAAGGTCCCGCCGTCGAGATAGCCCAGATACATCCGGTCGGGACGCTGCGGGTAGACATTGGTGTTGTGAGCGCGGAAGCCGGAATCGATGTCAGGATGACGCGGGGGCGGCGGCACATTGTCGCCTTCGCGGGTGCCCGGATACCACCAGCGACCGACCTCTTCGGGGCTGGAGGGATTGCGCACATCGATGCAGCGATAGAACTGGTCATCCTTCGGATTGGTCGGCACGAAGTCGTCCGAACCGCCGGCGAAATGGACATACTCACCATCCGCGAACCAGAGTTGATGGACGCCGCGTGAATGCGGGCCGGAGCAATCGAAGAAGGATATCGATTTCGGGTTTTCCGGGGTCGAGATGTCGAAGAGTTCGACGCCGACCTTTTCCATGTTCACGCCCGGGGTCTGATAGGCAACGGCCATGATGTCGCCAGTCACTTCGAGCGAGTTCGAACGCATCTCCATCACGGGCAGTTCGGTCTGCACCACGACCTTGGGGTTGCGCGGATCGCTGACATCGACGCCGGTGAAGTTCTTGGGCGCGGATTCGTGGGCCAGCCACATGATCCGGCGGCCATCCGGCGCGACCTGCATGGCCATACCTTCGCCCATACCGCCGAAGCCGACGAGCGTGTCCTGGGACAGCAGCGTCATGTTGTGAATTTCTGGTTGCGACATCTTTACTTCTCCTCAGTGGGATTTATCCGACCGTCTAGGGCCGGTTATACCTTGTCTTGGGTTGCGTTTTGTATGGTCTGCCACACCCGTTCCGGTGTGGCCGGCATGTCCATGTGGCGGACGCCAAGCGGGCGCAGTGCGTCACAGATCGCGTTCATGACAGCAGGCAGAGCGCCCACCGTACCGGCTTCGCCGGCGCCTTTCAGGCCCATTGGATTGTTCTTCGAGGGCACATTGTGCTCGATCACGTCGAAAGACGGAAAATTGTCGGCCCGCGGCATGGCGTAATCCATGAACGAACCGGTCAGCAGTTGACCGCTATCCGGATCATAGACCACCTGTTCGAGAAGCACTTGGCCGGCCCCCTGAACCACGCCGCCATGGACCTGCCCCTTCACCATCATCGGATTCAGGGCAACGCCCACATCATCGACGACAGTATAGGTGATCATCTCGACCACGCCGGTCTCCGGGTCGATCTCGACCTCGCTGACATGGCAGCCATTGGGATAGGTGGGACCAGGCGGCAGGATGATGGCGCTTTCGGACAATCCCATCTCCAGCTCGCGGGGCATTTTCGCTGCCTGGTAGGAGGTCTTGGCCACTTCGATCAGGCTGATCTCCCGGTCGGTGCCGCTGACGGTGAAGACCCCGTCATCAAAGGTGATGTCGTCTTCGGCGGCTTCGAGCAGATGGGCAGCGATCTTGCGGGCGCGTTCGATGATCTTTTCCGACGCGCGCTGCAGGGCGGCTCCGCCGACGCTGATCGAGCGCGAACCGAAGGTCCCCTTGCCGTGATGGACCAGATCCGTGTCGCCGTATTGCACGCGGATGGAGTCAAAGGGCACGCCGAGCTTTTCCGAGGCGATCTGGGCAAAGGCCGTCTCGTGGCCCTGGCCGTGGGAATGGGTCCCCATCAGCACCGAGACACCACCATCGGTGTCGAACCGCACCGCAGCACTTTCCTCATTGGGAATGGGCAGGGGCCCGCCGGCGATTTCGATGACGCTGGCAATGCCCATGCCGCGCAACTTGCCGCGGGACTGGGCTTCGGCGCGACGTGCCTCGAACCCGGCCCGGTCCGCGGCTTCCACGGCGCGATTCAGGCAAGTCTCGAATTCCCCGCTGTCATAGGTGAAGACAAAGCCGGTGTCGTAGGGCAGCGCGTCGGGAGAAATCATGTTGCGGCGACGCAGTTCCACCGGGTCGATGCCCAGCTCGGCAGCGGCCACATCGATGGTGCGCTCGATGGCATAGGACGCCTCCGGGCGTCCGGCCCCGCGATAGGTCGCGGTCGGGCTGGTGTGGGTGAAGACGCCACGGGCTTCGGCATGCACATGGGGGGTGGTGTAGACGCCTGACAGCCCGCCGAGATTGTTGGTGGGCGAATGGGGTCCGGCATTGCTCATGAACCCGCCCAGCGCGGCGTCGGTGGAAATCCGGAAGGCGAGAAATTTGCCCTCTGCATCCAGCGCCATGGCGGCTTTCGAGACATTGTCGCGGGCGTGATAGTCACTGGCCAGTGCTTCGCTGCGGGTCGCGGTGAACCGCACGGGACGCCCGGTGCGTTTTGCGGCCCAGAGTACCAGCCCGTGTTCGGCAAAGGTGCTGCCGCGCATCCCGAATCCGCCCCCCATGTCAGGCGAGATGATGCGCAGTTTGGCTTCGGGAATCCGGAAGACATTCTTGCACAGATCCGACCGCATCCGGTGTGGCGACTGCATGCCCGCGTAGAGGGTGTAGCGTTCCTCGAGCGGGTCGTAGAACCCGATGGCCGCGCGCACCTCCATGGTGTTGGTGGACACCCGGCTGATGGTGAAATCCAGTTCGGTGACATGGGCGGCCTTTTCAAAGGCCGCGTCGGTTGCCGCCTTGTCCCCGAGGGAAAACACGAAGCTTTCATTCCCGGGGACACTGTCCCAGACCTGCGGTGTGCCCGGGTCGCGCGCGCGGGCGGTCTCGGTCACTACATCCATGATCTCGTAATCGACATCGATGGCTTCGGTGGCATCGACCGCTTGGGCATAGGTCTCGGCGATGACGGCTGCGACCGCCTGCCCGACTAAGTGCACCTCGCCATCGGCGAGCAAAGGATAAGGCGGCTCGACCATGGGTGAACCGTCGCGTTTTTTGCGCTTCACTGCTACGGATAAACCGCCAATGTCATCAGTATTGAGCTCTGCTGCCGTTAGAACTGCGAGAACCCCGGGCATAGTGGTGGCCGTCGCGGTGGCGATCCCGTTGATCCGAGCCGAAGCATGGGGCGACCTCAGCAAGGCCATGTAGGCCGCGCCGGAAACTTGGCGGTCGTCGGTGTAGTTTCCCTTGCCGGTTAGGAGCCGCTGGTCTTCAACGCGAGGCACCGATTGACCGATGCCGTATTCACGCATTAAGCCTGCCCGGGAAGTGCCAAAGGTACAGGTTTCTTTGAATAAATCCGATTCATTAGGACTAGTGGTCCTTCTTTTCTTCGGCAGCCGCAAGCGCGGCTTCGCCATCTTCAACTGCTTTATCCCAAGCCTTCGGCTTAAAGGAATAATAAAGTGCAACCACGATCATGAAGATGATGATGTCCGATATCCAGCGGCTAAATATGAAAGTGAATGGACTATCTCCTGACACCACTAAAACATTGCGCAAGCCGTCTTCGGCTATTGGGCCAAGTATAATACCGAGCAAGATACCGGCTGGCGAAAAGTTATATTTCTGCGCTAGGTATCCGATAACCCCCATGGCTACCATGATCCAAACGTCCCATGGGTTACCACTTGCAGCGAACGTGCCGACCACGCAAAAAATCATAATAATGGGCGCCAAGAGCCCTCGCGGAAACAAAGTCACGTAAGCCATGACACGCGCAAGCGTTGCTGCAATTCCGCCCATAAAGAAGTTTGCGAGTATAAATCCCCAGATTACGGTAAATATAATCTCGGGGGAGTCTCGAAATAACCGGTCACCTGGCTGAAGGCCGTGGATCATTAGCGCGCCGAGTATTACCGCGGCGGATATCCCGCCCGGAATGCCTAGAACAAACATTGGAATAAGCGATGTTCCGGTTACACCATTATTGGAACCCTCAGTGGCGGCGAGGCCTTTTATCTCTCCTTCTCCAAATTTATCTCCCTCTTTGCCGCGCTGAATTTCCCAAGAATATGCTATCCACTGCGCTACGCTGCCACCTGCTGCGGGGATGACGCCCATGACAAGGCCCGTTACCCAACCGCGCATGAGAGACCATCTGCAGTGGATTATTTCACTCAGTTTAGGCCAAATATTCCAACTTAGCTTGGACACGCCTGAAATATTGGATTTTGGACTTCCTTCGCACAAAGTTAGGGCCTGCGCAAAAGCGAACAATCCTATGACCGCCGGTAAGATATCTATTCCGGAATAAAGTCCATCAAGCCCAAAAGCAAACCGAGGGAAAGAGGATGCAGAATCAACCCCTATAGTACTTATTAGTAGTCCTAATAAACCAGCAATTAACCCCTTAAGAACGGCCCCAAAAGAAACAGCTGCGATTGCCGTTAATCCTAGCAGCGCGACAACAAAGTATTCAGATGGACCGAACAAAAGGGAAACTTTTGCCAATGGCGGCGCGAGGTATAGAAGAGCGAAGCCACTAATCAGACCACCCATGACGGACGCAAAAGTTGACATGCGGATGGCCTCTATTGCTCGCCCCCGCTTGGTCATTTCGTAGCCTTCGATAGCAGAGGCGGCTGAAGCTGATGTACCGGGCGCCCGCAGCAGAATTGCCGTAAATGAGCCTCCGTAAATGCCAGCGGCATAGGTCGAGACCATCAGAATGAGAGCAGTTTCAGGCGGCCATTCGAATGAGATTGGAATCATTAAGGCAATCGCCATAGGTGGCCCCAGTCCGGGTATGGCGCCGATAATAAGGCCTACAACAATACCAACAAACATCGCCCCCAAGTTTTGAAGCGTGATTACATTAAGAAGAAATTCAAAACTTTCCATGACTTATCCTCGCGGCGGCTCTAAAAGAGCAGTCCTTCTGGCAAGTAGGCATCCAATACCAGACTAAAAAATATATATAGGATAGGAAATAAAAATAGCGCGGTTATTAGTATAATTTTATGATTTCTGAGTCCGGTCATGTAGGTGACAACAAAGTAGAATACAATTGATGATGTATAAAAACCTATATATATGACGGAGAAAGAATAAATTACACCAACAATGATAACGTAAAGTGGTTTCCACGCGTCGTAGCGAAAATCAAATACTACCGATCCTTTTAATCGTTCAATATCTCGGCTTGTGAATGACCTTGCCAGCATACCGAGTGCTAACACTATAATCGAGATTGCTGCAAAATCAGGAAATGCATCCGAACGCCCCGGGAATTCTAGCGTTAGTAAATACACAATTCCGGCTGCAACGATAATGCCGAGAGCAACTAATCTTTCCGCTAACAATCTCGTCATGGAATTCCTCTTTAAGTAATCAGCGAATTCGAAAAAAAACACGCCCCGCCTAATACTTGACGGGGCGTGATTAAAATTGCCGTTGGTCTAGTCTACTGAACGTCCTTTTGTTTCCAATATGCCGCTTGTTCCGCAACTTTTTGGCCGGCTCGTAGCATATTCCACATGTCTTCACCTTTTAAAAACATCAGGTGATTTTTATTTGCCACTTCTTTTGCCATATATTCGGGGTTAGTGATGGCGCGCTCGATTGCCCCCAAGTAAACGGCACGCTTTTCTTCTTCAAGACCATTCGCTGTTGCGATAGTCCGCCCAGCGTATGTAACATTTGTTTTACCCGTAAGCTCGGTAAATGTTGGCACGCTCGGAAGCATTTTCCAAGGCTCCGGATGCATAACAGCAATCGGGCGTAATTTACGCTCAAGAATACTATTAATATAGTAACCGACATTAGCTGCAACCATGTCAACGTGCTTGCCTAGAAGTAGCTGGATCTTTGCATTGTCTCCCTTACTCATTACAAACTTTGTCTGAAATTCTGGGAAAGCTTGCTGAGCAAATGCTACACCTATGTGGTCATCACTTCCTAGGCTTCCTGGTGCGACGATGAGGGGGGTTTTCGCCGCATAATCGAGAATATCCTGCAGGTTTTTGAATCGCTCATCATCCCACCGAACCAGCCAGAGACCGGGGTCGTAGGAGTGCCAAGCTAGAAAGTTAAACGATTCAAGTGTTTCTTTTCGTTTCATTGCTGGATTAAGCATAGAAAAAATGTGAGGAATATTTACAACGGCCAGCTTGTGGTCATCCTTTTTCTTATTCCAATTATTGGTAACTTGTCCCCAAGAAACCCAGCCGCCGCCGCCAGCTACGTTGGTGACCTTAACTGGCACGCCCAGCTCTTCTGATAGGTATGGGGCAAAGAGCCTGAACGTGCGGTCTGCTCCGCCACCCGGCTTAAATGGGACCTGGAGTTGCACAGGCTTGCTGGGAAAATCGGCGGCCGAAACCGACTTCGGTGCGGTTGCTGCTATACCAAGCGCAGCAATAGCTGCGCCGGCTATAAGCGGAATTTTGGTGAATTTGAACATTCGGTGAACCATCCCTTGTCGTGAGTTTTAGTTTTTTTTACGACTAAATGATATCGGGTTGGTACATTACAGGGAACAAAAATTAGAAAAATTTTTAAATAATATGTTCTTCGTTAAAAATTATGGGGTCGCATCCGCGGCAGTCCGCATGGGCGAGCGCCCGGATTTTTGGGCTTCTTCGGCGGAGAAATTCAGTTCGATCTTGATACCGTTGATTGGTTCCATGAAAAACAGCTGATAGAGCGACTGATTATGGGCCTGTCGTTCGTTGTACTTGATGCCGTTGGAATCCAGTCGATTGGCAAACTCCTCTATCCCCGAGCAATTGAAGCACACGTGGTCGATACGACCGCTACCGCTATTAGCCTCGGCCTCGACGGCCGCAGAGTTGTCACCGGGACGCAGGTACTCGTTCTGATGATCCGAGTGGTTGGCCTTGCCGATGTGAACTACATCCTGATCGCCGATATAGAGCCAGTGAACCGGGAACCCAAATTCCGGGTGGTCGCCGGAACGGAAGCCGAGATTCTCGACCCACCAGTCACGGGTCCCTTCGGGGTCGTGGGTGAGGATCAGAATGTGTTCCATGAAATTCAGGCCCATGGGTCGGCTCCGTGTGCATGTGGTTGTAGGTATCGCTTGGGAGAAGGATTGTGGCGCAAAGGTCCGGTCGTCTCAACCGGCGATTGGGCACAATTTTTTTCCGTTTTGCGCGCTAATCGAGCGGCTCGGCATTCAGTAGCATAGCAGCTATCAGACAGGGTTCGCTTGTCCGGTTCGACCAAGCGTGCAGCGTGCCACGCTGGACGCAGGCATCGCCGGACTTCAGGCAGACCTCTTCGTCATCAAGAATTAGCCAGACCTCGCCGGACACTACGATTAGATGGTCGACGGATTTAGTCTTGTGCATGCCCGGGTGCTTTTGTCCGTCGAGGCAATCCCCGGCGCCCATTTTTTCGAAATACTCTTTCATCTGATCAAAGTTGCGCTTGGAATCCGGCGGGATTTCGACAAGACGAAAGACCGCACCACCAGCGGGCGGTTCCAGCGTCACCTTGTCCCGCACCGTGTCGGCGTTGCCCGCGTTGCTGTCGGGCACCGATCCTGATAGCCACACATCCGACAGGCGGACATTGGGTTGGCCCGCTGGTGTCAGAACATGACCTAGGTCGGCGGTCATGGTTTCGTCGATGATGACGACGGCTTTGCCGTCTGGGTCATGGCCGGTGATCACGCGTCGTATATCGCGGGGCATGAGAATCTCCTCAGTTTTGGTCCGGGGTCTGACGGTCGCGCCAGTTGGCCGGTTTGACGAGGCGGTTCTTCAGCACACCAATATGCTCGACTTCGAGTTCGATTATGTCGTTATCGGATAGATAGCGATTGTGTTCCAGCCCGCAGCCACTGGGCACGGTGCCCGAACCAAAGATTTCGCCGGAATAGATGGTCTGGTTGTGGCTGAGATGGGCCAGCACATCCTCAAACCGGTGGTCCATCATGGCGGTGTTGCCGCGGCTCCACTCTTCGCCATTGATCCGTGCGACCATGGTCTGATCGTAGGGGTCGGCAATCTCATCAGCGGTCACGATGCACGGTCCCAGAGCATTACCGGCGTCGAAATCTTTGCCAGGGCCACCCATGCCCGCACCGGTGCGAATCTCGATTGCCTGAATGTCGCGCGCGCTGAAATCGTTGAAAATGGTGAAGCCGAAGAAATGGGTCGCGGCGGTTTCGGCCTTGATGTTGGTGCCGCTCGATCCGGTGACGACCGCCCATTCGAGTTCGTAGTCCATGCGTCGGGATTCGTGGGGCCAACTAGCCTCGTCGTCCGGGCCGATGATGCTGAGATGATTACTGTTGAGATAGGCCGGTGCGCGCTTCCACTCATTGGGGACATCGAGCGCACCGGAGGCCCGAAAGGCGTGCATAGCCGCGGCTGGATCGTCTTCACGCGCGGCGAGGCGGGTGTAGCGCACCTCCCGAGCATTGCGAAGATGCTGTAAGAAACAGGTGCAATCTCGAAGTCGTCGCGGATTGGGCAGGGGTGCATGGAGCTTGAGGTTGGTGCGGCTGAGCAGGGCCGGACCCTCCCCCCGTGACTGTATCCGTGTGCCGAGTTCCCTCGCCTGATCCAAGGCAGCCGGTCCCCCATCAATCAGTGCAAGCATGCTGGTGAAGGCCTCGGTGTTCGCGTGGACGTCTGCGGCGGCCCTGTCTAGATCGACAACCTGCCGATCCTGCTCAATCAGCGCGCCGAGGCGTGGTGGATCCGCGGGTGAAGTTGAAAAGGTAACGAGGCGCAAGGTGGAATTCCTGCATGAAGATCAGGGTTGATGTTCAAACATGGTTTAGCAAAGCGCTTGTTGAGGCAAGACCTGACCGCGGTCTGTTCATTCAATAGCCGGCCCGAACGGCATGGCGTGATCCGGGGGGCTGGGTTAAGACACGGGATCGGCTTATTGCGCCGGTGTTCTTGATCGGGTCCCGTGTGAGTCAGAATCTTTCATCTTCAGCCGGAAAATTGGCCATTCTGGCGGCCGTGGCGGCTTGCCTTTCGACCGCGCTAGGCGGGTCGGCCTTTGTTGCCATGCGCTTTCTGGTGACCGAAACCGAGCCGGTGACCGTCGCGTTTCTGCGCAACGGCATCGCTGCGGTGGTGCTGACCTCATTTGCCCTGGTGGTCGTGCGGCGCTGGCCTTCGCCACGTGAGCTGCTCGTCATGGGGGTCATGGGCGCGATGTTTTTCGGCGGGCTGCAGTTCATTTTTTCAACGGCCCTGACCTTCACGACGTCATCTCGCGGCGCGCTGGCCTATATGACCACGCCGTTCATCACCTTGATATTCGCCGGGATATTCGGGATCGAAAAACCGACCCGGCAGAAGCTGATTGGCATCACCATCGCAACATCCGGCATTGTTGTGGCGCTTGCCCAAAGCGCGGGCGCGCCGCCGGATGCCTGGATCGGTGACGGGCTGGTGCTGGTGGGGGCGGTGATCACATCGGTCTATGGCGTCTGGTCGAGCCGCGCCCTGCAACGTCATTCACCACTGGTGGCCGTTGTCAGCGGCGTCGTTCCCGGATCATTTCTGCTGTTTCTGCTCGCGCTGGGATTGGGTGCACCGACCTTTGCGCCTGAATTGTCGGGAACCGGATGGGCAGCCGTGGCCTTTCTCGGTATTGGTGCCGCAGTCATTTCCTACACCCTCTGGCTCTGGGCTCTGCGCCACACGACGCCAACCCTTGTCGCGGTGGCGCTGCCGATGAATCCGTTGATGGCACTTCTCTGGGGGGCCGTGCTGCTGGGCGAAAAGGTCACCGTCGAAATGATCGCGGGATTCGGGCTGGTGCTGCTGGGCATCGCGATTGCCAACTGGCGTCGCCAGACGAAGGAGGCGCTGGTATGACGGGGTCTCCCGATCGGGAACCGGACTCGGGAAAGCGTCCGTTTGATCGGCGGGCCGTGGGTTCGTGGTGTGTGTTCGACTGGGCGAATTCACCGGTTCCGGCGGTGATTCTAACTTTTGTCATTTCCGCCTATTTTGCGGATGCGGTGATGAAGGATCCGGCACGGGCAGCGGAAATGTGGGCGGTGATGACCGGGATCGCTGCGCTCACCATCGCGGTGCTGAGTCCGGTACTCGGCGCGATTGCCGATCAGGGGCGCGCGCGGAAACCCTGGCTGGCGTTGTTCACAGCGATCATGGCCGCCGGGTCGCTTCTGCTCTGGTTCGTCCACCCCGATGCCTCGGATGCGATCCTGTTGCTGATTCTTGTGGGCACCATGGTGGTCGCCTTCGAAATGTCGATGGTGTTTTACAACGCCCTGTTGCCAAGCCTGGTGCCCGGGACCTGGTTGGGGCGGATTTCGGGCTGGGCCTGGGGGCTGGGCTATCTGGGTGGTGTTGGCGGTCTGCTGCTGGTGTTGTTCGTCTTCGTGCTGGCGGATCCGCCGCCCTTCGGTCTCGATGGCGCCTCTGATGTTCTGGAGAATGTGCGGATGTCCGGGCCGGTGGTTGCGGCCTGGCTGCTGCTGTTCTGTGTGCCGCTGTTCGTTTGGACGCCTGACCCGCAGGGCCACGGACTGCCGCTGGGGCCGGCCATCCGCACCGGCCTGGTCGAGCTGAAGCAGACGCTGCGAAATTTGCCCAACCACCCGCAGCTCTGGCGGTTTCTCCTGGCCCGGATGCTGTTCACCGACGGGCTGAACACCCTGTTTGCCTTTGGCGGCATCTTTGCTGCCGGGACATTCGGGATGCCACTGGCCGAAGTCATCATGTTCGGGCTGATTCTCAACATCACCGCCGGGCTTGGTGCATTCGCGTTTGGCTGGATCGATGACTGGATCGGCGCCAGGCGCACCATCCTGATCGGCATTGTGGGAATCGTCCTGGTGGGGACGCCCCTGCTGCTGGTCGAATCCAAGCTGGCTTTCATTGTTCTCGGCGGTACGCTCGGCATTTTCTTCGGCCCGGTGCAGGCGGCGAGCCGCTCCATGATGGCGCGAATCATTCCGCCGGGCACGGAAAGCGAAATGTTCGGGCTCTACGCGCTGTCAGGGAAGGTGACGGCGTTCATGGGGCCCTGGGCTGTCGCGGTGGTCACGGCAGCCACGGGCAGTCAGCGCTGGGGCATGGCAACCGTTTTGCCGTTCCTTATCCTTGGCGGGCTGCTGCTGTACTTCACCGTTCGCGAGGCGCCGGCCCGGCGTTAGCCGGCCAGACGGACCGCCGTGCCCGAGGCCACGACCATCAGCATCGAACCTTTCTCGCCCCCCACTTCGTAGTCGAGTGACAGCCCGATGATGGCATTGGCTCCCCGTTCGCTGACCTCGGCTTCGATGGATTCCATCGCACCGCTGCGTGCAGAGGCCAGCACCTTTTCATAACTGCCGGAGCGGCCCCCCACCACATCGCGCACGGATGCGGACATGTCGCGCACGATGTTGGCGCCGACGATCGCTTCGCCGGCGCAGATGCCGAGATACTCTTCGACCTTGCGGCCTTCGACATGTCCGGTCGTGGTGACGATCATGGTGACCTCCCTGTGGTGACTAGTGACGGAAATGGCGCATGCCGGTGAAGACCATGGCGATTCCGGCGTCGTCCGCGGCGGCAATCACCTCATCGTCCCGGACCGAGCCACCGGGCTGAATGACCGCCGTGGCACCAGCTTCGATCGTGGTCAGCAGCCCGTCGGGGAACGGGAAAAAGGCATCCGATGCGGCCACTGAACCCTGGGTCAGGGCTCCGGTTTCACCGGCGGCTTCTGCGGCTTCCTTCGATTTGTGTGCGGCGATCCGCGCCGCGTCCACCCGGCTCATCTGGCCGGCACCGATCCCGACCGTGGCACCGTTCTTGGCATAGACGATGGTGTTCGACTTCACATGCTTGCCGATAGTGAAAGCCAGCAGCATGTCGGCGATTTCCTGTTCGCTGGGCTGGCGTTTCGTGACGATCTTCAGATCGCTGGCGGTGATGTGACCGGCATCTCGGTCCTGCATCAGGAAGCCCCCGGCCAGCGGCTTGATCATGCGGCCGGTGGCCCGCGGGTCGGGCATGGATCCGGTCAGCAACAAGCGGAGGTTTTCCTTGCCAGCAAAGACGGCGCGGGCGGCGTCATCCGCATCCGGTGCAATCACCACCTCGGTGAAGATTTCCGTGATGGCTTCAGCTAGCGGGCCGGTCAGGGGCCGGTTGGCGGCAACAATGCCCCCGAAGGCGCTGACGGGATCGCATTTGCGCGCGGCGCGATAGGCCGCGACCAGATCGTCTGCGGTTGCAACACCACAGGGATTGGCATGTTTGATGATCGCAATCGCGGGCGCGTTGAATTCGGCGGCCAGCTCAAAGGCGGCATCGGCATCACCCAGATTGTTGTAACTGAGCTCCTTGCCCTGCACCTGTTCGGCATGGGCCACGCCGGGGCGGGCTTCGCCGCCGATATAGAGCGCGGCGGTCTGGTGCGGGTTCTCGCCATAGCGCAGGACCGAATCCAGTTTGCCCGATGTGACATGGGTTTCCGGGAAGGCATCCCCCAGCTCGCCGGAAAGCCAGGCCGTGATGGCGCCGTCATAGGCGGCCGTGCGGGCATAGGCTTTGGCTGCGAGACGGCGGCGCAGATCGGCGGGCAGTTTGCCGCCATTGGCATCCAGCGCCGCGACTATCTCGCCATAGTCCGACGGGTCGGTCACCACCGCCACATGGGCGTGGTTCTTGGCCGCCGCGCGAATCATGGCCGGACCGCCGATATCGATATTCTCGACACAGTCATCATAGCCCGCGCCCGAGGCGACCGTGGCTTCGAAGGGATAGAGATTGATCACGATCAGGTCGATCGGGCCGATCTCGTGTTCGGCCATGGCGGCCTGATCTTCGGGGTGATCGCGGCGGGCGAGGATGCCGCCGTGGATCGTCGGGTGCAGGGTTTTGACCCGACCGTCCATGATCTCGGGGAAGCCTGTGTGGTCGGCGACCTCGATCACGGGGATTTCCGCATCGGCCAGCGCGCGCGCCGACCCGCCGGTGGAGAGAATTTCGATATTGTGGCGGGCAAGCGCCTGACCAAGATCGGTCAGTCCGGCTTTGTCGGACACGGAGATGATGACACGCGTGATCTGTGCGTCTGAGTTGTTTGGCACCGGCGGGGTTGTCCTTCGTAAGAGCTGTGGTGGGGTTCTTTCCGGGCCAGGGTCGGAACGTTCTATTTGGCCGCCATCCTGTCGGAGGGCGGGCCGTCGGAGTGAAACTCGGGAATCAGATGGGCGAGCTGGGCACGGCAGGCTGTGTTGTCGCCGGCTTTCGCGGCCTTGCTCAAATCGTCGATGGCGCGTTCGAGCACGTCGCGATCGGCCACGCGCGGGGTGGCGAGCTGGATCGCGGCATTGCCGGTCGGCGACAGGCTTTCGGCATCGTGAAACAGCTCTTCATAGAGCTTCTCACCGGTGCGCAAGCCGACGAATTCGATGTCGACATCCTCATAGGGGCGCTTGCCGGCGAGGCGGATGATCTGTTCGGCCAGATCGGCGATCCGCACCGGTTCGCCCATATCCAGAACAAAGATTCCGCCTGCATCCGCCGAGCCGAGCGCTGAGGCCTGGAGCACCAGTTCCACGGCCTCCCCGGTGGTCATGAAATAGCGGGTGATGTCCTTATGGGTCACGGTCAGTGGTCCGCCGGCGGCGAGCTGTCGCTCGAAGAGCGGAACGACCGAGCCGGTCGAACCCAACACATTGCCGAAGCGCACGGTGATGAAGCGGCAGTCGTCACCCGCATGCGCGCGGTCCAGAGCCTGGCAATAGCTTTCAGCGACGCGTTTGGTGGCCCCCATGGCGCTGGTCGGATTGACCGCCTTGTCGGTGGAGATCAGGACCATCTTCCGCGCGCCGGTGCTGCGACATAGATCGGCGACGATGCGCGACCCGCCAATATTGGTCAGCACGCCTTCGGCCACGTGGGACTCAACGATGGGCACATGTTTGAGGGCAGCGGCGTGGAATACGAGTTCGGGCCGGGCTTCCGCGAAGACAGCCGCCATGGCCGACTGATCGCGAACATCGGCGAGATGGGCCATATGGACAAGCCCGTCCTTGTTCTCGCGCATCTCCAGATCGATCGAATAGAGGTTGAATTCGGAATTGTCGAGGAGATCGAGCCGCGACGGAGCCAGGGCCGCGATCTGGCGCACCAGCTCGCTGCCGATCGTGCCGCCCGCCCCTGTGACCAGCACCCGACAGCCCTTGACGAGTTGTTCCATCGCCGGTCGGTCGAGCACCGCCTGAGGGCGTCCGAGCAGATCCTCGACGGCCACGGGTTTCACCTCGATGGTTTCGCCAATTCCGGATTCGAAATCGGTCAGGCGGGGCAGTCGTGCCATCGACATGCCATGGGTTTCCGTGAGGTCGAGCAGGTGTCGCATGAGGGCCGGCTCGAGACCGCGCTTGGTGACAACCAGCCGCTGCGGGCGTTCGGCGCGCAGGGCCAGGCGTCGCATCACATCGGCTAGATCATCGGGCGTGCCCAGCACCGAGACATTGCGGATCTGCCGCCCGACCCGATGCCCCTTTTCGTCCAGCACGCCGACCACCCGATAGGCCGCCCCGGGCTGGCGGGCCAGATCGCGGATGAAGGCTTCGGCTTCGTCGCCGGCTCCCACGAGCAGAACCGGAACAGCGGGCTTGCTGGTCGGGTCGACGGTTAGCTCGAAATGGCGGTCCTTGACCAGCCGGTACAGGAAGCGGGGTCCGCCCAGCAGAGCCATCAACACGAACCAGTTGATCAGCGGCAGGGAGCGCGGCAGGAATTCGGCCCGGGATGCGATGAACAGGATCGGGACGAAAATCAGGACTGCGAGGCTGACCGCCTTGGTGATTGCGATCAGATCGTTCATGGACGCGTAGCGCCAGATGCCGCGATACAGGCCCATGGGCCAGAACACGCAGGTCGAGATCACGGCAAACAGCACCATGCTCTGGACGATAAATTCCGTGGGAACGGTGTTGATGGAATCGCCCATGCGCAGCCACAGGGACAGAGGCAACGAAATCGACGCCATGAAGATGTCGTGTCCGTAGGCGATATTCGCCCGGCCGAATCGTAATTTTGATCGCATTTGCGGACGTCCTGTTGGGTCGCCCGCTTATACCACTAAGCGGTCGCAGACAAAGCCCCGGAACCGGTCACGGGTGACGGTTTGCGGGGATTGTTGTCCGTTTCATCCACACCAGGAGGGCGAGAACCAGAAGTGCGGCCACCGCGAGCGCGGCAAATCGCCAGATCGACCCTGCGGCCAACATCGTCGTTCCGGCGGCCAGGAGGATCAGCAGGAGATTGACCAGCCCCACGGCCATGCTGACCTGGCCATGGCTGCGGCCATTCTGAACGGCCTTCTGGTAGTAATGTTCCCGATGGGCCAGCCAGATCTTTTCGCCCCGCTGCAGCCGCCGCAACAGGGTGAGCGTGGCATCAGCCAGATAGTAGAGAGGCAGGATCACGGCGGCCTCCCATTGTCCGTGTGCTGCGAGCGCCAGCAACAGCCAGCCCAACAGATAACCCAGCGGAACGCTGCCGATGTCACCGAGAAATATTTTCGCCGGTGGCCAGTTCCAGACCAGAAAGCCCAGAGCGGCGGCCGTGATGGCCAGGCCGTGCAGATGCATTGCCGACAGGCTGTCGGTGGTCAAAAGCCCGATGGTCAGGATGCCGGCACCGATTCCCATGGATTCGATGCCGCTGATGCCATCGATGCCATCCATGAAGTTGAACAGGTTCACGAACCAGATCCAGCCGATCACCGTGACCGCGGCATCCAGCCAGGGGGGAAGCAGGCCCTGAAACACCAGGCCGGGCAGCACCATCACGCCAAGTATCGCCGCGGCGAATTGCATACCCAGCCGGGGCAAAGCGCTCAGGCTGCGCAAATCATCGATCCAGGAGACCCACGCAAGGGCCAGCGCGGCCAGCGGGATCAGCCAGTTTGCCACGGGGTCTGAGCCCGGGACGACAAGACCGATGATCAGCCAGGCCGAGAGTAACACGGCGATGACGCCCAACCCGCCGCCCCGAGGGGTCGGCACCACATGGGAGCTGCGATCATTGGGCCGGTCGAGAATCTCGTGACGCAACAACTGGCCGCGAACGAACCAGACCAGACCGGTAGTGGTCAGCGCGACGGCAACAGCGATGATGACGAGGATCCAGATCACGGCAGGGTCATTGAATAGCGGATGGTGCAGCGCTTGTAGCGGCAAAAACAAAGGCCCGGCAAGGTGCCGGGCCTGAGAAGGCAAAACTAAGTGCCGGACTATGCCGCCCGCAGATCTAGATGATCGAGCTGGCGGGCGATAACCTTCTGCTCGTCAAACAGACGGCGTGCGCGTTCCAGACCGGCCTTTCCCATGCGTTCGCGCAACCGGGATTCGGCAACCAGAGATCGCAAACCGTGCGCCAGTGCATCTGCATTGCGAACTGGGACCAGCAAACCGGTCTCGCCATCCACCACCTCTTCGCGGCTACCGCGGATATCGGTCGCCACCACCGGTCGTCCGGTCAGCATGGCCTCGATGATCGAACGCGGCATGCCCTCCCGATGGGATGGCAGAGTGAAAATGTCAGCCGCCCGCATCAGATCGGGAACGTCCTGTCGGTAGCCCAGAAAACGAATGCGGGATTTGAGGTCCGGATCGCGATCGATCGACGCGATGATGTCGGCAATTCCCGACGCGTGATCGCTTTCCAGCCGCGCGCCCACAGCCCAGAGCTCGGCATCTATATCACGCATGGCGGTGACGAGTTCCCGGTAGCCCTTTTCCTCCACCAGCCGTCCGGTCATCAAAACCACAACGCGGTCCGCCGGGGTTCCCAGAGACTCCCGGATGCGCATGCGGGCATTATCCGGATCCTCCGGTGTGAAAATATCCGGGTCGCTGCCATTGCCGATCGCCAGAACATCACCGGTTTTGCAGAGGCCCAGACGGCCCGCGGTTTCTGCATCTTCTTCGGATTGGGTGAACAGGGTGTGTGTGGCACGACCGGCGAGCCATTCCAGGCTGATATGGGCGGCCCGTCGCGGTGCGGGCATATGTTCATGGAAATAGAATCCGTGTGCGGTATAGGCGACCCGCGGCACCCGGGCCATTTTCGCCGCCATCCGACCAATCAGGGAGCCGACCGGTGTGTGCGTGTGCACCAGGTCAAATTGCTCATCCCGAAAAAGCTGCCGCAGGGCGCGTGTCGCCCGGATATTGCGGATCGGGTTGATCGTGCGGGCCAGCGGCACGGTCTCAACGCGGAATCCCTCGTCGCGGACCAGCGGTACAAGGTCCCCGTCCGCGCACACACCGACAACCTCATGCCCCTCTTTCCGCATCGCATGCATGAGCGGGCGCAGAAAATGGTACAGGGTGAAATCGACCGTGCAGAGTTGGCAAATCTTCAGGGGCATATCAAAATATTAGTCTTTTCCTAAACAGACGGATTCAATATGGGCCGGTGCGAAAGGATGCACGTGTTGACGGCATGGGTCTATCTTGGTCCCGCTGATACCCATTGCCGGGATTTGAAAGGAAATCAATGAGCCTCGTCTTGATCGGTGCCGGTGGACACGCGCTTGTTGTGCTCGATGCTGCACTGTCCGGTTCACTTCCTGTTGCTGGACTGGTCGATCAGGTAGTGCCGCCCGGCCAGATGATCGGTTCTGCACCAGATGTGTATATCTCCGGATCAAGCGACAGGATCGACATCCAGCAACTGCTTTCGGCCCAGGAGGCCTCGGGCGGCGTCACCACACCCGGGATGTCCGCAAACAGGTCTGCATAGCGTCCCGCCACATCACGCTTGCGGCTGACAAAATCGTCGAGCCTGTCGAGCTGCGCGACGATGAGGGCCGCGTTCAGATTGGGCATCCGGTAGTTGAACCCGATCTCGCCATGGGCAAAATACAACGCATCGTCGCGCGCCTGACTGGCGAGATAGCGCACGCGTTTGGCGATGTCGGGGTCCGGTGTCAGCACCATGCCGCCCGCCCCGCCGGTGATGATCTTGTTACCGTTGAAACTGAGTATGGCTGTGTGACCAAGTCCGCCCACCGGCCGATCCCGGCAGCGCGCGCCAAGCGCTTCTGCTGCATCCTCCACCACGGTGATGCCGTAGGGCTTCAGGATCGTGTCGAGGGCATCCATGTCAACGGGGTGGCCATAAAGATGGAACGGGACAATCGCCTTGATGGTCTTTCCGGTGCTGCGTTCGGTAGTCGTCCCGTCAGCCGTGTCACATTCGTTCTGCAGGAAGTTCTGCAGACCATCGAGATCGAGCAGCCCGGTCCGGGGATCGACATCGGCCAGTAAGGGGGAAGCCCCGCAGTAGCAGATGGAATTCACGGTGGCGACAAAGGTTGCCTCGGGAACGATCACCAGATCACGATCACCGACGCCGATGGCCAGCAATGCCAGATGCAGCGCTGCGGTCCCGGGTTGCACTGTAACCGGATTCCCTTTCCATGGGTCGTGTCACCACGGCGATTGTCAGTGCTGCGGCGACCCAGAGCGTGGCCTGCCACCAGCCTTGCCAGGCCCCGAAACTGAGTTCGAAAAGCAGAATGCCTGCGACGCAGGTTGCGGCCACACAGGCTTTTTCGAACCGGTGCCGGACGTGTTTGTGAATCGCGCGCAGGGCAGCCAGGGTCACAAAACCGACCAGAAGAATCCCAGGCAGTCCGAGTTCCAGCCAGATCTGGAGAAATCCGTTATGGGGGTGCAGCGGCAGAAACTCACCGGGCGTGGTGTCACCATCGATATTGACCAGCAGATCGAAGGTTTCGCGACCACCGGGTATGGCGCGCGCTGCGTCGAGGCCCCAGCCGGAAATCGGTTTGTCGATCACCCGGTCGGCGGCGAATTCCCAGATAGCCAGACGGTGGTTGATGCCCTGATCCACATGACCGATGGCGCGGAGATAATCGGCGATATCAGGCGCCCAGATGGTCCACATGGGCAGAACGGCAATCGAGATGACCGTCGCCAATCCGATCACCCAGATCGCAATTCCCGGGACGGCGAGAACCAGAGCGGCAGCCAGACTGGCCACCAGCAGGGCGAGCAAGGATGCGCTGCTGTTGAGAATGGCCAGTATCACGATACAGGTCAGCAAGGCGCCGAACGCGAACAGGGTGCCCGCCTGTCGCTGAGCCGCCAACACCAGTGTCCAGGCCAGAAGGGCAATGAGTCCCGAGGCGCGGTTGAAAAAGGCCAGCCCATAGGACCCGGCGCCTTCGTCACCGTTCAGCAACCGGCTGACCGGTGCATCGAGCACAAATTCGATCAGGATGAATGCGATGGCGGTGGCGAAACCGGCGATCAGGGCTTTGCCGATCACACGTTGTTCCCCGGCGCTGCAGTTGCGCGCGAGAGAGATCAGAAACAGGCCGCCGACAATGAACATCACGATATTGGTGAGCACATGCTGGGTGCGGCCCTGTGATGGACTCCATTGCATGGTTATGGCGGCCCAGATCACCAGCAGGACCAGGGCTGCCAGAATGCCGTAGGACGGCAAGCTCACCTTGCGTCGCTGGATTAGGCTCATTGCGGCGCCAATCAGGGCGGCGGCTGCCGCCAGAATCCAGATGATCGACGGGCCGAGAACCGACAGGATCGGAAGTGTGAACGCCAGTCCCGGAAACACGATATGAGGCCCGAGGGCGGTTTTCTCAGTCCGGGCTGAAGGCTCTAGATCAACGGACATACTGAGTTCGGTGGTTTCGGAATGTATGACGTGGCGTGAACAGGAATCTAGCACGCGAAACCTTGCGTCGGACGAAGTGACGAAGGGGGGTGCTAGACGGCTTCATGCTCACGCCAGGCCTGAAACATCAGGATAGCCCACAGTCGATGCTCCCAGTTGCGACGGCCCGAGAGATGTTCGGCCCAGGCTTTGCGAATGGGAATCGGGTTCAGCAACCCGTCGCGGCTCAGTGCGTCTTCGGCGAGCAATGTTTCGGCCCAGTCGCGCAGATCTGTGCGCAACCAGCGCCCGATGGGAACCCCGAAACCCATTTTCGGGCGCTCGATCAGCTCGCGGGGGACGTATCGTTCGAGGAGTTTGCGCACGGGCCATTTCGTGGCGCCGTCTCGCAACTTCATGGAGAGGGGCAAGCTCCAGGCGAAGGCCCCGATGGTGTGATCGAGGAAGGGCACCCGTCCCTCAAGTCCCACGGCCATCGCGGCACGATCGAATTTGACCAGAATATCGTTTGGCAGATAACCGGTGGTGTCGAGCAGAAGCATTTCCTGGGTGAAGTCGTTCAGCTCCGGCCAGTCGGTCATCGCGCCGCCATAGCAGCGGGGTTCGGTTGCGCCGGGCACCAGAGCGCCCGGGTCGTTCCATTGAGAGAGCAATTCCAGATAGAGGGCGTGACGGTCCGGGGCTCGCAGCAGTTCTGCCAGTTTGTGGATCTTGTGCCCGACCTGCACCTGACGGTCCCGGGTACAACGCCATGCAACGGCGGTGTTGTAAATCCCGTCCCAGACCTGTGGTGGGGCGGCCCGCATCATGCCGGTGGCCAGTTTTCGGACCGGTTCGGGCAGGGCTTCCACCACGCCGCCGATCCGGTTGCCCCAGGCATAGCGATTGTAGCCGACAAACTGTTCATCCCCTGCATCGCCGGACAGGGATACGGTCACCAAATCACGTGCCAGTTGAGAGACCAGAAAGGTGGGTATCTGGGATGAATCCGAGAATGGCTCGTCATAGATTTCGGGAATTCTGGGGATGACGTCCTGCACTTCGGCAGGCGTGACATAGAGTTCTGTATGGGCAGTTCCGAGATGGGCTGCGACCGCCGCCGCGTATTGGGCTTCGTTGTATTGCGCTTCATGAAACCCGATCGAGAAGGTGCGGATGGGCGCGCTGCTACGAGCCTGCATGAGTGCGACGATGGTGGATGAATCCAGCCCGCCGGACAGAAACGCGCCCAACGGGACATCGGATACCATGCATCGTTCCACCGCCGCCCCGAGCAGGCGATCGAGTTCGTCGACGGCGTCTTCGGGAGTGCCCGCAAACGGCGTGGCAAGCCCGTCGCGGGCGATCTGTTCTGCAGACCAGTAGGGCTGAAGGGGCGCGATCTGCCCGCTCTCGAGCGCTTTTGTGTCGATGGTCAGGGTGGTGCCGGCAACCAGCTTGTGGGTCTTGCGAAAAATCGCATGGGGCGCCGGGACATTCCCGAAGCGCAGATACATGGCGAGCGCATCGGGATCGATGTCTGCCACGAAGTCCGGGTGAGCCCGTAGCGCTGACAGTTCTGATCCGAAGGCGATACCACCGGGGAGCAGGGCGTAATAGAGCGGTTTCTGGCCATAGCGGTCGCGGGCGAGCGACAGGGAGTGCGTTTCCCGGTCCCAGAGCGCAAAGGCGAACATGCCATTGGTGCGCTTGAGTGCATTAGCAAGACCATGCCGTTCGATCAGGGCGAGCAGCACCTCGGTGTCCGACGTGCCGCGGAAGCCGATGCCGGCGTCTTCCAGTTCGCGGCGCAGCTCGGGAAAATTATAGATCTCGCCATTGTAGGACATGACATAGCGCCCGCTCGGAGAGGGCATGGGCTGGTGACCCGTCTCCCTGAGATCGATGATCGCGAGGCGTCTGTGGGCGAGGCCGATCCCGTGTTCCGGATCGACCCAGACCCCATCGCCATCCGGCCCGCGATGGGCGACCGCCAGTCCCATGGCGTTGGCGACCCGCTGCAACGCGGTTTCACCTTCGATGCCCGCACGCGACCAGAACCCGGCAATGCCACACATTATGGCTTGCCCGCGGTTTCCGGTATCATGACGTGCTGATAGAGGTCGTCATAAGCTCGGGCACAGATATCCAGTCCATAGGTGTTTTCGATTTCAACGCGTGCGGCTGTGCCCATGGCATCGCGCCGGGCGGGGTCCTGGGCCAGTTCGAGAATGGACTGCGCCAGTGCATCCGGGTTGTGGGCAGGGACCAGCAGTCCGGTGACCCCGTGGTCGATAATCTCTCCGGTCCCGCCAACCTTCGTGGCGATGGTCGGGACGCCGGCCGACATGGCTTCGATCACCGCATTGGGCAAACCTTCTTCGTGAGAACAGAGAAGCGAAACATCCGCCATGCTCAAAAGAGCCGGGATATCCGAGCGTGAGCCGAGGAAGCGGATATGCGGGGCAAGTCCCGCCTCTGCGCTTTGCGCCTGAAGGGCACCTCCGATGCCGTCATCCCGGCCGACACACAAGAGCTGCCAATTGTCGGGCAGGGCGTCGCGGATGCTGGCAAGTGCTGTGATCAGATCGGCATGTCCTTTGTAGGGAATTAGATTGGCGACAATCATCAACACCAGCGAATCCGGCGGGATTGTCAGGGATTGCCGCAGCCTGGCACCGCGGGCGGCATCGGGACGAATCGCGTTGGTGTCGACCCCGTTGAGAATCACCCGGGTGCGATGTTCGGGGATGCCTTCTTCGAGGAGTTCGCCGCGAATGGCCTCGCTGTTGGCGGTCACCACAGCCATGTGTTTGTGCAGCCAGCGTTCGACCCGGGCAAGAAAGGGATAGCGGTCCTGATAATGGGCGAGACTGCGCCGGCTCATGATCATGCGGGACTGTCCGGCCAGCACCGCGCACAGGCCGCCGATGAGATAGGCCTCGGGCAGGATAAAATGGGCCATGGCGGGGCGTTTGCGCAGGAACCAGAACCACAGCCACGGCACGGTGATCAGCGCACGCAGCAAACGAATGAGTGGCCCGCTGCGGGTGATGCGGCTGGCCAGTGGTGGCGACCAGACCCGGAACCCGGCGGTTTCGAGGTCTTCGGCCAGAGGACCCGGGCGGGAGAGCGTGACGAGATCAATCTGCCACCTATCCCGATCCAGCCGTGGCACGATCTGCGCGATCTGACGTTCGGCGCCGCCCACCTGCAGTGAGCCGATCACGATGACAATGCGATGGGTCATGTTGTCTATTGGTCCGATTGGTCGAAATCGATGACCTTTTCCATCAGCTCGCGCGCCGCACCCTCGCCCCCCTTGCGGGTCAGGACGTGGTCCACACGCGCCAGAACATCGGGATGCGCATCGGCGACGGCAACGGGATAGCCGACAAGGTTCAGGGCCGGCAGATCATTGAGGTCATTGCCGATAAACATGAGCCGTTCGGATATATAGCCGTGGGCCTCACACAATTCGCGAATGGCGACCGCCTTGTCGGAAACGCTGTCGATGACCGGGACCTGCAGCTTGGCACCACGGGCGCGCACCACCGGGTTAGTTTCGGTCGAGACGATGTAGACCGGAAACCCGACTGCGCGGAAATGATCGAAGGCCAGTCCGTCGGCGCGATTGCACACGACAGCTTCGGTTCCGTCGCTGAACATCAGAACGCGATTGTCGGTCAGGACGCCGTCGAAATCGAATATCAGAGCGTCGAGGTCGTTCGATTTTACCTTCATGGATCTGGTCGCCTTCCGTCAGCGGGTCTTGGCCATCGTGTCACGATAGACTTCTACATACTGGTCCACGATGTGGTCCCACGAAAAGGCTGTCGCCCGTTCGCGCGACCGGTCCACAGATCCGCGTCTGTGATCGGCAGCATGCATCATGTGTTGCATGGCTTTGGCCAGCGCGGCGGTATTGCCCACCGGCACCATGTCACCCCATTGCCCGCTCTCGATGATGTCGCGGCAGCCGGGCCCGTCGGTGGTGATGATCGGCAGGCCAGCGGCCATGGCTTCGACCAGTGCGATGCCGAAGGTCTCGATATGGGACGGAAAGACAAATGCATCGGCGGCCCGATAAAGCGAAACCAGATCGTCGCCGGGCAGCTTCAGCCCCTCTACCAGGGAGGTTTGCCCCAGGGGTCCGAGCAGATGCAGGTGTTCGGAGATGCCGAGGTGCGCGGCTTCCGTTACCAGCTCGTCCGTGGCTGCGCCCGCGATCGCGACGGCGAAACCGGTTTCGCTTCGATCCGCCAGATCGCGGATCGCCTGCAACAGGTCCCGATAGCCCTTCTTGGGGTGATTTCGCCCCACGGCGAGATACAGAAAGGCGTCTTCGGGAATGCCGTGCTGTTTTCGAATTGCTGCCCGGTCCACCTGCATTGCGAAGCGGTCGAGATCGACCCCGTTGGGAATGCGGCGAATGCGTTCCGGCGCCACGCCGAGTTTGGCGTACTCCCTGGCAACCGATTCCGTGATTGCGACCAGGATATCGGCCCGGGGGAGCCATTCGCGCACCAGCTTGTCGATCCGCGGATCGAGGCGCATGCCATAACCGATTTCGGGAGCCATCTGGATGTCATCGCCCGCACAACGCACCAGATGTGGCCGTTTTGCGTGGGCGTGGCGGACCAGCCCCACACCTGTGGGGAACCCGACCGTGCCGTGCCAGGCATCGATCCCGTGATGCCGGTCGAACCATGCGAGCCAGCCAGAGACAAATCGCGTGCCCAGATCCGGCCAGTGATGGATCAGCGTCATCATCTTGGGCGGAAAGGATGCAAGTTTGTAGGGTAGCTCCCCGCGCTGGTCGCGCAGGGCATGAACGTTGCGCGCCGGCGCCAGAATGATCGGATTGTGCCCGCGCGCGGTCAGCCGGGTCGCAATGTTGTGGAGCCCGATCTCGACCCCGCCCAGCGCGGGCAGGAAGGTCGATGTCGGCATACCGATGGTCAGTGGCGCGTCGGTCATGCTGCGGTTTCTCTGGGGAGGGCTTCATCGACGATGGCGCGCAGATGGCGCACAAATCCGTCGGCAGCGTCCGGCCCTGAAAGTGCTTCGCGGTAAACTTTCTGCGCGCGCTGCGCGATCCCGACCAGTTCGTCGGCGCGGTCCGGGACTTCGTCGATGCGATCGAGGAAATCACTCAGGTCCCATTTGTGGGTCACGATGGTGTCGTTGGTGCGGAACAGGTGGGGCCAGGTCTCCAGATGGGACATGTCGGGCTTGAGCAGGGCTGCCCCGCACAGGATGGCTTCGAAGTCCTTCAGGGTGATTTCACCAAACCCGAAGGGCGAGACCACAAGGTGCGCGTTGCGCATTTCATTCATAAAGGCCCGGCGGCCCAGTTTGTCGGTTGCCATCCGGCCCGTCAGAAGTTCGGCGATGCGACGGCGCTGATGAGCCACTGTGTCCCGCGCATAGCCGGTTCCCATACGGCAGGTGAAATCGATGTTGCGATGTTTCTCCGGGGGTGTGAACACACGCGGAAAGCGCAGCAGTGGATTGAACGGAAGCCGTGCACGCAAGGCCATCCGGGTGGGGCCGTGCAGTGAATAATCCGCAAGGCCGGAATTCCAGGACACCCGCAATTTGTCGAGCAGGGATGCATCTTCGACAATGCGCGCCTCGGCTGGATCGTCGTCCCGGACGTTTTCGCTGCGGTTGTAGAAGTCGGCCCAGATCCGGTTGCCGTAATGGGCGCGGGTGTATTCCGTACGGTCCGCCAGCAGCTGGGATTTGCAGTATAGCTGCACCAGCGGCAGGACCTGCGCTTGCAGCCAGCCGGTGCTGTCGGATATGTCGAACCAGACCAGGGGTGCCTGTTCGGCCAGAGCCGCGAGATCGGCGAGAACTCTTTCGTCTCCTTCGGCCACCCATCGGGGGCTGAAGACCCGGCTTTCGATGCACAGCACGTCGCAATCGCCGATGCCGTTCTCGTCCTGGGAGCTGAAGAATTTGATCTCCATGCCGGCTGCGGCCAGCGCGTGGCGATACACCACCAGGGGAAACAGGAAGGCCCGGCCGTTCGGGCTTTCGAACCCGCGTGTCAGAATGTGGATGCGCTGCATGCGGGACTCAGGCCGGCCGGGTGGGCAGGCTGCGCAGCCAGAGTTCCAGATTGACCAGATGGGCCATGGGCGGCATCCGGTCGCGCGCACCGGTCCGGAAACGCTCGACCATGTCGCGTAGTCGCCTGGCATCGGCATATTCTGCGAGCCGGCTGTCGGGCTGGACCAGCAGGTCGAGATAGCGGCCCAGACCTGTCGGGTCGGACAGCCATTCATCAAGCGGCAGTGCGAGGCCGACCTTGCGGCGGTGGATCAGTTCATGGGGCAGAAATTCTTCGGCGACGGATTTTAGGATCGGTTTGGTCTCGCCGCCCGGTGCCCGCAGGGCCGCCGGGAATCGATTGACCACCCGGGCCAGGGGCACATGGGTGAAGGGCACCCGCGCTTCCACCGAGGCGGCCATGGCCATCTTGTCCTGCCGCATCAGCAGCGAGGGCAGATAGGAGGTCTGGTCGACGGCGAACATGCGTTCGCGGAAATCCGAGAACCGCGCGGCGGCGGCGTCCCGGGCGCCGGGGACCGGGACCAGTTCGGGGAACAGCCCGTTCAGGGCCATGAAGTCGTGATAGACCGCGCCGAAGATCGCCGGGTCGCGACCGCTGTAGCGCTGGATTTCACGCCAGCGTTGCAGGAAGGGCCACATCCAGCCGGGCACGAGCTTGGCCAGCCGGCCTTTCTGGGCAAGGTCCTTCCAGATGTCGTAGCGCTTGTAGCCACCGAACAATTCGTCTGCTCCCTCGCCGGTCAGGACGACCTTCGAGCGTTCACGGATCCGGTCGCACAGCAGCATCAGCATGACGCAGCCGTAATGGGGCACCGGGCCTTCCATGTGTTTGACCGCGCGCGGCAGGGCATCGGCGAAGGCGTGGCCGTCTAGTGTGATTTCGCTGTGTTCGAGGCCGATCCGGTCGACCGCCTGTGCCCGATAGGGCGCTTCGTCCTGGGCAAAACCGGGGATATGCACACCATAGGAGGCCAGCGCCCCGCCGGTCTCGCGCTGGGCAATCGCACTGACCAGACTGGAATCCACCCCGCCGGAAAGCTGCACGGTGTAGCCCACATCGCTGGCCAGATGGTCGTGGACGGAATTGACAATCGCCTCACGTGACTGGGCGATGGCGGTGTCCATGTCGATCGTGGGGTCGGCGTCTATACTGTCGAGTGGGTCGCAGAAGCGGCGGGTCTGCCAGGTGCCGGTTGTCAGCGACTGGACCATGACCGTGCCGCCGGGCAGGGACTCGATATCGGTGAGGTTGCTCAGCCGCCCGGCGGCAAAGCGGAAGATCAGCAGCTCGGACAGGGCCGCCCGGTCTACCTTGACCGGGAACAGCCGGGCCAGCGGGCGCATCTCCGAAGCAAAGCCGGTCAGGGCTCCGCGCCGGGCCACATATAGTGGTTTGATGCCAAACGGGTCCCGCGCGGCGATGAGCTCGTTGCGCGCGCGATCGATGATCACAATCGCGAACATCCCTTCCAGACGGGCAAAGCAATCCTCGCCCCAGGCCGCATAGGCGGCGAGGATGACCTCCGAGTCGCCATTCGTGCGGAACTGCGTGCCCGCGGCTTCCAGTTCAGCGCGCAGGCGGCGGTAATTGTAGATCTCGCCATTGAAGACGATGGTCCGTTGCCCGGTCGGGTCGGTCATCGGCTGGTCGGATTCCGACACCGGGTCGAGAATCGCCAGCCGCCGGAAGGCCAGCGCGAAGCCCGCCTCGATGGACAAACCTCCGGAATCCGGCCCGCGATGATGCAGGTCGGCTTCCATGCCCGACATCAGCGATTCGTCGAAGAATCGCCCGGGTTCACTGAGCGCTACAAAGCCACACATATTGTCTGATCAGATCGGGCGAACAGCCATCGGCCGCGCCCGTGTCCTGCTAGTCCGCGCTGCGGGTGCAGTAAAAGGTCATGAAGTTCCCGTAGAAGGGCGGGGAGATGCCGTCTGTCCCGAGCATCTTGAGCAGGTTCTCCCGATCGAACCACTGGGTGTCGAAATAGGGATACTCGACCTGGTCGATGCGGAATCCCTCACCCCGCAGGCAGCGATGCATGGAATCATTCGAGAACAGGCTGATATGGGTCGGGTCGTGTAGCATCCGGTACTGGTTGCCGTAGCGCCGGGCGCAGCCGGAATCGAAATCCGGGGTGCCCAGCACAAGCTGCCCGCTCGGGCGCAACAGGGAACAGGCCCGCCGCAGCGCATCGACCGGGTCAGGCAGATGCTCGATCACGTGATACATGACGATCAGATCGAAGCTGCTGGCTTCGAAGCTGGAGTTTTCAAACGGCCCGACGAAGACATCGCCATATTGGGCAGCGTGTTCGGCTGCGGCGGCCGAAAGTTCCACGCCGTGCTTGTCCCAGCCGGCATCGATGGCCGAAAGCAGCCAGCCGGGGCCGCAGCCGATATCGAGCACCCGTCCGGGTGTCAGCCCGGCGATGAAGTCCAGTTCGGGCCGGATGTTTTCCACATATTGGTCCCGCTCGGCGAATCGGTCCCGCACCTTGCCGTCCGGGTCCACCGATTTGGTCCAGTAGGTGTCGTCTTCGGGCTCGGCGGGGCCGGCGGGAATGCGCACATAGTAGTCGCCGCTGCGGTAGAGCGATGCCATCGCGGCGGTCAGTTCAAAATCGGGAATGTCGCGGGTCATCGGGTCGGGCTTACCGGGTCAGGAATTTCAGGGTTGCCGGAAACCGCCGGCGGGCGAAGTCGACAATCACCCGTTTGCGGTTCTCGTCGATGAACTGGTCGACGGCCTGATACCGGGTGCAGCTCTTGCAGACTTCGGGAAGATTCCCCTCGACCCAGTTGGATCGATAGGCGCGCAGGCGTTTGCCGCGCCAGATTTCATCGAGAGTTTCCTCTTTCACATTGCCGACCTTGATTTCGCTTTCCAGATCGACGCAGACACAGGCGCCCACATTGCCATCGGCCAGCACATGCAGGCGGCGATACATCTCGAAACAGGGTGACTTGATCTTCTCGGCTAGCGGGATGGGTTCGTCGAGTTCGGTCCCTTCGGGAACATCCTCCTTCTTGATGCGTCCACCCCAGGCATCATAGACGTCGAGATAGTCGATGTTGTTGACTCCGACCAGTTCGGCGATGGTCTGATAGGTCTCGGTCTCTTCCCAGGAGGCCCGGTCGCCCTCGACCCGTAGATGCAGCGTGATGCGCACCGGGCTGCCGATCTCGCGGTTTTTGCGGGCGATCTCGATGATGTTCTCGACCACCTTCCCGTATTTGTCGTTGCCGTAATACCGCTCATAGCCCTCGCGGTTGCCGATGAAGGTGGAAATCGCCAGACGCGACAGCCCGGACCGCAGGAAGGCCTCATACCCGAAGCGTTCGAGCAGGATGGCATTAGTGTAGAGGAAGATTTCCTGGATTTCCGTATGGGACCGAGCCAGCTCGATGCGCTTGACCAGCTGCTTATCGACCAGAGGATCACCCACCGTGGGCGTGAAGTTTAGATTGCCCCCGCCATTGGCCGCAAATTCACGGACGGCCTTCTCATAGACCTCCATGGGCATGTCGACCTTGGGGCGCTGCATGAAGCGATAGCCGCAGAACGAGCAATTCGCGTTGCACAGATTAGTCGTTTCGACGCCGAAATTGATGAAGGTGCTCTCCATCAGTTTTCGAACCATCGCATGTGGCAGGGCGCGTGCGACCGCGTTGGCCATGCGCGAACGCAGTCGTGGCTTCCGGTTCTCATTGACGAGGCGGACGTTACGCATGGTGCGTTCCTGTTCTGCCGGGGTTCAGTGGGGGATGGCTCATGGGCCGAAATAACGGTCGTGAAAGCCGGGGGGACAAGTGTTCATCTCGATGGTATCCGTCAGAACGGTGCCCAGCCGTTCGCGGTCGATCCGGAACCGGCCCCGGTCGTCGCGGCCCGCGGGCGCAACCGGGCACCGGGTCACGAAATCGTCGTAGACCGCACTGTCATAGGGACGCACACCCATATCTGCGAACACCATGGGGATATCCGTGGCGAGTGCGTCAAAGAACGCGGTGCCGGCAAAGTCGAAGACGAAGGCATCGGCCGACACCTGGGCCGGATCGAACACGCCGTCGAGCTCCCCATCGGTATAGGGTGCGAGGAAACGGGATTCATGCGCAATGCCGGCCGGATGTGGTTTCACCACCACCCGATAGCCCAGCGCCTTGATGGCGAGCACCAGATCGATCTGCCAGTCCAGATAAAGCGGGTCCGGGGGTTTGCGGTTGGGAAAATCCCCGAGTTGTTCGCCGAGATAGCCTCCCGCCACATAGACGATGGTGCCGGTGTTGCCCGGGCGGCGTTGCGTGCGGGATCGTTCCAGCAGCGCCTGATGGTGCGGGCTGCCCAGTGTTTTGAACACGATGGATTGTCCGGGCTGGACCAGCGCGGTTGTCTTTGTGGCGATGCGTTGTGCGAGGGCGTCCCGTTCGCCCGCGCTGTGTGCGTAGTAGGTGTCGCAATCGGGAAACTCCGCCAGACCCCATTCATAGTCGGAAAAGAACACCCGCTCCCCGCCATGAGCGCAGCGGATCACCGGGCGGCCTTCCCGGCGGTAGAGCCAGCCCGCGAGACGGCCCAGATGTTTGGGGGTGCCGCTCACCAGCATGGTGCCCATCGGGCGAAACCGCATATGCGCTTCGAAGGTTTTGAAGTCGGTCCAGGATTTGGCCAGATGATAGGAAATCAGGCGACGACCCAGCGCTTCCAGGGTCTCGCGCAAATCTGTGTCATCGATGAACTGTGCGATCACCTGCCCGTAAGTGCGGCCCATCTCCGAAACGCTCTCCTGCAGAATGGTGGGCACATCGCCGCCGTGATGCCAGGTGATGTTGGTGACCGGCCAGTCGATCGCGGTGCGGGCCTCGGTGGCCAGAAGCGTGTTCACCAGATTGTTGCGGTTGTGGACGTCAATCCGTTCACCGCTGGCCAGCCGCGCCTGCAATTGGGAACGGCCACGCCGGGCCGCCTTACGGGCTCGGGTCTTGAAGCGGGGGTCGACCGGGTGATGCCAGATGCGCGGAACCGGTGAGCGAGCCGGATCGCCCCCGGCCTCGAGGAAGGCGAGCATCGGACAGGCCGCCGCGTCATAGCGCAGCGTCCGGTTGGCCTTGCGGGCATTGGCAATATCGAAGGCCAGCCGCGCGGCGAAGGCCAGATCGGTGACAATGTCATAGGTCTTGGCACGGATCACGGCGGCCGGGTCAGCCCCCGGGTCCAGCGCGTGAATCGTCGCCATCAGGGAATCGATGAATGTGCGCGAGAGCGTGTGATAGACGTCATACGGACTGGGCCAGACCAGATCATCAAGCGCGCGCTGCGGATCCGTAGCACCGAGAACCGACAAATCCATGGCGATGGGCGCCGTTGCATCCGTCATCGCTGTGGTCATGACCCCGTTCATGCCGGAGCCCGCAAAGACAGGCGAAGACCGGCCAGCGCATCCACAGCTCGCTGTCGCAGCGCGTTCCGGCGGCGCTTCAGAATTGTCCCCGGATACAACAGAAAATCCCCCAGGCCCCGTGCGAAGACAGGTGCATGTGGCGCCAGCGCAATCAGGATTGCCAGATCACGCCGGCTGAATGTCCCGCCGACCGCCTTTGCGATGTCGTCCCGTTCCTGATCGCTGAGCAGCTTGTGCAGGGCCCCGTCGGGTCCCTTGAAGCCCGCGTCGCCGTGATATCCGAAAGGGGGTGTGAAATCGAAAGCGCTGCGCACGGCCTCGACATCCATGTCGAATGTCTCTGCCATCCGGGACAGCGCGGATGCATCGCCCCGGGTGAGATCGTTGAAGGAAAATACGACGACATCGTCCGGGTAATGCTGGCGATGATGTTCCGTCACGACGCGCGACAGGCACCACTGGAAAAGAACATTCTGGAAGCGCCGGCGCCGGTCTTCCGGGGCCTCGGGATAACTCCGCCAAAACAGGGCTTCGGCCACCGCCTCTTCGGGCGCGCGCTGCATGACGACAAGCTTCACGCCGGCGATCAGCTTGCGATAAGTCGCGTAGCGCATCTCCGGCAACAGGTCGAACACGGCCCAGCCCTGCCGGCCCTGGTCGGCAGCATATTTGTCCAGCAGCCAGGCAAACAGACCGATGGGGTTGTCGATACCTTCGGGTAGTGCGGTGGTCAGCTCTTCGATATCCACTTCGAAATGATCGCGCGGGCGTTCCACCTTGGTGCGCAGCGCATCCATGTATCGCGGTCGGTCCATATATTCGGTCAGCAGGCGCTGTCGCTGGTGGCGAAAGAAGGGGAACCTGCGCTGCAGGTAAACGTGAAAGACCCCTTCCAGAGGGAAGCCGGCGATGGTCCGCGAATGGGTCTGCAGCGAATCGGCAAGCGTGGTTTTGCCCGACCGACCGGCGCCGCCAATCAGCCATGCTTGTGTGTTGACCGTGTCGTCCATGGTCAGGGGGTGGAGGTACCCTCTGGCAGATAGGCCCGCATCAGGACTTCACAGAAGCGCAGATCTTCGGGTTCGTCGATCTGGAAACTTTTCCAGAACTCCTGACGCCAGATACCGATCTTGCCATCCATCCGGTTTCCGGAACTGCGCAGGACCTCGGGTATGAAAATCCAGAAGGACCCGTTTTCGAGAAACTGCTCGCCCTTTTCCTGGCGTCGCTCGCGGCGGCGATAGTCATAGGTGTAGCTGTCCAGAGTACCATCGGCCTGGGGCCGCCAGATGTTGAAATCCGGAATGGTTGTGGCCGAGAACAGGGAATCCAGTTTCTCGGCCTCGAAGAGCTCCAGCGCGCCGTCAAAATCACCCGCGGTCCGGACCGGTGATGTGCATTGAGGTGCCACCATGCGCGTCACCGCAACACCCTTTTCGGCCAACGCATCGAGCGCATGGAGCCAGCCGGATTCCGAGGAGGCCGCGCTGTCAGCGATATCCACCGGACGTTCGATGGCGGACGCGCCATAGGATTCGCCGACCGACAGGATCTCGGGATCATCCGAGCTGACCCAGACGGAATCGATATGCGCCGCATCGCGTGCATGTTCGATGGTCCAGGCAACCAGCGGCTTGCCGCAGAAATCCTTGAGGTTTTTCCCCGGGATTCCCTGCGACCCGCCGCGCGCCAGAATGACGGCAACAGTGCTCATGCGCGGATTACGTTCCCGATCAGGACTGGACGTCCTGACGCAGCTTGTCCCGGGCTTCCAGTTCGGACTCGCCCAGAACCTTTTCACCGCTGCCCAGGGCTGCGGGGATCGCACGAACCGCGGCCACCAGACTGCGCAGTGCCTTGGTTTCGATGGACGCGGCCTGATCGGATCCGTACACGGTGCGGTCGATGGTCACGTGGCGCTCGATGGAGGTGGCGCCCAGTGCGACGGCGGCCACGCAGACGGTCACCAGACTGCTTTCATGTCCCGAATAGCCCACATTGACGCCATAGCGTTCGCGCAGCATCGGGATGCAGAGCAGATTCGCGTCTTCGGTTTTCATCGGATAGGTCGAGTTGCAGTGCATTAACTCGATCGGGCAATTGGCCTTGGTGAAGATTTCGACCACTTCATCGATTTCTTCCAGCTTGGACATGCCGGTGGAGATGAAGGTCTTCTTCCCGTCCTTGGCGGTTTCGCGCAGCAGGGGGATATGTCCGAGCATGGGTGACGCGATCTTGTGGAATGACGGATCGAATCCGCGCAGGAAGTCGAGGCTACCCATGTCCCAGCAGGAGGCCGTCCATTGCAGGCCCTTCTCGCGACAATAGGCATCGATCTCCTTGTATTCAGCTTCACCGAATTCGAGACCTTCCTTCTGGGCGCGCTGGGTGGTGCCCCAGGGGCTTTCACGGTGACCCTCCAGATACTCCGCCGTATAGACCGCATCGACGGTGCGTTTCTGGAATTTCACGGCATCGAAACCGGCATCCGCGGCAGAATCCATGATCTTTTTGGCGATGGCCATGTCGCCATTGTGATTGATGCCGATCTCGGCGATCAAAAACGGTTGTTTGTTCGGTGCCATGAAGGCTCCTTTCAGGAAATGAGCTTAGGGTTGAATAGTCCCGGACGCGTCGTCGAGCAACAGTCCGTTCTCCGAAAGACGTGCACGCAGGGCCGCGGGAAGGTCCGGGCTGTAGGTGGGTCGATCGAGGAAAAACGCTCGGTGGTTTCGTGAATGCTGATTGTCGATCCCGAATGACAGGTAGATCGCGTATTTCGGTTCGGGGCCGCGGATGACCCCGCCGGCATGCATCAGGCGTTGGTCGAAGATGACACAATCCCCCGGCTGGGTGCGCAGCACACGCCGCGGGGCTGTCAGGAAGATGTGGGAAAGCAGGTTGTTGCGCCCCCGACGACGTAGAAAGCCGCGCAGCTTGTTCCAGATCACATACTCCGTGCGGGCCTGTCGGGTTTCTCGGCGATGGCTGCCGGACAGCACCACCAGGGATGAATTGCTTGCGTGGTGATCCGACAGATAGATCGCCACACGAACGACCCGATAGGGCTGTTCGGTTTCATCCCAGTCCGGACCGACCCCGAAAGCACGATGGGCGTTGTCGCGGTGCCAGCGCCCGCCCGGCAGATTGATGTGCAGGTCCGAATGCTGGGTGTAGCGGATGTCGTCACCGATCAGTGCGCTGACCGTGGCGAGCAGTCGTTCATTGAAAATGACGGGCCAGAAATTCTCCGTTGTCGTCACACCATCCGCGAGCGTGTGGGTGGCACCGGCAATGCGGGCGGCCGCGTCCGGCTCGGGCGGAAAATCAAACACCGCATTGATCTGATCCCGCCAGTGCGCAGCTTCCGCTTTGGAAAACAGCGGGCGGATCAGATGGTACCCTTCACGTTCGAAGGCCGCCTTGTCGTCGGCGGTGATGGCGGCGTTGGTAAAGGTGTTGTCGGTCATTGGGTCACCGAAGATCGCTTCAGGGCGCGGCGTGCCAGAAGGCCCGCAAGTCCCGCTGCGGTCAGCACCACCAGCACCGGGGTCAGGGGGATCGCGTAGCGCGGGTTTCCGAAGGGGCCGTTGAGTGCGAGGAAATAGGCGGCAATCCCCAGAAGGAACAGGATATAGGGCCGCGCATCCCGCTGACGTACCCCCCGCCAGGCGCCGCTGATCTGCAAAACCACCCCGGTGACCACAAACATCTGTGCCACCGCCCAGAGCAACAGGAACCCGTCAGAGGGCAGAGACTTTGCAAAATTCCACAGTCTCTGGGCGTAGGAATCACCGGGGACCGCAGACAGGAATTGCGGGTCCAGTCGGAACTGGTGCCCGGTCACATAGACGCCCGATTGAAAGGTGGATCGGATGGAGCCCAGGATCGTTCCCTTGAACAGGGTGCCGAGTGGAATCTGCTTGAGGTACTCGACGGCAACGCCACGGCGAATCTCGTCGAGGATCGTCGGGTTCTGCTGGTCTTCCCGGCCTTGGGCCTTCAGGCGGGATTTGACCTCCGCATGCATCTTGGATTCCATGTCTTCGTGCACGCAGCGCTCGCACAGCCGGATGAACTGATCCACCACGTCGAGCGCGTGATTGCCCGACTGGGTCGTGACCACCAGCGTGCCGTACTGGTTGTAGTTTTCCGCCGCGCGCGGCGCGACAGCAGCAAGCATCATCACGGCCGGCACCAGCGCTAGCAGGATGGCGCGCCGCCAGCTCTGGCCGCCGCGGGCCCAGAGCAGCACCGTCAGGGCGGGGACCAGAAAATAGGGAAAGAACATCAGGGTCGGTCGTGTCAGCAAGGCCAGGGCAAAGGCCAGCCCGGCTGCGGCGACCAGCAGCAATTTACGCTCGACTCGGGTGGCCCAGACACAGGCGCACAGGCCCCAGCAGAAGAAGGCCATGAACACGGTGTCGGCGAGCACGAAGGAGGTCAGGATCACCAGACTGGTCCAGACACAGGCCAGGATCGCTGCGGGCAGTGCCCAGCGGCGGTCGATCGCTCCGGCCAGCAATCCGATCGCGAAGACCGTCGCCGCGTCGATGAAAGCCTGCACGAAGGCCACGGCCCAGAGGCGCTGCGCCCCGGCAATGTCGAGAATGGCCGCGGTCAGATAGGGGTAAAGCGGCATCCGCCCGGTGTCACGCCCGAAGACCCCCAGATCCCAGTTCACCAGGGATCCGAACTTGTTGATATTGGAGGCAAGCTGCAGGAATTTTCCGGAATCGCTGCCGTTGTTGATGTTCCCGTCCAGCGCCACAACGATTCCGAGATAGGCCAGACGCAGGGCGACGGCGGCTAGGAACAGGACGATCACCTGATGGCGGGTGAACAGCGGGCTTTGCTGGGTGGAGGTCATCTGCGTGGTCACGCGGCGCACGCCGCTTCAAGGGCTTCAAACATGCGTACACAGCCGCGTCCGTCCACGGCCTGTCGCCCGGCTGCGGACATGGCCTGACGACGATCCCGGTCGGGACGTATGCGACGCAGGGCGCTGGCGAGAATGTCCGGGGTCAGATGCGCGACCTGGCCCAGGTCTTCGCAGCTCCCCAGTTTGCGGAACGACGTGTTCATGGCGTCGAGATCGCTGTCGATGGAGAACAGCAGCGCAGGCGTTCCCGTGCAGGCCAGTTCGTGTTTCGTGACGCCGCTGGCTGAGAGGGCAAGATCACACCATAGCATTTCCGCCAGCAGGCCGGAGGGTGCGTCGAGTAATGTGATGTCGTGTCGGCTGTCGGCCGCCAGCGTCTGAATTTCACTGCGCGCGTTCTGGTCAAAGGCCGGACCCACCACAACGCGGATGGTGAGGTCGGCATCGGTGATGTTGTGCAGGGCCTTCAGACAGAGCGCTGTGGCCCCGGTGGGGTCGCTGCCGCCGGCTGTGACCAGAATACGATCGGCCATGTCGGAGATGTCCCGCCCGGCGGTTGCCGCATCCCTGTAGTCAGTGTCGACAATGGCAAAGGGCAGACCGGCTGCAGTGGCCCGCGGGCCGGGCTGGACCTGCTGCAATTCACCGTCCAGATAGGGGATCACCAGCAGGTCGACGCCCAGTGGCTGCTTCGCGGCCAGACACATGGCCAGCGGCGCATCGATCAGCACAACGCGGCATCCTTCGTCCTGCAGGTCCGAGACATAGCCCGGCAGGCTTTCCACGCTTTCGACAGCTGCCGGGTGGCTCATGTCGCAAATCACCAGAGAGGCCGCGGGCAGGCTTGCCGCATCGAATAGCGTGGCGTCATTGAGTTCGACACACGTCCATCCCGCCGCTTTGACGGCCGCCCGCGCGCTGTCATCATATATGCCGAGCGCGAAGACAGGTGTGCCACCGGACCGGGCGACGAAGTCGGCGATGGCAAGACAGCGCCGCAGATGCCCGAAACCGATCGCGTTGGAGGCATCAGTGCGCAACACCATAGGCGCGCCGGATGGCAAAGGGTGGTTCAAGAATCCATGTCCAGACAATAGGCGGCCACATTGTCGCGATTGACCTTGCCCCGGTCGGTCTTGGGGATTTCATCCACCACGAACCAGCGGGACGGTATTTTTTCGCGCGCCAGTCGTTCGCCGCACCAGCGGCGCAGGGCGCGGGCGTCGAGTTCGGAGCCGTCACCGGAGGTCACGGCCACGGCAACGATTTCGCCTTCGATCTCGTCGGGCAGAGCAAACGCACAGGCTTCGCCGACGGCGGTGTGGCGCTCGAGTAGCAGATCAATATCTTCCGGGTGCACCTTGATGCCGCCCCGATTGATTTCATATTTCTGGCGGCCGGTCAGGCGGATCGTGCCCGAGGCATCGATATGCCCAATATCGCCGGTGTGGAACCAGCCATTGCGCAACACCGCGTTGGTCTGTTCGGGCAGCTGAAAATAGCCCCGCATCAGACTGGGCGACTGAACGAGAAGTTCCCCCTCGCCCTGCGCGTGAATTTCGCCAGCCCCATCCAGAACCGCGGCGGTACCACCCCACATGTCGCCCACCAGACCATCGGCGGCTTCATGATCGGCCAGCGAGGCGCCGGCAATCCAATTGGCGGTTTCGGTGATGCCGTACATGTTGACCACATCCCTTGTGCCGGCCCATTCGGCGATGCCGTTCCACAATTCGGCAGAGAGTGGGGCGGACCCGACATGCACCCGGGTCAGCCTGCCGTTTTCGGGTGGTGGCACCGTTCCCAGAACGCGCTTCCACAATGTGGGGACCGAACTCATGAATGTGATGTCGTGTTCGTCGATGATGGCGCCGAGATGTCCGGAGACATCCAGATTGGTCGCCGGGGCCAGTAGCAGTGGCTGACGGTCCAGCAGCACGGTCAGGCAATTGCCGATCAGGCCATGGCCGAAATGGGTCGGTAGCACGGACAGGGTGCGCGCCCGTGCGGCTCTGGGAATATGGAACTGGTTCAGCGAGATCCGCGCGAGCAGGGATCGGAAGCTGTGCAGCACGCCCTTGGGGGTGCCGGTGGTGCCGGACGTGAACAGGATCAGCGCGTCGTCATCCAGTTGGGATTCGCCCACAACATCATCACTGGCACCGGTAAAGGCCCCGCTGCTGAGAATGGGGGCAGAGAGGAGCGTGTCGAGGCGCGCGATGCCATCATCGAGCACAGCGGCGGCGTTGACGAAATCGACGATCCGTCCGACCTCTTCCTCGGTGGTGGATGGGTTGAGGCACACCGCACAGGCGCCGATTTTCCAGACCCCCATCAGGTCTCCGAAGAATCGCCCGCTGCCACCATGCCAGATGACAATGCGGTCGCCCCGACCGGCCCCGATCTCGATCAGCTGTCGCGCAGTCCGGTTCGTCTGGGCAGCCAGATCGGCAGCGCTCCAGGTGATGCCGTCACGCCAGTCGGTGACGGTTCCGAGGCTCTCTATGGGAATTCGCATGACGGTTCGTTCGGTCTCTGGGTTTAGTGCCGGTGGCCGGAAAGAACCGCTTCGAGGGTGTCCACAACCCGGTCGACCTCGGCCAGGGTGAGTGATTCGAACAGGGGCAGGCTGAGGCAGGTGTCGTAATAGGCGCTGGCGCCCGGGAATTCGGTATCGCCATAGCGGTGCCGATAATAGGGCTGCCACGGCACCGGTATGTAGTGCACCTGACTCCCGACTCCCTGTTCACGCAGGGCGGTCATAACCTCGGCCCGGCTTGTGCCTGCTGCTGCGAAATCGATCCGGACGACCTGCAGATGCCAGGAAGGGCTGCATCCCTTCACCATATCCAGGGACTGAACCAGCGGTGCGAGGGGTGCTATTTTTTCGGCATAGCGCGCCACAAGCGCGCGCCGCTGCGCGACAATATCGGGCAGGCGTTTCAGCTGACTGGTGCCCAGAGCGCATTGCAGATCACTGACCCGGTAATTGAGGCCGGGTTCGGCCATCTCGTAATACCAGGGGTTCACCGCGCCATCGGCCGCGTGGGCAAGGGCTTCATTTGTGAGCTGCGCCGGGTCGCGGGTCATGCCGTGATTGCGATAGCGGCGCAGCTTCTCGGCCAGATCGGCGTCACGGGTGGTGATGGCGCCGCCTTCTGCGGTGGTGATGGTTTTGACCGGGTGGAAGGAGAAGGTGGTCATGTCCGCATGGTCATTGCCGCCCACGTGGTGGTGACCCGCCGCGGAGTCGTAGGTGGTGCCGAGCGCGTGGCAGCCATCTTCGATCACACGAAGGTCATGGGTGCAGGCGAAGTCTGCGAGATCGGCCGGGGCGGCACACTGGCCGGCGAAATAGACCGGCATCACCCCTGCGACGCGGTTGTCGTCCGCCCGCGCATGGGCGGCTTCGGCATGTTCGGCCAGCATCTGGCCGCTCTTGGGGTCGATATCCGCAAATACCACTTCGGCGCCCACCAGCCGGGCGGCATTGGCCGCGGCGAGGAAGGTGTTGGCGGGAACGATCACCCTATCCCTCGGCCCAATACCTGCGGCCAGCAATGCTAGATGAAGGGCTGCCGTGCCGTTGCTGCAGGCAATGGCATGTTCGGCCCCTGTGACGTCGCGTAGCGCGGCTTCAAAGGCATCAACAGCGGGACCCGTGGTCAGCCAGTCGCCGCGCAGCACGGCAACCACGGCATCGATATCCGCCTGATCGACGGACTGCCGTCCATAGGGCAGGAAGCGCCGGTCTGATTGCGGGTCGGGTGTTGTCATCTTGTTGTCTTCGGGTCCGACGTCGGTTCTCTGTTACCCGGCGCGCCGACGCCGGAACAGGCCCAGAAGGACCAGCAGGACGGCACCTCCCAGCAAGCCGCCAATCCCGAAGGACAGGATCATGTGGCGGTAGCGCAGTTCAGGAATTTGCGCCGCCATGAAGAAGCGGATCTTGTCCAGCGTGCCGAATTCCGGTTCCTGGGTCACAGCGGCACGTCCCATCAGATGCTCACCGATGATCGCGGCATGGGCGGCGGTCACGTCCAGGCGCGGCATCTTGTTCTTGGGGTTGTCGAAGGTCGGTTCCTGCAAATAGGTCGTGAGCCAGCGCCGTGCGCGTTCATCGCCGTTGGCCGCAAGGATGTCCTGGCGGGCCTCGCGGTAATTTACATAGGGATCGGCAGTGAGCTTGTCGGCTTTGGCGACCCGGGCGGCATAAGCCGGTTCGTTGAGGGCCGCGATTAGCCGGTCCCGCAAACCATCATCGAGGGCCGGTCCGAAACTGCCCCCGGCACCGGCTATCTTGTGACACTGGCGGCAGCCATAGCGGTTGATCAGGGCCAGCGGGGTTTCATCCGATCCGACCCGGTGGGGATAGTCGGCATTGGCGTCCACACTCACCTTGAAGACCGCGACGGTGCCCTGCGCGTTGGGCAGAATCGGCAGGAAGTAGAGACCATCCGGCCCCACGCCCACCGAGACCGGGATCTGCATGCTGCTGCCACGATAGTTGAGGATCGAGCGGGGAACGCTCGCCATCTGCTTGGTCTCGAAATCGTAGTTGAGCAAGAGCAGGCTGCGCTTGCCGTCGACACTGCGGCCGACCTCCCCGGGGGTGCCGGAGGAGACGGTCACGAAATTGCCGCGGAAGTCCTCCGGGAAGACCTCGTTGTCGTCGTCGATATAGTCGAGATGGACCAGTCCCACGGCCGGGGCGAAGATCTGGTTGGCCCGTGCGCCGATGCCCCAGTCGGTGCCGTTCCAGAGATAGTTCTCGCCTTCCTCGATTTCGTTGAACCGGTCCACATCGCCGCCATTCTCGGTGGCGAAGAGGCGGTCACCGACCATCTTCAGGCCGAAGGGATTTCGGAAGCCATAGGCCCAGATGTAGTCGATCGCGGTGGCCTTGCCGTCATCCTCGAAGAAGGGATTGTCGTCGGGTGCCTTGAAATCGAGATCGGTGCGGATGATCGAGCCCAGGGTGGTGTGTAGGTTCTGGGCCTGGGCCTTTTCATCGCCATATCCCACGGCGGTGTAGACGAATCCGTCGCGGACCTGACACGGGCCGATCTGATGCGCCGTGGCGGAACGTTCAGTGCGGAAGACATCGAGGAATTCTAGCCGGTCGGTGCCTGCCAGCCCGAAGGTGCCCGGCGTGGTCGAATAGCGGGCCATGCCGTTGCGGTAGATCTGGGTTTCGTCGAGATAGGCAAAGCTGACGAAGACATAGCCCTTCTCGGGTTCCAGGCAGATGCCGGTCAGCCCGACCTGATCGAAGGAGTTCGGCCCCTGGGGGATCGGCAGCACATCGCTGGCGAAGGTGTGCACCGAGCGGTCATTGGTCACGACCTTGATCTTGCCCTTGAGCTCCAGCACGAAATAGAGCGGGTCCTTGGGGCCGGGGCCGGGCGTATCGACGAAGAGCATATGGGAGGGGAAATTGAACCCCTGGCTGTCGATCTCCATGTTCAGTCCATCGGCCAGCTCCCAGTCGTCGCGCCAGTCGAAGGGTTCGGCGGGCGGGGTCTGGGCGCTCGCAGGGCTCGTCGTGAGCAGCGCGGCGATGGTGGTGGCGCCAATGGAAAATGCGAGATGTGAAAGTTTCATCGCGATCAGGTCCTTGCGGGGGTCGGGCTGGGGTCGGAACAATACCGGCAGGTGTCTATACAGGTCACGCCGTGATTCCCTGTTCGGTGCACATGCTGCGGAAGCGGGATCCCGGAGTGTGGAACAGGGTCTCGAAGGACCCTTCCTCGACGATCCGGCCATCGGAAAAGACATAGATGCGATCGCAGTCGCGCACGCTGGCAAGCCGGTGGGTGATGATCAGCACGGTCCGCTCGCCATGCATGCTTTCGATGCTGTCCTGGAGATACTGCTCGGAATGGGCATCGAGCGCGCTGGAGGCCTCATCGAAGATCAGCAGACGCGGGTTCTTGTAGAGCTCACGGGCGATGGCGATGCGCTGACGCTCGCCCCCCGACAGACGCACCCCGCGATCCCCGACCTCCGTGGCATAGCCGTTCCCGAGCTCCGAGATGAACCCGTCGCAGCGAGCCAGCCGGGCGGCTGCGCGGACCTGTTCCATGCCGGCCTCATCATCGGGCGTGCATTGCCACAGCGAGATATTGTCCGCCGCAGTCCCGTCGAAGATCACCGGGTCCTGGGTGACATAACCGATCTGGTTGCGCAGTTCGGCCATGTCGAGATCGCGATAGGGCGTGTCGCCGATCCGGATCTCGCCGTCATTGGGCCGCAGCATCCCGGTCAGCAAATGGAAGAAGGTGGTTTTCCCCGATCCCGATTCCCCCACCACGCCGACGGTTTCGTTGGGGCGGATGACGGCGTCGAGATGGTGCAGGATCGCGGTCTCCCCATGGCTGAAGGACACGTTCTCCGCGCTCAGTGGCTGGTCGAGATCGGCCCGCGCGCCATGGGTGCCCGGCTCGAGATGGGGCTCGATATCCGCGATCACCTCGCGCACCGCGAAGACGCCGCCGATGGTCTGGTTGAAGACCTGCAGCTGCGGTCCCAGCGAAACCAGCTGGGTGAGCATCCGGTAGAGCACCAGCGCGACCACGATCACCTCGGCGAGCGAGCCTCCGAGAATCTCCACCTCGTAATAGATGAAGCCCGCCAGCACGATCACCGCAATCGGGTCCTTCACCGAAACGATGATCGCCGCCAGCTTGCGGATCCGCAATTCGGTGCGTGACAGGCTCTGGATCGAATTGATCACATGCTGGTTGGCCGAACGCGTCGAGCCGGTGGCCTTGAGGTAGATGAAGGACTGGATCAGCTGAATGAAGGTCGAGTTGAGCCGCCCCTGCAAGCGGGTCTGTTCGCGCGAATAGACCGCTGTTCGCCCGATGATTCCGCGCATGGAGATCAGCGTCAGCCCGCCGACCACGAAGATCGTCAGGGTGACTTCCGGCTTCATGGACAGCGCGATGGGCAGCAGCACCAGCGCGTTGATCACGCTCACCGAGAGCAGGCTGAAGCTGCGCATGGAGGCGACGAAGCGGGCGACCTCGGCGATCAGGATGTTGTTGAACCAGCCCGCGGTCTGATTGACGTAGTAGGAGAGTTCCATCTCGCCGAAGCGCCGTGTCAGGTCCGACTGCACCCGGCGGCGGATATCGACCACGATGATCGACATGAAATAGGTCGAGATGAAGACCAGAAACCCGCGCAGGGCGAAGGCGACCACGATCACCAGCAGCAGGTTGAGGATCGTCGGCGCCACCCCTGCACTCTGCAGGACCGTGACCACGCTGGCGGCAAACGGATTGTCGGCAGTGTCCCCCACCGCTGCGCTGAGCAGTGGCAGCAGGGGTCAGGATCCCCACTGCCTCCACCAGACCGCCAATCAAGATCAGGGCAAACAGCGCCGGCAGCCGCCATCCTGCATGTTCGCGGAACATGCCGATGAAGGTGCCAAATTGTCGGAGGGAGCCGATCAGTCTGCTCGGGCCTGGGTTTTGGTCACGCGGAAGATCACCAGAATCGGGCCGCGCTGCTTGCCGGTTTCCACTGAGGGGTCGTTGCTGAAATGCACATAGCCCACATGGTCCCCGAACAGATCGAGGATATCGGCCAGGCTCGAATAGACCTGGTTGCTGCCCGGCTTGTAATCGAGATCCTGGTTGGTGGCACTGTCGGGCTGCAAATCCCCGGTGTTGATCGCGATATAGCCGTCATGCCGGGTCACCCGCAGCATTTCGGCACAGGCGATCTCGGGCGCATCGCTGTAGCCCAGCACCCGGCTGGCGATCACCACATCGAAACTGTCATCGGCATATTGCAGCGCGTGCATGTCGCCGATATCGATCCGCGGGGAATAGCTCAGCAGGTCCACGCCGGTGACATTGCGCAGCCGGAACCCGTGGGAAGCCAGACACAGAAGCTCGGCTTCCGAACGCGGGCCGATGGACAGCACCTTGGCGTCGGGCACCCGCCGCTGCAGGCGCGGAATGACCGACAGTGGCCGGATGAGCACGGCGGATCGTCCGACCCGGCGGATGCTACGGCGCACCCCCTTCATGTTGTGCATCACCGTATTGGCGGCAACCGAGTCATGGCTCTGTTCGGCAATTCGGGTGCCGCGGCGCAGCACATGGAAATACAGATACCGCGCGACAGCCACGGCGTGGAGAATCTCCACGATCAGCATCAGGCGCGAGAGGCGCGGGAAGATCGAACGGCGTTGTGGTGTGTCGGTCATCGGGAACTCATGGGCTTGGCCGCGGGCGCGACCGTGTATCGCATCAGCTGCAGCAAATCGGTTCCGATGGCGCTGATGATGGTGCGGGCCAGCTCGTCGGCGATGGTCTCGGCGTCACGTCCGGCAACCTGAATCACAGTGTGGGGAATGCGCAGCCGGTTGAGCAAGGCTTCCATGGCGGTTTGGTAGTCGCGGATTTCCTCCAGCGACAATTCCTGCTTGCGCGCGATCACGGCTTCGGGCCGGTCCACGATCAGAATGGCCCGCAGGGGTGCGCGCATCATCCGGCAGGTGAGATAGCCGATCAGGGTGCCCAGCCGTCCGGCTGCCTTGCGGATGCCGAGCTTGAGAAACATGTCATAGACATAGCGGTCGAGGATCATGATCCGGTGGTCGAGATAACCCTGAAAGATCTTCCCGTTCAGGCTGCGGCCATAGTGGTGATAGCCGGTCACGGCCCGCCATCCCTCGCGGACAAATTCCGGTGCGGCGCGGTATCCGAATTTCAGCACCGCACGCATGGGCGAAGTTTTTGCCGGTGTTGTTGCGGCGGGTTTGGCCGTTGCCGCTTTCACGGGGTTATCGGTCTTGTGCTTCCACGAGGTCACATGGTGAAACGCGTCCAGCCCGATCGGGTAGCCGGCGAACATGCCGCCCACCAGATCGCAGGCGGTGGATTTTCCGACGCCATCTGGGCCATGCACGCTGATCAGGTACATTTCCTGTGACGACATCACATACAGGCGACGCAGCGCGGCAAGCCGCAGGCGATTGCGCCAGGACCGCGGAGGTGCAGCAGGTTTGGGCGGTTTGACGGTGACGCCCAACCGGTCCTGCCATGCTGTCAGGTCCTGCCCGGAACCCAGAATGGAATCGATCTCGGTGTCGTCCAGGCCCAGCTTGTCCCCCGTCAGGCGGCGGCTGTCGGGCGTCTCCCGCAAACAGTCTTCCAGCACCGGGCGGTAGCGGTCCAGATCGCTGCGGCGCAGGGCCTGCAGCAGGTTGATGGCGAACCGCCACGGGTTGGACGGGGCCGGCAATCCGGCGCTGCGTTCGATGACCATCTCGCGGGGCCGCAGGACGAAATCGCGCGCCAGCTTCTTGTGGGTGGCAATCTCGAAATAGGACCAGGTGCGATAGGCCGGAGCCTGATTCAGTTCCAGCACCAGAATGTTGATCCCGGCCGATCCCGTCTGCACCAGGCAGATCAGCCCGAGCCCGGTTGCGGTTTCCTCGAACACGCTGCGGCAGGATGGAAGGTCATCTTCCTCGGCCATCGCATCGATGTCGAAAGGCGCGTGCTCGGGCAGGCCCTCATAGTCGCGCACGACGACAAAGCTCGGTGCACGTCCCGGCCAGTCTGCGGCTGCCAGACGTTCATGGAACATCCGCATGCCGTCCGAAAACGGACGCTCGGTGCCCCAGGGCGTCTGTGTGTTAGGCGCGGGTTGCGTCAGTATCACGGTTGCGGAATTCGCGTTCATGGGTGTGGCGGCTTCGCGTCAGCTCTTGCGCCGGAAACAGACATCGCTGGCCGGGCGCACATGGATCACCTCGCCGGTGGATGTCCGGGGCAGCAGGGACCGGGCGCTGCGGGTCTGCAGACGTCCGGCAAGTTCGTGGTCGGGCAGCAGCCCGGCATAGTCATCGGTCTTGATGCTGACCTCTGTTTTGCGTTCGTCGAGGGCGCAGATGTAGATGTAGCGCGCCTTCCATCTGGTGAAATAGGACAGATAGGTTTCCACCGTGTCCTTGCGCATTTCGCCGAAGCCGGAATTGTGGGCCAGACCCACCCCGTCGAGTTCAAGGTGATCAATCTGCCAGGGGGCGATCAGGAAGATGCGGCCCTCTTTGGCTTTCAGCAGGGACGGATCGGCCTTGATCTCGGCATAGGTCGTGACCCGGTCACCGAAGATCGCCTGCAGCACCTGCTGCAGCACATAGAGCTGGGGCGGAATGTCGATCAGATAGACATTCAGATCGGTTTTGAGCTTGGCCAGAACTTCGACAAAAAGCCCGGCTCCGGGGCCCACCTCCACGTAGCTGTCGATCGTGTCGAAATCGATATGCTCGCGCATGTCCAGATAGCGCAGGAATGACAGCAGGAAATTCGTCGTATAGGGGCGTCCATCCATCTCCAGCGCATCCGAGGGTGCGCCCCGGACATTGGCTTCGATGCCGCTGAGTTCGTTGTCCGTGTCGCGGGCGCGGCACAGGGCTTCCAGCTGGATCAGAAACATGTTGCGCAGGCGCAGCTCGTCGGCCGCGCGCTTGGCCTGCCGCCCATAGTAGTTGATGCCCGGCCCGAAGCGCAGCTTCTGGGAGACCTTGTGCAGGAAGGCATGGGATAGGACAGACTGGCTGGCCTGCACCTCGTCGATATGGGGCCACCAGCTGCCGCCACCGAAATTTGCCAGCGCTTTGCCCACCGGCTCGAAGGTGCGGAAGGTGTTCAGGTCGTTGGTGCGCAGCCAGTCCAGCGTCGCCTTCTGGTTGGCGGCCCAATAGGGGCCGGAACCCAGATCACCGTCATAGGCGGCGAGATCGTCCATCATCTCGTCCAGCGCTGCCGGATTGTTCACTATCTTGTTTTCGCTCACACCAACCTCGTGACTATCTGCGTGTTTGGATTTCGCATGTGCTAGGCGCCGCCTTCGCTCGCCAGAATGTTCTCGACGACCGTCTGATAATGGGGAGGTGCCACGTGGTACCCGGATTTGAAACTGAAGTTCGGGTGCAGCGGCTCGCGCTTCACCAGCCGCTTGAAGCGGATATCGTCCTTCCACTTCACGGCCGCAGTGGGCCAGTGGGAGCGCCGCGGGAAATTATGGGCGTGGATCGTGTCCATGATCGCATTTGCGCTGCGCAGCACGGCCGAGCCTTCATGGAACCAGTCGTGAACCGTATCGAGATGTTCGTCGATGGAATTCATCTGTGGCACATCCGGTGGTTCGCCGTTCAGCATCTCCAGCAGTTCCTCGAAGGAGCCCGGCAGCATGGCCAGTGTCTCGGACATGGCGGCCAGAGGTTCATCGGTGCGTCCCGACCCTTCGGTGATGCGCGCAATGTTCAGCAGTGGCACCTTCAGAAGATAGGCTTCCAGAAAGCTCGTCGAGGACGGCATCATGATGACGCGCTGGCGCGATGCCCAGTCGACGAAGTCGAGGGAGGCGTCGATCTCGATCTTCGGTGAAATATGTTCGCGTACGCAGTCATAGCCTTCCGGCGCTTCGAGCGGATGGGGCCGGATGCTGATCGGGATTTCGGTGTTCTCGGTCAGGAAGCGAACGACCTTGGCCACGAGTGCGAAGCTTTCGGCCTGCTTGATCACCGGCAGCAGGTTTTCTTCCTTTATCAGGGCAAAGATCGTCGGTCGGCCGTCAAAATAGTTCAGCTGGTGGAACCGGCCTGTCACCCCGACGCCGGTGCGGGTCGAGGCGTCCTGCAGGTCCGGATTGTATTTGATCAGGTCGAGGCGCGGATTGCCGCACAGGAAGACCTTCCCCTCGTGATTCTGCTTGGGCATCAGTTCTTCGAACCAGGGCAGCATGCGCCGGCCCCAGACCAGAACCCGGTCGAGCTGTTCGTAGCGCTCCGGATTGCGGCTCAGATCCAGCACATAGCTGGTCTCCTTGCTCTGTGCGCCTTCCCCATGCAGGCAGATCAGTGCGGCTTCGGGCGCGCAGCGCTTGACCACATCAATCTGGGAATTGGTGTTGATCACCACGGCATGGGGGCGCCAGTGGGTCAGGATGTCCTGAAAGTTGCGCGAGCTCGCGACCAGAACCTCGCAGCCCTTCGCTTCGAGGACACGTGCCAGAACGATAGCGATGCCCACATCGCGCCGGAGAGTGAAGGCGCGGATTACAACCCTGTATTTGCTCATGACTGCCTATTGAAAATGGTTATCCGGTCGCCGGCTGGTCGGCGAGCTCGGCGAAGGTTTCGTAGAATTCTTCGGCGAAGAGACCGAATTCCAGAACATCGACATATTTACCATCGATCAGCGCGGCATCCCGGAACTGCCCCTCGGGTTTGGCCCCCAGTTGCCGGGACTTGAAGGTCGAAGCCCGGTTGATGGCGTAGTTGCCGAGCGTGATCTTGCGCAGTTTCAGATTCTGGAACGCGAAGTGGATCAGCGCCTTTCCGGCATCCACGATCACACCCCGGCCCCAATAGTCTTTCTCGCCGATCAGGGTAGCGACTTCCGCGACCCGTGCCCCCACATTGGTAACGCGCAGGGAAATATTGCCGACATGGTTGTCATCCTCGCGCATGAACACACCCTGCTGGAGGAGAACCGGTGAAGCATTCGCGTCATCCAGATAGGCGCGGATGTCGGCATGGGAGTAGGACCGGCCCCGGCGTTCGCTGTACCGGTTGATCTCGTCGTCATTCAGCCAGGCGTGATACCGGTCATGGGCGTCCGCGTGGTTCAGGGGACGCAGATAGACCTTCTCGCCCCGGATGCGCAGTTCCGCTCCGCCGGCCATCTCCAGCAGCGGTGTGGTGCCCAGTTCGCCGTTCATGTCGCCCCGGTCCGCGCGGTCTGAATATAGGCCTCGATGCTGCGCACATTGCGGAAGATTTCCGGGTCGATGTCCTCATCGGCCACCGTGATTCCGTAGCGTTCTTCCATGAACTCGATGATCCCGACGATGCCGAAGGAATCGATCACGCCCGACCCGATCAGGTCCGTGTCCGGTTCGATCCTGGATACAGCGACCCCGGGCGGGATCGCATCTTCGAGATAGGTGATCAGGTCGTTCTGGATGTTGTCGGTCAAGGCAGGTTCCTGGAGGTGCTCTCCGCCCCGGGGCTCTCACCGGTGTTGTGATACAGGCACACACCATCTTCGGCTGCCTGCAGCTGATAGCCGGTGCGTTCAAAGATGCGGCGCGACGCGTGGTTGTCTTCCCGGACGGTTGCAACAAGGCGATGAACGCCCAGAGCTGTGAAGGCGAGTGTGTTCGCCGCGGCCAGAATGGCCTGTCCGATTCCCTGACCCCGATGGTCCGGGCTGACTGTGATGCTGACCTCGTATTCGCCCTCGGCGAAGGTGTCGAGGCGGACCGTGCCAACCGGCATATTCCCGTTTTCGGCAATCAGAGGCGTGCGGGCGTCATCGGCCAGCGCATGGGCAAACCAGTTGATATGGTCGTCCCGTGTCACCGGCTCCGGGGTCAGGGACATGGCGATGGTCACCGGGTCGTTGCGCCAGGCCAGCAAGAGATCGCTGTCGCCGGTTGTGGCATGGCGCAGTGTCACCGGCGCGCTCAAGCGGCACCCTGGTTCAGGCGCTGGCGGGCGATTTCTAATTTGTCCTCCGGGATCGGTTGCCAGTAGTGACCGGCATCCGGGTCCTGCACGGTTAGGATGTTTGCCGGATCGTCGCCGGCGTCTTCCAGCAGGGTCAGGGCCGTGATCAGCACCCGGGCGCAATGGGCATAGAGATTGGCGCGCAGGTCGAAATAGTCCCAGTTGTCGGCGATGTCGTATCGGCCCTCAAAGATGATCGGTCCGGTATCAATCCCCGCATCGATGATATGGGCGGTCGCGTAGATATCGTCCTCATTGTAGAGCGCCCATTCCAGACAGGTGTTGCCCTTGTAGGCTGGCAGTCGTCCGGGATGTACATTGACGAAACCGATGCGCGGGGTTTCCAGCATGGCGGGTTTCAGAATGCCGATCCCGCCCTGAATGGCGATGTCGATCTCTGCAGCCCGCAGGCTGTCCCACAAGTCGTCCTCCGTCAGGGAGTCGTAGTGGGGAATGTTCAGCGCGGCGTCCGGCGCGGGTGGATTCCAGCGACCATCGGTTCGGTCCCGTTCGCGCGCGATCGAGGAATCCGACATCCGTCCTACTGAGGCAATCAGGTCCGGCGTCATGCCGGCGGATTGCAGCGCGTGCAGATATTCGCGACCGACAAAATTGTTGGCCTGAAACAGGAGGGCCGTGCGCAGGGGCATTGGGTCTAGTTGTGGTCCCAGATATTGTCTTTGATCCAGTCGCCATATTCATTCTGGACCCAGACCCGCAGATCGCGGAACCCGTCGGCGATGGTCTCCATCTCGTTGCGGTCCATTCCCACATAGTCGAGCCAGCGGGTGATGTCGCCGGGCACCACATGGTCGTACTGGCGCACGAGTTCGATACCCTCGGCACGGGTCAGAATGCCGTTCCGGATATCCCGGCAGGCATGGTCGGTGACGCGGCCATATCCGAACTTCACATACTTCATGTAGTCGTGAATGCCGTTGTCGTGGATGTTGTTCAGATTGGAATCCCGGGCATAGGTCCGGTCGAAGGGGATCGGGTTGGTCTCGAACCCGTACATGTCGATCATCGTCTGGGTGTGTTCGGCCTGGTTCCAGCCGAAGAAGTTGGAAATGAACACCCCGCGCACATCGACCCGCTCGATCTCGTCATCGGTCGGGTATTTGGCCCAGAGCAAATCCTTTTCTTCCAGACCCTCCACGCCGACGAAGTCGTACCAGTCATAGCCGCGTAGCAGGTGTTCCACGCGATACTTGGCGGTGTATTCGACCATGTCCTTGTAGGAATGCATGCCGCCCATATTCATGAAGCCATGCTCGCCCCAGATCACCAGCGAGATGTTGAACTTCACCGCGATTTGAACCGGGACGGCATTGATGCCCATATGGGCATGCATGTCCGGGTCACCCATTTTCTTCAGCCCGGCGCGATTGAGTTTCTTCAGGGTCTCGACGCTGGCGGTGAAGTGATAATGGTCGCAGCCGAAGACATCGCGCATGCGCTGGATGTTCCGCATGCCGACATCGGTGTGGTTGTTTTCCCCATAGGTCACCAGCAGCGGGTTCATCCCGTAAACCTTGGTGAGCAGGTGAATCTGGTAGAAGCTGTCCTTGCCGCCGCTGACCGGGATCAGACAGTCGTAATTGCTGCCATCGGGTGAGCGGTAGTCATCACACAGATCGCGGAACAGTTCCTCCCGTGCGGCCCAGTTGACGGTCGCCTGCTCTTCATGGGTGCGACATCCGCTGCACATACCTTCCTCATCGAAGACAATGGCGGCAGCCGAGGCGGCGGGATAGACGCAACGTGTGCAGTACTGCATGCGCGGCGGCGTGACGCGTGGTTCGAACGTACCGGTCATCGGATTTCTTCTCTCAGCTCAGATGTCATTGGGGTAACGCACGTTATAGCCGCGCCGGTGCAGTTGCTTCTTGGCGCGCTTGTAGGCGTTCTCGGTGAAATGAAAAATATTGCCCGCGGCCACGGCGCTGGCGTGACCCTTGTCGATCCCGGGCCGGAAATGCTCGAAGGTTCCCACACCGCCACAGGCGATCACGGGGATTCTGACGGCCGCCGCCATCGCGCTGATGATGTCCGTGTCATAGCCTTCGGCGCTGCCGTCCCGGTCGATGGAATTCAGCATGATCTCACCGGCCCCGCGCTCCTCGGCCTGTCGTGCATAGGCCAGCGGGTCGTCATCCACACGGGTGCGCCCCTGATCCACATACATGGCGTGTCCGTCGCCCTCGCGATGCACGTCGATGCCCACGACCATGGCCTGGCTGCCGTATTTCTCCGCCACTTCGGTCACCAGTCCGGGCTGGTGATAGGCCTGTGAATTGATCAGTACCTTGTCGGCGCCGTTGTGAATGAAACTGTCCACATCCTCGATGGATTTGATGCGCCCGCCAAAGGTGAGCGGCATGAAGGCACTTTTGGAAATCTGTCGCAGGATGCCGATCACGTCATCGGCGCCCTTGAGTTTCATGTCGTCGCGCCGCAGGTCGTAGTCGCCGTCCCGGGTGATGTCGATATAGACCAGTTCGTCCGCCAGCCAGTCATTGAGCCGTTCCAGCTGATTGATCGGGTTGCCGATCACCTTGAACTCACGAAACCCTTCGCTACGCACGATCAGGCCGTTCATCAGATACAGCACCGGGATGATCCGTGTTTTCAGCATCGGCCTCGGGTCAGACCTTCGCGAAATTGTCGAGGACCGCAAGGCCCACGCGTGCGCTTTTTTCCGGATGGAACTGCGCGCCGAAAATATGGTCGCGCTGCACCGCGGCTGTAACGGGGCCGCCATAGTCGACCGTGGCCACGATGTCTGAGGGATCGGTCGGCAACAGCTGATAGGAGTGCACGAAGTAACAGCTGGTATCGCCTTCGATATTGGCAAACAGCTGTGCGTTGTCCTTCAGCACCAGTTCGTTCCAGCCGATCTGGGGCAGGCGCAGATCCGATGATCCCCGTGGAATGATTTCGACCCGACCGGAAATCCAGCCGAGCCCGGCGCAGTCACCGAACTCCGTTCCGGTCTCGGCCAGCAACTGCATGCCCAGACAAATCCCGAGCACCGGTTTGCCCTTCTCGCGCACCTGGTCGTTCAGGGCATCGAGAAACCCGCTCGTCGAGAGCCGCGTCATGGCGGCCGGGAAGGCTCCCACGCCGGGCAGAATGATCCGATCCGCCTTGTCCAGATCTTCGGGCGCGCTGGCGATCAGCGGCGTGTGCCCGAGATGTTCGAGCGCGTTGCACACCGAGCCGATATTGCCCATGCCGAAGCTGACGACGCCGATCACGCCGATACGGCCTCGGCATCACGCAGACGCGGGAAGGCATCCAGGGCATTCTCCTGGAAGATTTTCTGCAGCGCGGTCTCCGGCAGATCTGCGCTGGCGAGTTTGCCCAGCGTCCAGGCCGGGTTCATCAGCTGGCCGTCGCAGGAGAAGATGATGCGGTCCTCGCCGACCCGCGCGAGCATGCCCTTGATATCGGCGTCCTGTCGGTCGGCGGTGCTGGTGGCAATGTCGAACCAGACATTCTTCAGATCGGCAAAATCCCAGTAGCGCCAGGTGGCATGGGCCGCGATGAAATTGATGTGGGGCTTAAGTTGCGCCAGACGGTCCATGCCCGGCAGATGGGCCATGATCGGCCAGCCGGACATGTTGTCGAGATGAGCGAAGATTTCGAGATAGCTCGGATCGTCCAGATCCTTGCCGTAGAAGTCCTGAATCGTCTTGATGCCGACAAAGCGCGGGTTGTCCCGGTATTTCTCGATTTCGCCGATCGAGGTCTCGATCTCCAGCGGATTGACGACGATCAGTCCGCGCGCACGGGGCTCGGCTTCGACAAAGGCCTTGGTTTCGGCATTGCCGGTGACGATGTCGTGGTTTAGAGCGCGAATCGAAGAGGAATTCGCGATCTGGTAGTTGAAAACATCGAAATCCTGCGCGATGGCTTCGAAGCTGATGCGTGGTTCGATGATGTTCCAGCCGCTGGTGTGCCAGTGAGTGTCGATTTTCGGCACGTCACGATATGTCTGCCAAAGGCGCATCTCCGCGGCGGGTTCCGGGTCAGCATTAAGGCCGAGTGCCTTTGACAGGGTGCCGCTTTGAATCATTTGGCGATCCGCATCCGAAATGCGCGCGCCTTCCAGCATGAAATAGGACGCGCCTTCTGCGACCAGTGGCGAGCCCGACGCTAGAAACAGGCGATCAGCGCCCAGCCGTTCGACCAGGCGTTCGATGCCGCCGCTCTGGGTGATCGTCGAAATGTCGAAGCAGAGATTCGGATGATCCTGAGCGACCGCGATAATGTCGGGGATGTTGTTGTAGCCGCTGCCGCGCATCCAGCGGATCAGCACCTTGCCGCCCGCCGGTGCAACATGACGTGCCACGGCGGCGAGGTCCTGCCGGTTCCAGATCCCGGCCAGAATGGGGAAGTCGAGTTTGGCGCAATCCTTTGCGAAAACCTCCACCACATAATCCGACCAGGTCCAGTTCTGGAAAGTCGGGAACAGGGCGGCGGCCAGAAAGGGCCCTTTGGAAATCTGCGTTAGGCTATCCACCCCGGCGTCATAGCCGAGCATGTTGATGGTGGCGGTTGGCAGCAACCGGCCGTCCGAGGCTGCGCAGAATTCAGCCGTCAGTTCGTTGCCTTCCCGCTCGTCGAAATAGATCGCCTTGAAGGATGTCGCGAGCGCACGTGTGACACCGAACCGGTCCAGCCGTGCAAGAACTTCTGCCGGATCGCTGCCGAGCCCGCTGCTCGGGTCCTTGTCGAGAAAGATACCGCCGTCGATCATCAGGCTGTTTCCTGTTGGGCCATGGCACGCAGGGGGTCGAGATTGTCGAAAACCTTGGTGAAGGCCGCGATGACGTCATCCAGATCCGCAGCGCTCATCGGGGGGCGCATGAATTCGTGGATCAGGAGCCGCTGATTGGCGCGTTCGGTCATGGGGCACAGACCCGCCGGATAGGCGCCGGGCGTGGTCTGGAAAATCGGCAGGCTGTAGGCCGGCTGCACATAGCCGGCCCGGACCAGCGCCCCCTCGCCTTCGCGCAGCTCGGTGAGCGGAAGCTCGGCCTTCAGGGCATCGGCCATGATCCCGACCGGCACGCCGGTGCCGTCCGGGTCGTAGCCCAGCGCATGTACATAGTAGACATGATCGCCGGCGGGTTTGGTTGTCGGCATGGTCAGCCCTGCGATGCCCGACAGGCCGGCTTCGAGATGCGCGACATTCGACTTGCGGGTTGCAATCAGCTCGGGCCCCTTGGCCAGCTGGCAGCGACCGATCGCGGCTTCGATCTCGCCCATGCGGTAGTTGAAGCCGATCATGTTGGTCTGGTCGGTGACGCCCTTTCCGGCGACAACGGATTCCGCATGATTGCGGATCAGCTGGCAGCGCTCGGCGAAGTGATCATCATGCGTCGTGATCATCCCGCCTTCGCCGGTGTGGATGTGCTTGTGATAGTTGAAGCTGAAAATCCCCATATGGCCCAGCGTGCCGACCGGGCGCCCCTTGTAGGTGGCGAACGGGCACTGGGCGCAATCCTCGATCACGATTAGATCATGGGCCTTGGCGATTTCCATGATCGGATCCATATCGGCGGCCATGCCGAAGATATGAACGATGATGATGGCCTTGGTCTTCGCGGTGATCTTCGAACGGATGCTTTCGGGATCGAGGCAGTAGGTCGCCGGATCGATATCGGCAAAGACCGGCGTGGCTTTGTAGACCATCGGTGCCACACAGGAGGCCGACATCGTATAGGGCGAGACAATCACTTCGTCCCCCGCACCGATGCCTGCGGCGCCGCAGGCTGCATAGAGCCCGCTGGTGGCCGAATTGACCGAGATCGCATGGGTCGCGCCACAGGAGTCTGCCCATTCACGCTCGAAGGCCTGTACTTCCGGGCCGCCATAGAAATCCTTGTGCCAGCCGCCGATGAACCGGGAGAGCACGCCGCTATCCATGACCTTGGCGACGGCGTCTTTTTCGGGTTCACCGATCACCTTGTAGGCCGGAAAGGGATCCGTGCGGACGGGCGTGCCGCCGGTGATCGCGAGTTTGCTCATGATGTCGCTCCCATAAGGCGCAGTTGTGAAATCTGCTGACAGAGACGCTCGACGGAAATGGCGGTCTCGGCGGTGCTCGCCAGTGCTGCGCCTTGTGTCACTGCGCTGTGGATGTTGTCGACGGCACCGGACAGTGCCCGGTCGAGGGTGGTTTCGGTGACCGTGCCTTCGTCCAGATGGGTGCGGCCGGGAAACAGGCGATGATCCGTGGTGCGTCGTCGCCGAACACGAAAGCCGGAATCCTCGATCCGGACGACACCGCCCGCGCAGGTGATCTCGGCTTCGAACCGGGCGTAGTCCCGGCTGTCGCTGCCGATCAGATAGACCGGGATATCCTTCGGACCGGTCAGCATCGCATCGATGGTCGGGTCCGCGGGCGAGAAGTCTTCGTTGCGGCGCAGTGCCTGCTGCGGTGTCAGTGGTCCGATCAGAAACTGGATCAGGTCGAGCATGTGGCTACCCGTGTGGAACAGTCCCTTGGCATAGAACGCCGTGACCGAACGCAGCGCGCCCCAGTCTCCGGCAGCCAGCTCGTCGCGCAGGGTGGTCATCTCGCTGTCCCAGCGCCGCAGATAGTTGACGCAGATGGCCTTGCCCGCGGCTTCGTAAGCCTTGTGCAATGCTGCCGAGTGCGCCGGGTCGCCGGTCATCGGCTTCTCGCAGAAGACGATCCGGGCCGGGCTGTCGAGCAGTTGGGTGAGAACCACCTCATGAGTGTCGGTGGGTGTGCAGATGCTCGCCACATCGAACCCGTCTTGGTCCTTGAGACATGCATCAAGATTTCCGAACCCCGACCTGACGTCCCACCTGTCCCTGAACGCCTGCCGCCGCGCGGCATCCGGCTCGACACAGGCGACCACGTCAAACCGGCCATCGGCCCGATAGGCCCCGGCATGGCTGAGCACCGTTGCGCCATCACTCGCCTCGTCATAACCGCCCGCGATGTCCCCGCAGCCGATGATCACCGTGGTGAGCATTGCGTCAGGTCGCGTCATCGTCATCCAGAAATGCGAGCATATCGGACAGATCAAATTCCGGGTTTCCGGGATAGAGCGCTTCGAAGACCCGGCGGATGACCGCCAGGTCATCCGGCGTGTCGAGGGTCAGCCGTGTTTCGGGCGCATGATGATGGGGTGGCGCCGTCACCGCCGCGATCCTGAAGAGATCGGGATTTTTGTAGATGAACAGCGAGACATGCTCCCGGTCATCGGGCGCGTCGGTACGCCCGGCCACATCGGCCAGAATGTCGGTGGCGAAAATCTGAGTATCCATGCCAACCGGATAGGTGCGCGGCACCAGCGCGTTCGACACATAATCGGCTTCGCCGGCCAGATAGAAATCAATGACCTTTGACACGATCGCCGGGTCGATCAGCGGGCAGTCGCCGGTGGTTTCGACAATCAGGTCGACATCGTTGGCCTGCGCGGCGGAAAGAACCCGGTCCAGCACGTCGTGCTCCGAACCGCGATAGCAGCCAACCCCGAGTTCTTCGGTGAGTGCGACCACCGGATCATCCGTCGCGTTGACCGTGGTTGCGACGATAATGTCATCCAGTTGGGGCACCCGCTGCAGCCGCGCGATCATATGCGCGAGCATGGGCTGGCCGGCAGCCTCCATCAGCACCTTGCCGGGCAGTCGTGTCGAGGTCATGCGCGCCTCGATGGTGGCGTAGATGCGTGGTGCGGCGCTCATTCAACCAGATCCCAGGAGACGGCGGTGCCACGCACGATATCTGTCTTGGCACGCCGGCCGAGAATTTGGGGCAGGTGTTTGGGTGCAAGACCAAAGCCCGGTCGGATCGAGCGCACATGAGCATCGGTGATGATTTCACCGGCCGCGATATCTTCAACCACATACAGCGAGCGACGGAAGATGGCATTGCCCGCTTCGCTTTCCTTGCGTTCGTAGTCGACGGTGCCCAGTGCCTCCCAGGCATCCCGGCAACTGGAGACCAGAAGTGCCAGTTCGTCGGATTCGAGTGAGAAAGAGGAATCCGGCCCGCCATCCGCGCGGGAAAGCGTCACGTGCTTTTCGATCAATGTGGCACCCAGACTGACGGCGGCCACCGAGACGGCTGTGCCAAGCGTGTGGTCGGATAATCCGACGATCGCATCAAAACGTTCAGCGATATCGGCGATGGTGCGCAGATTCGAATCTCCGGGCGGGGCGGGATATCCGCTCACGCAGTGCAGCAGAACAATGTCTTTGCATCCGGCATCGCGCGCTGCAGTGACCGCTTCACCGATTTCGTCCCGGTTGGCCATGCCGGTTGAAATGATCATCGGTTTGCCGGTGGCCGCGACCCGCGCGATCAGGGGAAGGTCCACGGCTTCGAAGGAGGCAATCTTGTAGGCCGGTACGTTCAGGGTTTCGAGGAAGTCGACTGCAGTCCCGTCGAAGGGAGCACTGAACATGGTGATGCCCACATCGCGGGCCTTGTCGAACAGGGCCTGGTGCCAGGCCCAGGGCGTGTGGGCCTCGTCATAAAGTTCATGCAGGCTGCGCCCATCCCAGAGGCCGCCTGTAATCCGGAATTCCGGAGAATCGTGATCGATGGTGATGGTGTCAGCCGTGTAGGTCTGCAGCTTGACCGCGTCCGCGCCGGCATCCCTGGCCATCTCGATCAGAGTGAGCGCGCGATCCAGATCACCATTGTGATTGCCCGACAGCTCCGCAACGATATATGGCGGATGATCCGGTCCGATGGGGCGGCCGGCGATCTCGAAGGCTTTTCTCTCAGGCGTGGTCATGCTTCTGGCTTTGGGGGTGCGGCATGGGCGCTGTTGAGTGCGCGGATGGCCGGGTTGGCCGCAAGATAGGTCACCACATCCTCGGTCGTGAAGGCGGCGTTGGCCGGATAGAGAGCGTCGTAGACGCGGGTGATCACGTCGAGGTCTTCCGGGTAATCAACCGTCAGACGCAAATCGGCCTGGTTCGAATTGCCGGTATAGGAGCTTAGCGTGAAGCGATCGGGATGATTGTAGAGAAAGGGTGTCACGTGCTCGCGATCATAGGGGTCGTCGGTTTCCTGCCCGGCAGTCTCGAGCGCTTCGGACGTTATCGCTTCGACGTCCAGTCCATGGGGCCAGCTGCGTTCGAGCGTGTTGCTGGCATAGTCATAGTCACCGGTCAGCAGATGGTTGGTCAGTCCGTCGACCACACGCGGATCGGTCAGAGGACAATCCGCGGTCAGGCGCAGCACGATATCTGCCTTGCTGGCGGTCGCGGCTTCGACGAACCGTCCCAGAACATCATGGAGCGAACCGCGAAAACAGGTGACGCCGGATTGTGCACACAATTCCGCAATGGCGTCGTCATCGGCCTCTGTGCTTGTGGCGACAACAATCTCGTCGACACGCTCTGCGCGCCGCAGCCGTTCGAGTTGTCGCAGAATCATCGGCTGCCCCATAACCGGCGCCAGGACTTTCCCCGGGAGCCGGGACGACGACATGCGGGCCTGAACAATGGCCACGACTTTGAGTTGCGTACAGGATGCGCACATGGCAGATCAGGCGCGCCCGGCAATCCGGTCGAGCGCTGCGACAATCTGAGTGCTGGCCGGTGTGTCATCGGAGGTGTCGAAAGCAGATGGGTCATCCGCAGATCTGTTCAGCACATCGGGCAGCAGCACCCGCAATGTGCCACGATCTGTGGCGCAGGGGGTCAGCCCCAGCAATACGGTGGGAATGAGGCTCTTCTGATTTTCAGTCGGCAGGATCGACAGGGTGTTCAAACCCGCCAGTGCGGCTTCGACAAGCAGGCTGGTTGACAGCCCCACAACCAGATCGGCGGCGAAGAGAAGTGGTAGCGGTTTCCCGCCCTCCGAGATCGCGTCGAACCGGTCCATATAGGGCGCGTAGTTGGAGGCCGGGTCTTTCGGGTGCGCACGAAAGACCAGATACGGAGTGCGATCCAATGTGTCGATCGCATCGAGGAATTCTTCGAGGACGATCTCGGTTCGGCGTTCGCTCACGCCCCGTCCAGTCAGCCTGTAGTCGGACGACCGCCGCTTGATATCCATACCCAAGCCGTCGGAACCCTCGCCAAGAAATATGATGACGGGTCGGTCCACAGGGACATCCCCCAGTGTATCTGCACGATGTGAAGCGATGGGTTGTTTGCGAAGCTGTGCGGCTTCTGTCCGGACGATGTCGTAGTAGGGGTGTCCGGTCACGGCAGTATGGGTAGATGGCTGGCCCAGTGCGCGGAACAGGTCCGCTGTGTGGTTGTCGGGCAATATCAGCCAGTCGGTTACATGGGTCAGCGGTTCGGATGTGTGTCCGCGGAATCGATGCTGGGCATTTGCCGGGCTATCGACAAACCCGATGGAGGGAATGTCCTGATCCCGTGCGGCCCGGGTCAGTGCGAAGGCATAGGAGTCGGGGTTTTCTGCTGTACCGACCATCAGAATATCCGGTGTCCGATCTTTCAGCTGGTTTGCGGCGTCCGTACCGGACGGAATGTCGTTTGCGGCAATGTTGCGGTCGGACAGAAATTTTGCCGCAAGGCCAGTCGCACAGAGTTCGATCTCCCATCCGCTTGCCGCCAGATCGTTCAGCGCTGGTGCAATGAAATTCGCGGCACCCGGATCTTCGACAAATATCAGGATACGTCCCTGCGCCATGACAGGCCTTCAGTAGTCCTGGTCAATGCGATTGGTGTATTTGAGAATCTTGGCCGGGCGTAGCCGTGTCGTGTCCGTGGCGTCACGACAGGGGAACAGCCGGAACTGCAGCCACTCGCGGTATTTACCTTCAGACGGAATGCCGGCACGATGCAGACAGCGCGCCACGTTCACGAACATGATCGTCCCGGCCGGTCCGGTCATTTCGACTCGTGCCGGGTTGTTTTCGATCTGTGCGGTCATCTGCCCGGTTTCCTTGCGCGAGGCATAGCCTTGTCGCACCACGTCCTTCGTGGCCGGAATGTCGAGGGCCGAGGTCGGGCCGCCGTCGAGTCCAAGATCACTCAGGAGGACGAAGATCGCGAGCATCGAGGTGGGTCCGCTATCGGTGTGCCAACGATCGGAGTAGACCTCGCCCTGTTTGAGGACGTCCGGGGGAACATGGCGTGTCAGGCGAAACGAGCCCGAGTTCACGAGAAAGGGCCCGCCAAAATAGTGCTCGAGGAATTGCGTGACTCGTGGATTGAAGATGTCGAAGACTTCCGGGGTGTGCTCGGCGAATGCGTGGGATTCCAGCAGCGTCATGTACTCGGATGGATTTCTCCCCCCGGTTTCGGCTGCGGCCAGAACGCTTGTGCGAATGGTCTCGACCGTTGTGGGGTCGATCCATCCGCTCATTTTGGCGACGCCGTGTTCGCGCAATGCCTTTGCTTGAGACAGCGTATCCGCGTCGTAGGTGCCGGCGTGATGAGAGCGCCCGGCGAAACGATGCAGGCTGGTGTCAATCGAGCCATACAGGTTTTGCCGAAACCCCGAGAGATTTCCATAGACCCGGCGGGAGATCACCGGGAAGGGCCAATGGGTGAACGGGTCGCGCACGAACCCCTTCGCAAAGGAGGTTGCGCGTTTGGTGAATGTCAGCGGGCTGGGCATGGTTCAGATGGGATCACGGACAGCTTGTCTGATTGCGGGTTCCTGGGATTGTGGCCTGCCGGAACGCACACGACGTTGTCGGATGCGATTGATCGGACGTTCGACGAGACGCACCATGACCGCGGCGAGAGCAAGACTGAGAAGCAGGATCGTGATGCCACGTGCGGGACCGGACAACTGGTCGCCGACAAAGGCAACCACGGGAAGGTGAATCAGATAGACGGGATAAGACAGATCACCGATCCATCTGTCCCAGCTCTGTCCGGCGGACCATCGAAGCCAGAAGGGCAAGCCGAACACGAAGATGACGATCAGCAATTTCATGTGATGTCGTTCGGGCAGGAACCACATGAAAGTCTGGGGGAAGGCGATGACAGCGACAACGAGGGCAGCGCTCATGCCGCCGATCAGAGATGAGGCGCGCGATGCGAATATTTTTTCCGAGATAAGGGTCCCGAGATGATAGGCGACGGCGCCGGTCATGAAAAAGATCAGTACACCGGGAAATGAACGATACCGCCAGAAGTTCGAGAGGTCGTAGTGGATGATGGCGCCTGCACCGATCACGGCGAGGACGGTGATCACGATGACGCGTGAGCGGCGGACGACGACAAAAGGCGCGATGGCGTAGAAGAGAATTTCGAGCGCCAGTGCCCAGTTCTGGCCCAGCAGCACATAGGACCCTATATTCACAGTTGTCTCGGCGGAATTGAAATAGACCGCCCCGAAGGAATCCAGCCCCACGACCTGGGTCAATTCCGCACCGATGATGAATAGGTTCATGAGGCCTGCTAGCCAGATGCTGGCGCCGCTTAGATCGGTGAAAATCGTGTCCACGATGTCCGGGCGAACCGCCGCCATGGCCGCCAGCCGAAAATCGGATCGCTGTGTGCGATCACCACACATGTAGCGAGAAGAGTGCGTAACGTTCCCATGGAGTTCGAAGATGTCGGACTAAGTATGTGCGCTGCGGGCGGTTTTCCACGCTACCGCAGTCCGGGTGAAAACAGGTTCACCCGAGCTCAGGCTCGACATTGGCAGGAAAGCTGAACGGCACAGACCAGAACCTGGCGCTCACTTTCCGACCAAGAACTTTTCGGTTACGCGGACGCGTCGGCGCAACCTGTATCTTTGCGCATCATAACGCTCGTTGAGCGGATGATAATCCTTGTTCACGCCGTGAACTCGTACGTGTTCACGGCGTGAATGTCAATTCCGCAAGCCTATGACAAATCATGGTTCTTTGGGCTTTTGCGCCTAAATAGCATCCATCTTCAGCGCCGTTTCGGATGCCGATCCGTTGAGTGGACAAGCCGCGGGATTGAACTTATAGGTGGGGCGATCCGTTGACTGGGTCGCGCGCGCAGATGTCCAGGTGCCGAATGACAACGAAAACCCCATTTTTGACCCTGATTCTTCTGGCTCTCTGGCCGTTTATCAGCTTTCTGAATAACAATCAGGACGACGCGCTGGTCTATGGCCCGAATGTTTCGGCTTACGCGCTGGTCTTTGGCCTGAGTGCTCTGCTGATTGCGTGGGTGGGTGTATTGCTGTTCGGGCGCAAGCGTGCGACCGCCGTGCCGCATGTCTGTGGTATCGCAATCGTGTTGCTGTTTAGCTATCTGCCACTTTCAAGTTTCCTCTCCGGATTTGGGATATCACTGGGGACAGTCCGGATCGTGATCTGGGCGGTGTTGTCTCTAATGATTCTTTACGCTGTGTGGCGCCTGGCGCGCAGCGAAGCGTCTGCGCGCGTGTTGCTGGTCGCGGCTGGGGTCATGGTGGTCGTGCCGGTTGCCGGTCTTGTGATTTTCGCGGTTTCGGGGACCGAGACCAAACCCGAAAAGGTTGAAATCGTTCAGCGTAGCGGCGAAGCGCGCCGTGAGAATGTTTATTGGTTTATTTTTGATGCCTATGCCCGTGCCGACGCGCTGGTGGACTACTTTGGCTATGACAACAGCGCGTTTGTGCACGCACTCGAGGCGCGGCGGTTTGATGTGGCTGATCGGGCATTGGCCAATTACGCCAGCACAAAGCTCTCCATCAGCACGACGGCAGAGATGGACTATTTCCTGCCGGAAGGCCCCCCTCTTCATCCGTCCATGTGGACGGCCCGATTGCAGGGCTTCAACCGTGCTGTCGAATCCTTCAAGGCTATAGGGTATCGCTACATCCATGCCGAACCGGGTGGGAACAATCTGAAGACTCGTTGCGGGGGCAATGAAGATGTTTGTGTGACCGCCCCAACGGGAGGGACATTCGGTGTCAGCGAGGCCGAAATAGGGATTTTGCAGTTGACGCCCCTGTTTTCGATCATCCGGCGTCTGCTGCCCGATCTTCTCAGTTTTGATTTCACGAATATCGCGGATGTGATGGCACGGGTTACGCCGACATCCGGCAAACCGATATTTTTGTTCGCCCATATTCTTTCACCTCACCCGCCCCAGAGGTTCGATCGGAATTGCGCGCTTCTCGAGACTGTCGAATTCGATCTTGCGGGAGAGGATTATTCTGAACTTGTGGACGTCTATCTGAACGACCTGACCTGCCTCAACGCGGAAATCACCGCGATGGTCGATCAGATCGTAGCGGATGATCCCGGAGATCCCTTTATCATACTGCAGTCCGATCACGGTTTCAGAAGCGGTCTCGTGCTTGAACCGAAGACGGCAACGCCGGGTGTGCCTCCTGCACTGGTGGCCTATGCCAATCTGCATGCTATGCGGGCCCCCGAATCGTGTGATACGAGAACCAGAGAAGACTTCAGCCCTGTCAACACGTTCCGCATCGTGTTGTCTTGTATTGACGGTGAGCCGCGCGAATTACTGCCGGGCCGGCAATTCAGAAACGAAAATGGTGTCCTTCATGCGTTTGAACCTGACGCACGTTCTCATTAACAAGCACAGCAAATCCCCGGGGTTTGCCGTCGGCCGATTCCCGTTGCGCGTCCTGATTGCAGCCTGTGGACTTGTGACCCTCAGCAGTCCGGCGCATGCCTATATTGATCCCGGTACGGGCGGCATGTTGCTGCAACTCCTGCTGGGTGGCGTGGCGGGTGTGCTTGTGATTGGCAAGCTTTACTGGCTGCGGATTAAGGAAGCCTTCCAGAATATTTTCGGCGGTGGCGCGGATTCCGAGGAATCGAAAGACAGTAACAGCGAGACCGGAAACTGATTTCGCAGCAGAACGGGCGCACGGTGGACCTTCAATTTGATCCGGGATCCTTCAAGGATCCAGACGGACGCATCTTCGAGTATCAGGGAAATATCTATCGGACGCTGTCGGCGAGTGCGGCCGAGCGCATGCGCGCGCGTGTGGCCGATGGCACGCTTGCGGCGCTGATCGATCAGGGGCTGCTGATCGACAGTGAACTTGTCGGCGCGTCCGATGTCGGGTTGGCGGATGCCGATCTGGGTGAGACGGTGATGCGGCATGCCCGCATCCCGGTTTTGACTTACCCGTCGGAATGGTCGTTCGACATGCTGCGCGATGCGGCGCTGGTAACCCTTGATCTGCTGCAGCAAGGTCTTGAACGCGACCTGATGCTCAAGGATGCGACGGCCTTCAACGTCGCCTTTCATGACGGCCGGATGAAGTTTTTCGATACGCTTTCGATTGATGATTATACCGAGGGCGCGCCCTGGGATGGTTACGCACAGTTCTGCCGGGAGTTCCTGTTCCCGTTGATGCTGACCAGTTATCGCGGAATTGAATTTCAGCCCTGGCTGCGGGGCAGTCTTTCGGGCATTCCGGTGCGGACGTTTGCGCGTCTGCTCAGTCTGCGGGAGAAACTCCGCGGGCCGGTCGTGAAGCATGTCGTGCTGCAGGCAAAACTCGATCGCAGCTTTGCCGATACCGACACCGAGATGCGCTCGTCGTTCAAGACGATGAAGTTTTCTAAACCCATGATCGTTGCGAATGTGGCGGGGCTTTCGAAAACCCTGCGCAAGCTCAGCTATGAAGCCGGAGATTCGGTCTGGGGCGATTACGCAAGCAGCCATTCCTACAGCGCGGAAGACGCGACCACCAAACGCCAGTTCGTGGATCAGGCGGTGGACCATCTGTCGCCCTCTACGGTCGTCGATCTGGGAGGCAATATCGGTGACTACAGTTTTCTGGTGGCGCCGAAGGTCGACCGGGTCCTGTGTGTGGATATCGACCCGGCCTGTATCAACACGCTGTATCGTCGCATTCGTGATGGCGGCCCGACCAACGTGGTTCCGATTGTCGGCGATCTGCTGAACCCGACCCCGGCGCTGGGCTGGAACCTGACCGAACGGCGTGATCTGTTCGAACGGATCCGGTCAGAAAGTTTCTTTGCTCTGGCGCTCGTGCACCATCTGGCGATTGGCGGGAATGTACCTTTGCCGCGTGTGGTCGAAACACTGCATCGCATCGCGCCCTCCGGCGTCGTCGAGTGGGTCGACAAGCAGGATGCGATGGTCCAGCGGATGTTGCGCAATCGCACGGATGTCTTTGCGGATTACACCTGGGACGTCTTTCGCACGGAACTCGAGCGTCGCTTCAACATTGTGAAGACTGTTGAGACGCATGATGGCGCGCGCCGGCTTTGCCTGCTGGAGCCGCGCTGATCGATCGGATCAGATCTGGGCGAGAAGTTTGACCAGTCCGTCGCCGTCGAGCCATTCCTCGTTCGTGTTGCTCGCATAGTGGAAATCGGACGGTGCTACTTGTGCGCCTTCTGCTTCGTGCGCGGCCTGAACGCTCGGGTCCTGGGCCGGGCAGATGACATAGCGCCCATCGCGTTCCACGACCGCGGCCGTGTCATCTTCGGAGATCAGCAATTCGTGCAATTTCTCGCCGGGGCGGATGCCAACGATCTCACGCGGGATACCCGGTGCGAGGGCTTCCATCATGTCGGCGACTGTCATACTGGGAACCTTCGGGACGAAGATTTCTCCGCCCTTCATGATCTTTGCGCTCGACAGAACGAAATCAATTCCCTGAACCAGGGTGATCCAGAAACGGGTCATGCGTTCATCGGTCAGGGGAATGCTCTCGCACCCCCCTTCAACCAGACGGCGGATCAGGGGCACGATGCTGCCGCGTGACCCGAGCACATTGCCGTAGCGCACAACGCTGAACCGGGTCGGTGAGTCACCGGCCAGGGTGTTGGCTGCAACGAAGAGTTTGTCCGAAGCCAGCTTGCTGGCTCCGTAGATGTTGATCGGGTTGACCGCCTTGTCCGTCGACAGGGCAATCACCTTCTCAACGCCCACATCGATAGCGGCGCTGATGACGTTTTCCGCGCCGTAGACATTGGTGCGGATGCACTCGAACGGATTGTATTCGGCGGCGGGCACATGTTTGAGGGCGGCGGCATGAACTACGCAGTCAACGCCGCGCATGGCCATGCGAAGCCGATCTACGTCGCGCACATCACCCAGGAAGTAACGCAGCTCTTCGCGATCCGCGAACACTGCTGATTGCTGCATGTCGTATTGCTTGTGCTCGTCGCGCGACAGGATGATCAGCTTGCGCAGCTTGTAGCGCTTGAGTAGCGTCTCGGAGAACTGGCGGCCAAAGGAACCGGTACCGCCTGTGATCAGGACGGTTTTTCCATTGAGATCGATCGTGCTGTTGTTATCGAACATGACTTCCTTCGGACTCAGGATTTGGCCAACCGGCAGGGCTGGACCCTTTGGGGCGCTTGACTCGACCCCGAATACGCAAAGCCATGCAGCCTGTCACCGTTTTTTTTGGTTCGTCGGGCGCGATGCGTGATGTGCATGGCCTGCTTCAGGACCTGCGTTCGATAACGCTGAGGATGCGAAATGCCATCAGGGGACCGAGGATCGGAAGCAGCAGGCGTTCCAGCCCAAGAACCAAGGGCACCATCACGCCGGGGATCATCGTCCAGGGACGGAAACCGCCGGTCATCGGATAGGCGACCAGGCTGGTTAACTGGTTTTCGTGAATACGCAGGCCCGGGAAGCGGGCCTCAAACCGGTCGCGCTGGCGGCGCATCATCAGGGTCGGAATGGCCTGGTTGGCATCGAACGGATCGCGTTCGGGATCGGGTTTCCCCACGGCAAAGATATCGGCCTTCATGTCGACGGGTTCGGGATGCATATGTGTATAGAACAGGTTACTTATCGGCGTGATGGCGGGTTCTGAAAATATGATCCGCCCGCCGGGGCGCAGCACTCGGTTTGCCTCATCGAGGAACTGAACCGGAAATTCGATATGGTGCAGCACGTCGAACAGCACGATGTTGGAAATCGCACCATCGGCAAAAGGTAAACGTGAGGCGTCAGCCACGGCATCCAGCCAGGGGGCGGCCACGATATCGGTTGAGATCGTGTCGGGTGCGTAGTCCTTGAAGTTCCCCGAACCCCCGCCAACCTCAAGAATCACACCGGGAACGCAGCGTGCTGCGATCCTCTGATAGAGGTCGGTATAGACGGCCCGCAGGGATGGTTTGCGGGTCCATGCGTCACGCGCATCGTGCGACCGTGTGCCGTCCACGATGGTCATGGAGTCAGATGGCCTTCAGCTTCAGGAAAGCGAAAATGGTCATGCGGATGAGCATGAGCCCGTGGCGGAAACGTGAGATCTGGGTCGATCCATATTCCCGGGCGCGGTAACGGACGGGGATTTCCTGAACCTTCAGGTTGAGCCGCGCTGCGCCGAGGATCAAATCAAAATCACCAAAGGGATCGAATTCACCGAAATAGGCTCGGTTCTCTGCGATCTTGCGATAATGCGCAGCGGTCAGAACCTTGGTGCCGCACAAGGTGTCCGTGAACCGCTGGTTCAGGAGCCAGGTGAAGGTCAGGGAGAACAGGTTGTTGGCCACCAGGTTCAGGAAGCGCATAGCCTCGCTTTCCATCGGGTAGATCAGTCGGGTGCCGTTGATGAAGTCCCCGCGCCGGTCGACGAGTGCGTTGTAGAATTTTGGCAGGTCTTCGGGTGGGGCGGTGAGATCGGCATCCTGAATCATCAGGATGTCACCGCGTGCGGCATCAAAGCCCGCGCGGACGGCGTCGCCTTTGCCTTTGCCGGGCTGTTTGAGCGCCTTGATGTCGAGGTCCGGCCGGGCCTCAATGACGCGCTGGATTTCTTCCCAGGTGCCATCAGAGCTGCCGCCTTCCACAAACAGAATTTCGATGTCATCACAGAATGCCGGAACCCGATCCACGGCAGGCTGCATATTTCCCTTTTCGTTTCGGCAGGGAATGACCACTGTCGCCGACGGGTTGTCCATGGGCGTGATCCGGCTTGACCGTGCCACGAGATAGGAGCGGACGCAGAGCCTGCGGATGAGAGGCATAGTGGCAATGAAGCGGTTGATCAGCCGCCCGATTCCAAACAGGCGCTGGGGCACGAGTTGCCGCCATTCGCGCATAATGATTTCGAATTTTGCGAGATCAAGGAGCTCGGCAATATCGTTGGAGGACAACCAGTTCTGGGGTGGCGACGGGCGCTTCAGGCCCATGGATTCGGCCAGTTTCAGAAAGGGCCCCCAATACTGTGAATGATAGGCAATGACGATTCGGGATTCGTCATGGCAGAGCGTGTGAAGATGCGAGAGGGTCGACTGGACATCCTCGAGCTCACCCACCGTGTCCGAGAGTACGATCAGGTCGAAATGCCCCTCGATCTCGGACAGGACGGCCGGGTCCTCGACATCGCCGACGCGAAACTCCAGATCGGGATGGCGCGCACGCGCTGCCTCGATGGTTTTCTCGCTGAAATCAATTCCGATACCGCGTTTGGGCGCGAGGGCAGCCAGCAAATCACCGTTGCCACAGCCCAGATCGAGAATGGAATCGCTGTTTCCGGTCGCCAGAAAGCTTGTGTAACGCTCGTCTTCCTGATGAAAGTAATCGTTGCAGTCGCGCCACTTTTCGAAGTCTGGTGCGACACGATCCGACAATTCGCGGATCGCGTTTTTCCGCTCACTAAATTTCAATGCACTACTCATCAGGTTTCCCGGGTTCGGTATTGTCGGATGCAGTTAGCAGGTGTCATTTCGTTCGTCGACCATGATCGATTTCGTCAGGTTGACGGTTCCGCTTTTGAGAACCGGGCAATACAGGTCGACAATGGCGGGACTGGCCTTCCCGCGGCGCACCACCCAGTGATTCCCCAGGCCGTTGAACGCAAACGGAACACCCTTTTTCATGTTGGGATGGAAGGCATAGGCCAGCGTTTCGAACAATCGGGCGAAGACCATTCGACCGGGCAGATTGGGCACCCGGTCTGAAAGATCGCTGGTGTTGACCAGCGGCTGTGCGATCGCGGCAAACTCTGTCGCATCCAGCAACCCGTGACGGCGCCCGAAATCTGCAAGTTCGAGGGCGTAGTTCACATACCGCCAGCCAATGGCGAGACTGATCAGCTTGAGCAGCTTGCCCCGCATCATGGCTTGGTCCGCGGTTTCAGACCAGAGAGAGTCGAAATTTCGCAGATACAGGGCATCACCACTGCGCACCTTGTCCTTGCGCCCACCGATGATACGGACATCGGAACGGTTGGTCTGCAGGTCGAACAGAACAAAGCCCTGTTCGGTCAGCAGGTGATCAATTTCTGAAAAAGAGACGCCGCCGGATTGTTCTGTCCAGAAGGCGATTTCGATCTGGACCCCCAGAATGTCCCGGGCGAGCATTTCGGCCCCCCCCTTCAGGACCATGTCCTCGGTCCCTTCGGTGTCGAGCTTGATGAAGTCGGCGGGCGCGACGCCAATTTCCCGGGGTACTGAATCCAGGGTCATGGCCTCCACCGTGACCGCCGCGCTTTCGCCACCGATATAGTCGATCGGGCGTAGCGAGGATCGCGTGCGGTCAGCACCCTCACCGGAAAAAAAGGTGATCGGACCATTCTGATCGGCCAGCGCCAGATTGTGCAGGGACACATGTGCCGGCAGACCGCCCTCCACAATCAGACGGTAACTTTCCGGATGAGGTTCGAAGCCGATCACCGGCGCCCAGGATTTCGGACCATCGGGATAGGGTGTAAACACGCCACCTGCCGCGCCGACGTCATAGATGGTCACGGGCGATGTCGCGAAGGTGTCGTGAAACTGTGGCGCAAGGCGTGAATCGAGATCGGCGATGATCTGTCGCCGAAGTGCAGAGAAAATATCCATCAGGTGTTCACCGCCGCCAGTTGTTCCAACAATTCGATCTCCGCGTTGATGCGCTCATCCCAGCTCGGAATAAATGTGGATGCACGCGCGAAGATCGCTTCAGCCCGCTGTCGCCGTTCATCGGGATGTGCATCCAGATGAATCAAGGCATCACGAAGACCATCCACGTCTTCGGAACCCCGGATCCGCCAGACCGTGTCCGGTGGCATGAGTTCATCCGTATCCACGTCAATGCCTCGGATGCCGGGTGCGGCTGGAATGATCATGCACACGCCGGTCCTCATTGCTTCCAGGTTGGCATTTGTCAAGTTGCACATCTGGTTGAGCGAAACATAGACATCGCAGTTCTGCTGCAGGTCGAGCACTTGTTCGTGGGGGACCTGCCCCAGGAAATGAACGCGATCGGAATGGTCCGTGCCTTTAGTCTTCCGCGCATCGGAGCCTTCGAAGGGCCCGCTTCCGGCGACGAAGGCGCGGAAACGTCCGGGTGCGGCGTCCATGGCGGCACGAACGGCATCGATGAAGGCGAGGCAGCCCTTGTCTTCGACAAGACGCGCCACGAAGAGGATGCTGGTTTCATCCTTGGTCGATCAGCGTCCGTGATCTCGGCGGGAAGATCCGCCGCCGCTTTCCGGTGCCACACCATTGATCATCATTCTGCGGGGTGTGTCTGGTGCGAGTGCGCGGTCCATCCATTGTTCCCCGCCACTGCCGTCCCGCGAGCAGATCACCATGCTGAATGGCGCGCGATAGGCCTTGCGGGTGATGCGCGGGACGGGGCCGTTGAGCTCGAGCATGCTGTGCATGGCCGGCGGGACGCCCATCACGCGCCAGACAACCGGGGTCTCGGTCCGGCGTGCGGTGAGGGCAGCCTGATAGACATTGACCCGGTCGAAATAGGCCAGATCGGGTTGCAAAGTATCGAATTGTTTGCGGATTTCGCGGTACTGAAGGAGTTCACGCAGATAGCCGCGCGCGCGCCCGAAGCCCGGTGGCAGCGGTACGCGCTGGGGGATGACCGTGATGTCACGACCGAACCCGTCAATGGAGAAGGTTTCGGTTTTCTGTCCGGGCCATCCCACGCATCATCCTTGACCGTGAAGACAATCCGCAGATCGTGTTCGCTCTGGTCGAGTTTTTCGAGCAGTCGGTACACGGTGGGGACACCGCGTGGGTCCCAGCGGCGTTCTCGGATCCCTTCGGCAAGGCCGCTGAACAGGCGAGAGACATAGAGGATACGCATCAGTCGGCCGTGGCGGACAGGCCGCGTTCGGCCAGCCATGTCCGCGAGAGCAGCGAAACCGGATTGCGCAAATCATTTGCGGATTTCAGAAACTGGCTGTAGCCGAAGGGCGCATACTGATCCTGATACATGCCGAAATAGAGCATATGGCGCAGGAACTTGTCCCGTCGCGCCGGACCCAGAGTCAGCCGGATCAGGCGTGAGGGGATGAGCACGGCTTTTGTCAGCCCGGACCACTGGTCGACCTTGGGTTCGAACTCGCGGAACAGACCGCGATAATCCCAGCGCGCCAGCGCGGTGCGGAACAGTTTCTGACGGTATTTCTGCTCGATCGGCACATTGCGCCAGAACTCGACAAGCGCGCTGTCCCAGAGCGGAAGCGACCAGTCGCGGCCCAGAAACTCGTAGTTGCGCTGGCCGTTGATCACATATTTGGCCTGTCGCTCGTCAAACTCGAATTGCTCGTAATGGGCAATGGCCGTGTCGCGATCGAGGGTTTCGTGCGGCGTGATGCCGAGTTGGGCGAAAACGCGGTCGCGCAATGCATCAAGACGGTCGGGGGTCTTGAGCGAATTCCAGAGCGAGAAGTGTTTGCCGACAATCGCATCAAACAGAGAATCCGGACCTGGCGCGGATTGCATCAGACTTGGCCGGGATATGCCCACCGGAAATGAAGTCGCCGGTCTGGCCGTTTACGATGATGGCATCTTCGGGCAGGGCGTCCTTCGGATTCGAACTGCTGCAATGTGAGCAGATCCTGAAAATTGGGACAGCGGACAGGCCGTCGCAATAGGCTCCAATAGGCATTGCGGTGCGGGACTGGCGAAAAACGTCGCATGGCGGCAGTTCGGCTGGGGACAAACCTCCAGGGTACTTGCAAACGATCTGCGATGATTTTGCCGCCCGCATTTCATCATTTCCCCTGGGGCCATAGGTGAAGGCGAACAGATTGTCGTAGCCCTGCTCCACGAACTTGGCGAGCAGGATGCGGGAATCCCGCCCGCCGCTCAGGGCACCCAGAGCGGCCGACCCGCAGCCTGTGCGATGGTGCGCGCGATCGCGCCATCCAGAACATCGAGGAATTCCTCGACAGAACGTCCTCTGAACGGTGATCAATCGGGCCCGGCATGTAGGCGCGATAGCGTGTGACCGCGGGTACGGTTGCGTCCGAGTCCAGATGAGCGAGGCTACCGGCCTCCAGCTGGTGCAGCCCCTGAAACAAGCGTCTGGCCACCGGTGACAAATCCGGCCATGGCGGCATCGGTGACCCCGTCCGCGTTCTGGGGTGTTCAGTGCCTTGCTGGTGCGCAGCAGATGCGCGTCGTTCGACACGGCATCGTTCGGAGTAGAAGATCGGCGATGAACGGCAATGATCGACAATCGCGCAGCAAAGTCGGGGCCCTTGATGATGCCGCAAAATGCCCTCGGCACGTCCCGGCCGCCTGCGCCAGGCTCGGCTGTTGGTGCGGCAGATTCGAGGGGTGTGACAAGGGCTCGACGGCTTGCGGGTCGCCTGTGGCGAGTGTCTGCAGATCCCGCACGTGCGCGACTGCCAGCCGAAACGCTCTGCGGCGAGTAATTCTGCTGGCATCGGCCGTGCCGGATCAGTCGACCGGCGCCAGGACCACGGTACGTAAGCCGCCGGTCTGGCAGATGCATTTGAGAGCGTCTTCGTTGTGAAATGTTCTCGAAGATGACCCGCTCGACACCGTCGGTCGGGATGGGTGCGAGACCCTTGTAGCCGAGGGATTCGACCAGCTTGGTCCCTTCCTGCCAGGAGGACGCGGCACGGGGCACCCCATAACCGCAGGCAAAAAGCTCGGTCAGAACACCCGGTCATGTCGTGCTCTCGGGAATACCGCGACAGATGGGTCTCGAAGATGATTGTCGGACGCATTTCTGCCAGCCTTGATGGCGTCAATCATACCCCGAATGACCTCGACCTCATGGCCCTTCCACATCCATGCGGATCAGGTCGGGTGCGCCGTGTTCAGCGGCCAGTTCGGGAACCGTATAGGTGCGCACGGAGATCTGCTCACCGCTGAGCATATGGGCGGCGCTGCCATTGGCATGAAAGGTGCCGAGATTGGAATGCGCCGACAGGTGAAAGGATGCGGTGCCCGGTGTGTCGGACACAGCGCCTTCGAGAACCGTGATCCGTTCTCCTTCGCCGTTGAGTTCAGATTGCGTTTGAGCAGTGCGATGTTCGATGGCGACGGCTCGATCGCAAGCATCTTGCCCTCTGGTCCGATCAGGCCCAGTTCCATCAGCGCGTAGTAGCCGATATTCGCCCCGATATCGAAGACCGTCATGCCCGGGCGGGCGATCTGCTCGAGCAGGATCTTGTGGTCCACTTCGCGGGTGCCAAACAGCAGCAGCGACCGGCTGATGCCGCGATCCTGCAAGGTCGATCAGCATGCGATAGTCGTGGATGCGCTTTTCCAAGAACCGGCGGCGCAGAACCTTGCTCTGCAGGCCTGCCAACCTGATTGCCGATGCGCCATCAGGGTCAGTGGCCCCGCGATCACGCCAGGTGGTGTAGATGCTCGACAACATGCGGGTCACATTACCATTCGCTGTAAGGACATATTCGTCCAGTTGAAACGTTTCGACGGCTCGTCCGTCAGTGTCCGATACCGTGTAGCCGGAGGCCTCCGCAAGTGCATGAAGCTCATCGCGTCCCGCCCCAGTGCTTTTAGTGCTGCGGGTGGATGCTGACAACCAGCAATGGGCGTGCTTCGGCCAGAATTTCACGCGCACCCTCCAGGACCGCAAACTCTGCGCCCTCGACATCGATCTTGATGACATCGGGCCGGATGCCCTGGGTGCGGCAGAAAGCATCGAGGGTTGTTTGGGTGTGATGGGTTTCCACATATTCGTCTCGGATTTGATGGGCGCGCGCGTGTTCATGCCGCTGACCCCGGCATGCTCGTAGAACACCATATCCGCGACTTCGCGTCACCCACCAGAGAATCGACCACGTCACATTCTCGATGGCGTTGCAGGTATATGGCGTTGCAGCGTCTGCGGTTCGCCTGGGACGGCTCGAAGGCAAACACCTGTCCGCCGGTGCCAGGACCTGACTGACGGGCATTGTGACAAGCCCGATATGCGCGCCGATGTCGAGCATGCAGGCCTTGTCCCGGCTGGCTTCCACACAGAATTCAAACCCGCTGTTGTGGCGCTCGCCCCAGTTCTCGAAATCGCTGAACGCGAATTCCCCGGACATCTCGAACGGGCCGTACCGCCCGATCCGATGGCTCGACAGCGTGAGGAACCCGTGCGGAATGTGACGCCGGTAGAGATTGCCCAAGCGGGTCCAGACCGGCGACAGAAACCGCAGCGGCCCGTGCCGCAACCGGCGCAAAATTGCGACGACACTCATTGAACTGGGGGTGGCTGGCGAATAGTGTGAGCGCCCATCATGGGTTGAACTGAATCTGGTGTCTGAACTGTCAAACGGCAGCATGAAAGATCATATCAGTGCGACTCAATCAGACCAATGGATTGCTTTCGTGAGCCCTAAAAAAATCAATGTGAAATCTGTACGCCATGGCTTGGCTCTGGGGGCTGTTGCGAGTTTCATGGCTGTCGGGCAAGCCGCGGCGCAAAGTAACACTGTCCCGCGCGCAGATACGGTGGTGGTCACCGCATCCCGCCTGTCCTCGACCCTGTCCAACACAGCAGTCAGCACCACGGTTCTGACCCGGCGTGACATCGATGCTGTGCAACCGTCAGATACAGTCGATCTGTTGCGTCATGTGCCCGGGGTCCATATTGATCAGCCTGGGGGCCTGGGCGGTGTGAGCTCTATTTACCTTCGCGGCGGTGACCCCAATTACACACAGATCCTGATTGACGGCGTTCAAATGAACGATCCGACCAACAGTCGTGGCGGATCCTTTGATGTGTCGTCCATCGACATGGGCTCTCTCGAGCGGGTGGAAATCATCCGAGGCTCGCAATCCGCGGTTCACGGTGCGAATGCGATTTCGGGCACGATCAACTTCATCACCCATGGCGGTGGATCGGACAAGCCGCAATACAGCGCGACAATTGCTGGCGGGTTTTCCGGCTATCGGCGCAGCAGTGTTGAGGCGCGTGGCCCGCTCTCGCCGGATGCCGGTCTGGCTCTGAGAGCCGCCCTGATTGACGACGGTGATGCGATTGAAGGAAGCCGGTTCCAAATCGGGTGCTCAGTGCGAAATCCGATATTTTTCCATCGGATGATTCTTCGTTGCGGCTTGTGGCGCGGCTGTCGGACAACAACAGTTCGAATTTCCCCGATGACAGTGGTGGTCCGGTCTTTGCGGTGCGACGCACCAGCGACACACGATATGTCACGGAGATTTCAGCCGGTCTGGTGTTTGAACAGCAGGTGAGTGATCCGGTCCGGGTCACGGTGGAAAGCATCCTCTATCGTCACCGGGAAGTGTTCTCTTCCCGGGGCGTGGCACCGGGGGTGCGCAGTGCCTTCGGGATCCCGGTTAACAGCAGTGAAAGCCTGTATGAGCGGGGAGAGGTTCAGGCGAGCGCCAATCTGACCGTGACCAGGAACTTGGAACTGGTTGCCGGTGGTGCGGTGTTGCGGGAAAACGGGGCGAGCGATAGTCGTTTGATCACCGGGGGTGCCCCTACCGACAGCCGTTTTTCCCTGCGGCGGACGACCCGGAGCGGTTTTGCCGAAGCGCGCTGGCAGGTGGTTCCGGACTGGTCGCTTCAGGCCGGTATGCGTGCCGACAGCCCGGATGGTTTCTCGACCCAAACAAATATGTCGGTGGGTTCGATTTACACGCTAAGGCCCTGGGGTACGGAATGGCGTAAGGAATTGGGCTGAGGGTTTCAAGCTGCCGAGCTTCTTTGCTTTGGGGAATGCAATTGTCGGTGATCCGACACTCCGGCTTGGAAACAAGCTCGAGTGTTGAAACTTCCCTGCGCCAACCGGTGTTCAACGGTCGTGGCGATATCGGTCTCTCTGTGTTTCGGACCTATTTCTATGACAGTGTCGATTTTGATTCTTCGATCAACCGGCTGGTCAATCGAAATGAAGCCGTTGCCTGGGGCAGTGAGCTGACGGGGAGCTGGTCGCTCGATGATGCGTTCACATTCGGGGGCCATGTCACCTTTGTGGATACCGATATTCGCGATGATCAGGATGAACTTCGCAATCGTCCGAAATGGCGCGGTGGGATAGATCTTCGTTGGACTGAGATCAGGGGTGTGACGCTTTCCGGGCAGGCACTCTATGTGGGACGCGTTCTGGATTCCTCGATTCCCACTGGTGACCGCGCGCTGTCGGATTATACCCGTTTTGATGTGGCGGCGAGTTGGCGCTTCGCGGATGGCTGGGATCTGGGTCTTGCGGTCGATAATATTTTCGACAACCGGTACGAAGAAGCCGTTGGTTTTCAGGCGCCGGGAATTCTTCCCCGGATGTCACTCAAGGTTGTGTTCTGAGTCGCTCCGGTTTCACTGCAGACGAAACTCGATAGGAACTTCGATCTGTCCGGCTATGGCTCGCCCGTCGCGCAGAGCCGGGCGGAACGTCCAGCCGGTGACGGCTTTACGGGCAGCCGTATCGAGAATTTGATGCCCGCTGCTCTGCGCGATTTCAGTTCCGAGCACGTTTCCACTGGGCCCAATTCGGGCACGGATGATGGCCTGGCCTTCGTATCCGCGCTTTCTGGCTGCCAGCGGATAGCGGGGTTGGGTGTTGCGGCCGACCGCGATCCGGGCACCAATCGTTATCCCTGAAGCTGATGATACCGGCGTATCCGTCACCGGAATATCTGAATTGTCACTCAGGCTTGCCATGTCAGTTGCGCGCGGCCCGGGTTTGATCCGCGGAGTTGCATTGACCGTGGGCAGGATCACGTCCGTGATCTCTCTCGCGCGTGTTGCTGGTGGTGATGTAATCGCGATGGAGAGCGGTGCGTGTGCCGCAGTGATCGTGGCGGTTGCAAGGTGCGCGGTTGCAGTCGCGAGGGGTTCGTGAATGGGGGTCTCCGCTGCTGCGACATCAGTGTGAGGCATCGGCGCCTCCGAAGTCTGTGGGGCCACGGTCTGGTTTGCCTCGATCCTGATATCCACCAGATGAACGGCGACATCGTTCGGCTCCGGGTTGTCAGCGAACAGCACACCAAAGACGGCAAGATGGGCCCCCAGAGAGAGCGTGGCGCCGCCAAGCGCAAGTGGATGCAGGCCGAGTTTCATGTATCGATCGGTCTTATGAGCGTGACCCGTAGTTTATAGGCTGATCGGGAAAATGCTGGTAATTCTTCGTGCGCCTTCGAGTGGTCCGGTTGGCCAGTCTTCCGAGCAGACCGCATAGGTGCGACCGTCTCTGGGAACAGTCATGTTTTCGGCGATCCCGACATAATTCACCCAGACGGGGTCCGGGACGAGATCATAGATCAGCAGATAGGTTGTGCCAGGCGTTGCCTTGCGCAGTCCGTCTGCTTTCGCCACATGCTTGTGCATTCGGCTGATGAAATCGCTGACAGCCGGACTGGCCGGCCAGATTTTCTCTTGCCCGTCTGCGACAATAGAAAGGACCGGACTGCCGGGACCAAGGCGGGCAACGGCGATATCTGACCCTGATGCACAGCTTGCAGCTGGCAGTGATGTGTGACGGCTTTGGATACCGGTGGTCCCGATCATAACGGGGATCAATGTAACGATGAGAACCAGAAACAATGCGAAGACCACATTGGTTGCTCCGGTTGTTCTTGCGGTCACGAAAGTTGGTGTATCTGCGATCTCATCGCGGTGGCCTATAACGCGTTGAGCCATCGTATTGGACAGAACGAAAAACCCGATAGCCACAATGGCCGCGTCCGCTGCGATGGTGGCCGCATAAACACGTGTTCCGGCATCGAAGGAAATGATGGGGGCGGAAGTCGCGATTCCGAGCGCAATCAGGCCGAGCATCAGTTTCGTCGGCTCGCGGCGATGGCGCAGGAGATGCACAATGCCCGTGAGCCAGCACAGCACAATGAAAATGCGTGCCGGCAGCCAGGGGATATATTTCAGGATACGCTCAAGATAGATCAGAAAGCCCTTTGTCAGACCTTGAGCAGCTAGCTCCGGACTTTCGAGAAAGACTTTCCAGGCGGCAGCATAGACATCGCGTGCGATCTGACTTTCGGGGATGCCGCGACGGAAGAATTCTGGATGTACGTCGAAGATGTAGAGCCAGCCTTTCCCTCCCGAGACAACGCCGAAAATCGTGTAGGAGAAGTTCGCGTGCGTATCACCGGGGTCGCCGCCAAGCAGCGCGGAGACGATCGGGCCAACCGCGAGCCCTGCAATAATTGCGGTCAGCAAAAACGCGGACCTGACAATGCGAGTTCGCCAGGTAAAATTGGGCAACAGCAGTGGCCAGAGCAAGAGCAATGGCAGTACAAACAGCGCGCCGGCGCGGGCGCTCAGTGCCACGGTCAGCAGAAACATGCCGGTGGCCAGTGTACCGATATGCCGGGTTTGGGTTCCGTTCAGCAGGAAAACCATTGCGACCACGCCGAGAACCAGACCGAGATTTTCAGTCAGGGTCGTCACCGAATGACTGCTTGCAAATGCGGCGATTGGGGCCATCGCCACTATCGCAACCGCAAAACCCCAGCGCGTTGATATCGTTTTGGCGAACAGGAATAAGCCCGCAGCAAGCACCAGAGCCTGGATCACGAGCATCAGCTGCAGGTCGCGCCCGGCCGCGCTGAGCAGACTGGTCAGATAGGCCGTGTAGTGGGGGCGTCGCTGACAGAAGGAATCCAGCGCGATGCCATCGGCAAGGGCGCGGGCGCAATTGAAATAGCCGGCGGCATCATTCCACGGCAACAATCCCCCCACCGCGTTCGGCAGGCTTCGCCCACCCATCCAGTGGCCAAACATGGGGAGCAGGACAGCGATCAGAACGAGAAGTCCCAGCATCAGCAAGCCGCGGGTCGTGGGGAGCTGATGTGTTGGTTGCCGCCGTACAATTGCGAGACCAACGATCAAAATGGCACAGCCGGCCAAGGTTGCGCCCACCCATTTGTCTGCAAATACGATCAAGTCACTCACGATTGAGCCTTTGGTGTCTGAAGCGGGGCCGAGATGTCAGGCCTAACTTGCGCGCCGGTCGGATTTCAGCCAGAAAATGGCACCGGGGATACTGCCGAGAATCAGAACAGTGCCAAACAGGATGGACACACTGAATGCATGGGCTGAAGCAATACCCATGCCGCCAAGAATAATGACCAGCGCCTGCTCGCGGACACCCCAGCCGGCAATCGAAACCGGAATGCTGACCACAAGAAGGGTTGGCACCATTGCGATCAGATAGATCATGAAGGAGGCATCGCCTCCGAGAGCCTTATCGATGGTCCACGCGATTCCGATGGAACAAAGGTGGATGAGAATCGATGTCGACAACACACCTGCCGCGGCGCTTCGATGGGTGACAAGTGCGCGCGCATTCTGTGACAGACCGATCAGGAGCCCCAGAAACTTGTGTGTCCGGAAACGGTGCGTGAGAGGGTTGTCCAGAACGAACAGGGCCAGCACCGCGATCCAACCGGCACCGACAAGTGCGGCGAGTCCGGCAATGGCCAGCGGATCGTCAATCCGGTTTGCAAGGAATGGGAGGCTTGCCGTGGAGAGGGCAATCAGAACGATCAGGCCCATGATGCGATCCAGAAGCACGCTGCTGATTGCAGGGTTGGTCGCAATGCCAGCCCCGCGCAAATAGTACATGCGCATGGCATCCCCGCCGATATTCGATGGCAGACATTGATTGAAAAACTGGCCGACCATGATTAGCCGCAAGGCGGCAGGCAAGGGCAGGTTCTGATTGAGACTGCGCAGCACATAGTGCCAGCGCAGGGCGGCGCAGATCACCTGTGTGAGGTAGATCAGCGCCACCAGCGCGATCCAGCTGATTTCAATCCCGACAATCTTGTCCCGGATTGCGATGAGATCGATCTGTGTGAACAAAAAATAAATAAGGGAAACGGACAACAGTATTTTGACGACGAGAGATGCGCGTTTAACCAGGACACCCTTGTCAGACATTATTGATATTGCCGTTTTCTGCCGGATCGGCGAATTGAAATTCGATCACTGTGTGCCGTGTGTTACGAGCATTTCGAGCCACGTCGTTTGTATCGAATTCCATAGCACCGATTTTCCGTTCGTCCCACCACCTTGTCGGTGATGAAGGGTCTCAATGACATGACTGGCGACAGGTACGAAACGAGGTTAGCCGGCCGGGGCCAATGCCGTCAGAGGCATTTTGACCCGAACCTGGCGCCCCAGAAGTTCGAGCAGCAGAAAGACCCGGTGCTGATCAGAGGGGGCGTCAAAAATGCCTACATGGTCGGTCATCGCACCATCGGTAATACGGACCTTATCGCCTTTCTGCAATCCGGCATGTTCGCCCAGAATCACATACCCGCTTTCATCTTCATGCCGCTTGATATCCTCGATCACATCGTCGGGGATCGGCGCGGGCAAGCCGCTGTGACAGATCAGTTCGCTGACCCCGATGGTGGAGTTCAGCGCGCGCCAGCGCGCACGCTCGGGGTCCATACCCACGAACAGATAACCTGGAAACAGCGGTGACTGGACCGTGTCTGTCTTGCGGGCATGGCGCCGTCGTTTCAGATAGCGCGGCAGATAGCCGTCAAAACCCTGCCGCATGATATGGGCCAGCGCCTTGAACTCTCCATTCGGATGGGTGCGCACCACAAACCAGCGTTTGCTCGCTGTCATCGCTGTGTCGCTCCCTCTTGAACTTCACGGACGCGCAGCAGAGCGGGAACGAAAATTCGGGCGGCGGGGAAGATGCCTGTCAGCTGGTCATATGTGGCTTGCGGATCGGCCAGGGTGGTCAGCAGCAATGCGTCGATATTGCCGGCGGCTTCGACGGAGTTGACCACCGGGAAGTTTGCAAAACTGCTTTGGTCGTGTGCCGGATCGATGATGGTGACGACTTCCACGTCTGCGGCCTCGCATAGGGAGGCCACCTCGGCCAGCTCGCTCGTGCCGTAGAGGGCGATGCGGGTCCACCCGCGCTGGCTGGCATCCTGCAACGCTTCGGTGCACTGGCCGCGCGCATTGCGGAAAAAGCGAAAAGAATCCGAAAGGTATTCCGCTGTCAGACGGCCTTTCTCGGCGAAGCCCTGTGGGGTGAGGTAATAGGCATAGCGGTTGGCCGGTGCCTGGCTGACCTTGATCAGGCCTTTCTTGGCGCAACGTTTCAGATAGGCATTCGCCAGACCAAGTGCGATGCCGAGCTCCTGTGCGACCGAACGCTGGGTGATGCGCTCGTTCTCATGCACAGCGTTGAGGATGCCCAGTGTGATCTCGGCATCTTCAGTCTTGCCCGGTGAGGATATGCGTTCAGCGTTGCTCATGTCACCCCGTTCACTCGGTGAACATAGGTCGTTCAACGAATGAACGTCAAGTACTTCAATGGATTAGCTTGATCCAGCCGGGTTGCTGAAATTGCTTTTAACGTAAGCGACCAACGCGTCGAGACAGGACTCAACATCCTGTTCGCTGGTGTTGACGACTAGATCGGCGCTGAGCGGCGCTTCGTAGGGAGCCGATATGCCCGTGAACTCCTTGATCTCCCCTACCCGCGCGCGACGGCACAGGCCCTTGGGGTCACGGGATTCACAGGTTGCAACATCGGCATTGATGTAAATTTCGCGGAAGGAGCCCCCGGCGGCCTCTCGGGCACGGGCACGGTCGGACCGATAGGGGGAAATGAAAGCCGTGATCACGATCCGACCGGCATCCGCCAGCAGAGCTGCGACCTCACCCACGCGCCGGATATTCTCGGCACGGTCTTCGGGTGAGAAGCCGAGATTAGCGTTCAGTCCGGTCCGCACATTGTCGCCATCGAGCACATAGACCTGATAGCCCGCGTCGAACAGGCGCTGCTCCAGTGACATGGCTAGGGTGGATTTTCCTGCTCCCGATAGGCCTGTGAACCAGAGGACACCGGGTTGATGACGGTTGCGGGCGGCACGACGCGCATTGTCGACGGCATGGTCGACCGCGGTCAGGTTCGATGAACGTATGGTGGTGAGTTCGCGCTGGTCCGGATAGTCACCCATGGACACGACGCCACCACCCAAAGTGCGGTGCCGGTCGCATAGAAGGACGCGGGCAGTGCGTGGCAGGGAATCGTGATCATCAAGGGCGACAAGCTGATTGGTGCGGATCACCACGTCAGCGATTTCATCACGCGTCACCTCCTCAGCACTCTGATCGGTCAGTGCGTCGACATCGATGACCCGTTCGATACGTTCAACCGCGCCGGTCAGCTGTTGTGGTCCCAGTTTCAGATCATAGCTTGCACCAACAACTAGGGGGGTGTCGGCCAGCCAGAAGAGGCGCAGATGAAAGACGTCGGTTTCAATGGGAGGGTCGGCGAGATGGCTGACGATTTCGCCACGTTCGACAAAAATCTGTTCATCGAGCATGATTCCCACGGACTGACCGGCAGATGCAGTATCCGGTGACTCGTTGGTATTCCAGCCTTCGATGGAGGCGATCCGTGCGGTGCGGTTGCTGGGTGAAAACAAAAGTTCATCGTCGGTCTTCAGTGAACCGGATTCGATGCGGCCGGCCAGAATACGGCGTTCGTCAAACTTGTAGATATCCTGCAATGGCAATCGCAAGGGCAGACCGCTGGGAGATTTCGGGTGTTGGAATTCGGCCACCGTGTCGATCACCGTGGGGCCGTCATACCAGCCCATACGATCGGAAATGGTGGCGACGTTGTCGCCTTCGCGCGCGGAAATCGGTATGACGCGCCGGGCGGTGACCCCGATACTCTCGAGATAGGAGAGATATTCGATCTCGATCTCCCGAAACCGGGTTTCGTCGTAATCCACCAGATCCATCTTGTTGATCGCAACGGCGACCTCACGGACGCCGAGCAGTTGCAACAGGTGGCTGTGGGGCCGCGATTGCCGGCGGACACCCTGATCGGCATCGATCATGAGCAGCGCGGCATCGGCATTGGAGGCACCGGTGACCATGTTCCGAATGAATTCACGATGCCCGGGGGCATCGATGATGACGTATTGGCGTGTGTCGTGGCGGAACCAGATCTGTGAGGTGTCGATGGTCACGCCCTGATCGCGTTCTGCCTTCAGGCTGTCCATGAGAAAAGCCCATTCGAACGGCATCCCGCGCTGGCGGCACATTTCCCGAATGGCGTCCAGCTTTCCGTTCGGCAGTTGTCCGGTATCATGAAACATGCGCCCCACGAGGGTGGATTTACCGTGATCGACATGCCCGAGGATCACCACGCGTATTAGTTCATCACTTGCGCTGGCGGTGTGTAATTCCGAACTCTCCGGGGTGGCCGGATCGGACATCACACATATCCTGATGTGCGCAGGCGTTCGAAGGAATCTTCAGCTTCCGTGTCCATCAGGCGCCCGGCCCGTTCGGGCGCATGCGTGGTTGCAAGCTCAGCAATGATCTCTTCGATAGTCGCAGCCTGGCTTTCGATGGGCGCCGTGATGTTCTTCTCGCCCAGTGAGCGATAGCGTGTCCCGTTCTTCGCAAAATACAGAGCGTTGATCGGTATATTCTCCCGTTGGGAGTAGCGCCAGATATCCACCTCGGTCCAGTGTAGCAGCGGGTGGATGCGCAGATGTGTACCGTCTGGTGTATCGGTGGCGAACTGGTCCCAGAATTCGGCGGGCTGGTCGCCTCTTCGTTACGGCGGATGCCCACAACAATTCCCTTGTAGGTGTCGTTTGAAAGAAGTTTGACCAGACCTGCGGTTTTCCGCGCTGCCGCCCGTGTCATGGGAGGGAGGTCCGGATCCATTTCGTCTTCGGGCGGGCAGTCGATCACAACCAAATCAAGATCCCATTCCTTGGCGTAGCGGTCACGATAGGCATAGACCTCGTCGAGCTCCATGCCCGTGTCGAGTTGCACGACAGGGAAGGGCACGCGTCCGAAGAACGCCTTGCGAGCCAGCCACAGAACAACGTTGGAATCCTTCCCGACTGACCAGAGTACGGGCGGTGGCATAGGCTTCGCGCAGGATAAACACGCTTTGGGCTTCAAGGGTGTCGAGACGGTCCATATCACACGATATCAGGATAATGACGCTTGGTGCTTAGGGGTTCGAAGGAATGATGCAAGTGTAATTGTCTCGTATTTGCGCTATGTCGCGCTGTCCGCAAAGCTTGGCACGATGCGCTGCGCGCGCTATGAGCCGGGCGTACCGCCCTTGCCTGGGGTTCCTTCGGGAGTTGTTTTTGATGTCTGCGTCACCTCGAATTGTCGTTATCGGTCTCGGATATGTGGGATTGCCGTTGGCGGTTCATCTCGCGCGTCATTTTGACATCGTCGGTTTTGATGTCGATGCCGGACGGGTTGCCGAATTGCAGGCCGGCCAGGACCGGACCGGCGAAATCGAGGGGGCTGATCTGGATGCCTCGCGCATGACGATCACCGATGATGAATCCGCGATCGACGGCGCGGATGTATTCATCGTCACGGTTCCAACCCCGGTTGATTCCAACAATCAGCCCGATCTGGGCGCGGTGCGCGCCGCCAGTGAAACGGTATCCCGGCATATCGCGAAGGGCGCGATCGTGGTCTATGAGTCCACGGTCTATCCCGGCGTGACCGAAGATGAATGCGGTCCGATTCTGGCGCGCGGCTCGGGGCTTGTCTGCGGCGAAGATTTTTTCCTCGGCTATTCGCCCGAGCGGATCAATCCCGGTGACCGGGAACACACGGTCGACCGGCTCACAAAAATTGTGGCCGGTCAGACACCCGCGGTCACCGATCAGCTTGCGGATATCTACGGTGCCTTGAACGGCGGCGATATCTATCGCGCGCGCGATATCCGGACGGCGGAAGCCGCCAAGGTGATCGAGAATGCTCAGCGGGATATCAACATCGCCTTCGTCAACGAGGTCGCGATGATCCTTAACGGGATGGGCCTTGATGTGCTCGATGTCCTCGAAGCCGCGAACACCAAATGGAATTTCCTGCCATTCATGCCGGGACTGGTGGGCGGACACTGCATTGGCGTCGACCCCTACTATCTGGCCCATGCCGCTCAGAAGAACGGCATGCACCCGGAGGTGGTGCTTGCCGGGCGCCACATCAATGATGCGATGGGCACTTATATTGCCAATGAGATTCATGGTGCGATGGATCAGGGCGGAGGCCGGATTCTCGTGCTGGGTCTCACCTTCAAGGAAAATGTGCCCGACCTGCGGAATTCCCGGGTGGTTGACATCATCGCCCGTTTGCAGGAGTTGGGCCATGACGTGGATGTTCATGATCCGCAGGCCTCACCGCCAGAGGCGCAGACACATTTCGGTATCGATCTTATCGAAAGTCTGGATGCGGCAACGGGCTACGATGTCGTGGTCGGGGCGGTGAAGCACCGTGAGTATGACGGACTCGATGCCGCTGCGCTGCAGCGGCTGGTCCGAGACGGCGGGCTTGTTGCCGATATCAAGGGAATCTGGCGGGACGTCACTCTGGGTGACAGCGTCCGGCGCTGGCAGCTCTAGAAGATCGCCGCGAACTCGGCATTGGCGCGGCGGTAGGCGTCGATCTGCCCGATATCGACCCAGTATTCCTCGACCGGATAGGCGTGTGTACGCAGTTCGGCGTCGCGACAGGCATCGAAGAGTTGTGGCATATCAAATGCCTGGTCTCGCGGCACCATGTCGAGGGCCTCGAGTCTCAGCACATATATTCCGGCATTGATGAAATGACGGCTCACGAGTTTCTCGCGTAGTCCGCGGATTTCGTTATTGCTGATATCCACGACCCCGTAGGGCACCTAAATCTCGTAGTTGCACACCGCCATTGTTGCGACGGCGTCGTTTTCACGATGGAAATCGATCATCTGCACAGGGTCGAGCTGGGACAGGATGTCCCCATTCATGACCGGCAGGGGATGGTCATTTTGCGTCGCCAGCCGCGCCAGCGGACCGGCCGTGCTTAGGGGCATATCCTCTTCGATGTAATGTACGTCCACACCCAGAGCGCTGCCATTGCCGAAATGGTTTCGGATGACATCCGCCCGATAGTTGACCGAGATGTGAAACTCGGAAAAGCCGGCATCAGCGAAGCGCCGGATAATGGTTTCCAGAATCGGGCGACCGCCGACATCGAGCATCGGTTTGGGTGTGTGTTCGGTCAGGGGCCGGAGGCGCCGCCCTTCCCCGCCGGCCATCAGCGCAACGGGCGAGGGCTGGATTCCCGGGGCGAGCAGCGAATCAATCGTGATGAGATCCACGGCCCGGCCGGCAGAATCGATCACGGGAATGTGCTTGATCTTTTCCCGCCGCATATATGACAGGACATTGCCGCGCGGTTCACCGAACCGGATGGTGCGCGGAGAGCAGTTTATAATGGCGCGGACCGGATCATCGGTCTGAACCCCGCGCAGCAATCCACGGCGCAGGTCACCATCGGTCACCGTACCGATCAGTTTCTGTTGCGCGTCGACGACAAGTCCGATCTAGACCAGCCGTGTGGTGAAGCGTTCGATCAGTGTCCGTATGGATGTATCTGGTCCGATCAGGCTTTGCGCCAGAAGCGAATCCGGAACGGCGGCCGGTGCGATTGCCGGCGCAGTTATGTTCCGGTCTTCGCGTGGTGCGGTGATGTGGGCGTGGGCGAGTTCCATGGAATGTCTAGACTTCGCGAAAAACTTTAATGATCCGTTTACGATGGGATATCGGGCGGTGTGCGGGGTCAGACATTGTAGACATGCGCCTTGTAGCCGACACGATTGGCGGGCTTGGCGAACCAGTCGATGGTTGCGGCCAGGCCGCGGCGGAAACCTTCCAGACCGGCATGCAAGGGCTGCCAGCTGATAAGGTCTGCCGCTTTCCTGTTGTCACACCACAGGCGTTCGACCTCGGATACATCCGGGCGCAGGTGGGTGTCTTCGGTTTCAACCTGAATGTCGACATTCATCAGCTCTGCGATGGCGTAGGCAGTATCACCGACCGAGATTTCGAAATTGGTGCCGATGTTCACGACTTTACCAACGGCACCATTGGTTTCTGCGGCCGCCAGAAAGCCGGCAACCGTATCGCCGACATATGTGAAATCACGGTCGGTGCGGTCGCACCGAGGCGAATGGTCGCCGGGCCCTTGCGGGGGTCATGTGCGGCGAGCTGGGTGATGATTGTCGGGATTACGGCACGGGCGGACTGGCGCGGTCCATAGGTGTTGAAGGGGCGCACGACGGACACGGGGGTCCCGAAGGAACGGCCATAGCTCAGTGCGATCTGATCGGCCCCGACTTTGGTGGCAGCGTAGGGCGACTGCGGGTTCAAAGTGTGGGCTTCATCGATCGGTACGTATTGCGCAGTGCCATAGACTTCGCTGGTGGAGGTGTGGACCACCCGGGAGACACCCAGATCGGTGGCCGCCTGAACAATGTTCAGGGTGCCGGTGACATTCGTGTCGACGTAGCTTTCCGGGGCCAGGTAGGAATAGGGAATGCCGATCAGTGCGGCGAGATGGAGGACAGTGTCGCATCCCGCCATGGCCTGTCGTACGGCATGAGAATCGCGAATGTCGCCGGCAATGATTTCGATCGCATCGAGCGTTTCCGGTGCGGCGTCGTCCAGACAGCCCCACGAACCACGTGAATCGTATTCTACGAAGGCGCGCACCTCCACCCCTTCGGCGGCCAACTGCTCCACCAGATGGGAGCCGATAAGCCCGCCTGCACCTGTCACGAGAACCTTTGTCACTCTGCCTCACATCACCAAACGACCGCGACGCGGCCAGATCAGTTCATGGTCGGCGAGTATGGTTAAGGAAACGTAAGGATTGTGATGTTGTTGGCGCCGGATTGTGCGGCGTCAGGTCTTTTTCGGGACCTTTTTCAGTGCCCATTTGACCCGGGCAGCCGAGGTATCGGCGTCGAGGGTTCCTGAGACGACGACCTGTTCGGTGCGGCGGACTTCATCTGCAGTGCCCAGATAGACACTTTCGGCGAGCGACAGGGTGCCGCCTTCGGCGATCAGTCGCCACCCGACCCCGCTGGGCAGTCGCAACAGGACCGCCGACCCGTTCTGGACCAGGGACGCCTGAACCGTCGGGTGCAGATGAAAGCGCAGGGCGAATCCGCGTGCCGGCCGGGAACTGCCCGTGGCACCGCCGCGCAGGAGAGCGTCTTCACCGCGGATGTCCTCGCCGCCGGCTGCCATATAAACCCGGCGTTCATGGGTCAGGCCAAAGACCGGCACGTAGCCATCCTGTTGGGCCGAAATCCAGTGGCTGCCATCATCTTCCTTGCGCTCGGCGGTCACCTCCGTGGGGCGACGGCCAAATGTGGTATCAGCCAGAATTTCGGAGGAATTGGTATCGTCGATGACCATCGTCGAATGGGCAGCGGTTGATCGCTGCACGGCGGCCCAGGGATCCCGGTTGCCCGGGCGTGCGCCGCAATTAGTGATCAGCCGCTCCTTGCCGATGGACACTTCCATGCTCAGTGTTCCGGCGTGGGCGGTGGTGTCGAGCCCGGCCTGGGGTGGCACGCCCGTGTCGAGCAGCAACACCGTGCGATTGGCCACCAGCCGTTCGAATCCGGAATGGGGGGCGTGCGCGGGCGGGCGTCCGCGCGCATCCGCCTGGGTGAGCAGCATATCGATCAGCCAGTCTTCGCCCTCCCCGCTGCCATTGAACAGGGCCAGCCCGCCATCATTGTGGCGCAGCATCCGCAGGAAGGGAGCGGCCCGGTCGATGGCCGCGAGAAGAAAGGAGGGAATATCGCTGCCTGATGCCAGCAGCGCACTTCGGACATCCACGAGGTCTCGCAGAACCATTTCCTGAGTTTGCGGATTGCGGGAGATGTGTCCGCCATCCGGGCGTATCTGCCGATCCACGGCGCGTTCGAGAATTTTCAGTCCCTGCCGAATGGCGCTGTCATTGTCGGGCAGCGCCACACCGGCGGCGATCAGCCCTTTGGCCGCCCGGATCAGGCCGGCACCTTCCACGCCGCCGGGCAGAACCCGGGCGAGATGTTTCGACTGACGGGCAATGGTCGCGAGATACCGGCGACGATAGAGATCATCGGCGGAGGCGCAAAAAAAATCATGCTGGCCGAGCCAGGCGTGCAGGCGGGTGGCCAGAACGTCTGGTCGCCAGGCGATTTCCTGCCAGCTGGATTGCCGCTCGACCCAGTCACCGACAAGATCACGGGCCTTGCGCCGGGCGGCATCCCCGCCCACGGCCCGCAAGTCGCGCAGCCAGTCGAAACCGTGAAGTTCGGCCAGCCAGGCATCGCTCATGCCGACCGGGTGCCAGGCGTGTTTGCCGCCGCGCACGGTCTCGCCCAGGAATGACAATTCCCCGGCTGAAATCGCGCTGCCGCGTTCGGCATTGCCGGGCCAGGCATCCGGCGGCACGACCACCAGTTCCTGCGGCGCACGTCCGACGAGCGTGTAGCGGTACAGGGGGGTGGCATAGAGCAGTTTGCCCATGCCGTAGCGGATATCCTGAAATGCGTTCCCGCTCACGATTCCGTCCTCATCAACCGGCCCGCATGGCGGCGATGTTCTCGGCATAGGCATCCGGTCCGCCCCGGAAGGTCGCGGTTCCCGCGACCAGGACATTGGCCCCTGCCGCGATCGCCAGTGGTGCCGTTTTGCGGTCAATGCCGCCATCGACTTCCAGATCGATCGGCTGTCCTCCGGCGGCGACGTGGTTGTCGATCCGTGTGCGCAGGGCCGAAATCTTGGTCAGCTGACTTTCGATGAAGGCCTGCCCGCCGAATCCGGGGTTGACGCTCATCACCAGAATCAGATCGACCATGTCCATCACCTCGTCGACCACACTCACCGGAGTCGCCGGGTTTAGTACGATACCGGCCTTCTTGCCGAAACCGCGAATGGTCTGGAGTGACCGGTGAAGATGCGGCCCGGCTTCGGGATGGAGCGAAATGATATCGGCGCCGGCATCGACGAAGCTTTCGATCATCGGGTCCACCGGACTGATCATCAGGTGGACATCAAAGGGCAGATCACAATGGGGTCGCAGGGCTTTTGCGACGGCGGGCCCGATCGTGATGTTGGGCACGAAATGCCCGTCCATCACATCGATATGGATCCAGTCGGCACCTGCATCCGCAACGGCACACACCTCTTCGCCGAGTTTTGCGAAATCGGCGGCCAGAATGGATGGTGCAATGCGGACGGGCATTCCCGCCTCCGGGTTTAAAGCCATGATGTCTGGTAACCGATTTGCGCGCTGCGCCGCAAGAATTTGCGCGGCAGGCGGTGAAAAATCAGTTGCGGATCAGTCGTGCGGCGAAAAATCCGTCCATGCCACCTCGTTCGGACCAGTGGCATGGCAGGGTGCGCAACATGCCATCCGGTGTGATGGCTGCAGGCGCCAGTCCGTCCAGCTCGGGCCAGTCCGCCGGATCAAGCGGGTCGAGGGTCACCGGGGCACCGGCATCCAGCAGGGCTTCGATCTGGGCTGAGCCTTCTTCGGGCTCAAGCGAACACGTGGCAAAAACGATCGCGCCACCCGGCTTCACCATATCGACCGCCGCGCGAAGCAGGTCTTGCTGCAGGTCGGTCACGGCTTCGATGTCCTTCGATTTTCGCCGCCGGGGGATGTCCGGATGTCGCCGGATGGTGCCCGTGGCTGAACAGGGCGCATCGAGCAGCAGGGCATCGGCGGGTTCTTCGGGACGCCAGGTGACCCCATCCGCGTTCACGATCTTGGCGGTCAGGCCGGTACGCTTGAGGTTGTCGCGCAATGGTCCCAGCCGTCCGCTGGTGATGTCGACCGCGGTAACTGCGGCACCCGCATCGGCGAGCTGCAACGTCTTGCCACCGGGGGCTGCGCACAGATCGATGACCTCCTTGCCATTCACATCACCCAGCAGGCGTGCAGGCAGCGCAGCCGCCGCATCCTGAATCCACCATTGACCATCCTGAAATCCCGGCAGGCCGGCAATGCGCCCGCCGCCGCTGCGCCGCAGTGTTCCGCCCGGCAGGATGTCAGCTTCAAGCTGGGCAGCCCAGCTCTCGGTGTCGGCCCTCGCGGAGACCGAGATGTCGAGCGGGGCCTCGGTCAGATGTGCCAGGGCGATGGCTTCGGCGGTTTCCAGTCCGAAATTGGCGTTCCAGCGGTTGAACAGCCAGTTGGGGGTATTAGCCTCACCGGGGTTTTCCGGGGCGGAGATCGGCGTTCCGGCTGTCTTGTCCCGGTCGATCCGGCGCAGGATGGCATTGACAAGGCCCTTGAGCGCGCCCCTGCGGTACTGGCTTGCGACCCGGACGGCCGCATCAACAGCGGCATGGGGTGGGGTTTCGAGGAACACCAGCTCGGCGACGCCCATACGCAGGACATTGCGGATGCGGCTGTGGCGGCCCGAGAGCGGGCTGTTCAGCCGGGCTTTGATGACCCGGTCGATCTCACCGAGATTGCGCAGGGTCGCACCGACAATACGGCGCACCAGCGCGCGGTCGCGCGGGTCGAGCTTGGCCAGCGCCTTGTGTTCGCCCAATGCGATATCAAGCGGCGCACCACGGTCGAGAACGGCGTCGAGAAGGTCACAGGTAATGTCGCGGGTATCAGCCATGGCGCTTTAGACCATATTCGGGCGCGGACACAAAGATGGGCCGATCGCAGATACGAAAAAGGGGCAGGTGTGGCACCTGCCCCAAATCCGGTTTCCTGTCCGGCGTGATCAGGCGGCGCTTCGGTCTTTCCGGATATAGGCCATCGCGCAGTGCTTCTCGCAATACGGGCGACCGGGAACTGTGTCGGCTTCACAGAAGCTGAAGTTGTCTTCGCCGGGATCGCCGGTGGGCCAGAGGCAGTCCTTTACGTCCCCACCGCGACGGGCGAGCGGCGGAATGACCTGTTCGGCATGGCGCTGATTGTCATCGGGAACAATCTTTTCGCCACCGATTTCCTCATCTGCCATCGTGCCGCGCAGGGCTTTGGCTTCCAGGGCCCTGTCGATGGCCCGGTTGCGGCGGCGGGAGCCGGTGCCATTGCCCCGGATGGGGGATGGCCGGCTTTCAAGACCAAGACGATGTGCCTTGCCGATCACCGCGTTGCGGGTCACCCCACCCAATTGGACCGCGATCTGGCTTGCGCTCAGACCTTTTGCCCACAATTCACGAAGCATCGCTACCCGTTCATCAGTCCACGACATTTTGGAGCCTCATTTTTCTAGTGGTCTCTTGGAGGCCCTCAAACGAGCGCCTCAATCCCGGGGCAGAGCCTAGATCATGTGGGCTCAGAGGGGCAAGACCACAAAATGGTGTAGGAGCCACTAGATGTGGACAAGATAAAGATTCTGTTTCCATATTTTGGGTCAAAATCGTCACTTTCGGGAACAGGGACCGCGGCGGGACCCGGCACCCGGGACACTCCCGCGACCTGTACCAGCCTGTCTGCGCGGGGACCACAGGCCACGGGATGTGGCCGGTGTTACGACAGGGGAAGCCGTCGAGTTACCTGACATTTCCCTCAGTTTTGCCACCCGGTTTGCGGTGCTGGGATGGGTCGAAAACAGCTTGTCCCGCTGGTGGGTGTGCAGGGGATTGATGATGAACATATGGGCGGTCGCGGGATTGTTCTCTGCTGCCGGATTGTCGATCCGGCGTGAACCTGCTTCGAGTTTTTCCAGCGCATCGGCCAGCCAGTCCGGATTTCCGCAGATTTCTGCCCCGCCACGGTCGGCGTCGTACTCACGCGTACGGCTGATTGCCATCTGTACGAGCATCGCGGCCATGGGGGCCAGGATCATCATGGCGATGGTTCCGACAATACCCAGGCCGCTGTTCCGGTTGCCGCCGAAAAACAGCGCGAAATTGGCCAGCATGGAGATCGCGCCGGCGAAAGTTGCGGTGACCGTCATGATCAGTGTGTCGCGGTTTTTCACATGGGCCAGCTCATGGGCCATCACGCCGGCGACCTCGCTCTCGTTCATCAGTCTGAGAAGCCCGGTCGTTGCCGCCACGGCGGCGTTGCCGGGCCCCCGACCTGTCGCAAAGGCGTTGGGTTGCGGGTTCTCGATCACATAGACCTTGGGCATCGGCATGCCGTCCCGCGCGACAAGCTCGGAGACGATCCGATGCAGACTATGGCTCGCCTCGACCTCCTGTGCCTTATAGTAGCGCAGGACAGTGGCGCCGGAGTTCCACCACGCAAACAGGTTCATCGCAGCGGCCAGCGCCAGTGCGACCAGCATGCCGCCCTGCCCGGCCAGCAGGAATCCGCCGGTCATGAAGATCGCGGTCATTGCAGCAAGCAGAAGTGCGGTTTTGAAGTAGCTGGTCATGTTGGTCTCTTGGCAAATCCGATGTGATCGTCCATATCAATGAGATGGCTGACAAATCTGACAATACAAGCGGTACGACCCCGCTTTATCGTGAGCGTACGCCCAAGGGCGCACCCAAACGCGCACCTATGGCAGCACCCAAAGCCGCCGAAAATACGGCAAAGCCCGGTGCCGACACGCCGAAGGCTGATGCAAACAAGCCGGGCGAGGTTGGTGGTCCGAAGGGTCCGGAGCCGACCCGTTACGGAGATTGGGAACGCGACGGCAGGTGCGTCGATTTCTGAATTTCCTACCGGTTCTGTGACCCGGGTGATGCGCATCCTGCCGGATGGTGATTTTGTTGTCGCCGACCTCGAATACACCGCATGGGAAGGCTCGCTCGCAAACCGCTGGAGCGCACCCGGGGAGTTTCGGGAAGTCGTCCAGATCGGTGCGGTGCGGGTTTCGCGCACCGACGGATTCCGGGAGGCCGACGCCATGTCGGTGTTGGTCCGCCCGACGCTGAACCCGATCCTGTCGGATTATTTCACCGGTCTGACGGGTATCACTAACGCTGACCTTGATCGCGAGAGTGTTTCATTGGCCACGGCATTGGATTTACTTGCGGCCTTTGTGCAGGGCCTGCCAATCCTTACCCATGGTGGTGACAACCGGGTGATAGATGCCGAATGCGCTGAGAAGTCGCTCGACAATCCGCTGGCGGATGGTGACTGGAGGGATATCCGTCCGGTGGTCGAGAGCGTGACCGGCCAGACTTTGATGAGTGCAGATCTTCCAGCCTATTTCGGTTTGCCCGTTTTGAGCGGGGCGCACAACGCTCTCGCCGATTCTCGGGCCCTCGTGCAGGTGCTCGCGCATCTGTCTGCATGCGAGAACGCGCCGCGGGGTTGAACTCAGGCCTTCGGAATCTCTGCGACCACGTCCAGCATCCGGCCCTGAGGGCCGAATTCACCGAGTACCTCGCTGATTTTTTTGGCGTTGCCGTCACGAAAATTTATGAAGTCTTGGTGGGTGTCCCACAGCATGTAGTTCAGCACGGTGCCGGTGGCGTGTTCCACATGCACCGTTGCGCCATGGAACTGTGGCTGGGCGGCCACGAGAGTGCCGGTGATGCCTGTCAGAGCTTCGACACAGGCGTCAAGCTTGTCGGTGCCGACGGCGAATTCAACCATAACAACTGGCATGAACAACGTTCCTAACGGTTCTGGCGGTTGTCGACGAGATCGTCAACGACGCTGGGATCAGCCAGCGTGGTGGTGTCACCCAGCTGGTCGTGTTCATTGGCGGCAATCTTGCGCAGGATGCGGCGCATGATCTTGCCGGAGCGGGTCTTTGGCAGGCCCGGCGCCCACTGGATCAGGTCCGGCGTGGCGATGGGGCCGATCTCGCTTGCGCACACTGGCACCAGTTCCTTGCGCAACTCAGTCCGTGGGTTCCTCGCCGCAGTTCAGGGTGACATAGGCATAGATGCCCTGCCCCTTGATGTCGTGAGGGTAGCCGACCACGGCCGCTTCGGCGACCGTGTCGTGTGCGACCAGCGCGCTTTCGACTTCGGCGGTGCCCATGCGATGGCCCGAGACGTTGATCACGTCATCGACCCGGCCGGTGATCCAGTAGTAGCCGTCCTCGTCGCGGCGACAGCCGTCGCCGGTGAAGTACATGCCCGGATAGGTCGTGAAATAGGTGTCGATCGAAGCGCTCGTGGTCGCCATAGACCGTGCGCATCTGGCCGGGCCAGGATTCGGCGATACACAGATTGCCCGAGGCCGCGACCCTCAAGGACCGTGCCTTCGGCGTCGACCAACCGGCTGGATGCCGAAGAACGGGCGGGTCGCCGAGCCGGGTTTGAGTGGCCGTCGCGCCGGGCAGCGGCGTGATCAGGATGCCGCCGGTTTCGGTCTGCCACCAGGTGTCGACGATGGGGCAGCGCTCCTCGCCGACCACGTCATTGTACCAGCCCAGGCTTCCGGATTGATCGGCTCGCCGACGGTGCCGAGCAGGCGGATCGATTGCGGACGTCTTGTTCACCGGGTCATCGCCCTTCGCGCATCAGCGCGCGGATGGCCGTCGGTGCGGTGTAGAAGATATTGACCTTGTGCTTGTCGCAGACTTCCCAGTAGCCGCCGGCGTCCGGGTAGTTGGGCACGCCTTCGAACATCATCGTGGTCGCGCCGTTGGCCAGCGGGCCGTAGACGATATAGCTGTGGCCGGTGACCCAGCCGCAATCCGCGGTGCACCAGTAAATGTCTCCGTCGTGGTAATCGAAGACGTACTGATGGGTCATCGAGGCATAGACCATGTAGCCGCCGGTCGTGTGCAGCACGCCCTTGGGCTTGCCGGTGGAGCCTGATGTGTAGAGGATGAAAGAGCGGGTCTTCCGCGTTCATGGCTCCGGCGCGCAGTCGCCGGGCTGGCCTCGGTCAGGTCGTGGTACCAGACGTCGCGGCCTCGATCCCAGCCGATCTCCGCGCCGGTCCGCTTGACCACGACGCACGTTCTTGACCCCGGGGCACTGTTCGAGTGCCTTGTCGCATTGGCCTTCAGGGGATCGTCTTGCCGCCGCGCAGACCTTCATCGGCGGTGATCACGAAGGTCGATTCGCAATCCTGATTCGGCCTGCGAGCGAGTCCGGAGAAAGCCCGCCGAACACGACGGAATGGACCGCACCGATCCGGGCGCAGGCCAGCATGGCAACGGCATCTCGGGATCATCGGCAGATAGATCGTCACACGGTCGCCTTTCGCAACGCCGAGTTCCTTCATCCCATTGGCGAGTCGGCAGACGCGTGTGTAGAGGTCCTTGTAGGTTATCTTGGCGTCGTCCTGGGGGTCATCTCCCTCCCAGATGATCGCGACCTGATCCCCGCGCTTCGAAAGATGGCGGTCCAGGCAGTTGGCGGATGCGTTAAGGACGCCGTCTTCGTACCACTTCACGTGTAGATCCGAAGCGTCATAGGAGACGTTCTTGACCTTGGTATAGGGCTTCATCCAGTCGAGGCGCTTGCCGTGTTCGCCCCAGAACCCGTCCGGGTCCTGAATCGAGTTTTCGTACATCTCGAGATACGTGGCGTTGTCAGCCCAGGCGCGTGACGCCCATTCCTCGGGTACCGAATAGATTTCGCGAGACATGACGCCGTCCCTCCCTGTGATCGTATTGGCCGGCATGGATTACGTGCGCCGGATTGTTGGCGCGCATTATCGGGAAATCGGGGTGCCCGCACAACTCATCCAAAAGATTCAACTGCTGTGTGGTCAAAAGATTCAGGCGCCGAAGAGCACCATGCCGTCATCATCAATCATGACCGGCAGTTTGGTTAGGGAGCGGCCGACGCAGGGACCCTTGGTGCAATAGCCGTCATTCTTGCGGAACTTTGCACCATGGGTGGAACACTGGATCAACTCGCGTTCGACATCCAGAAAGGTGTCCGGTTTCATTTCCAGGGTGATCCCCTGATGCGGACACATATTCATGTAGCAGTGGATGTCCGCACCATCAGGGATCAGGAAGACCGGCATCACGGCGTCGGGCTTGTCCTTGAAAATACGCCGTAGGGTGAACCCCTTGCCGGCTTCACCCACCTCGTCGATATGGCACAGCGCGCGGCGATTGCCGCGCATCACCGGGGCGTCGGAATCGGTTTCGCCTGTCATGGGTTCACACCTGCCATGCGGCAGACCTCTTTCCATTCGGCCGTCGTGACCGGTTGGACGGACAGGCGGGAATTGTTCACCAGAATCATCTTTTCCAGCTTCGGGTTCGACTTGCAGTCCGCTAGGCTCACTGGTGTCTCCACGGGCTTCACGGTTTTGATATCGACCATGCCAAAGCGACCGGATTCGTCCGTGTGGTCGGGATAGTGCTCGCGCACGATCTCAACAATCCCGACGATCTGTTTCTCATTGACCGAGTGATAGAAAAACCCGAGGTCGCCGACCTTCATGGCCTTCATGTTGTTGATGGCCTGATGGTTGCGGACGCCGTCCCAGTGCTCGGTGCCTTTTTTCACCTGATCGTCCCATGACCATGCGCCGGGCTCGGATTTGAACAGCCAATACGCCATGTGAAGTTTCCCCTGATCGGTTGTGCCCGTCACTTATAACGGTGGGCTTTGTTGGTGCCAGTGAACGCGGCGCGCTCAGGCCTCAGGCCGGAGCGGGCGTGCCAGAATGGCGGCAATGGTGTCCTCGATGCCGGCACCATGATGCAGGATGTCGTTGACCGCGGCGCAGATCGGCATCTCGACACCGAGGGTGTCGGCGCGGGTCAGAACGGCGGGTGCCGTGGTGATCCCTTCGGCCACGGTTTTGCGCCCGGCCATGGCGTCGGCGAATGATGTGCCACGGCCCAGTGTTGCGCCGAGCGCGTAGTTGCGGGATGCCGTGGATGTGCAGGTCAGTGTCAGGTCGCCCAGCCCGGACAGGCCCATCAGCGTGCGCGGATCGGCGTCGAGCGCCACGGCAAAACGTGTGATCTCGGCAAGGCCGCGGGCGATGACGGCGGCGCGGGCGTTCTGGCCGAGACCATGCCCGTCCACCACGCCGCAGGCGATGGCGATCACGTTCTTGATGGCGCCGCCGACTTCGGCGCCGACAACGTCGCTGGCGGTATAAGGCCGGAAAGACGGGGTCCCGAGCGCTTCGGCGAGTGCGGTGGCCAGCGAGTCATCGGCGCAGGCCAGGGTCACGGCTGTAGGCAGGCCGCGGGCCACTTCCGCGGCAAAAGTGGGGCCGGAAAGGACGGCCAGCCTCGCGTTCGGCGCAGCGATTTCCGCGACTTCGTTCATCAGCAGGCCGCTGTCGAGCTCGATTCCCTTGGCGCAGATCACGATGGGAAGCGGGCCCGGTTTGGCGTCTGCAATTTTCGTGAGGGTCGGGCGCAGGAACTGTGCTGGGGTGACCATCAGGATCGCGTCGGCATTTCCCACGGCGTCGTCAAGGCCGGTTGTTGCGCGGATATCCGGGTCGAGGGGAATGTCTGGCAGAAACACCTTGTTCTCGTGACCGATGTTGATGGCCTCGGCGGTCTCGGCTTCATGGGCATGAATCACCACCTGGCGCCCGGCGCGCTGCGCGACGCTTGCCAGGGCCGTCCCCCAGGCGCCGGCACCTATAACCGCGATTCGCTGGATGGGGTCTGCCATGGTCAGCTCAGATTGATCGCAATGGAGATACGTGTGCCCTCACCCGTATAGGGGCGCACCGCGTGGGAGACCCAGGATGGAAACATCATCACGGTCCCTGCGACGGGCTGGATGGTTTCGCTGGCACCCATGGAGATGCCACCGGGCACAGCCGGGATCAGATCCGGGCGGTACATTGCCGGGGCGACCCCGCGCGGATCCTGTATTTCGAATTCGCCACCCAGGGACGGGTCGGCGACCGCGCCCCCGTCGTCCACATAATAGACCGCTGACCACATGCAGCCGGGATGGGTGTGAAACTCGTTGCCGTGGCCGGACCGATTCACATTGGCCCAGGCGTTCATGCGCCAGTCCTGAGGTGCGGGCTGGCCGGCGCGGTCGGCGGTGAACTTGTCGGCGAGTTGTCGCACGAAGGACAGCAGCAGAGTTGTTTCGTCACCGCCCCATTCGGGAAGGTCCCAGGAAGACTGCCAACCGCCGAGATTGGAATGGGCGGCGGAGGGGTGTGTTTCCGATCGGGTCAGAATGGTTTCACGAAGACGGGTGTTGATGGCCTGCCCGTTGGGTAGCGGCGCGAAGGCAACCGGGGTTGCGAAGAGCGGCTGAACGTCAATTTTGGTGCGAGGTGTGTCTGCGGACGACATGGCGATCAGGTGGTGGGTGAAACGTTCGGGTTCAACCTTATTCGGCGGCGCGCAATTCGGCCAGCGGCCAGCGTGGTCGTGGCTGGAAATTCAGGGGCGATGTCAGTCCGGCGTGAAGTCGCTCCAGCCCGGCCCAGGCGACCATGGCCGCATTGTCGGTGCACAGGGCGGGCGGCGGAACAACGAGCCTGATGTTCCCGGCGGTGCAAATATCTTCTAGGATTGCCCGCAGGGCGAGGTTTGCAGCCACGCCGCCGGCTGCCACAAGCGCGGGAGGAGTCACGCCGAGTTTGTCTTCAAACTGGGTGAAGGCGTTTCTGCAGCGGTCCGCCACGGTATCGCAGACCGCGCTCTGGAATGATGCGGCAAGATCGTCGATGTCCTGCCCGGCGGTGGGGGTATCAAGTTTCAGCGCTGTCTGGCGTACCGCGGTCTTCAGGCCCGAAAAGGAGAAGTCGCATCCTTCGCGACCCTTGAGAGGGCGCGGCAGTTTGAAACGTTTCGGATCACCCCGGCTGGCGGCGTCCTGCACCGCGGGCCCACCGGGGAATCCGAGCCCGAGCAGTTTTGCGGTCTTGTCGAAGGCTTCGCCGATAGCATCATCGATGGTCGTGCCGAGCAGGCTGTACTGGCCCAGCCCCTCCACCGCGAGCAACTGGCAGTGACCACCTGAGACCAGCAGCAGCAGATAGGGGAAGGCCACGCCGTCGGTCAGGCGCGCCGTCAGTGCATGTGCTTCGAGATGGTTGACGGCGATGAAGGGGAGGCCGCGCGCCGAGGCCATCGCCTTGGCTGTCATGCTCCCCACATGCACGCCGCCGATCAGCCCGGGACCGGATGTCGCCGCAATACCGTCTATGGCATTCAGGCTCAGATCGGCCTCTGCGACGGCGCGTGCGATAATTGCGTCAAGATGGTCGAGATGCGCCCGGGCCGCGATTTCCGGTACCACACCGCCGAAGGGCCGGTGGTCGTTGAGCTGGCTGAGCACCACATTGGACAGGATTTGTCCCGCCCCTGCCCCATCACCTTCGACAATGGCGGCAGCGGTTTCATCACAGCTGGTTTCGATTCCGAGGATTTTCATGGCGCTGATATAGCCCAATTCGGACGATAGGTCGCAAGGACAGATACGCGTTGCACGAAAAACGGATTTTGCCTTCGCGCCAGACATGGTTATGACGTGATGTATGAATGCTTCCCCGCTCCGCATTGGCACTCGTGGCAGTCCGCTCGCCCTGACCCAGGCACATATGGTGCAGGCGTTGCTGGCGGCTGCGTTTCCGGCGGCGCCGGAGGCCCTGATTGTTCCGATCCAGACGAGCGGTGATGCGATCACCGACCGCTCTCTGGCTGATGCCGGCGGGAAGGGGTTGTTCACCAAGGAAATTGACCGTGCGCTGCTCGATGGTGCGATCGATATCGCGGTTCATTCGGCGAAGGATATGGAAACCTGGTTGCCGGACGGGATCGTCATCGGTGCCGCTCTGGAGCGGGAAAACCCCCGCGACGCCCTGATCGGTGCGGCGTCCATTGCTGATATTCCCCGGGGCGGCAAAGTCGGAACGGCCTCCCTGCGGCGTCAGGCCCAGTTGCTGGCGGTGCGGCCCGATCTTGTCCCGGTTCTGTTTCGCGGCAATGTGGACACGCGTTTGCGCAAACTAGCGGCCGGGGAGGCGGATGCGACTTTTCTTGCGCTTGCCGGGCTGAACCGGTTGGGCAAGGCAGAAGCGGCCGACGCCATTCTCGACATTAATGAGATGCTACCCGCGGCCGGTCAGGGCGTGATTGCGATCGCACATTGCACCGATCATGCGGGCGCGGCTGCCGCGATGGCGCCTTTGAATCATGCGCCCTCGCTGACCTGTTTGCGGGCGGAACGCGCCATGCTCGATGCGCTGGATGGCACCTGTCGCACGCCCATCGGCGCGCTGGCGCAGCTGGTCGAGGGCCGGTTGTCCCTCGACGGGATGGTGTCGTGGCCCGATGGCCGGGATCTCACGCGCGTGCACAGGGCAGGTGCTCCTGATGATCCGGAAAGTCTGGGACGTTCGGTCGGGCAGGAATTGCGGGCACAGATCGGGCCCGAATTTTTCGCTGCCCTCGACTGAGATGCGTGTCCTCATCACCCGCCCGCAGCCAGATGCCGAAACCACGGCCGCCCGCCTGCGCGATATGGGGCATGTGCCGCTGGTTGCGCCGCTCCTCGAAATCCGACTCCTTGTACGGGCAGACAGCCTCGACATCACCGGTTTTCAGGCCGTTTTGGTCACAAGCGCGAATGGCGCCCGGGCGCTGTCCGGTGCGACGGAGCAGCGGAATACGCTGGTTTTCGCGGTGGGGGTGGCGAGTGCTGAAACGGCGCGGCAGGCGGGATTTGCTTCGGTTGAGAGCGCGGACGGAGATGTGCGTGCCCTCAAGGCGCTGGTTACAGAACGCCTCGATCCCGGCAATGGGCCTCTGTTGCACGTTTCGGGCTCTGTCACGGCAGGTGATCTGGTGGGAGGGCTGGGACAGTCAGGGTACGTCGCCGAGGCGTTGCAGCTCTATGATACGGACACCGAAAATACGCTTCCCGGGACGATCGAAGATGGCCTCCGGCAGGGCAATATCGATGCCATGCTGCTTTATTCCCCACGCACGGCACGTACATTTGTGAACCTGGTGAACAGCGCCGGTATTCCGGAATTATTGAATAATATCAACGTTTTTTGCCTGTCCAACGCGGTTCGTGATGCGCTGGGAGATGCCGGTTTCAGAAGCGTACACGTGGCCGAGCGGCCGGAACAGGACCGTCTGTTGCAGCTGTTGCAAATGACTGCTTGATCGACACCTGACAGCCAGCGTATGTACGTGTGTATGTATTGAGCCCCGAGGACACTGGAGACCAACATGGCCGATGAAACCGACCAGCAGGCGAGCGCCATCATTGCAGCTTTTGGCGGGATTCGCCCGATGGCAGCCAAACTGGATGCGCCGGTCAGCACGGTCCAGGGCTGGAAACAGCGAAACACGATCCCGGCCAAGCGTATGTCCGAAATTCGCGAAATTGCCGAAAAAAACAACATTTCTCTGCCAGAATCGGCAAATTCGACCTCTGAATCGCCCATTTTGGCATCGGAAACCGTTGTGGAACCGGTCTCTGTTCCGGTGGATATGCGCGCCGAAATTGATGCCAATGCCGATGCCGACGCTGCACCCGCGGCCAACCCGTCCCAATCCGCGACCGCGTCGGGCGGCGGAGGCCGGGCGACGGGACTTGCGGTGCTGGCACTGCTCGTGGCGGTGGGCACGGCCGGCTGGCTCTGGTGGTCGACGGAAGGCCCCGGCGCCGATGGCGGCATCAACACCCGAATTTCGGCACTAGAAGGCAGAATTGCACGGCTTTCGGACGGTTTGGGAGACCCCGGCAAACCTGAACGCGACGCGATAACGGCGCAAATGGAAGCCTTGCGCGCGGATCTCGACAAGGCCGGTCAGCCCGATATGGATGGCTTGCTGACCCCCCTGCGCGCAGAGCTCACGCGCCTGTCGGAACAGCTTCGCAGTCAGCCGGCCCCAGCATCGGGTGACGTCGATCCCGCGCTGGAGCAGCGGCTGGCCGAGCTCGAAGCGGGCGTGCAAAACGCCGCCCAACTGGCGGGCGCCAATATGCAGGCCATGTCTGGCGGGATTGTCGAATTCGACACCCGGATCGGTGAACTGGAATCCGGTGTCACGGAGATGGCGGCGCGTCTGGCAGCAGTGGTGCAGAGCGATGCGCGACAGGATGCGGCGGCCACGAATGCGATCGCGCTGACCCTGTCGGGTCTGCAATTGCGGCGCGCGGTTTTGCGCGGTGACTCCTATGGGACAATTCTGGGCTCGATCGATGATCTGTTTCCCGGTGACGCGGCGCTGGCACCCCTGCTGACCACATTGCAAACCCACGCATCATCCGGCGTGCCCACAAGGGATGATCTGGCATTTGCCTTCCCGG
>CALSML010000002.1 GCA_943787445.1 uncultured Alphaproteobacteria bacterium
TCTGGTCAACAAATTACGAGCTTATATGCTTCAGGATGAGGGCTTCGACACGATCGATGCCAACCAGCAGCTCGGGTTCGACGCCGATGAACGGATTTATCGCCCGGCGGCCGAAATGCTGCATCAGATGGATATTGACCAAGTCCGGCTGATGACCAACAATCCGGACAAGGTGGCAGCTCTGAACGAGCTCAGGATCACCGTCAGTGAGCGCGTCGCCCACAGCTTTCCGTCCAATGTGCACAACGAATTCTATCTCGCGACGAAGAAGGAACGGTCCGGTCATTTGTTCTAGGTCCATGACGAAATTGTCTGGGGTGGACCACGGGTCATACCGTCATATGCGAGACCCGAAATAATTGTTGATAAACAACAGATTACACAAAACAGTATTACTTCGAAAAAGTAAAACGGCCCACTACTGAAGATTCGCAGGCTTTGTCTGGCCCACAGCAGGCCACTACGGCCCAACCTGCACCCCTGAACTGGCTAACTGACGCCCTAAATGTCGCGCGGGCCGGTCAGAATACCCGCGCCAAGGGGGCTGATGCCCGCCGGTCGTTCCGCAGCCCTGTGTGACCAATGCGATGCTCAACGCCCTCAACAAATATGATGCGCTGGCCCGGGCACGCGGTGAAAACGAATCTGAGAATCCGGAACCAGATTCTCCATCCTGATTTCGGAATCTGATTTCTAACACCGGAACGATCTCACAGGGTGCGTCAGCAGGGTGCAACGGATAAAACCACCCCATGAACCTGATCGTGACATCACTGAACGCGCACCACGGTGCGCTGAAAGCAGGCAAAGCGAAATACCCCTGCGCGCTTGGCCCTGCGGGCATCCAGGAGCACAAACGCGAAGGGGACGGCGCCACCCCTGCAGGGCAATTCCCCATACGTGCCCTCTGGTATCGCGCTGACCGTCTTTCCCGACCCCGCACGCTGCTTCCTTTATTCGAAATTCGGCGCGAATCCGGCTGGTGCGATGCCCCGATGGACCCCCATTACAATCGCCCGGTAGAGCTGCCCCACCCCGCATCGGCAGAAGCCCTCTGGCGTGATGATGATGTCTACGACCTGGTGGTCATTCTCGGTCACAATGACAATCCGGTCGTTCCGCATGGAGGCAGTGCGATTTTCCTGCATATCGCCAGCCCGGGTTTCGGTCCGACAGAGGGTTGCGTGGCGATCGATCGCGACGCCCTTCTCGACATCGTCGGCGCGCTCGACACACAAAGTTACATCCACATTTGCGCGGATTAGGCGCGCGGGGTGCGTTCCCCGAAGACCCACGTCCCACCCGTACATGGGTCGCACCCAGTTCGACGGCGGCCTCATAGTCTGCGGACATGCCCATACTGAGCGCAGCCAGACCGTTACGTTCGGCAATTTTACGCAACAGTGCAAAATGGGGCGCAACCGGCGCATCCGCAGGCGGTATGCACATCAATCCTTCCACCGGCAACTCCAGAGCGCGACATGCGGCAATGAACCCGTCCGCTTCGCACGGCGACACCCCGGCTTTTTGTGTTTCTTCACCGGTGTTAATCTGCACAAAGCAACGCCGCGCCGCGCCAAGTCCGTCGAAGGCGCGCGCAAGATGCTCTGCCAGTTTGGGTCGATCGACGGTCTGAATGACATCAAACAACGCCACCGCATCTTTGACCTTGTTGGTCTGTAGCGGGCCAACCAGATGAAGTTCCAGCCCGGCAATGGCATCACGGCGCTCGGTCCAGTGGAGCTGCGCCTCCTGAACCCGGTTCTCACCAAATACGCGGTGACCTGCCGTCAGCGCGGCGGCGATCCGTTCATCTGGCTGTGATTTGCTGATGGCCACCAGCGTCACAGAACCGGGCTCACGCGACGCGCGACCGGCCGCTGCGGCTATAGTTTCGTGAACGGCCTGAAGATTGCCGGCAATTTCCTGTTCCACACGCATCGGTGTTCTACCCCACCCGGCAAATCGTTAAACTGCGTCATATCAATGTTCGCAACGCAACAAAGGTATTATAAACGGCCCATGTCGAAACGAATCAAATCCTTTGCAGATCTTATCGCACCGGTTGGTGAAGATGTCTTCTTCGCCGAGTATCACGACCAAAAACCGCTGCACATCAAGGCAAACGCACCCGACAAGCTCGACGATGTGATGTCCTGGGATGTTCTGAACGCGCTCCTGAACATGACCGCGATCTGGAGCCCGCAGAGTTTGAAACTGTTCCTCGACACCAAACCAATTTCCACAGATCAGTATTGTCGTCAGGCCATCGACCGCAACAATCAGCAGAGCCTGCAGCCGGACGCTGAGAAGGTGAAATCATGGCTGCGGCGCGGCGCTTCGATCGTCGCCAACGACATTGATACGCTCACACCGGGTCTGATATCAGCTGCAAACGCCCTGGAAAGCCGTCTCGGCGGCAAAGTTCAGAGCAATCTCTATTGTTCCTGGGATCAGCATCAGGCATTCCCGACCCATTTCGACACCCACGAAGTTTTCGCCCTGCATGTCGCCGGTGAGAAGGTCTGGCGTATCTATGAGGGGCGTCTGGAAAACCCAATCTCCAATGACGCGTTCAACGGGCTGAGCCATGAATTCCACATGGAAAACCGAGGCGCTGTTGCTGAAGAGATAACCCTGAAGCCCGGAGACGTCCTGTATATCCCGCGCGGCCTATATCACGATGCGCTGGCCTCCAGTGATGGCTGCATCCACCTTTCCTTCGGTGTGACACATATAATCGGCTTTGATGTGATGTCTCTGTTGTTCGAAAAAGCCATGACGGAACCACTTTTCCGGCAGAACATCCCCACTTCCGAGAATGATGCCAGCGTCTGGATTGACGCCATGGTTGCGCGCCTGACCGAAATTGGCCAATCGGATGAAATCAAAACAGCGATTAAACAATTCCGCAGTTCGTTCCAGTATCACCGTGGCGGTTTCGATCTGCCCGGGAACGCATTGGAAACCAATCCTGACGATCGATTTTCGCTCAGCGTCTCCAGCCTAGAGATCCTGCGCAAGGACGGGCGCGCCATCCTGAAAAGTGCCAAGGGGGGCGTTCCAATTCCCGATAATGTGGTCGATCAGGTCACCTGGATTCTGGAAAAACAGAATTTTTCGGAGGGCGAGCTCACAGCCGCATTCCCGAAGACCGGATCAGAATCCTGCAACAAACTCATTCAGGATTTGGTCGACATGCGCGTACTCGCGCCCAGCTGACAAACGGTCCGGTACGAATATCCCGCAATTGCCTCTCTTTTGACCTGACGAGCGTGGCAATGTTGCCAAGACGGCACAAGAATTACTGTAATTTCAGTTACTTACTGACTGTGTTTAATTTGCCACAGTCTGCACAAAATCGTGGCACCCTTGTCGCAGAACTTGTTGCAACACCCCGCCTTGCGAGGTTTTATCTATTTAAGGTTTCGAAAACTCACGTGTGGCGTCGAGAAAGCGCGAGAGTTACGAAGCTGAATCAGGCCCCTCAGGGGTCATATCACGGGCGCAAGTCCTTGATTTTGGAGGTTGGAAAAAATGAAAAAGACACTTCTTGCCAGCTCCGCTCTTGTAGGCGCTGCTCTTATCGCAGCCCCTGCTCATGCGGGCACAGTTGGCTCCAAAGACGCAATGAGCGTCTCCGTCGGCGGCATGCTTTGGTTCTCTGTTGCTCTCGCTGACGAAGACATTTCCGCTGGCCGTGGCCGTGGCTATCGTTTCTCCGTCAACGAGTCGGAAGTTCACGTCAACGCCAAGAACACTGCCGACAACGGCATCACCTATGGTGTCAGCATTGAGCTGAACGGCGGAGCGGCCGATGGAACCGCCGCCGACGAAGCCTGGGCATTCCTGTCCAGCGCTTCATGGGGCCGTTTGGAGCTTGGCGATCAGGATGACGCCACGAACCGTATGCGTGTCGGCTCGAATAACGCCCATAAGGGCCTCGGCGGACCGGCTGGTGGCCTCGGTGGTAACCTGGCTCTCTTCGGCGGCTTCGGCAACGAAGGCATGGGCGCTCGCGCCGACTGGGACAACAACACCACATCTGATGCGACCAAGGTCACATACTTCTCGCCGCGTTTCTCCGGCTTCCAGCTCGGCGCTTCGCTGACCCCGGATACCGGTACCAACTCGGGGACGGCGTCCCTCCTCAACGGTAACGCTGATAACGACGGCAACGATGAGAACGTCGTCAGCCTCGGTGCCAACTATGTTGGCAAGTTCGGCGACGCGGGCGTTACCCTCTCGGCTGCCTACCAGACTGGTACGGATGAAGTTGGTGGTTCGGCCGAAATCAACAACGACATTGACATCTTTGGCGTTGGCGCCAGTGTTAAAGTCGCTGGCTTCACCATTGGTGCTCACTACAGCGATTTCGGCGAGACCGACATCTCTGTTGCGAACTCCGCTAACGGTGCTGATCAGGGCGACGCATGGAGCGTCGGCGTTGGTTACCAAGCTGGCCCGATGGGCATCAGCGCTTGGTACACGAACCATGAGAAAGACAACTCGACCACTGCTTCGGCTGCTGGCGCAAACTCAACCGAGCTGACTCGTTATGGTATCGGTGCTGGTTACACGGTTGCTCCGGGTTGGCTGCTTCGTGCGGACCTCGAGATGTTCTGCACACGACAATGCAACCACCGCCCAAGGCGTTGGTGGTACCACAGACAACGATGGTCGCGGCTTCCTGCTGACCAACATGTTCCTCTTCTAGTCTTTTCTCAAAGCTTGAAGATGAAGCAGGGCGACAGTTTACTGTCGCCCTGTTTTTTTGTGCCCTACACTCTGCTAATTTGATGCTAGAAGCCTAAACCTCACTCTTTTGATCAGTCCACGTAACGCCGGATCGCAACCATGATCGCCAGTTTCAAATCAAAACGGTTTCTCCGCATCGTTGCGGCCCTCACACTTGTGAGCCTGACCGCGTGCGAGGGCATATCCCGCGAAGCACCCGATGCAGAAGGCGCGGAAGACAAACTGCGCCGCGAAAGTGGAAAACTGTTTGGCGACATCAATCTGCTTGGCGGGAGAGACAATCAGGAAACCAATAGTGGCATCGGCGTCAATGGTTTCCTCTGGCGAGCATCGCTTGACACACTCTCTTTTCTACCACTTTCATCTGCGGATCCGTTCGGGGGCGTCATCATCACGGACTGGTATGCGCCGCCGGAGAGTCCAGCCGAGCGCTTCAAGGTGACCGTTTATATTCTCGGCCGCGAACTGCGTTCAGATGGGGTCAGAGTCGCCGTGTTCCGCCAGAAAGCGCAACACAGGTTCGGAATGGATCGATGCCAATGCCGGCAAGAACACCTCGACCAGTCTCGAGAACGCCATTCTCACCCGGGCCCGCGAGCTTCGCATTTCAAACACAGGCGAGTAGCCAGCTACATCACGCCCAGAGAATTCAACTAACGCTGACAACGCATCCCTAAAATAACCGGCGGCGGCGTCATTCCGTCGTCGCCAAGAGAGCAAGCTGCCCATGGCGCAACGTTACAATTTCCGCGAAGCCGAAGCGAAGTGGCAGTCTGTCTGGGATGACGACGGCACCTTTACGGCCCGGACTGATCCCAACAAACCGAAATACTATGTCCTGGAGATGTTTCCCTATCCATCCGGGCGTATCCATATGGGTCATTTGCGCTGTTACACGCTTGGTGACGTGGTCGCCCGCTACAAGCGCAGTCAGGGTTTCAACGTTCTGCATCCGATGGGATGGGACGCTTTCGGACTGCCTGCCGAAAACGCGGCGATGGAAAAGAACGTGCACCCGGCCGAATGGACCTATCAAAACATCGCGACCATGCGCGACCAGCTCCGCGCCATGGGGCTTTCGATCGACTGGTCGCGCGAACTCGCCACCTGTGATTCTGATTACTATCGTCACGAGCAGGCCATCTTTGTCGACTTCTTTGAAAAGAACCTGATTTATCGTCAGGACGGTTGGGTCAACTGGGATCCGGTTGACCATACGGTGCTTGCCAATGAACAGGTCATTGACGGCAAGGGCTGGCGTTCCGGGGCCCCGATCGAGCGCCGGCGTCTGGCACAATGGTTCTGTCGAATCACCGATTACAGCGACGAGCTTCTCGAAGCTCTCGGTTCCCTCGATCGCTGGCCGCCCAAGGTGCGGGCAATGCAGGAGAACTGGATCGGCCGCTCCGAAGGCGCTTATATCAATTTTGCTTTCACCGATGGCAGAGATGAACCCCTGCGGGTCTACACGACTCGGCCGGACACTATCTTCGGGGCAAGCTTCTGCGCCATTGCTGCCGATCATCCGTTGGCCGAGATCGCGGCAGCATCCGACCCTAACGCCGCAGCTTTCATCGAGGAATGTCGGCAACTCGGTACCACCGAAGAAGCCATTCAGACCGCAGAGAAGCGCGGGTACGACACTGGGCTACGCGTCAAACATCCGTTCATCGACGGCAGGGAATTGCCGGTCTATATCGCGAATTTCGTGTTGATGGGATACGGCACCGGGGCGATTTTCGGCTGTCCGGCGCATGACCAGCGCGATCTGGATTTTGCACGCACCTATGATCTGCCGGTTCTTCCGGTCGTGGTTCCTGACGAAGAAGATACAACTGCGTTTTCGATTGGGGAAGAGGCCTATACGGGCCCGGGCGCATTGGCGAATTCAGAGTTTCTGGATGGTCTTGATGTTGACGCTGCCAAACGTGAGATCATCAATCGCCTGCAGGACATGGATCAGGGCGAGGGCGCCACGAATTACCGATTGCGCGACTGGCTTGTCTCCCGGCAGCGATATTGGGGCTGCCCGATCCCCGTGATTCATTGTGAGAGTTGTGGTCCGGTGCCGGTGCGCAAAGAAGACCTGCCGGTGGTTCTGCCGGTTGATATTGATTTTGAGGCACCCGGAAATCCGCTCGACCGGCACCCGACCTGGAAACATGTGGATTGCCCCTCTTGCGGCGCCGCGGCCGAACGCGACACAGATACCTTCGACACCTTCATGGATTCGTCCTGGTATTTCGCACGCTTCTGTTCCCCCGACGCAGATGTTCCAGTCGCGCGTGAGGAAGTCGATTACTGGCTTCCGGTTGACCAATATATTGGCGGTATCGAACACGCGATTCTGCATTTGCTCTATTCGCGCTTCTTCATGCGCGCAATGCGCGACACTGGTCATCTTGATCTGGCAGAACCCTTCGCCGGACTGTTCACCCAGGGCATGGTCAATCACGCGACTTATCGCGATGAAACGGGCGAATGGCTGGAACCTCAGAGTGTGGAAATCTCAGAAAACGGTTCGGCATTGCGCCGCGACAATGGTGCATCGGTTACGATCGGGCGTATCGAGAAAATGTCCAAGTCGAAGAAGAACACCATCGACCCGACAGATGTCATCCGGGACTACGGTGCCGATACGGCGCGCTGGTTTATTCTCTCTGACAGTCCGCCCGACCGGGATATGGAATGGACCGATTCCGGTGTTCAGGGTGCCTATCGTTTCGTAAACCGTATTGCGCGCCTAGTCACAGACAATGTTGAATCTCTTGCACCTGCGGGTTCAGCAGATTTTGAGGATGACACCACATCAACCGGTCTGCGCCATGACGTCCACAGGGCGATCGCCGATGTCACATCAGATCTTGAGCGGTTCCAGTACAATCGTGCCGTTGCCCGACTTTATGAAATGACGAACACCGTGTCCGCCGCTATCAAACAAGGGGAAGCTGGCGGGAACAGCATGCGTGAAGCACTGGAATCCCTCATCCGGTTGATCTCTCCGATGATGCCCCATCTGGCCGAAGAGATGTGGAGCGTCCTGGGGCATTCCACTCATTTGTATGATGTGAGCTGGCCTGTCGCTGATCAGTCCCTTCTGGTTTCCGACAGCGTGACCTATGCCATTCAGGTCAACGGAAAACTTCGCGGTACAATGGAATTGCCCGCAGACACCGACAAGGAAACGGCAGAAAACGAGGCCAAGGCTGTGCCGAATGTGGCAGACTCCATCGGAGATAAGGACATCCGCAAGGTGATAGTTGTGCCCAACAAACTGGTGAATTTTGTTGTCTAGACTCGCTCGCTTTGGACTGGTCGTCAGCGCATTACTGCTGACAGCCTGCGGGTTTTCGCCGCTTTATGGTGAAACTGAGAAATCCTTCGCTACGGAAGAACTGCTCGAATTCGTCGAAGTACTACCCATCGAAGATCGGGTCGGACAACTGGTGCGAATCGAACTGACCAATAGACTGACCCCGAAACGACCCCGGCCAAAACCGCTCTACACATTGCAGGTCACACTGAGCGAATCCAAAGCCGGATTGGCTGTGCAAAAAGACTCCAGTGCCACCCGCGCGAACCTGACTCTCAATGGGTCTTTCAAGCTGTCTCAAAACAGTGATGGTGAAACACTTGTCTCCGGATCCGTCCGCTCAGTGAACAGTTACGATATTATGCTCTCGGATTTCGCGACTTTAGAAGCGGAGTCCGGTGCCCGGAAACGCGGCGCGATCGATGTCGCCGATGGTATTGTCGATCGGCTTACCATTTTTCTGTCCCGCGCACAGGACGAAGCCCCCGCACGGCAGGGCCGATGAAGATTTCGGCGGGACGCGTTGATGAGTTTATTGCGAAACCCGATCCCGCGATAGTCGCAGTGCTTGTTTATGGCCCTGACAGTGGTCTGGTTCATGAACGGGCGATGTCTCTTGCCCACAATGTTGTCAACGACCTGAGTGATCCGTTTCGAGTGGCAGAACTGACCGGCGCTGCTATCAATGAAAGCCCGGCCAGCCTGGCTGATGAGATGCTGGCCATGTCTTTCGGCGGTGGTGAACGCCTAGTGATCATCCGCGATGCAACAGAATCAGTGACCGCACCCCTCAAATCAGCACTGGATGCGGCCGACGAAGCTGATGCCAGTGTCATCGTAGTCATTGAGGGAGGCAATCTTGCGGCCAAGTCGGGTTTGCGCAAACTGTGTGAATCCAGAAACGATGCAGCAGCACTTCCCTGTTATCCCGATGATGAAGAAGGACGCGCACGACTGGCGCGCGGGGTCATTCAATCAGCCGGGCTTACCATTTCTGCTGACGCGCTGCGCACACTGGCAGGTATTCTCGGGGAAGACCGATTAAGCAATCGGGGAGAAATCGAAAAACTGATCCTGTTTGCCGGTCCCAATGCCGAGATTACGGAAGAGGATGTGCTGTCCAGTATCGGCGATTCGGGGACCACTTCGCTGGACGAAACCATCTATGCCGCCGCGGATGGAAATATCGTCGAACTGGACCGGTCAATTGAACGCTTCTGGTCTGACGGCGGCGAACCCGTCGGCTTGATGCGCGCAGCTCAACGCCATTTCCAGCGCTTGCATCGTGTTTCCGGATTATTGGCCAGCGGGGAAAGTTACGAAACCGCGGCACGACGACTTCGTCCACCAGTCTTTTGGAAGGTTGCCAGCCGATTCCAGAATCAGAGCCGATCCTGGCAAGGAAACGCGATCGAACAGGCCCTGTTACGGCTCACAGAAGCAGAACTGGCTCTCAAAACAACAGGCACACCAGGACAGGCAGCCTGTGGGCGAACTCTCCTGGCCATTGCCAGTATGCGCCGGGCGAAAAACCGTTAAGTATTTGTATTAAAAGAAAAAGTAGCAGTACTTGCTTTGGGTTCTGGCTTGGAGTTTCCCTCGTCCTGACTCAAACGACGCAGAACATCATCAAGCTGATCGAGGCTTTTAAACTCAATCGACAACTTTCCACGTCCTGAGTTTTCACCGCCCTTCAGATCAATCGATACTTTCAGCCCGATGGCATCGGATACATCACGCTCCAACGCAAGCGTGTCAGCGCTCTTGCCCGCAGAGGACTTTCTGGGTTTACCGGTCTTCGAAGAGCCAGTTGAAACCCGGCCCTCAATATCCCGAACAGTCAACCCGGCATTGGCGATTTCGCGAGCGAGCATCACGGAATCTTCCCGGCCGACCAGCGCGCGTGCATGGCCTGCAGTCAGCTGACCCGTATCCACCATCGTCCGGACTTCCTGCGGCAGTGTCAGAAGCCGCAGCGTATTGGCCACATGACTGCGGCTCTTCCCAACGACTTTAGCGAGCGCATCCTGGGTGTGCGTGAACTCATCGATCAGACGCTGATAAGCTTCAGCCTCCTCAATTGCCGATAGATCAGCACGCTGAATATTCTCAATCAGTGCAATCTCCAGCGCCTCCTGATCGGTCAATTCGCGTACGATCACCGGGACATTGTGTAACTGCGCGCGCTGGGCTGCACGCCAGCGGCGCTCTCCGGCAATAATTTCGTAGACATCGGCCTGAACGGGATCCCGGCGCACGAGTATAGGCTGCAAAATGCCTTTGGCGCGGACGGATTCGACCAGGGCATTCAGCTCGTCATCATCAAAATGAGAACGTGGCTGGAACTGTCCGGGCTGAAGCTGTTCGATTGGAAGCTCACGGGGAAACTTGGTGCGATCAAGCCCCTGATAGTCGTCCTCATCATCCCCCAGAAGGGCAGAAAGGCCGCGCCCAAGACGCCGGCGTGAGGGTGTATCAGTCATTGTGCAGCCTCCCCGATAGGCCCGGCACCTTCACGCCGGAGCATCTCCGCAGCAAGTTTGGCATAGGCCTGCGAACCCGCACAGGCTAGATCATAAACCAGTGCCGGCATGCCATAGGACGGGGCTTCGGAAAGGCGCACATTGCGCGGGATCACGGTGCGATAGACCCGGTCCCCGAAATACTCCCGCACCTCTGCCTCCACAGAACGGCACAGATTGTTACGCCCGTCATGCATGGTCAGCACGATACCCTGAATATCCAAGTCTTCATTATAGGCACGGCGAATACGCTCGATGGACTTCATCAATCGTGTCATGCCTTCCAGGGCAAAATACTCACACTGCAGCGGCACCAGAACGGAATCTGCCGCCACGAGGGCGTTGATCGTCAACAGCCCCAGCGCCGGCGGACAATCGGTCAATATGTAATCGTATTGTCCCAACACCGGTTCCAGAGCGTTTTTCAACCGGGCTTCCCGATGATCAATATCGATCATCTCAATTTCAGCACCAGCCAGATCTGCTGAAGCCGGTGCCACATCAAGACCGGGAATGTTGGAGGTGCAGATAACCTTCGTCAGATCAGCGCCGCCAATCAGAACGTCATAAACATCTGTCTCGTATTCTGAGACACCCAATCCTGTAGAAGCGTTGCCCTGGGGATCGAGATCCACCACCAGCACCCGTTGGCCGCAAGCTGCAAGGCCCGTGGCGAGATTGATGGCCGTGGTCGTCTTTCCCACCCCGCCCTTCTGATTGGCGATCGCAATGATGCGGGTGCCGTGATGGATGGTTTCCGGTTGGCTGATCTGGGAATTGTTGATCAGGACGTTCTGGAACTGTGCTTTCGGTTTATCATCATACGCCACGATCAGGGTTCCTTATTTCTAGGATCACACCACGTGGGTCCGCCACGCTCGGATGTTGGTTCAGTTCCATGGTCCAGCTGGTACGGGCCAAGTCGAGTTCGTCCGCAACTTGTGCGCCTTTCATGAACAGGCATTTGCCATCGCCACGAAGCAAAGGACGCGCCAGCTCCAGCAAACGCGTCACAGGTGCCAACGCCCGGGCGACGATCAGGCCGAATCCGGAATTGTCCATGGCTTCAACCCGACCTTCATGAATTTCTGCCGGTGCATCAGTCACTCGCCGGACCTCCCGGAGAAAGGCACATTTGCGGGAATCAGACTCAGCTAGGACAAACGGCGTGTCACACGCTATTGCCAGCACCATGCCGGGAAACCCGGCGCCGCTGCCCATGTCCAGGGCTGGCGTCCCTGACTCGACCCATTTGGACAGCTGCAGAGAATCCAGAAAATGTCGGCGCCACACATCTGTCAGAGTCGTGCGGGACACCAGATTGATGCGCTTCTGCCAGTGCTGGAGTAGGTCTTCGTAGGCCTCAAATCGGGCCAGTGTTTCACGTGAAACATCCGCGGCACGACCAAACTCAGCGGCCGACAATGTCGATGTGCTGACCATGCATACCCTATAACAGGCTATGGCCAGACAGCCAACCACAATATGTAGTGATTAGGCGACGTTTGATGTTTTACCGGGCGCCCGCCGGACATGTCGCAGAAGCACCACAAGAGCAGCCGGCGTCATACCCGGAATTCGGCCCGCCTGTCCCAGAGTTTCCGGCTTAAGATGTTCAAGCTTCTGACGGGCCTCATTGGACAGGCCCGGTATGGACCGATAGTCGAGATCCTCGGGCAGGAGCAGGTCCTCATCACGGCGATAGGCGGCCACATCCGCTGACTGGCGTTCCAGATAGTGAGCGTATTTGGCCTCGATCTCCAGCGTGGCCCGAACCGGTGCTGTGATATCCGCCAGCTCCGGCCAGACCCCCAACAAACCCTCGAAGTCCACATTCGGAAAGGCGAGCAACTCAAAGGCCGATCGCTTGATCCCGTCCTGATTGATTTTGATATTATGACGCGCCAGCGCATTGGGGGATTCCACCAGCCCGTCCAGTCGCGCGCGGGCTGCTTCCAGCGCCGCAGACTTCGCTTCATAGACCTGCGCCCTCTCGGACCCCACACAACTCAGAACGACCCCTTCCCGGGTGAGCCGCTGATCCGCGTTGTCTGCCCGCAGGAGCAATCGATACTCGGCACGGGACGTGAACATTCGATATGGCTCATCCGCGCCACGGGTTACCAGATCATCGATCATCACGCCTATATAAGATGTGGCGCGATCGGGATTAAATCGCCGCTCTCCGCTGGAGGCCCTATGAGCTGCGTTGATCCCGGCCACGAGACCCTGTCCCGCAGCCTCTTCATAACCGGTGGTGCCATTGATTTGACCTGCAAGAAAAAGCCCTGAAACACGGCGGGTTTCTAGGGTTCGATACAATTCGCGGGGATCCACGAAATCATACTCAATCGCATAGCCGGGCTGGATCATGCGGGCGTTTTCAAGTCCCGAAATCTCCTTCAGCAGTGCCAGTTGCACGTCCTCGGGCAGAGAGGTTGATATGCCGTTCGGGTAGACCGTATCGTCGTCCAGGCCTTCCGGTTCCAGAAAGATCTGGTGCCGGGTTTTATCGGCAAACCGCACCACCTTGTCCTCGATGGACGGGCAATAGCGCGGACCACCGCTTTCGATCTGGCCTGAATAGATCGGTGCGCGATCCAGATTGGCCCGGATGAGATCGTGGACCGCAGCGTTGGTATGGGTGATGTGGCAATCGATCTGGGGCGTCGTGATCTCGTTCGTCATATAGGAAAAGGGGACAGGTGGGACATCCCCGGGCTGTCTCTCGAGTTCCTCCCAGGCGATCGTCCGGCCGTCGAGACGCGGCGGGGTGCCGGTCTTCAGGCGACCTAGGGCGAACCCCTTTCTCAAGAGGGTGTCAGACAATCCCAGCGCCGGGGCTTCCCCCATCCGGCCAGCCGGGTGCTGGGTTTCCCCGATATGGATCATCCCCCGCAGAAAGGTACCGGTGGTCAGGACGACGGTCCCGGCACGAATTGTCCGGCCATCCAGCAGAACCACCCCTGTTACACGATCCGCGTCAGACAGACAGAGGTCCTGCACCCCGGCCTCAAGGATATCCAGGTCGGACTGCTCGGCCAGGAGCGCCTGAACGGCCTGACGATAAACCTTTCGGTCTGCCTGCGCACGAGGCCCCCAAACGGCCGGGCCCTTACTCTTGTTGAGCATCCGGAACTGAATCCCGCCCCGATCGATAGCCCGCGCCATGATGCCATCCAGCGCATCGATTTCGCGCACCAGATGGCCCTTGCCCAGACCGCCAATCGCAGGATTACAGGACATCTCTCCGATCTTGTCGGCCTTGTGGGTGACCAGCAGAGTCGCAGCCCCCACCCGCGCGGAGGCAGCTGCCGCTTCGCAGCCCGCGTGACCTCCACCGATCACGATCACATCGTATGTCTTGTCCATGTCTGTCATCGCGCGCGGTATGTAAGACCTTCCGGCAGCCCTGTCAAAACAGGAATCCGATCAGAATCAGAATTGAGTGTTTCACGTGAAACATTGATCACTTTCCAATGCAGAAATCCCGGAACACCGTGTCCAAGATTTCATCGATATCCACACGCCCCGTGATCCACCCCAAAGCCCTGGCCGCCAGGCGGATATCCTCCGCTGCGAGTTCCGGCAGCTTGGCTCCTTCTGCGCGCTCAAGGCTCGTGATGGCCTCCTGCAGGGCATCACGATGCCGTTGCCGTGTCGGAATTGGTCCTTCATGGGCTGAAAGGCGTGTTTGTACAATTTCCGTGATCCCCGCGAGCAATTCCGCAATTCCTTCACCGGTTTTGGCCGACACCAGCCAATAGGGAAACATATCAGGATCTTCCCTAACCCATTCCGGAACCGGTGCAAGATCACTTTTGTTCACCACTATCAGGGTATGGCCATCAATCAGTGCCCGCAAACGATCCCCGATAACCGACTCTGTCGCGTCAATGACCACGATCTTCAGCGCGGCGCGCGCGGCCTGATGTTCGGCACGACGCACACCTTCTTCCTCGACCGGGTCGTCAGACTCCCGGATTCCTGCGGTATCCAACACGCTGACCGCAAAACCAGCCAGATTCATCTGCACTTCAATCACATCCCGAGTGGTGCCGGCGACATCGGAAACAATCGCCACATCGCGCCGCGATAGTAAATTCATCAAACTCGACTTTCCGGCATTCGGTGCACCGAGAATGGAGATCGGAAACCCACTACGTATCTGTTCACCCAGTAGTGAGGTATGACTATGATCAATAACCCTATGTTTTATCGACAATATTCTATCAATAACCTGACTCTGTAGTGCTTCTGGCAGTTCCTCATCAGAGAAGTCAATACCGGCTTCGGCATAACCCAGAAGATCAATCAGCTCCGATCGCCATGCTTCGTAGAGATCAGCCAGACCCCCATCATACTGACGTAATGCCAGTTTTCGCTGTTCATCGGTCCTGGCCGTGACCAGATCACCGATGGCCTCGGCAGCGGTCAGATCAAGCTTGCCGTTTTCGAACGCGCGTCGAGTGAATTCACCGTTTTCCGCCATGCGGGTCAGATCGGTCTCCCTCAGAGCCGCGAGCACAGCCGCAAGCACGGCCTCGCCACCATGGATATGCAATTCAGCGACATCCTCACCAGTGAAGCTCTCCGGGCCGGGAAACCGTAACACCAGCGCCTGATCCAGAATATCCGTGCTGTTGGGACGCAAAATATTGTGCAGCGCAGCATAACGCGGGGCCGGCAAGGGCGCCACGCCCAGCGACGTCAGAACCGCATCCACCTGCGGTCCCGAAATGCGAACCACCGCAACGCCACCCACACCCGCCCCGCTGGACAGGGCATGGATCGTCTCGCCCGGGATATGGGTGTCACCGTCCACGGGAACTATTTTTTCGGCTTGCCGACCGCATCGGGCATCGCCGCCCAGAACGCGTTCTGGAACTGCTCCCATGCCTCGCTTCCTGAAGGCGGTGTCAGACCACCGGGCATCCAGGCTTTCATCAAGCTCTGAGGATCCATTTGTTCCATCGCATCCAGCGCCTGCTGCTGCCATGCATCAACAACCGCCTTCTGTGCCTGAGAGACATCCGGCAGTCCCATGAATGTGCGTGCCTCTTCCGGCGTGCAATCAATGTTGATCGTGACCTTCATCGTCAAACCTTTCTGCGCGAACCTGCATTGCCTATGCGCCCCATGCGCCGACATTGTAGGCTGGACCGCGACCTTTAAACCGTTCAGGCCATATCATGACCCGTAATTTTCTGGCCGACGAAACCAGCCCCTATCTTCTGCAACACGCTGACAATCCCGTCCACTGGTATCCGTGGGGCGAAGCCGCACTTGCGCGTGCCAGGGCAGAAGACAAGCCGATCCTGCTGTCGATCGGTTATGCCGCCTGCCACTGGTGCCATGTCATGGCCCATGAAAGCTTCGAGGACGAAGACACCGCCGCGGTCATGAACCGCCTGTTCATCAATATCAAGGTTGATCGCGAGGAACGTCCCGATCTCGATGCGATCTACCAGTCGGCCCTGTCCCTCATGGGCACCCAAGCCGGCTGGCCCCTGACCATGTTCTGCACCCCTGATGGCAAGCCGTTCTGGGGTGGCACCTATTTTCCCCCGCGCGCCGGATTTGGCCGACCGGGCTTCCCTGATCTGGTCGAACATATCGACAAGATCTATCGCACCGAACAAGACAAGGTCGCCACCAACACCCGTGCCATCGTGGATGCCATCAACGACATGTCTCGCCCCGAACCGGGCGACATTCCGGCACCAGACATGATTGCGATGATCGCCAACCGTCTGACCGACGAAATCGATCAGACCCATGGCGGCTTCGGGACTTCGCCCAAATTCCCACAATGCTCGGTTCTGAAAATGATGTGGGCCCATGGAGACGCCCGCACCCGTGATGCTGTCACCCTGACCCTGGATCGTATGTCACAGGGTGGCATCTACGATCATCTTGGCGGTGGCTTTGCCCGGTACTCGACAGACCCAATCTGGCTGGCGCCGCATTTCGAAAAAATGCTCTACGACAATTCCCAGATGATCGAGCTTTGCACCCTGGCATGGCGTGGCGCTAATGCCCCGCTCTATGCCGCTCGCGTGCAGGAAACCATAGACTGGCTGGACCGTGAAATGACCCATCAAAAGGGTGGCTTCTTTTCCAATCTGGATGCGGATTCCGAGGGCGTGGAAGGCAAATTCTATGTCTGGGATGCAACGGAGATCAAAACCATCCTCGGATCCGATTTCAACTCCTTCACAGCCGCCTATGACATCCGACCGTACGGCAACTGGCAAGGCCACACCATTCTCAACCGAACCGCAGACCCCTGCTGGAAAGACCCGGACACTGAACAACATCTGTCAGAACTTCGCGCAAAGCTCCTGTCAGCGCGCAATTCCCGCGTTCGGCCCGCGCTCGATGACAAGATCCTGACCGACTGGAACGGCCTGATGATTGCCGCCTTGACCGAAGCCGCTCTGACCTTCGAGCACCCCCCATGGCTGGCCAGCGCAGAAAAGGCCTACGACTTTATCCGTGATCATATGGTCATCAACCCCGAATTCGAACTGCACCACAGCTGGCGCAACGGGGATGCACGACATCGCGCCACACTGGACGATTATGCCGCGCTGGCCCGGGCCGCACTCGCCCTGCACGAAGCCACTGACGATCCTGCCAAGCTGACAGATGCAAAAGCACTGATCGCTTATCTGAATCGTCATTTCGTCAGCGAAGACGGCGCGTATTTCTTCACCGACGACACCGCCACGGATGTCATCACCCGCACCAAGACCGGGTTCGACAACGCAACCCCTGCGGGCAACGGAATCGCAGCCGAGGTTCTGGTGCGGCTTTTCCATCTCACCGGGGACACGACATACCGGGACCGCGCCGAAGCTATCCTCCGGGCCTTCGCCGGTGAGATTTCGAAGAATGCCTTTGGCCACGGCACCCTGTTGATGGCCGCGGGCCTGCTGACTGAAGGCGTTCAGATCGCCATCATCGGGGACCCTGCCGACACACAGACACAGGCCCTGCGGGCAGCGGCCTATCGCAGCGAAACACCGCTGCGTATCGTGGCGGTCGTGGCGCCCGGCGCCACCCTGCACGACACCCACCCGGCCTTCGGAAAATCCGCAATCAATGATGCCCCCACCGCCTATATCTGCCGGGGGCCGGTCTGTTCCCTGCCGGTTCACGAACCCGAGCAACTGATCCTCGAGCTGTCACTATGAGCAAAACCACATTCTGCACCACGGAGTCTCCGGTCGGACGTCTTGCCATCCGCACCCGCGGAGATACGATTGTTGCGCTTGACTGGGTCACAACGGATTCCGCCACGGCTGATACCCCACTACAGGATGATGCGACCCGCCAACTTGTCGCCTATTTCGCCGGTGATCTGCAGACCTTCGATCTGCCGCTGGCACCGGACGGCACCCAACATCAGAAAAAGGTCTGGGCGGAGATGTCGAAGATTCCGTTCGGTGATCTGCGCACCTATGGCGACCTGGCCAAAACCATCGGATCAGGAGCCCAGGCTGTCGGCACCGCCTGCGGCAAGAACCCCATACCGATCATCGTGCCCTGCCATCGCATCATCGCCGCCGGGGGCGGAATCGGTGGCTATTCCGGGCGCGATGGCGTTGCCACCAAACAAATCCTGCTCGCTCTTGAAGGGGCGCTACCCGGCCAGTAGGCTCACGCCAGCACAGATTCACGAATATCTTTTAAAGGGGAAATCACATGGTCCACGCAATCCGTTTCTACGAGCCCGGCGGTCCGGACGTCATGAAGTGGGAAGAGGTCGAACTCGGCACGCCCGGACCCGGTGAAATCCATGTCAAACACACGGCCGCCGGCCTGAATTTCATCGACATCTATCTCCGCTCGGGTGCCCGCCCGGTGCCCATGCCCAATGGACTGGGTCTGGAAGGAGCCGGTGAAATTCTCGCCATCGGCGATGGTGTTACCGATATCGCCGTCGGCGACCGGATCGGTTATGCCGATCTGCCGCTGGGAGCCTATGCCGAAGAACGGATCATGCCCGCCAAGATCGCGGTGAAGCTTCCCGACAGCATTTCCGACGAACAGGCCGCCGGCATGATGCTCAAGGGCATGACCGTGCAGTTCCTGATCAAATCCTGTTTCCCGGTCGAAAAAGGTTCAACCGTGCTGTGGCACGCTGCCGCTGGTGGTGTCGGGCTGATTGCCTGCCAGTGGCTCAATCATCTGGGTGTGAATGTGATCGGAACCGTTGGCAGCGCCGAGAAAGGCGAGCTCGCCAGGGCCCATGGCTGCCACCACATCATCAACTACAACGAAGAAGACTTCGTGGAACGGGTCAACGAGATCACCGATGGCGCAGGCGTGCCCGTGGTCTATGACAGTGTCGGCAAGGACACCCTGCGCGGTTCCATGAAATGTCTCCAGCGCCGTGGTTACCTGATCACTTTTGGCAATGCCTCGGGCGCACCCGATCCCGTGGCACCGGCTGAACTGTCCGAACACGGCTCGATCTATCTGGCCCGACCCATGCTGTTTGATTTCATCGCCGAACGCGAAGAACTGCTAGCCAGTGCCGGTGACCTGTTCGACGTGGTCTCATCAGGTGCCGTGAAGATCGAAATCAACCAGACCTATCCGCTGTCTGAAACCGCCCAAGCCCACAAGGATCTGGTGGCCCGCAATACAACGGGTTCGACGATCCTGATGGCGTAATGTTGGTTAAAACCGCGTTCGCGCAAGGCCTCTCCGATGGCGGAACGCTTACGAACTACACGCCGTGGGTTCTGGCTCTGATCGGAATCGGGGTCGGGGTTTATCTCTCAAGACGCAAGAAATAGCGCCAGGCCATACAGCACTGAGGCGAGATGCCCGGAATGAAAACGCCCCGCTCGAAGGCGGGGCGCTGACTTTGAATTTGTCTGAAAACCGCTACTGGTTCATGGTGTCGTAGAAGTCGTCGTTGTTCTTGGTCGACTTCATCTTGCCGAGCAGGAACTCCATGCCGTCGACAACACCCATCGGGTTGAGGATGCGGCGCAGGACCCACATTTTCGAAAGCGTGCCCTTGTCCACCAGCAGCTCCTCTTTTCGGGTGCCGGACTTGGTGATGTCGATGGACGGCCAGGTGCGCTTATCGGAAAGCTTGCGATCAAGGACGATTTCCGAGTTACCGGTGCCCTTGAACTCTTCGAAGATGACCTCATCCATGCGTGATCCGGTTTCGATCAGCGCCGTGGAGATGATGGTCAGCGAACCACCTTCCTCGATGTTACGTGCGGCACCGAAGAAACGCTTGGGACGTTGCAGAGCATTGGCATCCACACCACCGGTCAGCACCTTGCCCGAAGACGGAACGACCGTGTTGTAGGCACGTGCCAGACGGGTGATCGAATCTAGCAGGATCACCACATCGCGCTTGTGCTCCACGAGACGCTTGGCCTTGTTGATCACCATTTCGGCGACCTGCACATGGCGCGTGGCCGGTTCATCAAAGGTCGAAGAGATCACCTCACCGCGCACGGTGCGCTGCATGTCGGTGACTTCTTCGGGGCGCTCATCGATCAACAGCACGATCAGATAGATATCCGGATGGTTGGCCATGATCGCCTTGGCAATGTTCTGCATCATCACCGTCTTACCGGTGCGCGGCGGCGCCACCAGCAGAGCGCGCTGGCCCATACCCATGGGGGAAACAATATCGATGACCCGCAGGGAGGGATCCTTGAACTCGGGATCCTCTATCTCCAGCTTGATCTTCCGTTCCGGATAGAGCGGGGTCAGATTGTCGAAATTCACCCGGTGACGCGTGACATCCACATCGTCGAAATTGACCTTGTTGACCTTCACCAGGGCAAAGTAACGCTCCCCATCCTTGGGAGAGCGAATTTCACCTTCCACCGTGTCGCCGGTGCGCAGCGCAAAGCGGCGCACCTGATTAGGGGTGACATAAATGTCGTCCGGACCCGGCAGGTAGTTCGATTCCGGGGAGCGCAGAAAACCGAACCCGTCCTGCAGCACTTCGAGAACACCAATGCCGTAGATCGGCACGCCGTCTTCGGCCAAAGCCTTGAGAATGGCGAACATCAAATCCTGGGTGCGGAAATTGCTCGCGCCTTCGATTTCGAGTTCTTCGGCAAACACCAGAAGGTCGGCGGGCGACTTCTGTTTCAGTTGTTGGAGATCCATTGGTTCCATGTTGGAAACCTGTCCTGTGCTGGAAATATCAATACGACACGGCGGACGCCTGTCGTCGGATGTGGCTGCGGAACTTCGCGGCACGCCAACGCAGAGCGTTGGTAAAAGAAGAAGAAAGTGCGGAAGGTTGAGCGATCGCTCGTTGTTGTCTTTCGCGCTATTGCATTACGCGCTTAGAAGGCGCGATGCGTCAAGTCAATCCTGATGGCAAAAGTTTGCCGTTCTACGCTCAGAACGGCCGCGCAATCACCATGAAAACAATCACGATCAACAATACGGTGGGCACTTCATTGGCCAAACGGAAGGTCCAGGCCGGTCGGGTGTTAGTGTCCGTTTCAAAATCCTTGCGCCATTTTCCGAAGACATGATGGGCAATGGTCATGACGGTGATCGCCGCCAGCTTGACCCAAATCCAGGCGGCGCCCCAATCCACCACACCCGGCGTGCCCAGCAGCAGCCCGCCAAAGACAAAAGTCAGGATCATTGCCGGATTCATGATCGCGCGCAGCAGGCGACGCTCCATCACCTTGAAGGTTTCGGACATCTCGGAACCGGGTTCGGCATCTGCGTGATAGACGAAGAGCCGCGGCAGATAGAGCATTCCCGCCATCCAGGCGATGACCGAAATGACGTGCAGGGATTTGATCCAGGGATAGGCCATGCTCAGAAACTCGTCCATGACCGTCTCCTAGGCAGCAGCTGACATGGGGCATTGTGACCAGTCAGCCCCGCAAATCCGCTCACCTGTGTGGCTGCACAGCGCACAGCCGCCGGCCACATTGTCACGCACAAGCCGGGCCAGGCCATCGATGAAGGACGCATCCACACCCACGGTCGGTGTCCGCAAATAATTTGGCACCCCGGCATGATCGGCGATTTCGCGGTATTCGATATCCAGCTCAACAAGGGTTTCGGAATGTTCCGAGACGAAAGCGATTGGTACCACCACAAGGTTTTTGCCCTCGGCGCCCGCGCGTTTGATTTCATCCTCGGTCGCCGGTCCGATCCATTCCAGCGGACCAACGCGGCTCTGATAACAGTTGATCCAGTCGAAATCCCGATCGAGCACGGCCAAAACAGCCTTGGTGGTTTGTTCCACCTGCCATTGATAGGGATCACCGGCATCAACGATTTTCTTTGGCAGACCATGTGCGGAAAACAGGACCCGGAACGGTTCGCCCGCAGGCAAGTCCGCAATCGCGTTCGTGACAGATGCAGCAACCGCAGACACAAAACCGGGTTCAGTCGGGTAACAACACAACGCGGTCACCGGAATTGTGAGATCACGGGTTTTCGCGGCCTGCTCCCAGACCCGCATCATGGAACCCACGGTTGTCGTGGAGAACTGCGGATAAAGCGGCAACAGAACGATCCGGTCCGGCTGATGCGCCAGCACATCGTCCAGAGTTTCCAGACAGAACGGGTGCCAGTAACGCATGGCGACAAAACATTTGTAGGTTTCTTCACCTCCCGCGTTCAACGCCGTTTCCAACGCATCAGCCTGAGCACGGGTGTTTTTCAGCAAGGGAGACCCACCCCCCAAATGGGCATAGATTTCCCCGGCAGTGGATGCACGACGCCGGGAAATCAGTTGCGCCAACAGCCAGCGGAAAGGCTGGGGCAATCCCAGAATCATCGGATCATTAAACAGATTGAACAGAAATGGGCGGATGTCCTCAAGCTTATCCGGCCCACCCAAATTGTAGAGAACAACCGCCGTGCTCATGCGGACGAGTCCCAGGTTTTCACGATCTCGGCCAGCCGCTCCACATGAGCCGGCGGGGTTTCCTTGTTGATGCCATGGGCCAGATTGAACACGAATGGACCTCCCGACAGCGCCTGAAGAATTTGCAATGCGGCGTGTTCCATTTCTGCCCCACCCGCCAGCAGGTAAGCCGGATCAAGATTTCCCTGGACCGGACAGATTGGCTGAATATCATTGACAGCTTCAGCCAGGGTAATCGACGAATCCAGGCCCACCGCATCAATGCCCGTGCCACGAATATAATCGGGCAGGCGCGCACCGATCCCCCGGGCAAACCCGATGATCGGAACATCAGGCGCGTGCGCTTTCACTGCCGCGACAATCCGCGCGGTCGGGTTGATGACCCAGTCATCAAAATCAGAGGCCGGGACCGCACTGGCCCAGGTGTCGAAAATCTGCAGCGCCTGAGCACCTGCATCGATCTGCGCCTTGAGATACATCGCAGTGGAATCCATCAGCAGATCGAGCATGATCGAAAAATCCTGCCGATGGCGAATGGCCCAGCTCTTGACGGTGTTGAAATCCCGCGTGCTGCCGCCTTCGATCATGTAGGTGGCTACGGTCCAGGGCGCGCCGGAAAATCCGATCAGCGCAACATCTTCGGGCAATTCCGCCCGGACCAGGCGCACGGTTTCAAAGACAGGCGCGAGTTTTTTCAGGGTCTGCCCCGGATCCAGTGCTGCGAGATTCTGCGCCGACTGGATCGGATCGAGCCTGGGCCCGGTGCCTTCGACAAAACCCACGGTCTGGCCCATGGCATGGGGGATCACGAGGATATCGGAAAACAGGATAGCCGCATCGGCCTGAAACCGTTCGATCGGCTGCAGGGTGACCCGGGCCGCCCGATCCGGGGTGTAACACAGATCCAGAAATCCGTTCGCCTGCGCGCGAATGTCCCGGTATTCCGGGAGATATCGCCCGGCTTGGCGCATGAACCAGAAGGGGGGTCGGGAGCCGGTCTTGCCGGCGAGAGCATCGAGAAACAGGTTGGTCACGGAAACGATCTGCGGTGTCGGGATGAAGTGTCAGCGTTGAATTTGTCCGGACTATGGCGAACCAGGTTGCTCGATGCACTACAAAAATAGTTAAAAGAACGTAGTGATAACTTGAACTGACGTTGTAGATGTCCGGTGAATCAAAGGGATAATTTCATATGCACAGGATTATCCACGGTGCGGTTTGAAGCCTTCTAATGTGCATGCCGGTTTGTGAGTGGTTGATCTATCTTCTTGATTGAAAACACTTACGCGGGAGATCGTCATGTGAATCATCTCGGGCAAAGTCAGGGACGGAATGTGCATGTTCATCCCTCACCCGGGATTGGAAAACTTTCCCGCCCTTGGGATGACAGGGGCTCCAACGAACGGCATAACGTTGAACAAAATTTGGGTCGGTTGAAAACACCGCACTTATCCACCAGTCCAGCGAAACTGCACACAGCCATATGGGCGTCTTTCATGAACGCAGAAGCACCCAAATTTCATGTTCACCTGGTTTCGGACTCAACCGGCGAGACCATTCGCTCGGTTGCGCGCGCCTGTCTGGTGCAGTTCGAAGACACCGATGTAGTGGAACATTTCTGGCCGATGGCGCGCACGCCGAAAGCGATGGATCTGGTCCTCGAAGAACTCAGCGAGAACCCCGGGCCCGTCATTTTCACTCTGGTGAATGACAATCTGTGCGAGCAGCTGGTGCGCGGCTGCCGGTTGCGCCAGGTGCCGTGTATCTCGGTTCTTGATCCGGTGATCGCGGCGGTGGGCAGTTTTCTGGGCGTGCAGCCAACCCATGTGGTGGGCGGACAGCACGAACTCGACGCCGCCTATTTTCAGCGCATCGAAGCCATGGATTGGACGCTCTCTCATGATGATGGCCAGCGCGCTCATGAACTCGACGGGTCGGATGTGGTGCTGATCGGTGTGTCGCGCACCTCGAAGACGCCGACCTGTCTCTATCTCGCCAATCGCGGCATCAAGGCCGCCAATGTGCCCTGGGTGCCGGGGATTCCCCTGCCGCCGGGTCTGGACAAGCTGGAAAATCCGCTGATCATCGGCCTGACCAATGATCCCAAACGGCTGGTGGAACTTCGCAAGGCGCGCCTGAGCTCGCTGCAGCAGGATGAAGAGACAGATTATGTGGATTTCGATCAGGTCCGCGCCGAGATCACCGAGGCGAAACGCTATTTCGCCCGCAACAAGTGGCCGGTGATCGATGTGACCCGGCGCTCGATCGAGGAAACTTCGGCGGCGATCCTGACCCTCTACAATCGCCGGCGCGAGGAACAGGGTGAGGCCGCCATGGGTCGGCCGAGCGATGTCATCGCCTGATATGAAGGCGCAGAAGAACGTTCCCACCATCGTACTGGCATCGGCCAGTGCCGTCCGGACCCGTCTGCTGCGTTCGGCCGGGGTACCCCATATCGTGGCTCCCGCCCGTGTGGATGAAGCCGCGACCCGCGATGGGATGCTCGCCGAGAATGCCGACCATGCCGCCATCGCGGCAGTTCTGGCCGAACAGAAGGCCCGGAAGATATCCCCGAACCATGCCGGTGTGATCGTGCTGGGGGCGGATCAGGTCCTGTCCTGTGAGGGGGTCCTGTTCGAGAAACCGGCTGATGTGGAGGGTGTACGCGCACACCTGAACGCCCTGATGGGCAAGGAACACACGCTGTACACCGGTGTTTGCGCGGTGCGCGACGGTGAAGTGATCTGGCGCGCCAACACGGCGGCGGTGATGCAGATGCGGCGGCTCAGCGCGGACTTCGTCGACCATTATGTGGCCGAGGTTGGCGAGGCCGCCTGCCAGTCTGTGGGTGCTTATTTGCTTGAAGGTCTGGGGATACAGCTTTTTTCGCGCATCGACGGCGATTTCTTCACTATTCTGGGCCTTCCCATGGTGCCGCTTCTTGAATTCCTGCGAAACAACGACGTGATCGAACGATGAGTGAGGTTCTGCGCGCAGGTGTCATGGGCTGGCCTGTGTCCCATTCCCTGTCGCCAGCGCTGCATGGTCATTGGCTGCAGCGCTATGGGATTGCGGGCACCTATGAAGCTTTCCCGGTCGAACCTGATGAATTGCCCTCCGTCATTGCTCGTCTGCGTGATGAAGGGTTCCGCGGCACCAATCTGACCGTGCCCCACAAGGAATCCGCGATGGCGCTGGTCGACACTATCGATGACACCGCCCGCCGGATCGGCGCGGCCAACACCCTGGTGGTGCAGGATGACGGGACTCTCGCAGCTACCAATACGGATGCCTATGGTCTGATCGAGAATATCCGCGCGGACGCCCCGGAACAGCTAGCCGCAAAATTCAGCGGGCGGCCATTGGTGATTCTCGGCGCCGGCGGTGCGGCGCGCGCGGCGCTGGTTGGCCTGGCCGATATCGGTGCAACCGAAATCCGAATCGTGAATCGAACCCTCGCCCGGGCAGAAGCCCTTGCCGGAATTGTCGCTGATCAGGATCTGGTGGTCCGCGCGATGGGCTGGGAAGACCGCGCCCGGGCGCTGGCTGATGCGGGTCTGCTGGTCAACACCACAACCCTGGGGATGCAGGGACAGGCACCGCTGGAACTCGACCTTGGTACCCTGCCGGCAGATGCTGTGGTCAACGATATTGTCTACGCGCCCCTGGAAACCGGCCTGCTGGCGGCCGCACGGCAACGGGGCAACCCGGCGGTGGATGGTCTGGGCATGTTGCTGCATCAGGCCCGTGCGGGGTTCCGGGCCTGGTTCGGGATTGATCCCGAGGTGGATGACGATCTGCGCAATGCTGTGCTGGCGGCACGCGCACAATGATTGTTCTGGGGCTGACCGGCTCGATTGGCATGGGCAAGTCGACGGCGGCAGACATGTTCCGGGCGCTGGGCGTGCCGGTGCATGACGCCGATGCGACCGTGCATGCCCTGCTTGCGGATGACCGACAGGTCCGGGCTGCGATCGAGGCCCGTTTTCCGGGCGTGGTGACAAAGGATGCTGTTGACCGACAGGCACTGGGGGCGGCGGTGTTTGGAAATCCCGAAGCCCGCCGCGATCTTGAGGCCATTCTGCATCCACGGGTGCGCCGGGTCTTGGAGAGCTTCTTGCGCCGACACCGGGTGCTCGGTACATCGCTGGTGGTTCTCGACATTCCGCTGCTCTTTGAAACCGGCGGTGAATCCCGGGCCGACGGCGTGGTGGTGGTCTCTGCACCGGCCAGCATGCAGCGTCGGCGGGTCATGGCACGGCCGGGTATGGATGATGCCCGGTTCGCCGGGATCCTGGCATCCCAGATGCCCGATCAGGAGAAACGCCGCCGCGCCGACTTTGTCGTGGAGACCGGGCTTGGCAAGGCCTATACTTTTGCGAAACTGAAGCGGATCGTCACAGCCATCCGCGCCGCGCAATCTGGCTCCCGCGGCATTCACTGAAGCACCGACCTGAAGCGAGCCGATCATGCGTGAAATCATTCTCGATACCGAAACCACCGGCTTTGATCCGGCCCAGGGTGACCGGATCGTCGAGATCGGTTGCGTCGAAGCCCATTCTCATATCGCCACCGGTGAAACCTTTCATGTCTATATCAATCCCGAACGGGACATGCCGGAAAGTGCATTCAACGTGCATGGGTTGAGCGAGGAATTTCTGTCGGACAAGCCGGTCTTTGCCGAGCTTGCGGAAAACTTTCTCAGCTTTATCGGTGATGCACCGCTGGTCATTCACAATGCCGAATTCGACATGAAGTTCCTGAATTCGGAACTAAAGAAAATCGGCCGGCCGATCCTGCCCCGGGATCGGGCGATCGACACGGTGGCGATGGCACGGCGGAAATTCCCCGGCGCTCAGGCCAATCTGGATGCATTGTGTCGGCGCTTCGATATCGACCTGTCCCGACGTGACAAGCATGGCGCGCTGCTCGATGCTGAACTCCTGGCCGAGGTGTATCTGCAGCTTTGCGGTGGATTGCAGCCCGATCTCGAACTCAGCGGCAATCAGACCCGGTCAGACAGTCCGGTGGCGGTCCAGCGGCAGGCCCGCGCGCCGCGCGCTCATGCGCCCAGCCCGGAAGAACTGGCAGCCCATGCGGCGCTGGTTGAAACCCTGACAGAACCTGTCTGGGGCTCGGACGAGAGTTAGTTCCCGGCGCGCGGGTGCGCGCTGGAACCTAGAGTTCGAATTCGAATTTCTGACCGTCGTCGCCCTTGCCATCCTTGGCACCCGGCGCGCTGGCCGGTGCCGCAGCGGCGGGTGCTGTTGCACCCTCGCCCTGCTCGGCTTCGGCCTGAGCGGCGCGCTGCTGGAACAATGCGACAAAGTCGATGGGCTGAATGAGCAGCGGCGGGAAGCCGCCGTCACGCACGGCGTCGGCGATAATGGCGCGGGCAAACGGGAAGAGCTGGCGCGGGGCCTCGATATAGACCAGCGGAGCCAGATATTCCTCGGGGACCTCGCCAATCGAGAAGATGCCCGCATAGACGATTTCGACAATGAACAGAGCTGTCTCACCGGCGGTGCCTTCGGCCCGCAAGGTGAGCGTGACCTCGAAAGCCTTTTCAGCGACCTGGTTGGCATTCACATCGATGGCGATCTGAACATTCGGCTCGCCCTGTTGGGACAGCGACTGGGGTGCGTTCGGATTCTCGAACGACAGGTCTTTCACATACTGGGCGTTGACCAGCATCATCGGCTGTCCGTCGGGCGTGGAGGTGCCACCGGCTGTGGGGTCGGCGGGGGCTGATGTCTGGTCGCTCATGGCGCTGTCCGTCTCTGTCTTGCGTTGGCGGGAAAAAGTGGCGCTCTGGCTAACATGCCGGTGCGGTGGCGACAACCACGCCGTCGCTGCAAAGGGCTGTTTCAGGAGCGATCGCCGAGCCGTGGGGTATCGGGATCGGGCGGCCCGTCTTCGCGGGCAACCCCGAACTCCTCGCCATCAATGACCGGTCCGCCATCTGCGCCGCGCGGACCGGCGGTGCCGGGATTTCCGCCATACACGGAAAAATGAATATTGCCCGAGCGCTGAAACAGCTTCCAGATACCGCGCCCGAGCACGGCCCGCAGCGGTGCCAGCAACAGGGCAAAACCCAGCGCATCGGTCAGAAAACCCGGGGTCAGCAGCATCAATCCGCCGACCAGAAGACAGAATCCGTTGAAAAGTTCCCGCACTGGCAGCCGGTCTTCGCGAATCTCGGCCTGGGCACGGGCCATCGTTGTCATGCCTTGCTGCCGCAGCATGGCGGTTCCGATAAAGGCGGTCAAAATCACAAGCGTGATGGTCGGCCAGGTCCCGATCAGACCTCCAACCTGAATGAACAGATAGATTTCGATCAGGGGGATGCCGATGAACAGAGTGAGAATCAACAGACGCATTCTTGTTCTTTCATGGAGTTACCCCTATCTAGGTGGTATCAGTTATCACGTGGCCGGTCGACGGCGCGTTCATCCGAAAATGGCTCAGGCGCGTTCCTGCGTTGGTTATATATCGGGTGGCAAAACAAAATTGGGACGGATCGCGGCGTGAAATTCATCGATATCATCATTCTTGCGATGATTGCGGCATTTTTGGTGTTTCGATTGCGCAATGTTTTGGGCAAACGGACAGGCAATGAACGGCCGCCGCAAAACCCCTATGGGACGCGTGAAGACGCCGCCCCGCAGGAGGCCAATGACGACGATAAAATCGTCTCGCTGCCAGGTACTATCATCGAGGAAGACATTCCCGATGACAGCCCGGCCCAAGCCGGTCTGAAAGCGATCCGCGAGGCCGACGGCAATTTCTCGGTGCAGGAATTCTGTGAAGGTGCCCGCAGTGCGTTCGAGATGATCGTGACGTCCTTTGCTGATGGCGACAGCGAGACCCTGCGTCCGCTGCTCAGCGACGAGGTCTTCGAGAATTTTGACGGCGCGATCAACAATCGCAACGCCAATGGCGAGACCATGGAAATGACTCTGGTCGGCATTCGTGAAGCCGATGTCATTGAAGCCAGCATGGATGGTCGTGTGGCCTTCGTGACCATCAAGTTCGTCACCGAGCAGATCGAAGTGGTGCGCGACAAGGATGGCGAGCCGATTTCGGGTGATCCGAGCAAGGTGAGCACGGTCACCGATATCTGGACCTTTGCGCGCAACACCCGTTCGCGCAATCCGAACTGGACTCTCGTCGCCACCGAAGCCCCGAACTAGACATTGTGTACCCGGGCAGGATTTCTTGTTGCTGCGGGGCTGATGGCACTGGTGGCCTGCGATCAATCCGAAGAGACTGCGGCACCCGAACCCACTCCGGAACCCGAAGCCGCGCTGCGGTATGTGCCGGTTGCGATGACGGCGCTGCCCGGTTGGTCTGCGGACAAGCTTTCCGAGGCGCTGCCCGCATGGCGACACTCCTGTCGCAAGATCCTCAATCTGCCCGCGGCCAAGGCGCTGGGACCGGGTGTCGGAACAGCCGTTGACTGGCATGCCTCCTGTGAAACGATCGGCGCCCTGTCTGACGACGACACGCCGGGTCTGCGCGGCTTTCTCGAAACCCATTTCGCCGCTCTGCAGGTCACATCGATCCCGGATGAACCGGGACTGTTCACAGGCTATTTCGAACCCATACTGGAAGCTTCCCGGGAGAGATCCGAAGCCTATAGCGAGCCGATCTATGGCTTGCCCCAAGATCATGTGACGGTCCGGCTCGGGAAGTTCGATCCTGCGCTCAAGGGAAAATCCCTCGTCGGACGGGTGCAGAACGGTCAGCTTCTGCCCTACCGCAATCGCGATGAAATCGATCAGGGGGCCATCGCCAGCCAGGCCGAAGTCCTGTTCTGGGCGCGCGATGCCCTCGATGTGTTTATTCTTCAGGTCCAGGGTTCGGGGATTGCCCAGATGCCTGACGGCACCCGTCAGCGGATCGGTTTTGCCGGTCATAACGGGCATGCCTATGGCTCGCTGGGCCGCTGGCTGATTGCGGAGGGCGAGCTTTCGCCCAACCGGGCGGCCTGGGAAGACATCCGGAACTGGCTCGAATCCAATCCCGAAAAAGCCCGATCCGCGTTGGCGGTGAACCCACGCTATATCTTCTTCCGGGAACTGGACGGGGACGGGCCGCTGGGCGCGGCGGGGGTTCCGCTGGTGGCTGAACGTTCCATGGCGGTCGACACAGAACACATGCCGCTGAATGTCCCGGTCTGGCTTGATGCCGAACATCCCGAGGGCAGCCAGCGCCTGCAACGGTTGATGCTGGCCCAGGATGTGGGCAGCGCCATCAAGGGTATCGTGCGCGGAGATTTCTACTGGGGTACGGGCCGTGCGGCGCTGGACAAGGCCGGACGCATGAAAAGCACCGGCAGCTATTATATTCTGGTTCCGAAAGCTCTCATTCCAGCCAGTTGAACAGGTTCTTTCCTGAAAAACCAATTGTCGTGCCCGGACATGTTTCAGGCATTCATGTTCAGGTCACGACACCCACATAAAAGAGATGCCCGGATCAAGTCCGGGCATGACGGTGGAGCCAAGACGCGACCCGCTTGGACCCCTCACAAAATGTGCTAAACAGGATCGTAACCTGAGGAGTGTTCCATGAGCGAAGCCCCGCGCGTCGCCCTGTTTGTGACCTGTCTGGTCGATCTGTTTCGCCCGAGCGTTGGTTTTGCAGCGGTCAAGCTGATGCAGGATGCCGGTTGCACAGTCGAAGTCCCCGAAGCCCAGACCTGTTGCGGCCAGCCGGCTTACAATTCCGGCGATCGCAAGGACACGATCGCGATTGCCAAACAGGTGATTGCCGCCTTTGAGGGCTATGACCATGTGGTTGCGCCTTCGGGGTCGTGTGCGGGCATGATCATGAAGCATTATCCCGAATTGCTGGCCGACGATCCGGACTGGGCGAGCCGTGCGACGGACCTTGCCGGACGGACCCATGAGCTGGTCTCCTTCCTCACCGATGTGCTGAAGGTAGAGAATGTTGCGGCAGCCTTTGAGGGCACGGTCACCTATCACGACAGCTGTTCGGGCCTGCGTGAACTTGGCATTCATGGCCAGCCGCGTCAGCTGCTCGATGGCGTGGAGGGGCTGCATCTGCGTGAGCTCGAGGACGCCAATGTGTGCTGCGGATTTGGCGGCACCTTCTGCGTGAAGTACCCGGATATTTCCAATCGCATGGTCTCCAACAAGACCGAACAGATCGTCGCCACCGGTGCGGAGACTCTGCTGGCCGGTGACATGGGCTGCCTGATGAATATGGCCGGGAAACTGCAGCGTGAGGGCGCGAATGTGCGTGTGCGCCATGTGGCCGAAGTGCTCGCCGGGATGACCGATACCCCGGCCATTGGTGAGCCGTCGGACGGGAGTGCGAGCTCATGAGTGGTTCCACCACCCGCAATTTTAAGTCGAATGCGGCTCGCGAACTGGCCAACGATACCCTTCGTGCGGCTCTGACCAAGAGCAAGGGACATTTCACCGAAGGCCGGAGCACGGCAGCGGAGAATCTGCCCGAGTTCGAGGCTCTGCGCGATCAGTCCCGCGACATCAAGAACCACACGATCGAGCATCTCGACTTCTATCTGGAAGCCTATGAGGAAAAAGTCCGTGAATCCGGTGGTCATGTCCACTGGGCCCGCACGGCCGAGGATGCCCGCCAGATCGTGCTGGAGATCTGCCGATCTGTGGACGCAAAGGCGGTGAACAAGGGCAAATCCATGATCTCGGAAGAGTGCGAGATCAACGAGATGCTGGAAGCCAATGGCATCCGTGCGGTCGAGACGGATCTGGGCGAATACATCATCCAGCTGCGTGGCGAAAAGCCCAGCCACATCATCGCGCCGGCGGTGCATCTGACCAAGGGACAGGTCGAGGAAAGCTTCCGCGCCAATCACACCCATCTCGACCCTGATCGGGTGCTCGAGGAGCCGCCAACCCTGCTCGATGAAGCGCGCACGATTCTGCGCAAGAAATATTTCGAGGCCGAGGTCGGCATGACCGGCGCCAATCTTCTGATCGCGGAAACCGGTTCGTCGGTGATTGTCACGAATGAAGGTAATGGTGATCTGTCCCAGCTGATCCCGAAAGTTCATATCGTTCTGGCCAGCGTCGAGAAGATCGTTCCGACCCTGGAAGACGCCGCGACCATCCTGCGGGTGCTGGCGCGTTCGGCGACGGGCCAGGAATTCTCCAGCTACACGACCCTGTCGACCGGACCAAAACGCGAGGGCGATACCGACGGTCCCGAGCAGTATCACGTGATCCTTCTCGACAATGGCCGCACCGACATGATCGGCACCGAGTTTCAGGAGATGCTGCGCTGTATCCGCTGTGGCGCCTGCATGAACCATTGTCCGGTCTATCAGTCGGTCGGCGGCCACGCCTATGGCTGGGTCTATCCCGGTCCGATGGGCTCGGTGCTTTCACCCGGCCTGCTGGGTGTGGATGAAGCCGGTCATCTGCCCAATGCCTCGACCTTCTGTGGTCGATGTGAAGAGGTTTGCCCGGTGCGAATCCCGCTGCCGAAAATGATGCGGAACTGGCGCGAGCAGGAATTCGAAAAACACCTTTCCCCCGGCGCGGCGCGCGCGGGTCTGGGCCTGTGGGCCTTCATGGCCAAGCGTCCGAAGCTCTATCAGCTGGTGACCGGGGTGCAGATGCGCCTGCTCGCCCGCCTGGGACGGGCCCAGGGACGCGTGTCCTCTCTGCCGCTGGCCAGAGGCTGGACGAAATATCGTGAATTGCCCGCACCGGAAGGTCGCACCTTCCAGTCGCGCTGGAAATCCGGGGAGCGCCCGCTATGAGTGATAGCAATCGCGAGGCGGTGCTTGGGTCCCTGCGCCGGGCGCTCGGACGTGACGCGCCGGTGGATGAAGACACGGCGGCAAAATTGCGCGCCCGCATGACAGGGCATGCCCGCAATATTGTTCCCGCGCGCACCGCGCTGGATGATGCCGGGCTTGTCGAATTGTTCGAAACCATGGCCCAGAAGGTGCATGCCACGGTTGCCCATGTTGCCAGCATGGATGATGTGCCCGGTGCGGTGGGAGAGTATCTGCGCGGCGAGAACCTGCCTTCGGAAATCGTCATGGCGCCGGATGCGACGCTGGATGCCGCGCCGTGGTCAGACAATTCTCTGCTTGAAATCCGGCGCGGCGCACCGGTGGAATCCGATCAGGTCAGTGTGACCTCGGCCCCGGCTGCCGTGGCCGAAACCGGGACTCTGGCGATGTATTCGGGCCCGGACCATCCCGCGACGCTGAATTTCATTCCCGAAACCCATGTGGTGGTTCTGCCGGCCGGGCGGGTAGTGAAGTCCTATGAGGATGTCTGGGATTCGATCCGCGCTCAGGCCTCTGATCCGGAGTCCGGGCGTGGTGGCCAGTTACCGCGAACGGTGAATTTCGTGACCGGCCCGTCCCGCTCGGGCGATATTGAGCAGACGCTGTTGCTCGGGGCCCATGGTCCGCGCCGGCTGCACATTGTCATCGTCGACGGCGAATGAGTGCGCCCTGGTCGGGAGAGACGGGAGACATCAGATGACATCCGGCAGTGCGGACAATGGCGAGGATGAGGACGACCTGTTTCGCCGTGTGCTGAGCGACGCCAAACCCATCAAGAAGGGCCGCCCGGTGCCCGAGCATCCGGCTGTCAAAGCCGGTAAGAAAATCACACCGGCTTTTCCGCCGGGCAAGAAGGCGAACCGCGTGACACCCCGTCCCGTGGCTGCCCCGCCGGCCCCGAAACCGGTCCGCGAACTGGCGATGGGGGATTTCACTGGGATGGACCGGCGCACCGCCGAGCGGTTCCGCCGGGGCAAGCTGCCCATCGAGGGCCGCCTTGATCTGCACGGCATGTATCAGGATGCCGCCCATCACGCGCTGACGGATTTTGTCACCTCCAGCGCAGCGATGGGCAAACGCACTGTGCTGGTGATCACCGGACGCGGATCTCGGGAGGGTTCGGGTGTGCTGCGCGAACGCCTGCCCCAGTGGCTCAATCAGCCGCCCTGTCGTGATCTCGTTGTCGCCTTCACCGGGGCCCGCCCCGAACATGGCCGCGACGGGGCCTTCTACGTGTTGCTGCGGCGCAGGCGGGATCGGAGCCCATGACCCCGTTCGGAGAAAAAGTCCGCACCCTGCGCGATGAACGCAAGATCACCCTCAAACAGATGGCCGCAGATCTGGAATTGTCTCCGGCCTATCTGTCATCGCTCGAACATGGCCATCGGGGGCGTCCTTCGGAAGCCCTGACTGTGCAGATCTGTGAATATTTCAACCTGATCTGGGATGACTTCGAAGAGATGCACCGTCTCGCCCGGCTGTCTCACCCCAAGGTCACGGTGGACACATCCGGCCTGTCCCCGGCCCATACGGAGCTCGCCAACACCCTGGCCGAAAAGGTGCAGGACATATCCGAACAGGACGCCATCGCCCTGCTCGCCCGCCTGCGCGGGGATTTGTTCTAGGGGGCGTTGATAAATTTTGGTTGCTGGTGACGAGATGCCCGGGTCAAGCTCGGGCATGACGCAGGCGCGCATCCACAGACACGGTTCAGACTGGCCGGGCACTGATGTTTATGGACTCCCGTCTGCGCGGGAGTGACGAGAATCTATTCGTTGCCTAGTCGTCGAACAGCATGGCGACGCAGCGGATCCAGCCGCCTGACGCGCCTTTGATCTTGTAGGGCATGCAGCTGACCATGAAGCCATGGTCAGGCAGGGTTTCGAGATTGAGCAGCTTCTCCATATGGCAGTAGGGCTGCTCGATACCGGCCCAATGGCCCTGCCAGACAGCCATGGCGTCCTTGTCTTTCGCGTAGGTTTCCTGTTGCAGGGAGAAGGGTGCGTCCCAACCCCAGGCATCAATGCCGGTGACCCGGACACCGTGTTCCTGGGTCAGATAGAGGGTGGCTTCGCGGCCCATGCCGATGCCGCTGCTCAGGTATTTATCGGTCCCGTAATTCTCGCTCGCCCGGGTGTTCACGAGAACGATGTCGAGGGGTTGCAGCTCGTAATTGATGCGCTTGAGCTCGGCTTCCACGTCATCGGGCTGGACGATATAGCCATCGGGGAAATGCCGGAAATCGAGCTTCACCGCAGGCCGGTAGAACCAGTCGAGCGGCAGTTCGTCGATGGTCTGCATCCGGTTCCCGTCCTTGTCGGTCGAGTGATAGTGCCAGGGGGCATCGATATGGGTGCCGTTGTGGGTGGTCAGGGTGACGACCTCCCAGGCCCAGCCCTCGCCGTCCGGCAGGTCAACTGCGCGCATGCCCGGGAAAAATCCCGCCATGGCTTCCGCATTCATCTTCTGGTCGATGTACTCGATCTTCGGGCGCATGATTTCCGGATCGACAATCGTGTCATTGTCGAGCGGCATGGACAGATCGATGACTTGCTTGGGCACTTGCATGGCGTTGGCTCCCCTGACGGAATTCTGGATGGCGTGTTGTGTTGCCATCACTTTACGCGCGCCTGCGCCGGGGGGGAACCGTCTGCGGTGCCACCTGTTCTTGTTGCGGCGTTCTGGTCGCTGTGTCCTAGAGGATGAACTTCGAGAGATCGGAATCCTTCGTCAGCTCTTCCAGGCGCTCGCGGACCTGAGCTTCGTCGATGGTGATCTCCTCGCCATCCCGGTCCGGGGCGGTGAAGCTGATCTCCTCAAGCAGTCGTTCGAGCACCGTGTGCAGGCGGCGCGCGCCGATATTCTCGATCGACTGATTGATATCGGCTGATAGCGCCGCGATCGTGTCGATGGCGTCTTCGGTGAATTCCAGAGTGATGCCTTCGGTCTTCATCAGCGCCACATACTGGCGGATCAGGCTGTTTTCAGGTTCGCGCAGGATACGCCCGAGGTCATCGCGGCCCAGCGCGCTGAGTTCGACGCGGATGGGCAGGCGACCCTGCAATTCGGGCAGCAGGTCGGCGGGCTTGGCTAGATGGAAGGCCCCTGAGGCGATGAACAGGATGTGGTCGGTTTTGACCGCGCCGTATTTCGTCGCCACGGTGGTGCCCTCGATCAGGGGCAGCAGATCGCGCTGCACCCCTTCCCGGCTGACATCGCCGCCCTGACGGTCGCTGCGCGCCGTGATCTTGTCGATTTCGTCGAGGAAGACGATGCCGTCATTCTCGACGATTCTCAGGGCTTCGGCGACGACCTTGTCGTCATCGAGCAGCTTGTCGGCTTCGTCGGACAGCAGGACTTCATAGCTTTCGGCGACGGTCAGGCGCCGCGGTTTGGTCTGCTGGCCGAAGGCCTTGCCGAGCATGTCGTTGAGGTTGAGCATGCCCATCTGGCCACCGGGCATGCCGGGAATGTCCATGGTGGGCATCTGGAGCCCGCCGGCATCGGCGACATCAACTTCGATTTCCTTGTCGTCGAGTTCGCCCGAACGCAGCTTGTCGCGGAAGGAATTGCGGGTGGCTTCGCTGGCATTGTCCCCCACCAGCGCATCGAGACCCGACGCTCGGCGTTGATCTCTGCCTGGGCGGTGACCTCCTTGCGACGGGTTTCCTTGGTGATCAGGATCGCCTGCTCCACCAGATCGCGGATGATCGATTCCACATCCCGGCCGACATAGCCGACCTCGGTGAACTTGGTCGCCTCGATCTTGATGAACGGCGCATTGGCCAGCTTGGCCAGGCGGCGCGAAATCTCGGTCTTCCCCACCCCGGTCGGCCCGACCATCAGAATGTTCTTTGGCAGCACCTCTTCGCGCAGATCATCGGGCAGCTGCTGGCGCCGCCAGCGGTTCCGCAGGGCGATCGCGACAGCCCGCTTGGCGTCATTCTGGCCAACTATGAACCGATCGAGTTCGGAGACGATTTCGCGCGGAGAAAAATTGGTCATGGCTGGTGCTGTCTAAAGGGTTTCAATAGTGAGATTGGTGTTGGTGTAGACGCAGATATCTGCTGCGACCGCCATCGACTTTTCCGCAATCTGCCGCGCATCCAGATCATCATTGTCGATCAGGGCCCGGGCTGCTGCGAGGGCGTAATTGCCGCCCGAGCCAATGGCGATGATGCCGTCATCGGGTTCGAGCACATCGCCGGTTCCGGTCAGCACGAGCGAGGCGTCCTTGCTGGCCACCGCCATCATGGCTTCGAGACGGCGCAGATAGCGATCGGTTCGCCAGTCCTTGGCAAGCTCGACACAGGCGCGCACCAGCTGGCCGGGATGGCTTTCGAGCTTGGCTTCGAGGCGCTCGAAGAGGGTCATGGCATCGGCGGTGGCGCCGGCAAACCCGGCGATGACGCTGCCATCGCCCAGCGGGCGCACCTTGCGGGCCGAGGCCTTGATAACGGTCTGGCCCAGCGTGACCTGGCCGTCACCGGCGATCACGACGCTGTCGCCCTTGCGCACGGAGAGAATGGTTGTGCCATGCCAGGCCGGAATGCGGTCGTCTTGTTGCGAAACGTTCATTGGCTCTTCCGTTATATGCGGGACATGTCCCGGTGTGGCAGGGAGTCCTGCCGCATCCGGACCGGCGGTGCAATGGCCGTGATCAGGCCGGACTCTCCATTTGGGGTCCCGGGCGCGATGATCAAGTGGCGGCCACCGGCTGCGCAGGGGCCGTGTAGCCCCGGTCAGGCCGTGATTTCGAGAATGAACTGGAAGGGTGAATCCGTGCCGCCGGCCATGATCTCGTTCTCGCCAATGTGAAGCGTCACGGCGTTGAGGGGTTCGTCAATGCCGATGCGCGCGCCGTTGACCACGGTCCCCAGATGACTGCCGACATCCCGGATCATCAGGGCGGTGTGGCCCTTCTCGATGGCGAAATGGTTGCGCGACAGATTGTAGGGCTTGGCGTCGGGAAACATCAGCGCGACATGAGAGCGGGGCGCATGTTCGCCGCGCAGGGGTTTGCGGCCGACCACGAAGGGGTATTCGGTGATGGTCAGCCCCCGTTTGGGCAATTCGGACCGGGTGGTCCATGTGCCGGGTTCCAGGCGCAGCTCGGACCGTGAGCCCGGTGTCGTGATCGGGCCGTCATGCCTGACCGGCACCGTGTCGCGCTCGGCCTGGGGTACCAGTTACAGGCGCCCGAGCAGCATGGAGGTGAACTCCCGGACCAGTTCGGGGTTGCGGGACAGCTGGGCCGAGACGGTCGCGCATCGATGGTCGCGGCTTCGACCGGGCCTTTCGCGATGTCGTTGAGCTCCTGGGCGCCGCCGAACAAAAGACTGACGGCACCGATCACCGTGCCCTGCTCGGCGTTCTCCACCAGTTTGCTAGTGTCCCGGCGCAGCTCCACAAGGCCGGACAGGATCACAAATCCCACCTCATGGTCCGCGCCGGCCTGCAGCAGGGTTTCGCCATGGGCGAAGGAGCGGGTGCGGGCGGGCAGGTTCAACATGGCGTGCTGGGATGGGGGAACAGAACGGAACGAGACGGGTGGAGCGTGTATGATGAACAAATTCGGCTGATCCGCCAATCATCTTCCGGGATGGCGCGTTTGGGCCATGCCTGCTATCTAGGCGCCGCGTTGGGCCCAAACCCGATCCGCAGGAGCAAATGATGAGTGTAGAAAAACTGCCGACACGTGACGCTGGTGACCCGCGAGTTGCCGAAGTGGCGCGGACGACCAAGGAAACCGATATCTCCGTCGAGGTGAATCTCGACGGCACCGGGGTTTATGATGTGGACACCGGGATCGGATTTCTCGATCACATGCTCGAACAGCTCTCCCGCCATTCGCTGATTGACCTGAAAGTGCGGGCGAAGGGCGATCTGCACATCGATTTCCATCACACGACCGAGGATTCGGGCTACGCCGTGGGCGAGGCGATCAGTCTTGCAATGGGCGATCGCCGCGGAATCCGCCGGTATGGCGATGCGCTGATCCCGATGGATGAGACGCTTACCCGGGTGGCGCTGGATGCATCGAACCGGCCGTTTCTGGTCTGGTGGGTGCCGTTCACCCGGCCCAAGCTCGGTGATATGGACACGGAACTCTTCCAGGAATGGTACCGGGCCTTTGCCCAGTCCGCTGGGCTGACCCTGCATGTCGAGACCCTGTATGGGGAAAACAACCATCACATGATTGAGTCCTGCTACAAGGGGCTGGCGCGGGCGCTGCGCGTGGCTGTGGAGATCGATCCGCGGCGCCGCGATGATGTCCCGTCGACCAAGGGCGTTCTTGGCGGCTCGATGTCCGAGTAGTGGTGGCCGTAGTACCCCGGTTTTCCGGCGTTTTGGCGGGTTTTGACCGATGACTGACAACAATCAAGGTCCCGAGGGTCCGGAAATCTTCCGCAGCGAGGCGTTGCCCGGTGCTGTGCCGACCATGGTGGCGACTTCGGCCTATGGTCAGCTGGTGCGGGCCCGCAAATGGTGGGTGGACCGTATGGTCGCGGCCCGGTCCCGTCGGGCCCGGTATGCCCTGGAGCAAAACACCGAATTGTGGGATCTGATGACCCGTGCCGCCGCCGGAACAGCGGTTACGGGTGCGTCATACTCGGACTACCTGACGCTCTACGAGCAGGTTAAGTCGTTCAAACCAAGAGAAGTAGTGGAGTTTGGCACGGGTATTACATCAGTAGTGTTGGCCCAGGCGCTGATCGAGAATGCCCGGGAGGATGGAAGCCCTGTCGGACGGGTCACATCGATGGAGGATGACCGGGAATGGTATGACATTGCCAAATCGCGGCTGCCGGACGAGGTCGCCGGCATTGTCGATCTGGTGCACAGTCCGAAGGTCGATGGCTTCTACAAATGCTTCCGCGGTGTGCAGTATCGGGAGATCCCCGAACGCCCCTATGACTTCGTGTTCTCCGACGGCCCGGACCGACACTCGCCGGTGAACGGGGACAAGCTGTTCAATCTCGACCTGATCAACCTTGTACGCCGCTCTGAGAGGCCGATACGCGCGGTTGTGGACAACCACTACCTGACCTTTTACATCCTTCAAAAGGTGTTTGGAACAGATCTGGCGCGCTACAGCGTCAGTCACAAGCTGATGTTTGTCGGTCCGGTCACCCGCGATGATGTGCGATTCCTGAAAAAGGAGTCATTTCTCCCGGATTTACGCCTGTTCGGGACGACCGAGCTCAAGCTGCGTATGGCCCGCGAAGACCGGTTTCAGGGATGATCGGCCCTTGGCACGGAAGATATATACAGTCCATGCGCGTTCCTGGTCGGCATCCCGCGATGGGGATGCTGTGTTCGTCCGCGAAGGGTTCAACTGGGCCGCTTTCGTGTTTGGTCCGTTCTGGGCGCTGTGGCTGGGGATGTGGCGCACCGGAATTGCCCTGCTCGTGCTCTCCGTAGTGGTGTCCGGAAGTTTGGTAGTGTTGGGTACGACTGATGGTGCAGAACTCGCTGTGACACTGGCTTCACAGCTTGTAATTGGACTCTGGGCGAATGATTGGCGACGGTATGTCCTAGGGCGCCGGGATTTCACGGAACGGGCGGTAGTGTCGGGCCGGAATCTGGGTGATGCGGAGCACCACTACTTCGCGGGGGGGCGCTAGAGATGACGGAAACCGTGGCAATCATCGATTATGGCTCGGGAAATCTGCGCTCGGCCGCGAAAGCCTTTGAGCGCGCCGCCCGGGAGGCGTCACTGGCTCGCAAAATCAGTGTCACCGCGGAGCCCGAAGTGGTTGCCAATGCCGACCGGGTCGTGCTGCCCGGAGTTGGGGCGTTTCGTGACTGTCGCGAAGGCCTTGAGGCGCGCGACGGTCTGATCGAAGCGCTGGAGGAAAGCGTCCGCCAGAAGGGGCGCCCGTTTCTGGGTATTTGTGTCGGGATGCAACTGATGGCGAGTCAAGGGCTCGAACATGGAAAAACCGCGGGTTTCGGCTGGATACCGGGCGAAGTGGTGCAGGTCGTGCCTGCTCAAGAAGGTCTGAAAATCCCCCATATGGGATGGAATGAGCTGGATATTCGAGCTGACGGGCATCCACTACTTTCAGGATTTGGCCCGCAGCGACCCCATGCGTATTTCGTACACAGTTATCATCTGGCGGCGGAAAATCCCGAGGATGTCCTTGCGACAGTCACGTATGGTGGCGCCATCACGGCGGCCGTTGGACGGGACAATATGATCGGAACCCAGTTTCATCCGGAAAAGAGTCAAAGAACCGGTCTGGCGTTAATTTCGGCGTTTCTGGGCTGGGCACCATGACCGATACGGTTATCGAGCGTCTGGGCGAGTTTCGTGGCAATGATCTGGCCGATCTGTGTGATGCGGCTGAGGTCGCGATTGTGGCCGGTGGCGGGTTTGGGTGGTTGCAGCCCCCACGGCGGGAGATCATGGAGGCTTACTGGCGGGGAACCCTTTTGGTGCCCGAGCGCACGGTAGTGGTTGGGCGCCTTGATGGCGTCATTGCTGGAGCCGCCCAGCTGACCCGTCCGCGGTCCAATGCGGAAGCACAGTCCTTTTCCGTGCAGGTTTCGACCTTTTTTCTGGCGCCCTGGGCACGGGGACATGGTCTGGCTCCGGCAATTCTGGATGCCTGCGAAGATCTGGCCCGCAAGGAAGGGTATACGGTGCTCAACCTCAGTGTGCGTGAAACCCAGGAGCGGGCCATTCAAATCTTCGAGGAAAGCGGATATGTCCATTGGGGAACCCATCCCAAATACGAACGCGCCGCCGGAGAATATGTCGCCGGCTTCTATTACATGAAAGATCTGTAGGCCCGACCATCATGATTCTTTTCCCGGCGATAGACCTGAAAGACGGTGCCTGTGTGCGTCTGCTGCGCGGCGACATGGAGGCTGCGACCGTTTTCAATGACAGTCCGGCAGACCAGGCGCTGGCCTTTGTCGAAGCCGGCACATCGTGGTTGCACATGGTGGATCTGAACGGGGCGTTTGACGGGGAATCCGTCAACGGAGCCGCCGTCCGGGCTATTCTCGATGTGACCCGCGCCGCGGGTGTGCAGGTTCAGCTTGGCGGCGGCATTCGCACCCGCGATCATGTTTCGGCTTGGCTGGCCGATGGAATTGACCGGGTCATTCTCGGTACGGCCGCAGTAAAGAATCCCGACCTGGTCGTTGAATCCTGCAGGGAATTTCCCGGACGGATCGCCGTTGGCATCGATGCGCGGGGCGGACGTGTGGCTGTCGAGGGCTGGGCGGAAACCTCGGATCTGGCTGTGGAAGAACTTGCGCGTCGGTTTGCCGATGTGGGCGTTGCGGTGATCATCTATACCGATATTGATCGGGACGGCGCCATGGGGGGGCCGAATGTCGATGCCACCGTGGCGCTGGCCGAAGCCATCGACATTCCGGTGATTGCGTCGGGCGGCGTGTCCTCACTGGCAGATGTGGAAGCGTTTTTGCCTTATGGGGGACGCGGCATTGCCGGAGTCATTTCCGGCAGGGCCATCTATGATGGTCGGATTGAACTGGCGGCTGCGCTCACCCGATTGCGTGAGGCTGAATCATGCTGAAGGTTCGGATCATCCCGTGTCTGGACGTCAAGGACGGCCGCGTCGTGAAGGGCGTCAATTTTGTTGGCTTGCGCGATGCCGGAGACCCGGTTGAGCAGGCTCAGGTCTATGACCGGGCCGGGGCGGACGAGTTGTGTTTCCTCGATATCACGGCAAGCCATGAAGATCGGGATATCATTTTCGACGTGGTCTCACGCACGGCTGAGGCCTGTTTCATGCCGCTGACGGTGGGCGGGGGCGTACGCACGGTCGACGACATCCGAAAACTGTTGCTCGCGGGGGCCGACAAGGTTTCGATCAACACCGCGGCTGTGACCAATCCGGAATTTGTCCGGGAGGCGGCGACGAAATTTGGCAGCCAGTGCATTGTTGTCGCCATCGACGCCAAGGCGACCGGCGAGAACAAATGGGAGGTGTTCACCCATGGGGGGCGCAACGCCACTGGCCTCGATGCGGTTGAATGGGCGCAGCGCATGGCCGAGTACGGCGCGGGAGAAATCCTGCTCACCTCCATGGATCGGGATGGGACCAAATCGGGGTTCGATGTCGGGCTGACCTGCGCCATTTCCGATGCCGTGCCGATTCCGGTGATCGCTTCGGGCGGTGTCGGGACCTTGGACCATCTTGTTGACGGTGCGCGCGAGGGGCATGCTTCGGCTGTGCTGGCGGCGTCGATCTTTCATTTTGGTGAGCACTCGATCGCGGAAGCCAAAGCCCATATGGATCAGGCAGGGGTGCCGGTGCGGCTGGTGGTCGAGACGAATTCCCCGGAGGCAAGTACATGACTGACAAACTAGGCGGCGAGATACTCGATGCGCTCTTTGCCGTGATCGAATCTCGACGAGGCGGAAACCCCGAGGAGTCCTATACGGCAAGCCTCCTGGCCAAGGGGACGGGAAAGATTTCAGAGAAGGTCGGGGAAGAGGCGGTCGAAACCATCATCGCTGCGCTGCAGGAGGGCCCCGATGCGCTGGCCGCCGAGAGCGCGGATCTGCTGTATCACCTTTGTGTCCTCTGGGCCGATGCGGGGATCAAGCCGGATGATGTCTGGGCCCGGCTGGCCGAACGGGACGGTGTTTCCGGGCTGATCGAAAAAGCCAACCGAACGAGCTGACGATGGCCGACATGATGTATGACGACGAGAACATCTTCGCAAAAATCCTGCGCGGGGAAATCCCCTGCAACCGGGTTTACGAGAACGGTCATGCGCTCGCGTTTGAGGATATCAACCCGCAGGCTCCCACCCATGTTCTGGTGATCCCGAAAGGGGCCTATGTGTCGAATGACGATTTTACGGCGCGTGCCAGCGATGCGGAAATTACCGGCTTCTTCCGGGCGGTGGGCCATGTCGCACGGGAGCTGGGCCTGGCGGATCCGGGTTATCGGATACTGGCCAATACCGGTCGGGACGGGGGTCAGGAAGTACCGCACTTCCATGTGCATATTTGCGGCGGACGACAATTGGGGCGGATGATTCAGCCGGCCAGGTGAGGGCATCTCTTGCCCTGCTTTTCCCCGATGTGAAACACTAGGACGAGGAGGACACCACCATGGCCTATGACAACATCGACGTTCAGGAGATGTCGCCATCCTGTGGCGCCATTATCGAGGGGATCGACCTCTCGCAGGATCTGACCAACCGACAGTTCGATGAAATTCACGAAGCGCTGCTTGATCGCACGGTGATCGTGTTTCGGGATCAGAATCTGACGCCTGAACAACAGGTCGCCTTCGCGCGCCGTTTCGGGAAGCCTCAGCCTTCCGATGTGTCCGGTTTCGAGAAGAGCAAGGACAATCCCGAAATCGACATTCTGGAATATGATGCTGCCAATCCACCCCATGTCACGCGTGATCTGTGGCACACGGATTTTGTTGGCACCGAGCGGCCAACCATGGGCACCGTTCTCTACGCCAAGGACATCCCGCCGCGGGGCGGTGACACGGTGTGGGTCAATATGGTGGCAGCCTATGAGGCGCTCTCAGACCGCATGAAGGCGCATCTTGAGGGTCTCGAAGCCTATCATGATTCCTACCAGCCCTATGCGGAGGAAGTGCGTCCGGAAATGTATGAGGGCGACAAGGGCACGGATTATATCCGGAACAAACGCGCCAGTTATCGGCCGGCCCTGCATCCGGTGATCCGCAAGCATCCCGTGACCGGCAAGCGCGGCCTTTTCGTCAATGAATCCATGACCACCTTCATCAAGGACATGGATCGCAAGGAAAGCGATATGTTGCTTCGCTATCTTTTTGATTATCTGCGCACGCCGGAGTTCAACTACCGACACAAATGGAAGACGAATGATCTGGCGGTCTGGGACAATCGCCTATCACTGCACTACGCCCTGTTCGATTACACCGAACACCGGCTGATGCACCGCATCGTGATTCAGGGGGATGTGCCCTTCGCCTAGCGTCGAACGGCCCCTTGCTGGAAACAGAAAAACGGAGCCGGCGGGGGGAAGTCGGCTCCGTTTTTCGTTTGGCGCATCCGCTGGCCGGATGCCGCCGGTTCAGGTCTGGCTCTGATATTCCACCGCAAACAGGCGTGCTGTGCCCTGGCGGAGAAAGCGGATCGTGGTTGCGATCGCCTGATACATGTTTTCCGAACGAAGCTGCTCGGCCGCGCGGAGCGTGGCCGTGAGTTCGTCGGTGGTCAGCACCCGGGTGTGATAGTTTGCGGTCACCGGGGTGGATGTGTCTTGTGTTGCGGTCTTCATGAATGACTCCGTCGCAAGTGTGACGGCATCACTTCCGTGCACCATGTTCTTTGTTGCAGCGCACAATGACTACATAGGCTGTATTGTCGAGTGTGACACCCGCGTTATGTGCAACGCACAATTGCGTGGCTGACATCCGCCTCGGAATCAGCTGAGGGGAATATTGTCGATCAGTCGCGTTTTGCCGAGCCAGGCCGCTGCGAGAATCCGACAGGGGTGGGCGGGATCGGCCGCAGCCAGGCTCTGGGCATCGCGCAGTTCCAGATACTCGACAGGAGAAAACCCGGCTGCTGTGAGCGCAGCCCGGCCGGCGGCGCAGGCCTGCGCTATATCCTCACCCGCGCGGATACGTTCTGCCACTGCATTCAGAGTTCGATACATCTGTGGGGCCAGTGCGCGCTCGTGGTCGCTCATATGCAGATTGCGTGATGACATGGCGAGCCCGTCCGGCTCGCGCACCGTTGGAAGACCGACGATGTCGACAGGGATATCCAGATCCCGGGTCAGAGCCCGGATGACCTGCAACTGCTGATAGTCCTTTTCGCCAAACAGGGCGGTATCGGGCAGGGCCTGCAACAGTAATTTGGTTACGATCGTGGCGACGCCTGTGAAATGAACCGGGCGGTGATCACCGCACAACCCTTCACTGACCCCGGCGACCGTGACCGTGGTGGCGAACCCAGCCGGATATATTTCATCCGCATTGGGTGCGAACAGCAGATCGATGCCATCAGCGCGCAGTTTTTCGATATCTGCCGCCTCCCGGCGGGGGTAGGTGTCCAGATCCTCATCGGCGGCAAACTGGGTCGGGTTCACGAAGATGGTCGCCACAACCCGGTCCGCACGTTTTCGCGCGTCCTGCATCAGAGCCATATGAGCATCGTGCAGTGCACCCAATGGTGGGCACGAGCGCAATCGTCTGTCCGTTCTGTCGCCAGCCAGCAATGGCCGCGCGAAGCGCGGGTATGGTGCGAACGATTTCGAGGGCGGACATGAAAGGGCTCCGTCAGTTGCCTTTGCCCGGCGCCGGATCGGCATCAAAAACAATGCTCAGGACCGGGGGAAAGTGCGTTCCCGGACTTCGGCCGCGTAGCGTGCGGCGACATCCCCGAGCTGTTCTCCGAGTTCCGCATAGCGTTTGGCGAATTTCGGTGTGAAGGTGCCGAACATGCCAACCATGTCTTCGGTGACCCAGAACCTGACCGTCGCAGGCCGGTGAAGCACCGATCCCGATGGTGGGAATGGTGGTTTCTTCGGTGATGGTTCGCGCCAGGGGTTCGGGCACACCTTCGATGACAATGCCGAATGCGCCGGCCTGTTCGACGGCCTGTGCATCGGCGCGAATGGCAGCGGCATGGGCATCACCGCGACCCTGGACCCGGAAGCCGCCGAATGCATTCACCGATTGCGGGGTCAGGCCGATATGGGCCAGTACGGGAATGCCGCGTGCGGTCAGAAAGGCGATGGTTTCGGCCATGGAGACGCCCGCCTTCGAGTTTGACGGCGGCACAAACCGGTCTCCGTAAGAACCCGGGCTGCTGCGTGATAGGCCTGCTCGGGTGAGGCTTCGTAGCTGCCGAAAGGCATATCAACCACAATGCAGGCGTGCGCGCTGCCGCGCACCACGGCAGCGCCATGGGCAATCATCATGTCCAAGTTGACCGGAAGGGTGGATTCAAAGCCGTAGGACGACCATCCCTAGGGAATCTCCGACCAGCAGGAAATCCACATGCGGATCGAGCATGCGTGCCATCGGTGTGGTATAGGCGGTCAGGCTGACAATGGGTTCGGTGCCCTTGCGGGCACGGATCTCCGGAACTCCGATGCGCCGGGTTTGCGTTTGTGTGGTCATCCTAATGTTCCCCCGGCTGACTTGATGTCGGCTCTCGGGCGAACGCTAATTGTGCAGCGCACAATTTGCAAGTCTCTGGCCCCCCCGCCGGGGGGGGGCGAACATCGTTTTCCAGGTGCGCCCGAGAATGGTCACGCAAGCCACAGCCTCTTCGATTCCGTGAAAACCACCACCGTTTTCGGCTATGGCGTATCGGGCATCCGCGACCTGGCGATCACCAGCTTCCCCGCGCAGCTGGGTGGTCAGTTCGAAAATCTGTGCCAAGCCGGTGGCACCCACCGGGTGGCCCTTGGATTCCAGACCCCCGGACGGATTGACCGGAATGTCGCCCCCCAAGGACGTTGCCCCGGATTCCGTGAAGGCCCCGCCGGCGCCGAATTCGCAGAAGCCGAGATTCTCGATCTGCTGGATTTCAGCAAAGGCGGTGGCGTCGTGAACCTCTGCAACATCCATATCGGCAGGAGTGAGTCCGGCTTGCGCATAGGCATCATTGGCAGCCAGATGCGTGATGTGCCTGTTGAACTCTTCGGCCTTGCGGTCCGACCCCGTACGCAGCGCGGTCGCTTCGATTTTTACCGCGCGGCTACGGTCGAACCGATGCAGCTCCTCTTCGCGACACAGGATCGCAGCGGCGGCGCCGTCGGAAATCGGCGAGCACATGGGCAGAGTCAGGGGCCAGCTGACCTTGCGGGCGGCCATCACATCCTCGACGGTCATGGGCGCTTGGTACTGGGACAAAGGATTGTACTGGGAATGGACATGGTTCTTGGCTGCCACGGCCGCAAGCTGTCGCTGGGTGGTGCCGAACGCCTTCATATGGAATTTGGCGAGCGCGCCGTAGATGTCCATGAATACACTGCGGGCGCCCGTGTCTCCCTCCCCATCCGGGTCTGCCATGCCCTCACCCAGGGAGAGCAGGCGTGCGGTTGCGGTTTCGGCCTGATGTACATCCCAGCCGCCATCGAAGACCGAAAACATCTTCGCCTTGTCCGTGTGGAACATTTTTTCCGCACCAATGGCCAGCGCCACGCCGCCGCGTCCGGCCTGCAGCCAGGTCGTCGCCATGTCCAGTGCGGTGGAGGCACTGGCGCAGGCATTCTCCACATTGAAGACCGGGATTTCCTGAATGCCCATCTCGCGCAGCGCGATTTCCCCGGGAATCGAACCCTGACCCTCAAGGATCGACTGGGCCGCATTGGCAAACCACGCGCCCTCAATGTCGGAAATCTCCGCTCCGGCATCGGACAATGCACCGTTGACGGCCTCGGCGGTCATGGACTTGATGGAGCGGCCGAGAAACTTTCCGAATGGCGTCATCCCGACACCAACAATATAGATATCGTTGCGGCTCATGGTTTGGGTCTCCGGGCATCTGATGACGTGCTTTACTCTATCGCGGCACCGGGAGCGTGCCTAGACAACCGGTGGGCATTCAGGTGCGGCTCAGGCATTCTGAATCGGAGATTCCGGGGGGAAAACATGAGCACGGACAAACTCGCATCCGAACGCATCATCGATTGTGTGGTCGAGGCCGGGGTCGATCACCTGTTCGGCCTGCCCGGCGGCGCAACCATGGAAATCTTCAAGGCTCTGCATGGCCGCGAATCCGAAATTCGCACGATCGTGCCGCGGGACGAACAGACCGCCTCCTGCATGGCCGACATGTATGGAAAACTGACGGGCAAACCCGGGGTTTTTGCCGCTCAGGGCGCTTTTGCGGGGTCAACCGGCATGTTCGGCGTGATCGAGGCGTTTCTGGCCTCTTCGCCCATGGTCGTTCTGACCGAAATGTCGGATGCCAATGGCTTCAATGTGCATGCACCGATTCAGTCGGGCAGCGGGCAATACGGATCCTTCGATCTTGGCGCCATGTATCGCAGCACCACGAAATACACCGCCACCCCGCATCAGTCCCGCGAGGCGGTGATCGCAACCCAGCTGGCGTTGAAACATGCGGTGACCGGCCGTCCGGGTCCGACCGCCTGTGTGTTTCGTGCCAATGTCCTGTCCGAACCGGTGGGGGACAATGGCCTGCCAGAAATTCATGACACCAAACGGCTTCTGACGACCACCCGGACACTGCCGCCCGAGGGCGCTCTCGACGCGGTGGCCGAAGCTCTGCTTACGGCCGAACGGCCGGTCATTGTGGCGGGGAATGGCGTGCGGATCGCCGGCGGCTATGATGAGCTGAGAGCTCTGGCCGAGACCCTCGGCACACCTGTGGTGACCAGCTATCTTGGCAAGAGCGCGATGGCCGAGACCCATGATCTGGCGGCTGGCTGTATCGGCTATACCGGCACGCCGGTGGCCAATGACACGCTCGGTGCGGCGGATACGGTTCTGGTGATCGGGTGTCGCCTGAAGCCGCAGGAAACCTGTTACGAACATCCCCGGCTCTTCGACCCCAATCGTCAGCGAATCTTTCAGATCGACGTGGATCCGCGAAACGCGTCCTGGACAATCCCGGCCGAAATCGCGCTGACCGGAGATGCGACGCTGACGATGGCAGCTCTCAACACGCGTTTGGCCGACCGAGTCGACCCGGCGCAGGCCAGTGCACGGCGCGGTATCTTCGAGACACGCAAGGCGCTCGGCGCCCTGTTCGATGATCCGGCGATGGCGTCGGATGCGATCCCGGTCATGCCCCAGCGTGTCGTGGCGGCGGTGGCGCGGGCGGCACCGGAAGATGCCATTATCTGTTCGGATGCGGGCAGCAACCGTCACTGGATGAATCACTTTTTCCGCACCCAGCGGCCGGGCTGCTATTTCGGCTGCGGGGGCATTGGCGGGGTCAGCTGGTCCCTGCCCGCAGCGCTGACGGCTCAGCTCGTGCATCCCGAACGTCCGGCCATTGGTGTGTGCAGCGATGGCGGTTTTGCCATGCAGATGCACATGCTGCTCAGTGCCGTGCAGTACGGGGCGGCGCCGATCATCGTGGTGATGAACAACTCCCAGCTCGGGATGACAGCTGAAGGCATGGGCAATCGCGCCATGGGGAGCGAGTTTCCCGATACCGACTATGCGGCGATCGCGCAGTCCATGGGGGTCCGGGCAGAACGGGTCTCGCGGCCGGGAGATATTGCCCCGGCCATCCGGGCGGCCGTGGACGAAATGCGGGGCGGCGGTCTGCCGACCGTGATCGATGTGGTGGTGGATGCCGGTGTCGGAATGCGCTCGGCGATTTATTCACCGCTGGCGGTGGAAGCCGCGCGGGGCATCAGACCGGACAGCTAATTGCGTTCGGCGCAACAAAGGCGGGTGCCGTGCTTGCGGTGCTCCGTGCGGTTGGCGGTGCCGTTGGCTTGGCGCGTGGCGCGGCGCTTTCGGTTGGTGTGGTGGTGGATTTGGTGCCGTTGGCCAGGCCGGGATCGAAGGTGGCGGCCTGTTCGTCGCGGGACTCGGACTGGCGCATGGCATCGAACAGTTCAAGGCCCGAACAACCCGACAGGAGCACCATCACGGCTCCTATGGAGAGTGAGATCCGAAATCCATGACGTCTTGCTGATCTGGCCTGCGCCAATATCCTGCTCCGGTGTTGCCCTGATGGCCTCTGTTTTCACCACATTGCCCGGGTAGAGTGGTAGCCATGATGGGCAAATGACACAATGATGTCACAACCTTGATACAACCCGCACAACCGACTCTCGCGTACAAAATCCATCAAATTGTTTGCAACCCGTAATCCGAGAGCAACCTGATGGAGTGTCGTCGCCGAGTGTCCCGTGTGGTGTCACACTTCGCCATTGCACCGGTGCGGATGTCCGCCTTCGCGGTGGCGTCGCCGGATTTCAGAGGTGACGCGCTTTGCGAAATTGGGCGGCGTGAACTCGGCAAGACCTGAGTGGTCAGGATATGGCCGCCTGAGGGCGCTGTGTCAGACCGCCGGAAAGCCGAACAGTTCGGCCGGATTGTCGGTGAAGATTTTCTTCCGCAGGGCTTCGTCGGGTGCCCAGGTGAGCATCAGATCAATCAGGTCGCCATCATTGGGCATGGCTTCGAAATGATCGGGATGGGGCCAGTCCGAACCCCAGAGCAGGCGGTCCGGGTTGCGTTCGATCAGGGTCTCGGCGAAGGGAACCGTATCTGAATAGGGCAGGCCCGGTTCGGCGGAGAAACGGTTCGGACCCGAAAGTTTGACCCAGCACCGCCCGGTGTCGAGACACTCCAGCACGATTTTGAAGCCCGGCGAATCGATGCCCATCTCGGCGGGCTGCCAGCCCATGTGATCAATCACGAAATTGCCGGGTACCGACAGCATCTGGTCGCGCCATGCAGCGGCTTCATCGGGGCCGCGGAACCAGAATTGCGGGTGCCAGCCGAATTCATGGGTGCGATGGATGATGTCCATGTTGATGTCCGGGCTCGCGCGATAGGCAAAGCGTGCCCCCACGACACCGGCGGTGGTCAGGATTTCGAGTTCCTTGTCGGTGATATCGGGCGCGGGCAGGGCAATGCCACGCAGACGGTCGGGCTCGCGCGAGAGTGCGTGGAGCATGTATTCGTAGCAATGTCCCTGAACCACCGATTGCACGATTACGCCGCGCTCGATCCCCAGCGTGTTGTGCAAATGGAGCATGTCATCAAGGGTTGAATCCTCCACATCGAGAGGTGAGGCCGGATTGAACGGGAACCGTGCCTGGGGGCCGTAGATGTGAAAATGGGTGTCGGTCGCGCCGGCCGGGAGATCGATCCTGGGGGTCTTCGGGTTGCGGTCCGGCGGCGGTGATTTCAGTTTTTCGGCCATGATCGTCTCCCGTGATGCGCTGTTCACCTGTTGAGCAACACGATTGAATCTTTTGTCAGTTGGCGCAAGACTGCATTCAAAGTGTGTTTGCCGGGAATAATGACACCATGGGGAGAGACAAATGAACGCCGTTGCAAAAATGCCGAAAACCGCCAGGGAGCGGGGAAAAATAGCGCCAGCAAAACTGGCTCATGTCGTCCTGCGTACGCAGGAGGGTCGCGTGGGAACAATTCTCGACTGGTACAAGAAGGTTCTCGAGGGCGAGGCCATGTACGAAAACCCCGCCATCGGGTTCGTAACCTATGACACGGAGCATCACCGGATCGCCGTACTGGCACTGCCGGGGGTTCAGGAGCATGTCGATATGACCTGTGGCATGCACCACATTGCCTTCACCTATGAAAACCTGAGTGATTTGCTGGCGACCTATAACCGGATCAAGGATGAGCACAACATCACGCCTGAGTTCTGCATCAATCACGGGCCGACCACGTCGATGTATTATTTCGATCCGGACAAAAATCAGATTGAACTGCAGGTCGACAATATTCCCGAAGAGAAATTCGGAGAGTATTTTGAGAGCGGTGAGTTCACGGATAACCCGATTGGCATCAAGTTCGATCCTGATGAGCTTTCGGCGCGCCTGGCAGCCGGGGAACCCGAAGAGGTTCTGCTCAAGCGTCCGGACGGCACCCCGCCGGATCTCAGTGAGTTTCCGGTCAATTAGAGACGATGAAGGGGCCCTCGGGCCCCTTCAGTTTTTCCCGGTATCAGTCCGGGACATCCGCACGACGTTTTTCGATCGTATCCCAGATCAATCCGGAAAGGTTCACCCCGTCATAGCGGTCGATCTCCTGAATCCCCGTGGGTGATGTCACATTGATTTCGGTCATGTAATCGCCAATCACATCGATGCCGACAAAAATCAGGCCTTGCTCACGCAGGGCCGGGCCGATGGCGGCACAGATTTCCTGCTCGCGCGGGGTGAGGTCGCTGCGTTCGGCGCGCCCCCCCACATGCATGTTGGAGCGTGCTTCACCTTCGGCAGGCACCCGGTTGATAGCGCCGACGGGTTCCCCGTCGACCAGAATGATCCGCTTGTCGCCCTGACGTACTTCGGGAAGGTAGCGCTGGGCGATGACCGGCTCCCGGAACATTTCGGTGAACATTTCCAGAAGCGAATTCAGGTTTTCATCACCGGGCTGAATGTGGAACACGCCGGCACCGCCATTGCCGTAGAGCGGCTTGACGATGATGTCCTTGTATTTGTCCCGGAACGCGATGATCTCCTCGCGTGACGAGCTGATCAGGGTCGGCGGCATGACGCCTTCGAAATGGGTGACGAAGAGTTTCTCAGGCGCGTTGCGCACGGAGACCGGGTCATTCACCACAAGCGTCTGCGGGTGTAAATGCTCAAGAATATGGGTTGCGGTGATATAGGCCATGTCGAAGGGCGGATCCTGACGCATCAGCACCACATCGACACCGGTAAGATCGAGTGTCTCGGCCTCTCCCAGCGTGAAGTGATTTCCTTCTTCGCGCCGCACTTGCAGCGGGCGCGCTCTGGCGATCACCCGTCCTTCGCGGAGTGACAGGTCCTGGGGCAGATAGTGAAACAGTCCATGGCCGCGGGACTGGGCTTCGAGGGCCAGCGCAAAGGTCGAATCCCCATTGATGTCGATCGCATCGATCGGGTCCATCTGGATAGCAACGGCAAGACTCATGACAGGCAGGCTCCGGCAGGGTGTTGACGGTCACGCAATCTAAGGGTTTTCCGCACTTTGGCAATTCTCCCCACTGCGAAAAGTGCCGGTCAGTTCAGCCGTGCGCGGAGTTTGGAAATCAGACCTGCGACCCGCGCCCGCTCGCCGGGATTGCTGGTGAGGTCACGGCAATGGTCAAAAGCGATGATGGCCGCACGGAAATTTTCGAGATGGGCGTTCAAAACCCCGGCTTCGTGCCAGAGCGCTACTTCGCCGGGGGCGAAGAGCAACATGTCTTCGACCACCGTCAGTCCATCAGCGACCCGATTGGCTTTCAGTAGCCGGATTTTTCGATTGTTCTGAAGCCGGATCAGGATGTCCCGGTTGCTGACCATGGCGTAGTGATCGGGTGTCAATTCCGAGTCTGGACCCTGGGTGGCTTTCAGCAGCTCGCGCAACTCGGCCACTGAGCGTTCCGTGCCATTGTTGAACGGATCGAGGATGGTCCGCTTTGCCCCGTCGTCGAGACGGATCAGAAAATGTCCGGGAAAATTCAGACCGCAAATGTCCCAGCCCAGTCTGCGCCCGCAATGGATGTGCAGGATGCCCAGTGCAATCGGCAGACCTTTACGCCGGTCGATCACCTGCATCAGGTTGGCGTTCTGCAGATCATCATAGGATTGCTGATCGCCGCGATATCCGAAGTCGTCGTGAATGACGGTGGCCAGCGCATCACGTTTCCGCGACGCGCCGTCGGGCAGGTCTTCGAAGGTGCGGGCGACGGCCGTGGTCAGTTCGTCGAGATGTTCGTAATAGGGAGTCTGAGAAATATCCGGGCATTCGCGCGATGCTAATAGAAGAGCGGCGCCGGCAAGATCAATCTGTGCGTCATCATCACCGGCCATGCGGCGCAGTGCGATCTGCCCCTCGTAGTCAGACACGGGACGGTCAGCGCTGTGCGGCAGGCTTTTCGGCTGGCCGCGGCACCCGGCGCGGGTCATCCTTTATGATCACATGGCTGATCACCCGTTTCACATTCGGGATGTCCCGGGTGACCCGGAAGACACGATCGAGTTCATCGCGATCCTGTGCCACGCCCAGCAGATAGACCGTGCCGGCCACCGAACGTGTCGAATAGTTCACCGAGCTGATCCCGCTGTCGAATAGCAATTTCGAATCCAGACGCGCATTGATCAATGTGTCATTGCCGAAATCATCGAGGGCCCCGGCATTTGAAATCACGATCTCGTTGATGACCTCGCGAACGCCGTCGGCCTGCCAGGCGAGCTGAACGGCCTTGTCTGCGCGCGCCTGATCCGGAACCCGTCCCGAAAGCAGCACCCGGCCTTCATAGATTTGCAGATTGAGCCGGTTGAAGGTGTCGAAGTCTTCCTTGAACCAGGCTTCGTTGATGGAGACGCGGATCAGGGCGTCGGATCCGGCGCCTTTCAACCCGCGTTCCTCGGAAGCGGCAACCCCGGCTGAGGCGCCGGCACCCACGGCAATTCCGGCAGGTGTGCAAGCGGCCAATAGAAGTGCACCGGCAGCGAGGGCGGCGCTCAATCGAATGATCTGTTTCATGTTCTGCATTGTGTTGGCCATGTTGGTGTTCCCGAACGCGGGTTGGAGGTTAGGTGATTCGCCATGCATCCATGATATGCCGTGGCAGGCGTTTCGGAACATCGAGAATCGCATCGAAACGAATTTTGTGATCGGCATATCGCGGATTTGCGGCAAGAAAGTGTTCTGTGGCTCGCGCAATCCGTTTTTGTTGTTGGGCATCAATGGCGTATGCAGCTTCGGCGGCGCTTTTACGGGATTTGACTTCGATCGCCAGCAACGTGTGCCCGCGTTTTGCGACCAGATCGATCTCGCCCACGGGCGTCCGATAGCGCTGTGCGAGAATGCGGTACCCCTTGATCCGGAGCATCAGGGCGGCCCGGGTCTCTGCGTGGCGTCCCCGTTGTTCGGCCTGGCGACGTTCCCGGCTCACGATTGGGAATCCGCACCGGAGATCGCGAGAGCCATTGTGTAAATCTCGCGGCGCGCCCGACCTGTTTGCGCGGCGACCTCGCTGGCTGCATCGCGTACGCTCATGGTTTGCAGCGCATCCCGGATTGCCTGTTCGACTGTCTCGTCGCTCACGATTTCTGCCCCGGGCGGGCCGACGACAATGACAATTTCACCGCGTGGTCCGCCTTGTTCCTCATAGATCTCTGCGAGATGGACGAGTGTACCGCGAATTGCTTCCTCATGGAGTTTGGTAATTTCACGCGCGACCACGGCCTTACGTGCGCCCAGAACGTCGCGCATGTCGGAAAGTGACGCGGCCAGACGACCGGAGGATTCATAGAAGACGAGGCTTCCAGGGATACGCGCCAGTTCCTCCAGCCGGGTGCGCCGCGCGCCCTGCTTGGGGGGCAGGAATCCTGCGAAAAAGAAACTGTCGGTTGGCAGGCCCGAGGCCACCAGCCCGGCAATTGCCGCATTGGCACCGGGAATGGGATAGACGGGTATATTTTCCGACACCGCAGCCTCGACGAGTTTAAAGCCGGGGTCGGAAATCAACGGTGTTCCGGCATCGCTGACCAGTGCCAGAGAATCGCCATCATTGAGGCGTCTGATCAGGTTTGGAAGCACACGTTGTGCATTGTGATCGTTATAGGGGACAGTTTTGGTGGTGATGCCGTATCGCGTGAGCAGTTTGCGGGTGATCCGCGTGTCCTCGCAGACGATCAGATCTGCTGCCGCCAGAACATCCAGGGCGCGCAGGGTGATGTCGCGCAGATTGCCGATCGGCGTGGCCACGGGATACAACCCCGCACTCAAGCTGCGCGGTGACGCTTGTCCGTACAGCGCCGCGCCGCTAGGTTCTCGCGCGCTGGAATGGTCAGTTGTTGATTGAGAGGTTTCTTTTCGTGCCACGTCCGGTTTTCCCGTTTGCACCGCGCGTCATGTTGGTCGCGACCGTTTTCGCTCTTGCGGCATGCGCGCAGATCAACGTAGCGGCGCCGCCGGCTGAAACGCAACCCGCGCCTGTCGTCGAGGCGCCAGCCCCGGCTCCGGTAGCCGCACCGGTGGTGGTGCCGGAACCGGTCGTGCCCGATGTCGTGCGTGTGGGGTTGATGGTGCCGCTGACCGGGTCAGCCGCTGCCGAGGGCCGCGATCTGCTCGATGCTGCACAACTGGCCCTGTTCGATTTCTCGCCGGATCGGTTTGAGCTGCGGATTTATGATTCCGGCAGCAATCCGGTCATTGCCGCGTCTGCCGCGGCGCGTGCCCAGCAGGATGGCGTGCGCTTTCTGCTTGGCCCGCTCTTTGCGGATGCGGTCAGCGCCGCGGCGAATGTGATGCGCCCGCAAGGGGTGCCGGTTTACGCCTTCTCCAGCGACCGGCTCGTGGGTGGCAATGGCGTTTATGTTGCCGGGTTTTTCCCCGAGGCACAGATCGCGCGCACCGTTGATTTTGCGGCACGCCGCGGGATGTTCCAGTTCGCCTCCTTGACCCCGGATGACCGATTTGGGGGTCGGATGACGACCATCTTTGCTGATGCCGCACGCGATGCCGGGGGCGAGGTGATCGAGCAGCGATTCTACCCCATCGACAATGACGGCATGACGGCCACTGTGCGCTCGCTCGCCCGCTATGATGAGCGCGCCGAAGAGCTGGAGAAGGAAAGAGCGCGTCTGGCAGAGAATGATGACCCGATATCAAAACGCGCGCTTGAACGTCTGGAGACTCTGGACACGTTGGGCGAGGTTGGTTTCGAGGCCTTGATGCTGCCCGAGGGAGGTGCACAAATTCTGCAATTGGCGCCGCTTCTGGCGTTCTTCGATATCGATCCGGTTCAGGTCAAGCTTCTGGGAACCTGGGTCTGGGATGACCCGGCGCTGGGCAAGGAACCGTCCATGCTCGGGGCCTGGTTTGCGGCACCACCACGCGCTTCACGATTGCTGTTTGTCGAACGCTTCCGCGAAACCTTCGGGCGGGCGCCCGACCGTCTGGCCACGCTGGCCTATGATGGCATCGCCCTGGCGGCTGTCCTGGCACAGAATGCGGGTCCGGGCGGAAACCCCTACGGGACGGAACGGCTGGAGAATCCGGACGGCTTTGCCGGGGTAGACGGTATCCTTCGTCTGCATGGGACAGGTGAGGTTGAGCGCGGACTTTCGGTGCTGGAAATCGGTCGTGACGGGCCGCGAGAAATCGATCCTGCGCCCACCAGTTTTCGGACATCCGTGACGAACTGAGTGCCTCGAACTGAACGTTATGTATTGAGCAATGCCTCGAGAACGGCGTTGAGCCGTTGGCGACCGGCCATGGTTGCGGCCATGCGATCGGGGCTCCGCTCCAGATAGCCGGCTTCGATCAGGTGTCCGATGACGTCGGGGCTGAAGGCCTGATCCAGAGACACGCCGGTGCGCTGGGCAAACGATGTTGCCTCAAGGCCTTCGACGAGGCGCAAACCCATCATCGCGACCTCCGCGATCAGGGACTCTGTATCCAGCGCGGTCGCGCGCTGGGTGGCGTGCCCGTTGGCGTGGGTGCGTTCCAGCCAGATTTCCGGGGCGCGGTGCTGTCGGGTTTCGTGAACCTCGGTTGTTCAGCGTGATCCGGCCATGGGCACCCGGCCCGATCCCGAGATAATCACGATGTCGCCAGTAGGTCAGGTTGTGAACGGATTCGTCGCCGGGTTGGGCGTGGTTGGAAATTTCATAGGCGGGCATGCCGGCATCTTCGAGAACACGCTGGGTGATTTCGAACATGGCTGCGCCGTCATCTTCGCCGGGCAGGTCCAGCGCGCCCCGCGCCTGTGCGAGGAAGAAAGGCGTGCCGGCTTCGATGGTCAGTTGATAGGCTGAAAGGTGGCCCCGTGTCAGGTCGAGCGCGGACTGCAGTTCGTCCTGCCAGGCATCCGGGGACTGTTCGGGCCGGGCGTAGATCAGGTCAAAGGAAAATCGGTCGAAGATGTCGCGGGAGAGGAGAATGGCCGCGCGTGCCTCTGCCACGCTGTGGGTGCGGCCCAGCGCAGACAGCGCGGCGTCATCGAGAGCCTGAATGCCCAGACTCAGGCGGTTCACTCCGGCCTCTGCGAAACCGGACAGCACGCCGGTTTCGGCCGATGTGGGATTGGCTTCGAGGGTAATCTCCAGATCCTCGCCGGTCGAGAAGAGTTCCCTGGCTCTGGCGATGATGGCCGCGGTTGTCGCGGGGTCCATCAGAGACGGCGTTCCCCCGCCAAAAAAAATACTGGTCAGCTGGCGATCGGGGGTCTGTGCCGCATAGTGTTCGAGTTCGCGCAGCAAGGCATCGCGCCATGCGGGGTGATCGATATCGTCGCGGACATGGCTGTTGAAATCGCAATACGGACACAGCGAAAGACAGAACGGCCAGTGCACATAGAGTGCGATATCGCGCGTCGGTTCAGCCATCGGTGTTGGCGAAGCAGGCCTCGATCATCTTCCGGAAGGCAATCGCACGATGGGAGATCGCATGTTTGGCCGGGGGCGACATTTCGCCAAAGGTTTCCGTGTGTCCTTCGGGGACAAAGATCGGATCATAGCCAAAGCCGGTCGTGCCTCGCGGCGGCCAGGCCAGCGCACCGGCGACGCGACCCTCGAATATTTCCGTGTGGCCATCCGGCCAGGCGAGGGCGAGGGCACAGGTGAACCAGGCGAGATCGTTTCCGGTATCCCGGCTGGCGTCGTGCAGCTGTTCCATGGCCCAGTCAAAATCGCGTCGGCCGTCTTCCCGTTCGGCGAACCGCCCGGCGTGAATACCCGGTGCACCGTCCAGCGCGGCGACGGAAAACCCTGAATCGTCCGCCAGTGCGGGAAGGCCGCTTCCCGCTGTGGATGCATGGGCCTTGAGTGCGGCATTTTCGGCAAAGGTCGTGCCCGTCTCTTCGGGTTCGGGCAGGCCGAGGGCACCGGCGCTGGTCACGGTGATCGAAAACGGACGCAGCAAATCGCCGATTTCAAGGACCTTGCCGTCATTGTGGCTGGCAATGACCAGCTCGGATTGATCGAACCTGCGCGCCATGGCGATGTCCTGTCGTGCTATTTGAGACCCAGTGCCTTGCGCTGCAGAACCACAAGGGTTTGGGTGCCGGCGCGGGCCAGATCGAGCAGACGCATGAACTGCGCGCGCGAGAAGGGCTTGTCTTCGGCGGTTCCCTGAATTTCGACAATGCCGCCGCTTTCGGTCAGGACGAAATTGGAATCGGCCTGGGCGTTCGAATCCTCGGGATAGTCGAGATCGAGGACCAGTTCCCCCTGATAGATGCCGCAGGAAATGGCCGCGACCAGTTCGTTCACCGGGTTTTTCGGAATCGCGCCGGACTTCACCAGACCTTCGCAGGCGATGTAGAGGGCCACACAGGCACCGGTGATGGAGGCGGTGCGTGTGCCGCCATCGGCCTGGAGCACGTCGCAATCGATCCGGATTTGGCGTTCGCCGAGTGCCTCCATATCCGTGACGGCGCGCAGAGAGCGGCCGATCAGGCGCTGGATTTCCTGAGTGCGTCCGGATTGCTTGCCGCGGGCAGCTTCGCGTCCGCTGCGCTCATGGGTGGAGCGGGGCAACATGCCGTATTCGGCGGTAACCCAGCCCGTGCCGGTGCCGCGCATCCATGGCGGAACCCGTTCCTCAACGCTGGCGGCGCACAGAACATGGGTGTCTCCGAACATCGCCAGACAGGACCCTTCGGCATATTTGGCGGCGCCGGTTTTCAGCCGGACGCGGCGCATTTCATCGGCAGCACGACGTGAGGGACGAATGGTTTTCTTGGCCATGAGGGGGTTCCAATCGGGCGTGTATAAGGATTTGGGCGCAACCTAGTCGGTTGCAGGGTCAGACGTCCACTTCGGAGATTGCGACAAAGCCGGCACCGCGCCTCCTTGATCGCGGGTCGCGGCGTGCCTAAGTTGTCACGGTATCCTGTACACCCCACCCAGGCGAACCCGAACGGACCCAGGGCTGATGAGCCGTACGATTCCACAGCTGAATGCACGTAACTCCGATATCCTTTGTCAGATCATCGACGGCTATCTGCAGACCGGTGACCCGGTGGGCTCGCGGACCCTGTCGCGCAGCCTCAATATGGAGCTCTCGCCGGCGACGATCCGCAATGTCATGGCCGACCTTCAGGATGCGGGTCTGCTGTTCTCGCCCCACACATCGGCAGGGCGCATTCCCACTGAAGCCGGATTGCGGCTTTTCGTCGATGGTCTGCTGGAAGTGGGCAATCTGACCCAGAATGAACGGGTCTCGATTGAGGCCCAGTGCGCCACCCATGGCCGCAGTCTGCAGCAAACCTTGTCGGAAGCTTCGCGCGTCCTGTCGGGTCTGAGCAATTGCGCCGGACTGGTGGTTGCCCCGAAGAGCGACTCACCGCTGCGTCATATCGAGTTTGTGGGGCTGGCGCCCGGTCGCGCGCTGGTCGTGCTTGTCACCGAGGATGGCAGTGTGGAGAACCGCATTGTCGAAATACCCCATGGCATGCCGGCTTCGGCGATGGTGGAGGCATCGAACTTTCTTTCGGCCCGCATGGTCGGGAAAACCATCGAAGAAGCGCAGCGTGTGTTGTCGGCCGAGCTGGAAGCGCATCGCCGGGATGTCGATGGCCTGACCCGGAAACTGGTCGAGGCCGGCATGGCAACGGCGACGGGTGAAGGATCGGAAGCGGCGCTGATTGTCAGCGGCACGGAACGTTTGCTCGATGATGTGCAGGCGGTGGAAGACCTGGAGCGGGTGCGGACACTGTATGACGCGCTCGACACAAAGGAATCCTGGGTCAAATTGCTCGATGCGGCCCGTGGCGGCGAAGGCGTACAGATATTCATCGGTGCCGAGAACGAGCTGTTCTCGGTGGCCGGCTGTTCAGTGGTGGTCGCCCCCTATCGCAATGCCGAACAGGAAATCGTCGGGGCTGTCGGAGTGATTGGCCCGACCCGGATCAACTATGCGCGGATTATACCAGTCGTCGACTATACGGCGCAGGTGGTAAGCCGCCTGATGAGCTAGCACCCGTTAACGTCTCCATACCGGAGATTGCAGGATATGAAGAATGAACGAGAACGAAAACAACCCCACTGACGAAGAGATGGCCGAAGAAGAGGCGGCCGCAATGGATGCTGCGAATGACGCGGCGGCGGAAGAAGCCGCGGCTGCCGATGCGGCACGCATCGATGCCCTTTCGGCGGCTCTGTCCGGTGATATGGCTGAAGAAGAGCCCGCGCCGGCTGCGGCCAGTGATGCGCGGGTGCTCGAGCTCGAAGCTCAGGTCGCCGAGCTGCGGGACAATCTGCTGCGCGCGCTGGCCGAGACCGAGAACATCCGCAAGCGGGGTGAGCGGCAGGTTGAGGATGCGCACAAATACGCCATCACAGGATTTGCGCGCGACATTCTGTCGATTGCGGACAATCTGGAGCGTGCGCTGGATGCGGTCCCCGAAGATCGGCGCGATGAGCATGAATTGCTCGGCATGTTGCTCGAAGGCGTGATGGCCGTGCAGGCCGGGTTCCTTCAGACCATGACGACGAACAAGATCGAGCGTCTGATCCCACTGGGAGAGCCTTTTGATCCGAACCTTCACGAGGCGATGTTCGAAGTGCCCGGTACCGATTATCCGAACGGGACCGTGGCCCAGGTGATGGAGCCGGGCTATCGGCTGCACGACCGCTTGTTGCGCCCGGCGCGTGTCGGCGTGGCCAAGTCTCCCAATGGTGACAACGCCGCGGAACCGAAGGTCGATACGACCGCCTGAGCTCGCGCCCTACTTCTGAGCCGTGATGGCCGGGTCCGCAACCATCAGGGCCCGGATATAGGCGGTGGCGAGCCCTTGTTTTTGGGTGGCGCCATAGTGTTGCAGCGCGAGCGCGGCAAAGTCGTAGGCCCCATAGAGTTCATGGGCAAGCACGGCGATTTTCAGCAGGGTGTCCGGCTGGGTTGTGGCCAGCGCGGGGAACTCCGCGGGATCCCTGAAATAAAGGGCGTTGCTCCAGATCACCTGTGCAAATCCCCGATTGGTCGTGCCGTCCTTGATGAGCGGCCGATAGGGGCGTGAGCCAACCCCGACCATGGTGTGAAATGCAAAACCCCGGGCGCGCAGATTGATGTCGATATCGGCAAACAGGGCCTGGTTCTTGTAGATCGGCAGAAAACAGATTTCGGTCTGAATCGCGACGGTGGTGGTCAGGGTCTCACCGGCATTTTCGAGGATGAGAAGCTCGGCACCCTGCACATCCAGTTTGATGAAATCGGCAGGCCGGGCCTCGGGAAGATCATCGAGACGAACTGTGTCGATCGGTTCTTCGTCAACCGTTTCACTCAGTTCCCAGAGATTGTGGAAGCGTTGCATCACTTCGGGGTCCGGCGGGAAGATCGAAGAGGTCATCGGCTCCTTGCCGATATAGAGTGTGTGCGCTGCCCCGTCCCCGAGGGCGTGGGGCAGAAACCGGCAATTCGCACGGTTGGCGCTGTTGAGCTTTTCGCATTCGGCCGGGTTTGGCTCGAACCCTATGAGCGAAGCTGTGCCGCCGGAAACCAGCCGCGACCAGAGTTCGTTCTCGCCCACATCCATGGCGCCCACATCGACGATCCGGAGTTCCGGCAGATCCACATCTTCGCAGGAGAGGAAGTCGAGTATGTCGATCGGGTGTGGCAGGTTGGTCATGAATTCAAGGCTCTTTTCGACGTGTGACCCACGGTCACCGGGGTTGGATTGGGTGCGACGGCGTCATGTTGGTGATAAGAGGTTGGGCCGCCGCTGCATCCCCCACGGCATAGCAGTAAACGTAGCCTTGCGCGACGGGGTGTGCGGACCGGTTTTGGAAAACAAGTCCGCTGCAAACCGCGTTGCGCCGGGAAACCATCGTGTTTTTCCGGGTCTGCGGGCCCCCGGCCGCGCATGTCCGAGTGTGCGCTGGGCACGGCGCAAAGTCTCGCAAAACGCCGGAATGTCGCGCTTGTCGCTGGCCGCAGGGATCATGGGGTGACGATACAGGCTGTTTCCCGGTCGCGAATGCTGAAAATTGCGCAAAGAACCCGGCTTGCGGGTGGTTGCGGAGTTGAATTCCGGTCCCTATATGTCCGTCGAACACTATTGGTCCGATATAGGACCGCCAAACGCAATTATTAGGGACTTGTCGCGGTGCCGTCCGGGCCGGGCAATTCTGCTGAAGGAGCAAGAAAATTATGGCGAAGGTTATTGGTATCGATCTCGGGACCACAAACTCCTGTGTCGCAGTCATGGACGGCGATGCGGGCAAGGTTATCGAGAACTCGGAAGGCGCGCGCACAACCCCTTCCATGGTGGCATTTTCGGATACGGATGAACGACTGGTGGGCCAGGCGGCCAAGCGCCAGGCCGTGACCAATCCGGAGAACACGATCTTTGCGGTCAAGCGCCTGATCGGGCGCCGGTTCGATGATCCGCTGACCAAGAAGGACAAGGACCTGGTTCCCTTCGAAATTATCGAAGGTGACAACGGTGATGCCTGGGTCGGTGCCAACGACAAGAAGTACAGCCCGTCGGAAATCAGCGCTTTCATTCTCCAGAAGATGAAAGAAACCGCCGAGAGCTTCTTGGGTGAGTCGGTCGAACAGGCCGTGATCACCGTGCCGGCCTATTTCAACGATTCCCAGCGTCAGGCCACCAAGGATGCAGGCAAGATTGCCGGCCTTGAAGTGCTTCGCATCATCAACGAGCCGACGGCGGCGGCGCTGGCCTATGGCCTCGACAAGACCGAAACCGGCACGATTGCCGTTTACGATCTTGGCGGCGGCACCTTCGATGTCTCGATTCTCGAGATTGGCGATGGCGTGTTCGAGGTGAAGTCCACCAATGGTGACACCTTCCTCGGTGGCGAGGATTTCGATGCCCGGATCATCGAGTATCTGGCCGACGAGTTCAAAAAGGATCAGAGCATTGATCTGCGTGAAGACAAGCTCGCCCTCCAGCGCCTGAAAGAGGCTGCGGAGAAGGCCAAGGTTGAACTCTCTTCCTCGACCCAGACGGAAGTGAACCTGCCGTTCATCACGGCCGATGCCTCGGGCCCCAAACATCTCAATGTGAAGCTGACGCGCGCCAAGCTCGAAGCCCTGGTGGAAGACCTGGTTTCGCGAACGGTTGATCCCTGTGCCGCGGCGCTCAAGGATGCCGGCCTCAAGCCGAACGAGATTGACGAGGTCATTCTGGTGGGCGGCATGACCCGCATGCCGAAGATTCAGGAAACGGTGAAGAACTTCTTTGGCCGTGAACCCCATCGTGGCGTGAACCCGGATGAGGTTGTCGCCATTGGTGCGGCGATTCAGGCTGGTGTGCTCGCGGGTGACGTCAAGGACGTCCTGCTGCTTGATGTGACCCCGTTGTCGCTGGGCATCGAGACGCTGGGCGGTGTCTTCACCCGTCTGATCGATCGCAACACGACCATCCCGACGAAGAAGAGCCAGGTGTTCTCGACCGCCGAAGACAATCAGGGCGCGGTCACGATCCGGGTGTTTCAGGGCGAACGCGAGATGGCGTCTGACAACAAGATGTTGGGCCAGTTCGATCTGGTGGGGATTCCCTCTGCACCACGCGGCGTGCCGCAGATCGAGGTGACCTTTGACATCGATGCCAATGGTATCGTCAACGTCTCGGCCAAGGACAAGGGCACGGGCAAGGAACAGCAGATTCGCATTCAGGCTTCGGGTGGTTTGTCCGATGCTGATATCGAACAGATGGTGAAGGATGCCGAGGAGCACGCGGCCGAAGACAAGGAGCGTCGTGAGGCGGTCGAGGTCCGAAATCAGGCTGAGACGCTGTTGCACCAGACCGAGAAGAGCCTGAGCGAACATGGTGACAAGGTTTCCGACGAGGAGAAATCCGCGATCGAGGCCGACGCTGAAGCGCTGAAGGCGGCCATCGAAGCCGAGAATATGGAAGATATTCAGGCCAAGCTCGAAGCCCTTGCTGCTTCATCGATGAAGTTGGGCGAAGCCATCTACAAGTCCGAACAGGCTGAAGCAGGCGAAGGTGACGCCGCAGACGGCGATGCACCCATGGGCGGCGAAGGTGACGCGGCCAACGATGAAACCATCGTGGATGCGGACTTCGAAGAAGTCGATGACGACGATGAGCCCAAGGGACAGTCGTCAGCCTCGTAAACAGGTATTCGGGAAAAATTGTGACGCAGGGCTGAGTTTCGTCCTGCGTCGCGCTTCCGGAATGTCTCAATCGGGGTAGGGGAACATCGATGGCGGACAAGGATTACTATCAAGTGCTCGGCGTGGATCGCGGCGCGGATGCGGCAGCGATCAAGATCTCCTATCGCCGTCTTGCAAAAGAATTGCACCCCGATCGGAATCCGGGCGACGCGAAAGCCGAACAGCGTTTCAAGGAAATCAATCAGGCTTACGACATCCTGAAGGATGAGCAGAAGCGCGCCGCGTATGATCGCTATGGCCATGAAGCCTTCCAGAACGGCGGCGGCGGGCATGCCGGCGGCGGCGGGTTCGACAATGGTGGGGGCTTTGCGGATATCTTTGACGAGATGTTCGGTGAGTTCATGGGCGGCCGTGGCGGCGAGGGTCGTCGTCGGGCGGCTTCGCGCGGCTCGGACCTGCGTTACAATCTGGATGTCAGTCTTGAGGATGCCTTCACCGGCAAGCAGGCCCGGGTCAAGGTCAACGCCTCGGCAGCCTGTGATGAGTGTCAGGGATCCGGCGCGTCCGGTGGCGCCGACCCCGTGAACTGTCCGTCGTGTCAGGGGGCGGGCAAGGTCCGTGCCCAGCAGGGGTTTTTCACGGTTGAGCGCACCTGTCCGACATGCCGTGGCGCGGGACGGGTGATCGACAATCCCTGTGGTTCGTGTTCCGGCGCCGGTCGGGTGAACAAGGAAAAGACCCTTTCGGTCAACATCCCGGCCGGGATCGAGGACGGCACGCGTATTCGCGTGGCGGGCGAGGGTGAGGCCGGTCTGCGGGGCGGTCCGTCGGGTGATCTCTATATTTTCGTGACCATTCGTCCGCACCGGTTCTTCCGTCGTGATGGGGCAGATATCCAGTGCCGGGTGCCAATCCCGATGACCACGGCGTCCCTCGGCGGGTCGATCGAGGTGCCGAGTATTGATGGCGGACGGGCCCGGGTGAACACTCCCGCAGGCACGCAAACCGGCCAGCAGTTCCGCCTCCGTGCCAAGGGCATGTCGGTTCTGCGCTCCAGCGTACGTGGGGACATGTATGTGCAAGTTCAGGTCGAAACCCCGGTCAATCTCACCAAGGATCAACGCGAGCTTCTCAAGAAGTTCGAGGAAACCGGTGGCGGTTCCGTCAAGCACAGCCCGGAATCCGAAGGCTTCTTCACCAAGGTAAAGGAGTTCTGGGACGATCTGAAGGATTAGCCGAACAGGCGTTGGTATCCGCGTGTGAAGTGGTATCTTCCCTTCGGTTCGATCAGGTGAGCCGAAACGGGAAAGCGAATGACAGATCAATTGAAAATTGGAATCGTGGGTGCGGCGGGTCGCATGGGCCGGATGCTTGCTCAGGTTGTGAGCGAAACCGAGAGCTGCGTGCTGGCCGGAGCGAGCGAAGTCGAAGGTGTGCCCCATGTTGGAGCGGATGCAGGGTTGCTTGCCGGTTCCGGTGAATCCGGCGTTCTGATTACAACCGACACGGCTGCGATGTTTGCCGGGGTCGATGCGGTTATCGATTTCACGGTGCCGGCCGCCACGGCGATCCATGCAGGTCTTGCCGCCGAAGCCGGCTGCGCCCTGATAGCCGGAACCACGGGTCTGGAAGACTCCCATCGTGCCGCGCTGCATGAGGCGGCGCAACAGGTTCCGGTTGTCTGGGCTTCCAATATGTCGAGCGGGGTGAATCTGATGTTCGCCATCACCGAACGGGTGGCGCGGGCGCTGGATCCGGACTTCGATATCGAGATCGTGGAGATGCACCACAAGCACAAGGTTGATGCCCCGTCGGGAACGGCGCTGAGTCTGGGGGAAGCGGCTGCACGCGGTCGCGATGTCGATTTTGATTCCGAGAAAATTCTCTCCCGCGAAGGCATCACCGGTGTCCGTGAGCTTGGCAAAATCGGATTTGCGACATTGCGTGGCGGCGATGTGGTCGGCGAGCACAGCGTGATTTTTGCCGGCGCGGGTGAACGGATCGAGTTGACTCATCGTGCAACGGATCGCGGTATTTTTGCTCGTGGTGCTGTGCGTGCCGCCCGCTGGACCCAGGCCCGTGACCCGGGCTTCTATGCGATGGCTGATGTTCTGGGCCTGGATGACTAGGCCTGCGCCAGACCTAGTTTTTGTTCAGCCTCGCGACGGCCAGCCGTAGCTCGTCAGCCAGTTCGCCGCGTTCCTCGGGCGTCAGAAAATCACCGACCTTGAGGCTGCGCCCGTGACTGGCCAGACGCAATTCGTTGTCGCCGCCCGGACGTGCTGCCAGATCCACGCGCAGCCAGTGCGGCGGCGCAATCCGGTGGTGCTGTTCGTGCCCGGACGGGCGCACACGTGCGACCGTGAGCGCGTCCCGGGTGAGCCGGACCCGTTCGCAGGCGCGTCCGTCGCGGGCATTGGCTTTGAACGCCCACCAGATCAGCACAATCTCGCAGCCGAAAAATGGCAGGACCGGCCAGGCGCCCAGCGCCGTGAAATAAATGGCGACAAGGCCGAGTGCACCGGCCAGACCCAGAATCACCTTGCGCACACCCCGCGGGCTCAGGCTCCGGTGGGGGTACAGCACGGCGTCGAACAGGGGTTCTCTCTCTGCTTGGTCCATGGGGAAATTCTAGGGAGCCTTTTGGCCACTGCAAAGCCGCGCTTTGTCGCAGTGACGCAGATGTGAATGACGGCTGATCCCGTGCTGGAAACAGGCTAGGTTGGCAAGGCTATGGCACAGATGAAAAAAGACCAGATCGAAGAGTTTTTCCGGCGCCTGTCAGAAGCCGACCCGAATCCGCAAACGGAGCTGGAATACAGCAACACCTACACATTGCTGGTTGCAGTTGTCTTGTCTGCGCAGGCGACGGATGTGGGGGTGAACAGGGCCACGAAGGATCTGTTCAGGATTGTTGATACGCCGCAGAAGATGATCGCGCTTGGTGAAGACGAGCTGATCAAGCATGTGCGAACGATCGGCCTTTTCCGCACGAAAGCAAAAAACGTGATCGCTTTGAGCGAGATGCTGGCGAACGAGCATGGCGGTGACGTGCCGCGGGACCGGGCGGCGCTCGAGGCGTTGCCCGGGGTTGGGCGCAAAACAGCCAATGTGGTGCTCAACACAGCATTTGGAGAGCCGACCATGGCGGTCGACACCCATATTTTCCGCCTGTCCAACCGTACCGGACTGGCGCCCGCCAAGACGGTGCGTGCGGTTGAGGACCGGTTGATGAAACGCGTTCCCGCGCATTACATGCAACACGCCCATCATTGGCTGATTCTGCACGGACGTTATGTGTGCAAGGCGCGCAAGCCGGACTGTGCGGTCTGTCGGGTGGCCGATCTGTGCACCTACAAGGCCAAGACAACCCTCTGATCGTTCAATCGATTTTAGGAAAAACTCGCAACACAGCGGTTGGTTTGCGCGGAACCCAGCCGTGTTCTGTCGATGCGGGCCTCGATATGGGTGGCTTCGGTTGTTCCCGCGCGGGGGTAGAGGAATACGTGCAGGACGCAGGTCGAACTGCGATAGAGACGAAGTTCACCCTCGCCCTCCCGGCGCACAATATCCGGCGCGCCAAGTAATTGGTCGATATGAGAGGAATTCGCGCCCATCAGGTCTGCGAGGGTCGCTTTTGGTGCTGTCTGCCGCGGTGTTGTCGTCGGCGCGGGCTGGGACCGGACAGCAGCCGTCGCGGGTGATGTGGTTGGTGCCGGACCTGAACCCCGGGGCTCGGTCTGCCCCAGCGAACAGCCGGCCAGGATCAGGATTCCGGTGACGAACAGACTGGGGCGTATCAACACAGATCAGGCCGCGAGAATAAAGGCGCCCACGAGCAGCGTGATAACGGCACCGGAGAAAACGGCAATTCGTGAAGGCGTGTCGCGTCGGTTGCTACCCATGAACCCTGATATCTCCAAGTACTTCGCCGCCCTGTTCGATTTCCGAGCGCCCGTAAGAAACATTGCCAGTAACCTTGCCGGAAGCCGTGATGCGCAGGGCTCGGGCCACAGTCAGATCACCGTCGAATTGACCGCTGATCGTGGTGGTTTCGACATTGGCGGTACCAAAAAAGCGGCCCCCGCGGGAAATTTCCAATGCGCGTGCATTGTCCAGCGTTGCATCGATACGTCCCTCGACAATTAGGGCGTCACATTCGGTTATGTGACCTTTCAGTGAAATATCGCGCCCCATAGTCAGGGTTTTGGCGTCCTGCTGATTGCCGATACGCGGTTCGTGGTCTTCGGTCCGCTCACCACGTTCATTGAGATTGGGAATTTCAGCGGCCCGAACGGGCCGCCGTTCCAGAAAACTCAGATCGAGATCCGGTCGTTTATTGTCGTCTTCGACGTCTGCGCTCATGTCTGCGCCCCCCAATTTCGCCCAAGGTATTGCGGTTTTGGACGAGAAAAAACACTGCTGGCGCAGGAATCCCACGACTCTCAGTCAGTTGGGTATCCTATTTATATCAAAATGTCGACAAAATATATTAAAGTGCTGATATTGTTATATTAATGCCGTCTTTTTGCGTTCGGATACGCTCAAATACGTGCAACATCATCGATGTTCCGAGGAATGGCAGCAGAAGATTGACCAGCGGGATTGTGGCCACGACAGCGATCATCAGTCCGGCCAGATAGATGGTGCCGCTTTTCGATTTGCGAAACGCCACCAGTTCCTGGGGCGCCATCCGTCGCAGACCGACCATTTCCAGATATTCCCGCCCGAGCAGGAAGCCGTTGATCGCCCATCCCGCGATGAAATAGATCGGCGGAATGAATATGAACAGGAGCAACAGGATGTTGAGCGCGATCAGCAATATGCCGAATTTCACGCCAATCCTGACCCCTTCGATGATGGTCTGGTCCCGTGCTGGCGCAATATCAGGATAGTGGCGTGCCTCCACGGCACGGCAGATGGCCTCGATGTAGAAACTCGCAAACAGGCCCATGAAGGCGGGCAACAGGACCAGCATCAGCACGAATGCGGCGATCAAGCCCAGATAATCCGCCGCTGTTTCGATAATGCCCCCCACCCATGGCAGTTCGCCAATCAGTTCGGTGTTGAACATCAGCCAGGACAACCCCATCCACAGTGCAATGGCGGTGGCGAGACTGAGCAGGACCGTCTGCCACAGATAGGCGCGCAGCCGGGGGTCGCTGAGGTCGTCGATGGCTTTGAAAAATGCAGAAATCATGAGGTGAGTGTAGCGGGAAACCGTGGCGGCTATCCAGCGGTTGCCTGAGTCCGTTCGCCCATTGTCTGGCCGGATGTCGTCGGTATACTTGCGCGGAAATTATCCTGACCCCTTTCCTTTTAGACCCGGAGTGTTCATGACCGATACGGCGGCCCAGGCTGGAGAGCTCGACGTTCTGTGCGTTGGTAACTCAATCGTGGATGTGTTGGCACAGACCGACGATGCGACCCTCGAGAAGCTCGATATGGTCAAGGGCACGATGGCGCTGATTGACGCGGATCAGGCCGAAGCGCTTTACGCCCAGATGTCCGCCGCGATCGAAACCTCTGGCGGTTCTGCCGGCAACACGGCAGCGGGGCTGGCATCGCTGAATACGAAATGCGCCTTCATCGGCCGGGTTCGCGATGATCAGCTTGGTGACATCTTTACCCATGACATCCGCTCGATTGGTGTTGAGTACGCGACACCGGCCGCAACCGATGGTCCGCCGACAGCACGCTGCCTGATTCTCATCACGCCGGACGCCCAGCGGACGATGAACACGTTCCTAGGTGCGAGCGTGAATCTCGGGCCGGAAGATATCGATGAAGACCTCGTGGCCCGGGCCAAGGTCACCTATCTCGAGGGCTATCTCTGGGATCGTGATGCGGCCAAGGCTGCGTTCCTGCGCGCGGCGGGACTTGCTGCGGCAAAGGACAGGCTGGTTTCTCTCAGCCTGTCGGACCCGTTCTGCGTCGATCGTCATCGGGAGTCGTTCCGTGAATTCGTGACCAATCACGTGGATATTCTGTTCGCCAATGAGGACGAGATCACCTCGCTGTATCAGGTGGAGAGTTTCGACGATGCCTTGCAGCATGTGCGCGCTGATTGTCGTATTGCCGCGCTGACCAGATCCGAGAAAGGTTCGGTTTTGGTGTCGGGTGATGAAGTGCATGTGGTTGATGCCGAGCCGGTCGATTCGGTAGTCGACACGACCGGTGCCGGTGATCAGTTTGCGGCCGGTTTCCTGTCGGGCTTCACTCAGGGCAAGGAGCTGGCAACCTGCGCGCGGATTGGCGGTATCGCTGCCAGTGAGGTGATCGCTCATGTGGGCCCGCGTCCTCAGGTCAAGCTGGCGGATCTGGTGGCTAGCCGGCTCTAGGCCTGGTCAGTTCGTGTCTGCATCCCAAAGCGCCTCGAGCCGTAACCCGTAGACCGGGACGGTTTTCGGGCGGGCGATCCGGCTCCAATGGGCCAGGCGCTGGCCCGGGTCATGATAAAGCGGCAGCACATAGTGGTTCCACATCAGGACCCGGTCGAGTGCCCGGGCTGCGGCCACCAGTTCACCCCGGGTTTTCGCTGCGCCGAGTGCATTGATCATGGCGTCCACGGCCGGGTCCGACACGCCGGCCCAGTTGCGGCCACCAGGCTGGTTGGCTGTCTGGGCGCCCCAGTAATTCTGTTGCTCGTTGCCCGGTGACAGGGTGACACCCCAGAAACCGAACACCATGTCGAAATCATAGGTATCGATCATGCCCTGAAACTGGGCGGACTCGACCAGTCGAACGGATGTCTCGATCCCGATGCGCTTGAGGTTGCGCGCATAGGTCAGCGCGATCTTTTCGTTGGAGGGCCGCCGGATGGTGATTTCGAGCTGAAACGCCTCTCTCGTCGAATTTTTTCGCTGGCCGTCCTGGATGGTCCAGCCGGCTGAATCGAGCAGCGCTGCGGCGTGTTTCAGGTTGGCGCGCGGGCGTCCGGAACCATCGGTCGCGGGCGGCGCATAGGGCGGACCGAAGACAGCATCGGGAATCTTGCCGCGCCACGGTTCCAGCAAGGCCAGTTCAGCGCCGGCGGGTGCGCCGACAGGCGCCAGGTCGGATCCGGTGAACATGCTGGTTGTGCGCCGGTAGCCGTCGTGCAGGAGGGCCTTGTTGATCCACTCGAAATCGAAGGCGTTGGACAGTGCCTCGCGTACCTTCCGGTCGGCGAATTTCGGTTTGCGCAGATTGAAGGTCAGTGCGCTCAGGCCCGAAGGGGTCCCGGTGCTCAGGACCGCAAGGTTGACCCGCCCGGTATTGGCCGCGGGAAAGGCATACTGGGTGGCCCAGCGGGTGGCATCGCCTTCGAAACGAAGGTCATAATCACCGGCCTTGAAGGCTTCGAGCGCCACGGCCGCATCGCGAAAATAGTCATACTGGATCTTGTCGAAATTGAACTGCCCGCGATTCACGGCCTGATCGCGGCCCCAGTAATCCGGGTTGCGCCGATAGACGATCCTGCGACCGGGATCGACTTCATCGATTACATAGGGTCCGCTGGCCAAAGGCGGTTCGAGTGTGGTGGTCCCGAAGTCGCGGCGGGCCCACCAGTCTTTCGACAGGATGGGCATGAAGCCGGCGACCAGAAGCGGCAATTCCTGGTCCGTGTTGTCGGCAAAGGTAAACCGAACCCGGCGCGGACCGGTCTCTGCGATATTCGCGACCCGCGACCAGGTGGCGCGGGCGTTGGGGAGGCCTTTGGTTTTCAGAATATCCCAGCTGAAGATCACATCCGCGACGGTCACGGGCGATCCGTCCGAGAATGTGGCGTCCGGATGCAGTGTGAATTCAACCCAGGACCGGTCGTCAGGTGTTTCGATGCTCTCGGCCAGCAGACCATAAAGCGAGAAGGGTTCGTCCCGGCTGCGCTTGGCCAGGGTTTCGAAATAGACCCCAAATCCGTGATGCACGCCGGCGGCGGGTTTGCCGCGCACGATATAGGGATTGAGGGTGTCAAAGGACCCAAGGGCGTGCAGTCGCAGGCTGCCGCCCTTTGGAGCCTGTGCATTCACATAGTCAAAATGATCGAAATCCGCGGCGTATTTGGCGCTGCCCAGCATGGTGATCGCATGTTCAGGGTCTGCCAGTGCGGGGACAGCAGCGGTCGTGGTCAGCAGCCAGACGAGGCCAAGGCTTCGCAATTTCGGGCGGATCGGGAACTCACGCATGGTTGAAGCGATCTTTACGGCGGACGGGGAACATCATCCCCAACTATAGTGAGAGAAATGAGTCGAAACTCGGGCCCGGGTGAATAATCCCTTTTTGAGCGGAGCAGAGCATGCGCATTGGTGTCCCACGTGAAATCAAGACCCACGAGTATCGTGTCGGCCTGACGCCGTCCTCGGTGCGGGAGATTGTGCATCACGGCCATCAGGTTGTCGTGGAAACCAATGCGGGTCTTGGGGCGAATTTTGATGACGAAGATTATCAGGCCGTTGGGGCGGAGATCGCGCCCGATGCCGCTGCCGTTTTTGCAGATACTGAGATGATCGTGAAGGTGAAGGAACCCCAGGCCGAAGAGTTTCCGCTTCTGCGTGAAGGACAGGTCCTGTTCACCTATCTGCATCTGGCCGCGGCATGGGATGTGGCCGAAGCCATGATCAGTGCGGGAAGTATTGGTATCGCCTATGAAACCGTGACGGATGATCATGGTGGCCTGCCCCTGCTGGCGCCGATGAGCGAGGTGGCCGGTCGTCTGGCAATTCAGGTGGGCGCGCATTGTCTGGAACGGGAATCCGGCGGGCGCGGTGTTCTGCTCGGTGGCGTGCCCGGGGTAGAGGCTGCTGATGTTCTGGTGATCGGCGGGGGTGTCGCGGGGACCAATGCGGTGCGGATGGCTATGGGCATGGAGGCCCGCGTCACCGTGCTTGATCGCTCCCTCGACCGGTTGCGTGAGCTGGATATGCAATTCGGTCCGACCCTCAACACGATCTATTCGACCGTTGATGCGGTGGAGCGTTATGTGCTCGGTTCCGATCTGGTGATCGGGGCGGTGCTGGTGCCCGGCGCGGCAGCGCCGAAGCTGGTGACGGCGGAAATGGTCAAGGCGATGCGCCGCGGTGCGGTGCTCGTCGATATTGCCATCGATCAGGGTGGCTGTTTCGAAACCTCACACGCAACGACCCATGATGATCCGACCTTCATCGTCGATGAGGTAGTGCATTACTGCGTGGCGAATATGCCCGCTGCCGTGGCGCGCTCTTCGACGGCGGCGCTGAACAATGCCACGCTGCCCTATGTGCTGGCGCTGGCCGATCAGGGCTATCGCGAAGCGCTGCAGGCGGATGCGCATTTCCGGGCCGGCCTGAATGTGCTCGCGGGGGACGTGACCCATGGCGCGGTCGCCGAGGCGCTGGGCCTGCCCTGCAAGCCGGCGGAAGACGCGCTTGGCCGCTAGGTGGTCTGAGCGTTGATGTCGAGGGCGTAGCCTGCGGCGCGCACCGTGCGAATCAGGTCGTCCGTACCCGGCAGGTTCATGGCCTTGCGCAGGCGTCTGATGTGCACATCCACGGTGCGCAGTTCGATATAGACATCGTGCCCCCAGACCGAATCCAGAAGCTGTTCGCGGGAAAAGACCCGGCCGGGATGCTCCATCATGAAGCGCAGCAGCCGGAACTCGGTTGGCCCGAGTTCGACGGGGATATCATTGCGGCTGACACGATGGGTGGTGAGGTCCATCGTGATATCGGCATAGGTCAGGCTGTCCTTGTCGAAGGCCGGGCGGGTGCGTCGCAGCACGGCCCGAACCCGGGCCACAAGCTCGCTCGGCGAAAAGGGTTTGACCACATAGTCATCCGCCCCGGCTTCCAGCCCCCGGATGCGATCATCTTCTTCCCCCCGGGCGGTCAGCAGAATGATGGGCAGGTCGCGAGTGTCCGGGTTGCGCCGGATCCGGCGGCAGATTTCGATGCCCGAGACATAGGGCAGCATCCAGTCGAGCAGAACGATGTCGGGCTTGCGTTCCTCGACGGCCAGCATGGCTTCATCCCCGTCGCGTGCGACATGTGTTTGGAAGCCGGCTTTCTTCAGATTGTAGGAGAGCAGCTCGACCAGCGCCGGTTCATCCTCGACGATCAGAACATGGGGTTGCAGATTGCTCACGATGACCTCGATGGGGCGATCAGTCGGGTTCGACGACGGTGATGCTGGCCTGGTCGGCTTTCGGGCGGTCCCCGTCCAGGGGCACGCCTTCGACCTGATAGTAGATCAGTTCGGCGATGTTGGTTGCCAGATCGCCGATGCGCTCGATATTGCGTGCGACAAAGAGCAGATGAGTGCAGGCCGTGATGTTGCGGGCGTCTTCCATCATGTAGGTGAGCAGTTCACGGAACAGGCCGTCGTACATGTCGTCTACTTCCTTGTCCCGTGCCCAGACATCCTGTGCCATCGCCACATCGTTGTTGGAAAAGGCGTCCAGCACATCCTTTGTCATGTCGCGCACCATGTGGCCCATGCGCGGGATGATGAACAGCGGCTTGACCGGCGGCATCTGGTTGAGCGCGATGGTGCGTTTGGCGACATTCTTGGCGTAGTCCCCGATGCGTTCGACCATCGGGGCGACCTTGAGGGTGGTGACAATGTGGCGCAGATCGCCGGCCATGGGCTGACGCAGGGCCAGCAGCCGGATGGCCATTTCGTCGACTTCGGCGTGGAGGTCGTCGATCAGCCTGTCATGGGCGACGGCTTCCTCGGCCAGATCGGAATCGCGCTTCTGCATGGCCTCAATCGCATTTTCGAGCTGGGACTCTGCCAGCCCGCCCATGCGGTTGATCAGGTCACTCAGGCGGTTGAGTTCTTCGTCGAAGGATTTGACGATGTGGTCCGTGGTCATTGGTCGTGCTCCGTCGGGTCGGTGGTCTCGGACTAGCCGAACCGGCCCGTGATGTAATCCTGGGTGCGCGTGTCATCAGGGATTGGTGAAGATCTGTTCGGTGCTGCCCGATTCCACGAGCACGCCGAGATGGAAGAAGGCAGTTTTCTGGCTGACCCGCGCGGCCTGCTGCATCGAATGGGTCACGATGACGATCGTGTATTTCTGACGCAGCTCATCCATCAGTTCCTCGATGCGCGCCGTCGCGATCGGGTCCAGCGCCGAACAGGGTTCGTCCATCAGAATGACCTCGGGGTTCACCGCGATGGCGCGGGCGATGCAAAGCCGCTGTTGCTGTCCGCCGGACAGCCCCGTGCCGGGCTCGTTCAGGCGATCCTTCACCTCGTCCCACAGGCCCGCGCGCTGCAGACTGCGTTCCACCGCTTCATCGAGATCGGCCTTGCCGCGGGCCATGCCGTGTATGCGCGGACCATAGGCCACGTTCTCGTAGATCGATTTGGGGAAAGGGTTGGGTTTCTGGAACACCATGCCCACACGCGCGCGCAGCTGCACGACATCGATCTCGGGATCGTAGATATCCTGATGGTCGATCTCGATGGTGCCGGCGACACGGCAAATCGGGATCGTGTCGTTCATCCGGTTGATGCAGCGCAGGAAGGTCGACTTGCCGCAGCCCGATGGGCCGATCAGCGCCGTAACCTGGTTTTCCGGCACGTCCAGAGAAACCTGCATGAGGGCCTGTTTGTCCGCGTAATAGACGTCGACGCCATCGGCGTGGATCTTGACCACCTCGTCATCGGTTCGGGGGGTCTGGGACAGGGCTGTGTCAGTCATGGAGATTCTGTTTTCCACATCGGGCGCCGGTTCGGCCCCGGAAGAGATTGCGTTTGTCATTCTACCACCGCCGTTCAAATCTGCGCCGCAGGATCACGGCCGCCAGATTCATCAAGATGAGAAATGCCAGAAGCACCATGATGGCCGCCGAGGTCCGCTCTTCGAAGGCCCGTTCGGATGCGTCGGCCCAGAGATAGACCTGCACTGGCAGCACAGTCGCGGCATCAGTGAACCCTCGTGGGATGTCGACGATGAAGGCCACCATGCCGATCATGAGCAGGGGCGCGGTTTCGCCCAGTGCACGGGCCATCCCGATGATGGTGCCGGTCAGGATACCGGGCATGGCCAGCGGGAGAACGTGATGGGTGACGGTCTGCAGCGGGGAGCGCCCGACGCCGAGAGCGGCCTCGCGAATGGACGGCGGCACCGATGACATGGCCGCCCGCGCTGCGATGATCACCGTTGGCAATGGTCATGAGTGCCAGCACAAGCCCGCCGACCAGCGGTGCCGAGCGCGGCAGGCCGAAGAAGTTCAGGAACACCGCCAGCCCGAGCAGTCCGAACACGATGGAGGGCACGGCGGCGAGATTGTTGATGTTGACCTCGATCAGGTCGGTCCAGCGGTTCTTCGGCGCGAATTCCTCCAGATAGACCGCTGACATGACGCCGATGGGGAAGGACAGGATCAGCGTCACCACCAGCGTCAGCGCTGTTCCGACGACAGCACCCCAGATACCGGCCTGTTCGGGCTCGCTGCTGGCCCCTGCAGTGAAGAAAGTGGTGTTGAAGGATGATCGAATATCTCCGGCGGCATTCAGCGAATCGAACCAGGCAATCTGCTTGTCGCTGACCCGGCGATCGGCTTCGGGTACATCGCGCGGAGTGTTGCCTTTGTTGAGCTGGTCGATATCTGCGGAGGTCTTGAACCAGAGGGTCTGCTCGGTGCCAACCTGGTCCGGATTTTCGATCACGTGGTTGCGCAGGGTCAGGTCCGCGCCCGAGGAGATGATCTTCGTCAGTTCGCGCGTGTTCCTGCGTCCGGACACGTCCGGGAAACGTTCCCGAAGGGCGTTCCTGATGATCTTCCGATAGTTCGCCTTGGCGAGCGTTTCCCGATTGCGTGTACCATCCGGGTCTATCTCAGCAGTATCCAGAGATACGGTCAGGAGATCTCGGTCTGGATGAACGCACCGACCCCCTTGTGGATGATCGAGCCGAGCAGGAAGGCGAGCATCAGCAATGCCGTTGCGATGGCGGCTATGCCGTAGATACGGAACCGCGTTTCTGCGCGGTAGCGACGTTTCAGCCGGTCTGCAGACAGATCCGGTCGGGTCGAGTCCCGGTGGGGCGTGGCAAGATCAGTCATATTCTTCCCGGTATTTTCGCACCACGCGGAGCGCGATGATATTGAGGGCCAGCGTGACCAGAAACAGCACCAGGCCGAGGGCAAAGGCCGCGAGTGTCTTGGCGCTGTCGAATTCCTGATCGCCGACCAGCAGGGTCACGATCTGGACCGTCACTGTGGTCACGGCTTCCAGCGGATTGGCGGTGAGGTTGGCAGACAGTCCGGCCGCCATGACGACGATCATGGTTTCACCAATGGCCCGGCTGACGGCGAGCAGGATCGCGCCGACAATGCCGTGCAGCGAGGCGGGCAGAATCACCTGTCGGATGGTTTCCGACTGGGTGGCGCCCAGTGCATAGGAGCCGTCACGCAGGGACTGGGGTACCGCGTTGATCACGTCATCGGAGAGCGAGGAAACGAAGGGAATGATCATCACGCCCATCACGAGCCCGGCTGCGAGCGCGCTTTCCGACGCAACATCCAGACCAATGAATTCGCCCCAGCCGCGCAGGGCCGGGCCGATCGTGAGGGCGGCAAAGAAGCCGTAGACGACGGTTGGAATGCCCGCCAGAATCTCCAGCAGGGGCTTGACCACGGCGCGGGTGGCCGGGCTTGCATATTCGGCCATGTAGATGGCGGCCATCAGGCCGATGGGGACAGCGACGACCATGGCGATCAGGGTGATCAACAGGGTGCCGGCAAAAACCGGGATGGCGCCGAACGCACCGGAGGCACCGACCTGATCGGCGCGCAGGGCGGTCTGGGGGCTCCAGGAAATCCCGAAAATGAACTCGAAGACGGAGACCCGCTCGAAGAAGCGGATGGATTCGAACAACAGCGACAGGACAATGCCGATGGTCGTGATGATCGCGACGATCGAGGCAATGAGAAGTAGCCATCCGACGATGCGCTCGACTTTTGGTCGCGCCCGGAGGGTTGGTGAAATCGCCCGTTGTCCGAGTATGAACCCGCTCGCGGTGAGCACCAGCGTGGCAGCGATCACCAGCGTGAAGCCAAGGTCTTGCAACTCGACATATCGGTCTGCCGCAGCACGGGTGAGGGGGTCGGGTGCCCCGCTGGTGATGTCCCCGCTGGCAAGATTTCGAATGTCACTGAGCAGCAGGCTGATCTGGCCATCCGACAATGCAGCGGTGGTGCCCGCCAGATCGGCGAGGACAAGCGTTTCGATCAGGCTGGTCTGGAACATCAGCCAGACAAGGACGATCAGCAGCGCGGGAAATCCGCACCAGAGGGCCAGATAGACACCGTGGTAGGAGGGTAGTGAATGCAGGGCACCATGATTTCCGGCGACCGAGGACAGGGCCTTTCGACGACCGTACTGATACGCGAGTGTGCTCAGTCCCAGCAGCACCACAATGAGTATCAGCGTGTTCATGGTCATTTGCTTCGAATGGGGGCAGGAGACGGTGAGGGATGGAGAGATGGACCGCCGACCTTGCGGACAAGATCGGCGGCAATTTCGAACTACATGGACAGGGGGGTGAGACCCTGCGCCTGCTCGGCCATTTTGGCGCGGGCATCGTCGGGCAACGGGATCAGCCCCTTGTCGAGGAGATAACCGTCTTCGCCCCAGGCGTTTTCGCTGGTGAATTCCGTGACGAATTCCTGAATGCCTGGGATCACGCCCACATGCTGTTGTTTCACGTAGAAGAAGAGTGAGCGGGAGATCGGATAAGTGCCGGCGGCAATCTCTTCAAATTCGGGCATGGTGCGGGCGATTGCGGCACCTTTGACCTTGTCGGAGTTCTGATCGAGGAAGCTGAATCCGAAGATGCCGAATGCGGCCGGATTGGCCTCGAGCTTCTGGACGATCAGGTTGTCGTTCTCGCCAGCTTCGATGAAAACCCCGTCTTCGCGCACAGCGTGACAGGCCTTCTTCTTCAGACCAAGTTCCCCGGCGCCCGCCAGCGCCTTGCAGCCGCCTTCCATGGCAATCTCGACAAATGCATCACGGGTGCCGCTGGTCGGCGGCGGGCCGAGGACTTCGATTTTTGTCTGCGGGAGCGACGGGTCGATGTCGGACCACATTTTGTTGGGGTTGGCGATCAGCTTGCCGTCCTGCGGAATTTCCTTGGCGAGGGCCAGGAACAGTTGCTCGAGAGTCAGGTCTAGGTCGGGGCCCTTCTTGGCATTTGCGATGACGATACCGTCGAAGCCGATTTGCACTTCGGTGATGTCGACCCCGTTCCTGGCGCAATTCTCGAATTCAGACTTCTTCATGCGGCGTGACGCATTGGTCACATCCGGGTGGTCTTCACCAACGCCGGAACAGAACAGCTTCATGCCGCCACCGGTTCCGGTGCTTTCGACAATCGGTGTCGCGAACCGGCTCGATTTGCCGAATTGCTCGGCGACCGCAGTTGAGAAGGGGAAGACAGTTGAAGAGCCGACAATGCGGATCTGGTCACGTGCTTCGGCAGCGCCGATCATGGCCAGCGTGGCTGCTGTGGCGAGTGTAAGGGATTTGATATTCACGGTTGCCTCTCCTGAGGATGGATCGTGGTTGATTGGGGTTTGCACCCGCACCCGGTCTGACAAGATCGATCACGTTTGCAGGCGCAACCTACGGCCTTCAGGAGATGGTCCTATGACAGTTGTGTTTCAGTTCTGTGACAGAGCTGAAAAAATCCGGAACAATCCACTCACTTGGGAATGGCCATGATCAGTCGGCGCTGCGGGTCGCCAGAGGGAGGGCGATTGTAAATTCGCTGCCGATGCCCGGTTCGCTGCGGATGGAAAATTTCCCGCGATGGCGGTTGGCAATGTGTTTGACGATCGCCAGGCCAAGACCCGTACCTCCCATTTCCCGCGACCGGGCTGTGTCCACCCGATAAAAGCGTTCGGTCAGACGGGGAATGTGTTCGCGGGGAATGCCGTCGCCTTCATCGATCACGGAAACGCGCGCGAAAGCATCGCTCACTTCCCCTGTCACAAGAACCTTGCTGCCGGCACCGCCATATTTGATCGCGTTCTCGATCAGGTTCTGGAAAAGCTGGGTGAGTTCGTCCTGATGTCCGATGACCGGTGTGTCGAGGTCATCTAGATCAAGCTCAATGGTGACATCGCTGTCTCTGGCCTGGGGGGTCAGCAGGTCTGCCACGGTGTTGATGACCTGTTGCAGCGAGACGTGTTCGTCGGGTGCCGTGTGCTCGTTCATTTCAATGCGCGACAGGGACAGCAGGTCGTTGACGATCCGTGTCATGCGATTCGACTGGTTCTGCATCAGGTCGAGAAACCGGTCCTGCGCATCCATATCCCCACGGGCCGGACCCCGAAGGGTTTCAATGAATCCGACCAGCGACGTGAGGGGTGTACGCAATTCGTGGCTGACATTGGCCACGAAATCGGCCCGCATCTGTTCGCCCCGTCGTAGCTCGGTGACATCCCGGAGCAGTATCAGCGCCCGGGCGGTGTCTTGGTTGGTATTCCCGGCTACGATGGGTTCAATGCGGGCCTCGAAGATCTGGTCTACCTGGTCTGCGGTGGTGAATTCGATGGTTCGTGTGGGTTCGCCGGAGAGGGCGCTTTCGACGGCCTCGAGAATGGTGGGCTGGCGGATCACTGCTGACAGGTCGCGTCCGGTCAGGTCGCTGATCCCGTGTCTCCCGACCAGCAGTTCCTGGGCCGCGGCGTTCGTGTAAATGAGGCGCGCGTCTGCATCGAGGGTCAGAAGCGGGTCCGGCAAGGCATCAAACAGGATTTGGGCGGCCTGCAGATTGTCGTGCAGTTCTTTGCGGTTGTGCCCCCAGATGCGGTCCAGCCGATAGATCGCGGCTATGATATCGCCGACGGGCCCGCCTGCATCGGAGGTATGGACCGCAATATCGGCGTCCGGCGCGCGATCGGTCAGGCTTGAAAGTTGGTTCTCGATACCCCGGAGGCGACGGAGCGGACGAATCAGAAGAACCAGCACGCCGATCAAAATCGCCATGCCCGCCAGACATGCGATCCAGATATTGAGGGCGCCAACCGCAGACAAAACCATGACGGCCAGCACACTGGGGCTGGCCAGCAGCGCTGACGTCGTGATCAGGTATTTCGGTCTGGGCACCATGGGGTCCGCACGCAGTTCAAGCTTTGGTTGACGCGCTGCAGTTTAGCACGGTCCGCCGTCTGTGGCCGACCGGGCCGGAAGGGTGCGCCGACAATCAGGCCTTTGTCTTGCGTGCGCGTTTGGGCTTGCCCTCGTTGCCGCGGCGAATGGATTCATGCGCGGCGAAGGCGGATGCGTTGACGATCTCGCCCACTGTGGAGTTCATGTGAACGATCTCCACGGGTTTCTCGAGCCCCATCAGGATCGGCCCCAGCACCGTGCCGACATCCATGGATTCCAGCATCCGTGATGTGATGTGCGCGGAATGCAGCCCGGGCATGATGAGAACATTGGCAGGGCCCGTGAGACGGGAGAAGGGGTAGTAGCGCTCCCGGAGCGCGGCATCGAGCGCCACATCCGGGGTCATTTCGCCCTCATATTCGAAGTCGATGTCGTCTCGTTGGTCGAGCAGCCGGACGGCTTCGCGTGAACGCTCGGTGATATCGACTGGCGGGTTTCCGAAGTTTGAATAGCTGAGAAACGCGACGCGGGGCTCGCTGCCCATCTGGCGGGCCTTGGCGGCCGCCTGAATTGCGATGTCGACCATGACTTCCGGACTTGGTCGTTCGTGAACCGATGCATCGGCAATGAACAGGGTGCGATTGCGCATGACATGGACTGACAGGCCAAAAATCTGCTCGTCCGGGATGGCATCGAAAACGCGCTGGACGTCATTCAGGCATGTGTAGAACCGGCGTGTCAGGCCGGTCACCATGGCATCGGCATCTCCCACGGCGACCATACAGGCAGCAAAGACATTCCGGTTCCGGTTTACCACCCGCGCGCAGTCCCGGTAGAGCATGCCGCGGCGCTGCATGCGCGCATAGAGGAAGGCGATATAACGTTCCCGCTCGTCTTCGGAGATCAATGCCGCATTGTGTATCTGCAGCGCGTCACCGTTAGACAGGCCGAGTTCTTCGATCCGTGCTTTGACGACTTCCTCGCGGCCGATCAAGATCGGTTCGCCGAGACCCTGGTTGCGATAGGAAATGGCCGCGCGGATCACCCGCTCGGATTCGCCTTCGGCAAAGACCACCCGGCGCGGACTGTTGCGGACAGTTTCATAGGTGGCTTCAATCAGGGACGATGTGGGGTCGAGTCGCTGGGCTAGCGTCCGCCGGTACTCGTTCATGTCCTCGATGGGCTGGCGGGCCACGCCTGTATCCATGGCGGCCTGCGCAATCTTCGGCGGGATCCGTTCGATCAGGCGCGGGTCGAAGGGCACCGGGATGATGTATTCGCGTGCCATAGGCCAGATGCGCGCCGGCATAGGCGGCGCGACTTCATCGGGAACATCCTCGCGCGCCAGTTCGGCGAGCGCTTCGGCGCAGGCGATCTTCATTTCATCGTTGATCGTCGTGGCCCGGACGTCGAGGGCGCCCCGGAAGATATAGGGGAAGCCGAGCACATTGTTGACCTGGTTCGGGTAGTCCGAGCGGCCTGTGGCGATGATGGCGTCGTCGCGGACCGGCGACATCCTCCGGGGTGATTTCGGGGTCCGGGTTGGCCATGGCGAAGATGATCGGGTTCGGCGCCATCGATTTGACCATGTCCTTGGTCACCGCCTCCGGCAACAGACAGGCCGAAGAACACATCGGCGCCCTTCATCGCTTCTTCGAGGGTTCGGGCTTTGGTTTGCACCGCGTGGCCGGATTTCCACTGGTTCATGCCTCGTCGGCCCTGATAGATGACGCCCCGAGCTATCGCACAGGATCGCCTGATCGTGGGGTAGCCCCATGGCTTTCATCAGTTCGATACAGGCGATCGATGCCGCGCCGGCGCCGTTCACAACGATCTTGATGTCCTTGATGTCGCGCCCGGTCAGATGCAGGGCGTTGATCATGCCGGCCAGCGGACGATCGCCGTTCCGTGCTGGTCATCATGGAAAGATCGGGATGTCCATGAGTTCGCGCAGGCGTTGCTCGATGATGAAGCATTCCGGCGCCTTGATATCTTCCAGATTGATGCCGCCGAAAGTCGGGCCAAGGAAGCGCACGCAGTTCACCACTTCGTCGACATCCTCGCTGTCGACCTCCAGATCCATGCGCATCGATATCGGCAAAGCGCTTGAACAGAACCGACTTGCCTTCCATGACGGGCTTGGAGGCCAGGGCACCGATATTGCCAAGTCCCAGGACGGCCGTGCCGTTGGAGACCACGGCGACAAGATTTCCGCGTGCGGTATAATCGTATGCCTTGTTGGGATCCGCGTGAATTTCCACGCAGGGCGCCGCGACCCCCGGCGAATAGGCCAATGAGAGATCCCGCTGGGTCGTTAGGGGCTTGGTTGCATTGATCTCGATCTTGCCGGGCTTGCCGGTCCGGTGCATTTCCAGAGAATCGAGGTCGAGTTGCGACATTTTCTTGTCGCTGTTCTTGGATTTGTCCGCCATGAAAATTGCCTGTTTTTTCGACCAGAGGGTGTTGTTACCGGGAAGCGTGACCTCTCAGCCCCGCGTGCGTCAAGCAAGCTCGGCGGGGTCGGAAGCCGGATAACCCATTCCAAGGGTTTCGATGGCCTCGCTGCGGGCGTATATGATGGTCTTTCGCCATGCCTGTATCTCGCTCACCTTCCTCTCCAAACGAACCGCCTGCTGTGGCGGCCTCGCCCATGTTTGCCCAATGGCATGAAGCCAAGGCCGAGTACCCCGACTGCCTGTTGTTCTTTCGGATGGGAGATTTTTACGAGCTGTTCTTCGACGATGCCGTGGCTGCGGCGGCGGCGCTGGACATCGCGCTGACCAAGCGCGGGGAACATGACGGGGTGCCGATCCCCATGGCGGGCGTGCCGGTTCATGCCGCCGAGCAGTATCTGCCCCGCCTGATCCGGGCCGGTCACCGGGTTGCTGTCTGCGAGCAAATGGAAAGCCCGGCCGAAGCCCGCAAGCGCGGGTCGAAATCCATCGTGCGTCGCGCGGTTGTGCGGGTGATCACGCCTGGCACCCTGAGCGAGGAAACCCTGCTCGATTCCCGGCGCCACAATTATCTCGCTTCCTGCGCTGAAGTGCGCGGTGAGCTGGGTCTGGCCTGGCTGGATATGTCGACCGGTGAAGTCTGGATGCAGCCCTTGCCGAAGAATGGCGGGCCGGTTTTGCTGGCAGCCGCACTGGCACGAATCGCGCCCGGTGAGTTGCTCTTGCCTGACGGCTTCCTGGTGCGCGATGACATGGCAGGTCTTGTTGATGAACTCGAAGATGTTCTGACACCGTTGCCGGGCAGTCGGTTCGATTCACTCAATGCGGAAAGTCGGCTGACCGAGACCTATGGCGTCAGCACCTTGGATGCCTTTGGCGAGCCGGGACGTGCCGAGATCGCAGCGGCGGGGGCCTTGCTCGATTATCTGGTGCTGACACAGATTGACCGGATGCCGCGTCTGGCGCGACCCACGCGATTGCCTGCACCTGGTGCGAATGGTGCGGTCATGGAAATCGATGCGGCCACACGCCGGAATCTCGAGCTGTCCATCACCCTGTCGGGTGAGCGCAAGGGCTCCCTGCTTTCGATCATCGATCGGACAATCACCGGGGCCGGTGCCCGACTTCTGGCTGAACGTTTGGCCGCACCGCTCACCGATGTCGCCGCCATTGAAGGCCGGCTCGATGGCGTCGGATATCTGGTGGAGGATGCGGCCCGACGGGACGACATACGCGAGCTTCTGCGCGTGGTGCCGGATGTGGAGCGCGCCCTGTCGCGGCTGGCGCTGGGGCGCGGTGGCCCGCGCGATCTGGCGGCAGTCCGGGCCGGGCTGGAGGCCGCGCATGGTTTGCGGGATTTGCTGGCGGATGTCGTCACCCTGCCGGATGCACTGGCGGACGCAAGAGATCGTTTGGGTGACCATCATACTCTGGTGGTGGAGCTGAACCGCGCGCTCACGCCCGAACTGCCGTTGTTCACCCGGGATGGCGGGTTCATCGCCAGCGGCTATTCGCCCGATCTCGATGAACAGAAGAGCCTGCGGGATGAAAGCCGTCAGCTGATTGCGGGGTTGCAGGCACAATATGTGGACGCCACGGGTGTTAACGGTCTGAAGGTGAAGCACAACAATGTGCTCGGCTATTTTGTCGAAATGAGTTCCGCCCATGCCGAACGCCTCATGGAGGGCGGCAAGGAATCCACCACCGAGCAATATGGTCTGATCCATCGACAGACGATGGCCAGTGCGGTGCGTTTCACGACGGTCGAATTGTCCGAACTGGATGACAGGATTTCGCGCGCCGGTGAACGCGCGCTGGCGATCGAACTGGAACTCTTTGATGTTCTCGTGCGTCAGATGCTGGATGCGGCTGACGGGATTGCCGTGACAGCGCGTGCACTGGCTGAACTCGATGTGGCAGCAGGTCTGGCGGAGCTCGCCACCAGGTCCCGCTATACCCGCCCGCGCCTGACCGAGACCCCGGTATTCCAGATCACCGGCGGGCGGCACCCGGTGGTCGAGGCGGTGCTCGATGATGGGCCGTCTGCCTTTGTCGCCAATGACTGCGATCTGTCGGGAGAGCAGGAGGGCGCGGGGCGCCTCTGGCTCGTGACAGGCCCGAATATGGCTGGCAAGTCGACCTTTCTGCGCCAGAACGCCCTGATCGCGATCCTCGCTCAGATCGGTTCTTTTGTGCCGGCTGGGGCTGCCACGATCGGGGTCGTGGACCGGCTGTTCAGCCGGGTGGGCGCGGCGGATGATCTGGCCCGTGGCCGTTCGACCTTCATGGTGGAAATGGTCGAGGCGGCCGCAATCCTCAATCAGGCCGGACCCCGTGCGCTGGTCATTCTGGATGAAATCGGGCGCGGCACGGCGACGTTTGATGGCCTGTCGATCGCCTGGGCGACGGTGGAGCACCTGCACGAGGTGAATGGTTGTCGAACCCTCTTCGCAACCCATTTTCACGAACTCACCAAGCTCGCCACCCGGCTGGACCACTTGTCCTGCCACACCATGCGGGTGAAGGAGTGGCGCGACGATATTGTCTTCCTGCACGAAGTGGGTGCCGGGACGGCGGACCGTTCCTATGGCATCCATGTGGGCAAGCTGGCCGGTTTGCCGCCGCAAGTGGTGGATCGCGCCGACGCTGTGTTGCGGTTGCTGGAAGCCGGCGATCAGGCCGGCGCGTTGGCACGTCTGGCCGATGACTTGCCGTTGTTTCAGGCTGCCGCTCTGCACGAACCCGACTCTGCGGTTGCGGCTTCGGCCGATCCCCTGCGCGAACTTCTCGCGGCAACCGATCCGGATGCGTCTGAGCCCGCGCGAAGCCCTTGAGGTGCTTTACCGCCTGAAGGCTGACCCTTGATGCGTGAGGCCATGGGCCGCCTGCTGGCGATGGCGGGGTTTGGCGCCGTCGGCGACATCATGCGCCACCGCAGCTTCCGGATTTACCTGATCGGGCATATTCCCAATGTGGTGGGTGTCTGGGTGGTGCGGATCGCCATCGGCTGGCTGGCCTGGGAGCTGACCGGCTCGGCATTCTGGGTGGGGGCGCTGGTGGCCGCGGATGCGCATTGCCGGTGCTGCTCTTCGGGCCGATTGGCGGCGTGATGGCGGACCGGCTGGACCGCAAGCAGATCAGCCTCGTCACCCAGGCCATTCTCTGCGTGCTCAGCATCGGCCTGACCGCGCTGACTTCTATGCGGGTCTGATCGACATCTGGCTGTTGCTGGTCTTTGCCCTCGCGCGCGGCGTGACGTTCTCGTTCTGGCAGCCGGTCCGGCTGGCCCTGATGCCCAATCTGGTGCCGCGTTCGGAGTTGCCGACGGCGATTGCCCTCAACTCCTCCACCTTCAATGCCGCCCAGTTCATCGGGCCGGCTGTCGCCGGGGGTCTGCTCAAGCTCGGCGGCGCCGGAGCTGGCCTTTGCGTTCAACATATTTCGCTGCCGCGATGATGGTCGTGGCGCTGGCGCAGATCGAGGCGCCACGCCGCAGCCCGAACGCAAGGGCCCCCGGGGCTCGTTTCTCGACGACGCCCTGGCAGGCGTTCGTTACGGAGCCGCCCATCCGGGCATCGGGCCGATGCTGCTGCTGTCTGCTGATCGTGGGGCTGATGATCCGTCCCACTTACCGAGCTGATGCCCGCCCTGGCTGGCGGCCGTCTTCCTCAAGGAGGTGACTGGTTACTCGATGATGGCGTCTTCCGTCGGGATCGGCGCGATGTTCGGGGGCCATCTGGATGCTGCAGCGGGGGAATGCGGGCAACATCACCGACATCGCTCTGTTTGCAGGGCTTTGCCGGCGGGGTCTCGGCGCTTGCTGCTGATCGCGGTTGCGTGGTTCCCCTTCGCGCTGCTTGTGCCTGGCGGTTCTCGGCTTCTCCATGACGGCGGGCGGCATCGCGACCCAGCAGGTGGTGCAGTTTGCCGTCCCTGATGAGATGCGCGGGCCGGGTGCTGGGTCTTTTCGGGATGATCTTTCGTGCAGGTCCGGCTCTTGGCGCGCTGGTCATCGGCCGGATCGGCGATGCGGTGGGGCTGACCTGGCCGGTGCTGATCGGTGCGTTGATCGGGCTCGTCGCCTATGGCTTTGCCTGGACCCGCCGGACGCGGTTGCGCGAGGCGCTGGAGGCCCGGCGGAGCAGCGATGCGGCCGCTAATGCGGCAGAAACGTCACAGGTGGGCGACAAACCGGCGCAGTGATTGGGTTGTCATGTCCTTTCGGGGCGCAAGACTGTAAAATCGCTTCACCATGGCCAGTCCAAAACGCAATCGTGATCTGATCGACCGCGCCCGTCTCGAGAGTGAGATCGAGGCGGCGAGTGTGGATGCCGACACCGATGCGACGCGCCGGAAGATTGTGCTGGAACATCTGAAGCTGGCGATCGAGCACGGACGGACCTCCGTCCAGACCCGGTTCGAAGCCAATGAGATCGACGGGAACAAGGCGAAGGGTGAGCTTGCATTCCTGTTCGATCAGGTCATCCGGATTGTTCACGATGCGGCGGCGCGGGCCTATCCATCCGCCAACCCGACGGCCGGGGATCGGCTGGCGGTCGTTGCGGTGGGCGGCTATGGGCGCGGAGAACTCGCACCCTATTCGGATATCGATCTGCTCTTTCTCTTCCCCTGGAAACAGACTGCGCGCGGCGAGCAGCTCGTCGAATACATGCTCTACATGCTCTGGGATATGGGACTGAAAGTGGGGCACTCGACGCGATCCATCGAGGACTGCGTACGGCTGGCCAAGCGGGATCTGACCATTCGCACAGCCTTGCTGGAAGCGCGGTTTCTCTGGGGCGAGCAGGCGCTGTTTCTCGAATTGCGCAAGACCTTCAGCGAGCAGGTGATCTCGGGCGCGGCGATGGATTTCGTGACCGGCAAGCTTGCCGAGCGGGATGCCCGTCACGAGAAGATGGGCGACAGTCGCTACTACGTGGAACCCAATATCAAGGACGGCAAGGGCGGGTTGCGCGATTTGCAGACCCTCTACTGGATCGCCAAGTTCGCCTATGAGGTCGACAGCGTGGCCGACCTTGTTGACCGGGATGTTCTCACCAGGGCGGAGGCGCGCAACTTCTCCAAGGATCAGAACTTCCTCTGGAGCGTGCGGTTTCACCTCCACTACATCTCCGGTCGGGGTGAGGAGCGCCTGACCTTCGATGTGCAGACGCTGATCTCCGAACGCATGGGCTATGCCGAGAGGGCCGGGGCTTCGGGCGTTGAGCGTTTCATGAAGCACTATTACATCGTCGCCAAGGATGTCGGTGACCTGACCCGGATATTCTGCGCTGCGATCGAAGCCGAGAATATGAGCAAGCCGATCATCCGGCTGCCGCGCCTGCGCCGGGCGCGTGATCTGATGGGTTTCCAGATTGATCGCGATCGTCTGACCGTTGCCGATGAAAACCAGTTTGCCGAAGACCCGGTCGCGTTGATACGGCTTTTCTATGTCGCCCATAACGAGGGCCTGGATATTCATCCTCATGCGCTTCGGCTGGTCACCCAGAATTTGAAACGCATCGACAAGGCCTTGCGGGAGAATGCGGAGGCGAACCGCATGTTCGTCGAGATGGCGAGTTCGATCGACTCACCTGAAGTCGTTCTGACCCGGATGAACGAGGCGGGTATCTTCGGCAAGTTTCTGAGAGATTTTGGGCGCGTGGTGGGGCAGACCCAGCACGACATGTATCACGTCTATACGGTTGACGAGCACACCATTCAGGCCATCGGCCTGCTGGCAAAGATCGAACGTGGTGAGTGCAAAACGGAACACCCGGTGGCCAGCGAGGTGATCCACAAGATCTCCTCCCGGCGCGCGCTTTATATGAGCGTGCTGTTCCACGACATTGCCAAGGGGCGTGGGGGGGATCATTCGGTGCTTGGCGCGCGGGTGGCCAAACGGGTTTGCCCGCGTCTGGGCCTTGATGCGGAAGAATCGGAATCTGTGGAATGGCTGGTCGCCGAACATCTCTTGATGAGTGATGTTGCCCAGAAGCGCGATCTCAACGATCCCAAGACGATCCGGGATTTTGTCGAAACGGTGCAATCACCCGAGCGGCTGCGCCTGCTGTTGTGTCTGACCGTTGTTGATATGCGGGCGACCGGGCCGAATGTCTGGAACAACTGGAAGGCGCAATTGCTGCGCGAGCTATATCACGCGGCCGGAGATGTGATGTCGGGCGGGCAATTGACCAATGCCCGTGCAGACCGGGTGGAAGCCGCGAAAGAGGGTTTGCGGGCCGCGCTCACAGACTGGTCTGACGAGGATTTCGATGCGCATATGGAGCGGGGCTATACGGGATACTGGCTGACCTTCGATACGGACACGCTTGCCCATCACGCCCGCATGATGCGCGAAGCCGAGCAGGACAATCTGCCGCTTTCGATCCGCACACGGGTGCGTATGGATATCGATGTGACCGAGCTGACCATCTACACGCAGGACCATCCCGGTGTGTTTTCGCGGGTGGCTGGTGCCATTGCGGCGGTGGACGCAAATATTGTCGACGCCAAGGCCTTCACAACGCCCCAGGGTATGGCGATCGAGACCTTCTGGCTTCAGGACAATGACGACACGGCGTTGTCGGCGTCGGGAACACTAGCCAAACTGACTGTGCAGATCGAGCGCGCCCTGGCCGGCCAGATGAAGCGGTCTGAACCTCAGGCCCAACGCAGTTTCGTGCCGGACCGCATCAAGGTCTTCAAGGTGCCGCCGCGGGTGATTATCGACAATCAGGCCAGCGCGACCCATACGGTGATCGAGATCAATGGCCGTGACCGACCGGGGTTTCTGTATCTGGTGACCGGCGCGTTGTTCAGTCTGTCCCTGCAGATTTCCTCGGCGAAGATTTCCACCTTCGGGGAGCGCGCGGTGGATGTGTTCTACGTCAAGGATGGTTTTGGCATGAAGATTACCCATGAGGGGCGGCTGGCGACTATTCGTGAAACATTGCTGGCAGCGATCCACGAAGACGAACCGGCGCCCGCCCGTAACGCGGCTGCGTAGTTCGGCAGGAAGCGGCCGGTCCGATCTCATGATGTCTGCTCTACCCGCTCTGCGCCGCGCATACCAATGACCGGGTCGATAGTGGCGACCGGATTCAGGCGATTGCGACACTTTTGCTGTTGCTGGGTGTTGGTGCGGCAATCGGTCCCCTGCTGGGGGCGCTTACCATGGATTGGTTTGGTTCCCGCAGCGTGTTCCTGTTCATTGCCGGGGTCCTCGCCCTGTTTCTGGTCTTTGCGTTGTTCTGTATTTATGACGGAGAGGCTGTCCCCACCGAGGATCGCTCCCGGTTTGAGCCGGTGGTCCCGATGCCTGCCACGGTGATCCTCGACTCTCGGGTTGAAGTCGACGAATCCCGAATGTCTGTTTGAGTGTGCTGCGCCTTTCCTTCGCCCTGATTTCCGGCTAAGAGCGCTTCATGTCGCTCGTGCGTTCCATTGCTACGGTCGGCGGCTGGACCATGGGCAGTCGCGTGTTGGGCTTCGTGCGCGACATGTTCATCGCCGGGTTTCTCGGTGCGGGACAGGTCAGCGACGCTTTTTTTGTCGCCCTCCAGTTTCCCAATATTTTCCGGCGTCTCTTTGCCGAAGGTGCCTTCAATGCGGCCTTTGTGCCGTTATTCGCGGGCGAACTGACCACCCATGGCCGGGCCGCGGCACGGGAGTTTGCCGAGCGGGTTTTCGGAGTCATGCTGGTGTTGCTTCTGGCGCTGACCTTTGTCGTGGAAATTTACATGGCCGAGGTGATGACGCTGGTAGCCGGAGGCTTTGCCGATGATCCGGAGAAGTTTGCCCTTGCGGTGGATTTTGCGCGACTGACCTTTCCCTATCTGCTGTTCGTGTCGCTGGCAGCGATGCTGTCGGGCATCCTGAACACGCTCGACCGTTTTGTCGCCGCCGCCGCCGCGCCGATCCTGCTGAACATTGTTCTGATTTCGGCCCTGATTGCGGTCGCGCTGGGCTGGGTACCCGATCCGGGCCTCGCCTTGAGCTGGGCGGTTCTGATCGCGGGCATCGGCCAGTTCATCTGGCTCGCCATTGCTTGTGGCCGCGCCGGCCTGTTGCCGCGTGTGCCACGTTTCGTGATGGGACCGCGGGTGCGGCGCCTGTTTGCCCTGATGGGGCCGGGCATTCTGGGGGCCGGTGTCTATCAGATCAATGTGCTGATCGGGGTCCGTCTGGCATCCGAGCTGCCCGAAGGCTCGGTGTCGTTTCTGTATTTTGCAGACCGCGTGAACCAGTTGCCGCTTGGAGTCGTGGGTGCGGCTGTCGGTGTGGCGTTGCTGCCGCTGCTCGCACGCCAACTGCGGGCGGGGGATACGGCGGCGGCGCAGGACAGCCAGAACCGGGCCATCGAATTTGCCATGCTGTTGACGGTCCCGGCGGCTGCCGCGCTGCTGGTGATCGCGGGCCCCGTGATCACGGTCCTGTTTCAGCGGGGGGCCTTTGACGCGCTCGATGCTGCGGCGACATCGCAGGCACTGGCGGCCTTTGCGCTGGGCCTGCCGGCCTATGTGCTGATCAAGGCGCTGGCACCGGGATTCTTTGCCCGGGAAGACACAAAGACTCCGGTGAAGATCGCGGCGGTGGCGTTGATTTTGAATGTTGCGGTGGCGCTTGCGTTGATGCCGCTGCTCGCCCATGTCGGCATTGCGCTGGCGACGGCGATTTCGGCCTGGTTCAACGCGGGCATGCTGGGCGTTCTGTTGTACCGGCGCGGTTTGCTCGACCCGGATTGGCGATTGCTGCAGCGTCTGGCTCGCGTTGTTCTGGCGGCTGGCCTGATGGCGGCCGGTCTGTGGCTCGGTGCGCGCGGGCTGGAGACGTGGTTGCAACGCAGTGATCTGGCCGGGGTCGCGGCCCTGATCGTGCTGGTCGCCGGCGGCGTAGCGGCCTATGCGGTCTTCGCACAGCTGTTGCGGGCGACATCATTGAAAGAGATGCGTGCCATGTTTCGACGCGGGGAAAGCCCGGGCGAGTCTTGACCTCTCGGGCGGGCAGCGCCATAACCCGCGCCAGTTTCGGACCTTTATGTTGTCACGCCAATCATCACACCCGTGGGCGTCCACACCCCAAGGAGTCTCTCTGCCATGAGCCGCATTTTTTCGGGCGTTCAGCCCACTGGTGATCTTCACCTGGGCAATTATCTCGGCGCGATCCGCAATTTTGTCGGACTGCAGGACGAGCATGAATGCATCTATTGCGTGGTCGATATGCACGCGATCACTGTCTGGCAGGACCCTGCCCGCCTGGGCCCCCACACTCGTGAGGTGGCATCGGCATTTCTGGCATCGGGGATCGATCCGAAGACATCGATCATTTTCAACCAGAGCCGGGTTTCCGCTCATGCAGAGCTGGCGTGGGTCTTCAACTGCGTGGCGCGGGTCGGGTGGCTCTCGCGGATGACCCAGTTCAAGGAGAAAGCGGGCAAGCATCGTGAGAATGCGAGTGTCGGCCTGTATGTTTATCCCAATCTTATGGCGGCGGACATTCTGGCCTATAAGGCCACCCATGTGCCTGTGGGCGAGGACCAGAAACAGCATCTTGAACTGACCCGCGACATTGCGATCAAGTTCAACAACGATTTCGATACCGAGTGCTTTCCGGTTGTGGAGCCGCTGATCTTCGGCGAGGCGACCCGGGTGATGAGCCTGCGGGATGGCACGAAGAAAATGTCGAAATCCGATCCTTCGGAATATTCACGCATCAATCTGACTGATGGCGCGGATGATATTGCGAACAAGATTCGCAAGGCGAAGACTGATCCGGGCGAATTGCCCGGTCTCGAAGCGCTGGGTGAGGATGGTCAGCATGTCAGCCGTGAGGCTGTCGCCGAACGCCCCGAGGCGTTCAACCTGTTGTCGATCTATGCCGCGCTTTCGGGGCAGACCATGCCGGCCACGTTGGAGCAGTTTGCCGGCCAGCAGTTCAGTGCCTTCAAGGGTGAGCTTGTGGATCTTTCGGTCGACAAGCTTGGCCCCATCGGTGCCGAAATGCAGCGTCTGATGGCCGATCCCGGTCATGTGGATGGCATCCTGGCCGATGGTGGTGAACGCGCTGCGGCGCTTGCCGAGCCGGTGATCCGCGAGGTTCACGAGATTGTCGGTTTTCTGAAATAGAAATCAGGGCCACGCCGGACGTCGCTTACTGATCGTGGGGGACGGCGAATATCTCCTGAGGCTCGCGCATGCCGCGCAGCACCTGAAGGCCAACGGATTCAAGTTCTTTACCGCTGGTTTCGGCAATGGCGCTGGAGACCAGCAGGTTGCGCGACAGAGTTTTGCACAGCGCTTCGATCCGTGATGTCTGGTTCACAGCCGGGCCGATCACCGTGAAGTCGAGCCGCTCCTGCCCGCCGATATTGCCGTAGACAACTTCCCCCAGATGGAGCGCGATGCCGTAGTCGATGGCACGCAATCCCTTGGCGAGCCGCTCTTGGTTTCCGTCTGCAATCTTGTTGCGGGCCAGGCGTGCGCTGGCCAGGGCGGCGTCGACGGCATCTTCCGGATTCTCGAAGGAGGTAATCGGGAAGATCGCCAGAACCGAATCGCCCATGAATTTCAGGACTTCGCCGCGGTGGGATGTGACCGCGCTGACAATCCGTTCGAAATGGTCGTTCAGGATGCCCAGCACAACGGGCGGCGCGAATTCGTCTGACAGTCTGGTGAAGCCACGCAGATCGGAAACCCAGATCACCGCGTTGATGGTTTCGTTGACGCCACGATAGATTTCGCCGTCCAGGACGCGCGCGCCGGCGCTGTGGCCGAGATAGGTGTCCATCAGATTGCGGGCGATGGTGCGAGTGGCGAGGATTTCGAGGACGAGAGAAAATGCCGGCATGAGCTGACGGATCCGAGCGAGGTGTTCGTCGGTGAATCCATCCGATGCTTTGGTGGCCCATGAGCACGAATAGGAGCGTCCGTCGGAGAAGGGCACTGGCAGGATCAGGTAATCGGTGACCCCCTCGGCATCCAGATCTTCGAGGATCGGAAAATCGCGCGGGCAGTCCGGGTCGAGAAGCTTGCGGCGAATTCCTGGGGAGCCTTCGAAGATCTGCCGGACCGGGCTGCGCTGGTAGGATGCCCGTGACTGGGATTGGTGGTCGTCGGTGAATTCACTCATTTCGTCGGTTTCGCCATTCCAGGCATATCCGGTGACAGCGATTTGCGGGTGAAGTGTGCGCACAACCACACTCAATCGTGTCAGGGGCAGCCCGCAGTCCCGGAATCGGAGGCCGACTTCACTGATCAGACGGGAGATGGAATCTGTGTAGCGCCCGAAATTTTCTGTCCAGTAGAAGACAGGACAGTCATAGCGCGGTTGGGGAATGTGGGTCGCGGGGTCATCCGATTTGTGATCAGAGGGAAGGAGTGTTTCGTTATCCACAAGGCTTCCAGTTCTCTGTCTGCGGTTCGGTCGCACCACTATCTGCCGCAAAACATATGATTTTTGGACTCTGTCCGCCAATTTCGGCGATTCACGTTAACCATTATGCCAGTCTCGTCAACCAAGACGCCTTGATTTAGCGCTTGATTTATCCCGAATTTCGCCCAAATTCGCGAATATCAGCGACACCGGACCAAGGAATTCGTTAACGAATCAAGGGCCGAAAGGTTAACTGGGCGCGCACAGCAGAATGTCGAGTGGCATCTGTTGCAACACAGGCAATGAAAAGAAACGAGGTTCGGGTTGTTCATACAGACCGAAGAAACACCCAATCCGGTGACATTGAAGTTTCTGCCCGGACGCGATGTGATGGAAGCTGGCACCGCTGACTTCCCCAATCGTGACACCGCGGAAGACTCACCTTTGGCGCAGCGTCTGTTTGGTGTGCCCGAAGTTGCGGCGGTGTTTCTGGGCTCGGATTTTGTCACTGTGACGAAGGTACCGGATGCCGACTGGCAGGTTCTCAAGCCAGCGGTTCTGGGTGCGATCATGGAACACTTCACCTCCGGTGACCCGGTCATGCGCAAGGCTGCAGGTCCGGCCCATGCGGCGGGTGACGGTGAGAACAACGAGGTTGTTTCCCAGATTGTCGAATTGCTGGACACCCGGGTGCGACCGGCGGTGGCCATGGATGGCGGCGATATCGTTTTTCATGGATTTGAAGACGGCGTGGTCTTCCTCACCATGCAGGGCGCTTGCGCCGGCTGCCCTAGCTCGACGGCGACGTTGAAGATGGGGATTGAGAATTTGTTGCGTCATTACATTCCGGAAGTCGACGAAGTTCAGGCTGTCGCCTGAGAATCGGCTTCCTCACAACAGGGTATGAAGTGGTCATGACCCGGATCGGTCGCGGACCAAACGGTAGAAACACAATTTGAAATCGACGCGCCTCTGGCCCTTAGCACAACGGGGGAGCATGTCGAAATGTGGGGCTACATTTTTCTGATCCGTGAATATAAACGCGCAGCGCTTGCGTTGATGGCGCTTGAGTGTCGCCGCTCTTTACGGGGCTGCGATCGCCTATCCGGTTGATCGCCAGATCCACAGGATCGGGCGGACCGCGACTGGGTCGCGCTGCCACAGGTTTCGATTCGACGCCGACATCGCGCAGCAGCGCCGAGATCGATGATTCGGTGATCGAGGTCGCGTCCGCATTCGATCTCGGGCCCGCGATGGATGCCGTCAATTTCGACCTGAAGTCCGGTGCGCCGGGGCGGCGCACTGCGTCCCGCGCCTGTTTGTCGAGAATCTGCCCGATGACTTCGACGCGCAGATGGTGGTCGAGCAGCGCAAGAAGATTTTCATTCGCACGGTCCTGCCGCTGATCCTCAAGGCCAATGAAGAGGTCCGCGCCGAGCGCCGTGCAGCTGATCGAGCTTGGAGGAGCAGGTCTCCTCCGGGCGGGAAATCACGTGAAGCCGCGCAGCTCTGGCTCGACAATCTGGCCGAGAAGTATCGCGCCTCCCCGAACGATTTCACGACCTTGCTGCGCCGCGTCGACACCGTCTCGCCGACCCTGGCCTTGGCCCAGTCGATCGAGGAAAGCGGCTGGGGCCGCTCACGGTTCGCCCGTCTGGGCAATGCGCTCTTCGGCCAGCGTGTCTGGAGTCCGTGGTGCCGGCTTCGTTCCCGAGGAGCGCGGCGAGGGCGAGAAGTTCGAAGTGCGCGCGTTCGATTCGCTGCTCGACAGTGTTCGCAGCTACGTGGTGAACCTCAATCGGCACTACGCCTATGAAGATTACCGGGGCTGAGCGGGCCCGCATGCGCGCCCGCGAAACCGACGCTCGACGCCCGTCGTCTCGCAGCCACGCTCATCAGCTATTCCGAACGCCGGGAGGCCTATGTCGAGGCGTCTGACGGGATTGATCGTGCCAGCAACCGTCTCGACCAGTTCGAGAACGCCCAGTTGTCCTCGCAGCCGGTTCCGCGACGAAACGTTTCTGGCGGCGCGCTAGGGCAGTCATCCCCGTCAGGATTTGGGCACGTAGTACAACGTGCCCAGCCAGCGCCACCGGTTGTCCGGGCCCAAGCGCGGTGCAGTTGATGCGCGCGCGGCCGGCTGAAAATGGCCCGCTCATCCGCACTTCAATGCGCGGGCCCAGCTGTTCGATTTTGACCTTCCCCTGATCGGCCGCGTAGCAGGCCAGCCCGTTCAGTCGAAGCTCGGGGTCCGTCCGGGTAAACCCAAACAGCGGCGGGTTCTGTGGTCAGCGTCGGATTCTTTGGAGCTCACATCCGTATGCGGGATCGGCAGCGCATTGGCGACCAGTCGGAACCGGTCCATATCCCCGAAGGCTTCATTCAACGCGAAACGTGGCATGTAAAAACGGGTCACTCGACGCGTCGAGCGGCCCGGAATGCTGGCCAAAGGCGGCGATATGACCCGCATTGCGGACCAGATTCTGAATTTCGGTGCTGGCCTCTCCGAAGGGATAGGCAAACAGCGGCGGCACTTCGCCCAGTTCTTCCTTCAGGCGCGCGTTGGAATTGGCCAGGTCCGCACGGTTTCGCGACAGCAAATTGGCTGGCATGTGCAGATGGGTGGATGTGTGAGCACCGATGGTGACCCCGTTGTCGCGCATTTCACGAATCTGGTCCCAGGTCATGAAGCCTGAAAATTTCCGATCGACCGGGTCGGTGGACACAAAAACCGTGAATGGCAGACCTGCATCACGCAGCCGGGGAAAGGCTTCGGCATAGACCGACAGATACCCATCATCAATGGTGAGGCCGATCGTCCGGTCGGGCAAAGGCCGTTTCTCGCGGATGGCGGCCACGATTTCGGGAACAGGTAATACTGTGTAGGGCCCCGAAGTGAGTTCCTTGATGTGGGCCTCGAACTGTTCCAGGCGGATATTCGTGGACGGGAAACGGGTCTCACCGAAGCGGTGATAAATCAGAACCACCGCAGAATCTGCCGCTTGTACCCCGCCCGGGCTGCCGAGCCAGGTAGTCAGGGCCAGCATAACAAGTGCGGCGGCTTTCAAAACTCTTGCGATCCGGCGGGCCATACCAATTTGTACCCTTGTCTGTGTCACCAACCCGGATTCTGCAACAAATCATGAGATCCGGTCAGGTTGAGTGTTGCAGGAACGTTACCTTTACCGGGAATTGCGCCGCAAGGCTGGTGAATCACCAATTAGGTCATCATCGGCTTCGACAAATCCTGATCGGCCACCAGAGGGTATGACCGGGGCTCGAACAATTGGTAGTGCCACCATTCCTTCGAATAGAAGTCCCAACCGGCTGTCGACATGATTCCCAGCAGCAGCAGCCGGTTGCGCTGGGCCTCAATGGGGATATCCGCCGCGCCGTGAAACGAGCGGGGTGTGAAGGCATCAAAGGCAGTTCCCATATCGAGGGGCTCTCCGGTCGAGTCGACGAGAGTCAGATCCACCGCTACGCCGCGGCTGTGGGGGGATCCGGAGCGCGGATCGGCTAGAAAATCGGGATCGGGTGTGTGATTCCACAGCACCCATTGGGCTTCGCTCGGTCGCAGGGCGTCGAAGATCAAAAAGTGATAGCGCAGCCGGTCCGCAAGTTCGGCGGCATGAGCCAATTTCTCCGCCGCGGCGGTGTGCAGGAAGCAGTGGGAGTTTTTGTACACCGGTTCGCCGGTAAAATTGTCCGGGGTTCCATAGGCGAGCGCGATCTCGATGTTATGGGTGCCAGCCTCGATCTCGAGATAAGTCATATGCAGCGTTCCTCGGGCACAGCTTTGCTGTTTGATTTGTGCGATGCTAGAGCCTCTGGGTGATTCGCTGAAACGCGCCTGAACGAAACTAACAGCCATGACATCTGAACCTCACCCAACAGTCCTTGCGCTCGATGCCGCTGGCGGCGCGTGCTCGGCGGCGCTCTGGCATGAGGGCGCAGTGGTGGCCATCCGTTGGGATGCGATGACCCGCGGGCATGCCGAGGTTCTGATGCCGATGGTCGAAGCGGTGGTGGCCGACCATGGTTACGGAGAGGTTGATCTGATCTGCGTGGGAACCGGTCCGGGGGGCTATACCGGGCTGCGGATCGCCCTTGCAGCCGCGCGAGGTCTGGCGCTGGCAACAGGATTGCCGATTCTGGGGGTTTCGAATTTCGATATTCAACACCATCTGGCACGCCGAACCTGTCCGGACGGGCCTCTGGCCGTGATACTCGAAACCCGCCGGTCCGATGTCTACCTCCAGATCTACGATGCGCAGGGAGTGCCGACCGGAGAACCCGAGGTCTTGTCATTGCCCGATCTCGAAGCCCGTCTGGTGGCTTCGGTGCCCTCTTTGGTGGTGGCCGGCGATGCGGTCGACCGGTGCCGGGAGGGCCTTGTTGCAACGGAAGAAATCCAGGTGTGGATGCCGCAGCAACACGCCGATGCGGGGGTGTTGGCTGAATTGGGTGCGCTGCGACACGCTCAGGCCTCCACGGTTCCGCCGCAACCCCTGTATCTTCGACCGCCTGATGTATCTACGCCGGCGGCGGACCGGCAGCGATTGCGCGGATGACGGGGGTTCGGATTGAGGGGGTGGGGCTGGAGATGGCGGCACCTCTCGCGGTTCTCCATAAGGCATGCTTTGACCCGCTGCCCGAAACGCCGTGGTCGGAGACCGCCCTACGCACCATCCTTCGCATGCCTGGCGCGTGCGGTATCGCCGCCATTCTGAACAATGGTCAACCGGCGGGCTTTTTGATCGGGCGCGATACGGCGGATGAGGCCGAAATTCTCACCATCTGTGTGGCACCGGAATCCCGACGTGCCGGGTTGGCGCAGAAACTGCTGACTCACTATCTGGGGCAGGAAACAACCGCGCGCCGGGTGGTGCTGGAGGTTGCCACCGACAACACCGCGGCAATCGCGCTCTATACCGGATTGCAGTTTCAACAGGTTGGCCGCCGGCCCAACTATTATGGGCATGGCGCAGCCCGGACAGATGCCCTGATCATGGCCCGGGAAAGCACGGATATCCTCCCTTAGCCTTTTCTGCGAATTCTTCTGGACAAAGCAGAAAATATCCCTAATTAGACGGTCAATAGTTATTTTTTGCTTTGCCAATATGAGGAATAAATCATGACTGAACAGACGAGTTCATCAGATTTGCTTAAATTGATGGCTGAAATTGTTGCCGCGCATGTTTCGAACAACAAACTTCCTGCCGCCGATCTCCCGCAGCTTATTGCGCAAGTGCATGCAAGTCTCAGTGATACCGCCAGCGCATCAAGCAGTCAGTCCCGCCCGTCCCCGGCCGTGTCGATCAAGAAATCGGTGACAGCAGATTACATTGTGTGTCTTGAGGACGGGAAGAAACTGAAGATGCTCAAGCGGCATCTGAAGGCCGCCTATGATTTGACCCCCGAACAGTATCGGGAGCGTTGGGGACTGCCGTCCGACTATCCGATGGTGGCTCCGAACTACGCCAAGAAACGCAGTCAGCTGGCCAAGAAGATCGGCCTCGGGAAACGCGGCAATAAGTAGGATTGGCTGCTGTCGGAGCGCAGGAGTGGACCGATGGTCGCCCCAATCGGCGAATGGTCCTATATTGTGTCTTGGAATTGAATGGGCAGACCCGAGGTCTGCCATGGGGAGACGGGATTGAGTACGGACGTGCCATCGCGCATTGAACAATTGTGTGTTGACCAGGGCCTGAAGCTGACTGGCCAGCGCCGCACAATTGCGCGTGTGTTGTCAGAGGCTGAAGATCACCCCGATGTCGATCAGGTCTATCGCCGGGCGACCCGGCTTGACCCGCGCATTTCGATCGCGACCGTCTATCGGACGGTGCGCCTTTTTGAAGAGGCTAATATTCTCGAAAAGCATGATTTCGGCGATGGTCGTGCACGCTATGAAGAGGTTCAGGACGATCACCACGATCATCTGATTGACGTCAAATCCGGCAAGGTTATCGAATTCTTCAACAAGGAAATCGAGGCCATGAAGGAACGGATTGCGAACGAACTGGGATACGAACTGATCGATCATCGCCTGGAGCTTTTCGGCAAACCGCTTGGATCGTCTGATGATGATCGCTCAGAATAAAGACGTCCTGATTGCGTGTGATGGCAGGTCGAATGAGCACTACGGCTGAAGGCGACGACGCGCAGGACCACGCCCGAACTCTTGATGATGCGCTGGCGGCTTTGGGCTCAGGTTCACTGGGCGCGCGTCTGGCACGCGACGCGGCGGATATCGATGCGGCGCAGGCCCTTCGCTATCGGGTGTTCTATGACGAGATGAAAGCCATTCCCGATGCGATGATGGCCAAGGTGCGCCGCGATATCGATCCTTTCGATGTGATGTGCGAACATTTGCTTGTCTTTGATACCGACCGCGGATCCGGTGCGGATTCCATCGTCGCCACCTATCGGTTGCTGCGGGGCTCGTCAGCTCGTGCGCATGGCCGGTTCTACACCTCGGGCGAATATGACATCTCGGCACTCGCCGAACATCCCGGTGAAATTCTCGAGCTCGGGCGCAGCTGCGTGGACGCGGCCTATCGCGGGCGGCCCACCATGCAACTGCTCTGGGGGGCGATTGCCCAGTTCGTATTCCACCACGACATCTCGCTGATGTTCGGTTGCGCCAGCCTGCATGGGGTCGATCCGGAAGAACTGGCGATTCCGCTCAGCTATCTGCACCACTTTCATCGTGCACCCGAGGCGCTGCGGCCCACCGCGCTTCCCGATCTCTATGTGGACATGAACTTCATCCCGCTCGAAGAGATCGATCAGAAACGTGCGCTCGTGCAACTGCCGCCGTTGATCAAAGGCTATTTGCGCCTGGGTGGTTATGTGGGAGATGGCGCGGTGGTCGATCATCAGTTCAACACCACCGATGTTTGCGTGGTGGTGAAAACCGATCAGGTGAACGACAAATATTATCGGCACTATGACCGTGACACCGCCACGCGCGGCGGCCGATCCGCTGATGGAGGGGAGGGGGGGCATTGACCGACCCCACCGTTTATCACTCCCGATTGACGGCGATATCGCGCGCCTCGGTCTATGCCGTATTCACGCTCGCCCTGATCCCGGTTCAGGCGATTGCGCTGCTGTTGCGCCTTCCTCTCTCCCTACGAATCCCGCTCTGGTATCATCGGATCTGCTGCCGGCTTCTGGGAATTCGCTTGGAAGTCTTTGGCCGCCGTTCCAAGGCGCGTCCGACGCTGTTCGTGGCGAACCACTCTTCCTATCTTGATATCCCGATCTATGGCGCGCTTATTCCGGGTTCGTTTGTCGCCAAGACCGAGGTCGGGGAATGGCCGTTTTTTGGCCTACTGGCGAAATTGCAGCGTTCGGTGTTCGTGGACCGCCGGGTGCGAAGTTCACAATTGCAGGCCACCGCATTGGGAAAACGCCTGGCGGCAGGCGACAGCATGATCCTGTTTCCCGAAGGCACCAGCAATGACGGCACTCATGTCCAGCGCTTCAAGAGCGCGTTGCTCTCCGTCGCGGAATTCCGGATCGACGATGCGCCGCTGGTGGTTCAGCCTGTCTCGATAACTTATTCGCGAGTGGACGGGGTCCCCATTGGCCGACATCTGCGTCCCTTTTATGCCTGGTATGGCGATATGGATCTGGTCAGCCACGCAGCCGAACTGGTGGGGCTGGGTCGTCTGACCGTCACGGTCACGTTTCATGCACCGGTGACCGTGGACCAGTTCGGCTCCCGCAAGGAGCTCACCGAACACTGTCAGGCCCAGATCGAAGCCGGGCATTCCGATGCTCTGGCCGGACGGATCCAGCCCAAAGCCGGTGCGGCAGGCCGGTGGGATTGGATCCGCTGGCGCCTGCGCCCGCGGATGCATGATATGAAGGGCTTGCGGCGTGCGAAAAAGGGCTTTGAGAGTCCGCGCGAAAAGCGGGCCTCCCGGCGAGTTGACTCCAGAGGGGCGAAGGCTTAGGTGTGCATTTGTTCATGAATAACAACGTGTTGTCGGACGATTTGTCTGTTTTCCGCGGCTATTTTATGCGCCCTCCGGCGCGGATGGTTTGAGCAGCTTGGCCAAGAAACTCTTCATCAAGACCTATGGATGCCAGATGAATGTCTACGACTCTGCCCGTATGGCAGAGATTCTGGCGCCGCTGGGCTATGCGCCGGGGGATAGTCCCGAAGACGCCGATATGGTCATCCTCAACACCTGTCATATCCGTGAAAAGGCGAGCGACAAGGTCTATTCGGAACTGGGCCGGCTGCGCAAGATCAAGGCCGCACGCGCCGAAGAGGGCCAGCAGACCGTGATCGCGGTGGCGGGATGTGTGGCCCAGGCCGAGGGCGAGGAGATGCTGCGTCGCGCGCCCTATGTCGATATCGTGCTCGGACCCCAGACCTATCATCGCCTGCCCGAAATGGTGGCTCGTGCCCATCGCGCGAGCATGGCCGGCGATCACGCCGGCGTTCTGCTCGACACGGATTTCCCGATCGAGAGCAAGTTCGACCATCTGCCGCCCAAGCGCACCGAGAGCGGAGTGTCGGCATTCCTATCCATTCAGGAAGGCTGTGACAAGTTCTGTACCTTCTGTGTTGTGCCTTATACCCGTGGTGCGGAATTTTCCCGTCCGGTAGCGCAGATCGTGGCCGAGGCGGAAAGCCTCGTGGCGGGTGGCGTTCGTGAACTGACCCTGCTTGGCCAGAACGTCAACGCCTATCACGGGCTGGATGCTGCCGGCGACGAGATCGGTCTTGGCGCTCTGGCGCGACAACTGGCCGGGATCGACGGTCTGGCGCGCATTCGCTACACGACGAGCCACCCCCGGGATGTGGATGACGGTCTGATCGCAGCCCATGGCGAGGTTGAGGCCCTGATGCCCTATCTGCATTTACCCGTGCAGTCGGGCAGCGACCGCATCCTTGAAGCCATGAATCGCGGTCATGACGCGGAGAGCTATCTGCGCACCATCGACAGATTGCGCGCCGCACGTCCTGATCTTGCTTTCAGCTGTGACTTCATTGTTGGTTTCCCGGGTGAAACCGATGCGGATTTCGAGGCGACCCTCGATCTCATTCGCACGGTCGAATATGCTCAGGCCTATTCGTTTAAATACAGTTCGCGCCCGGGCACGCCCGCTGCGGGCATGGCCCGCCAGGTACCCGAAGACGTGAAGGATGAACGTCTGGCCCGTCTGCAGGCTCTGCTGGGCGAACAGATGACTGCGTTCAACGAAGCGTCTCGCGGCACAAGTTGCGAGGTCCTGTTCGAGCGGGCCGGTCGTCACGAGGGTCAGCTCGTTGGGCGCAGCCCCTACAATCAGGCGGTGCATGTCACCGCGCCGGGATACGCCGTGGGTGATATGGCAACGGTCTTCATCGAGACGTGCAAAACGCATAGTCTGGGTGGTGTCCTGCCCGAGGATGGTCGGCCGGTGCCCGACCGGCACGCAGAGGAGAGGTTGAGCGCTTGACATCGACAGATGTGAAACCGGGGAACCCGGTGCAGGTTCAGTTCGACGACAATGCGCTTTTGACTGCGCTTTTCGGCCATCACGATGAACACCTGTTGCAGATCGAAAGACTGCTGGATGTGACGCTGCGCTACCGCGGCAATCAGCTCGAAATTCAGGGACCAGAAACTTCGCGGGAGATCGCCGATCTCGCCATCGCGGATCTCTACCGGCAACTCAAATCCGGACAGGATGTGGGTCCCGGTGAGGTGCAGGCTGCTGTGCGCATGGCCGCGAGCGATGACAGTACAGGCGGAGGCATTTCCATCCGTACCCGCAAACGCACCATCATGCCGCGCTCTCCGGTGCAGGCAAAATATCTTGAGGCTCTAGGCCGTGCGGATCTGACCTTTGGTCTTGGCCCGGCCGGTACCGGCAAAACCTATCTGGCCGTGGCCATGGCGGTCTCGGATCTGATTCAGGGCAAGGTCGATCGGCTGATTCTCTCGCGTCCGGCAGTGGAGGCCGGGGAACGTCTCGGGTTCCTGCCGGGTGATTTACAGGACAAGATCGACCCCTATCTGCGCCCGCTCTATGACGCACTCTATGACATGCTGCCCGGCGAGCAGGTGGCCAGCCGACTTGAAAGCGGCGAAATCGAGGTTGCGCCGCTGGCCTTCATGCGGGGCCGGACGCTGTCGCGCGCTTTCATCATTCTTGACGAAGCCCAGAACACGTCGGCCATGCAGATGAAGATGTTTCTGACCCGGTTGGGTGAAGGCTCCCGCATGGCGATCACGGGCGATATGACCCAGATCGATCTGCCTCCGGGCACGCGCTCGGGTCTGGGGGATGCACTCGATGTGCTGAACAACGTCAATGGCGTCGAGGTTGTGCGCTTCGGTGAAGACGATGTTGTGCGTCATGCCATGGTGGCGCGGATCGTCACTGCCTACAACAAACGCGACAAGCAACGCAGTGCCACGAGCGGTGAAGACATGCATGGCTCTGCCCGGGATGCCGATTGATGACCGATGATCAGGCAATTGTTCTGATGGAGATTGTCGATGCCCGTTGGCACGACGCGGATATTCCGGACCCGGAAGCGATGATTGGCGCGGCGGTTCGCGCGGCGCTGACGGCCTGTGACCAAACCACTGCGGTGGAAATCGGCGTGCGCCTGACTGGTGATGCGGAAATTCAGGAACTGAATCGGGAATGGCGCGGTCAGGACAAGGCGACCAATGTGTTGTCCTTTGCGCTTGATGACGGGGTGCCTTCCGGGGCGCCGGTAACTCCCCTGGGGGATGTCGTGGTGGCATTCGAGACCTGCGCACGTGAAGCGGATGACGAGAACAAGCCGATGGCCGATCACCTTTGTCATCTGGTGGTTCACGGGACCCTGCATCTGCTGGGATTTGATCATGAGCAGGCCGAGGAGGCCGAACTCATGGAAGGAACGGAGCGGCGCGTTCTCGCGGGACTGGGCATTCCCGACCCTTATGCGGACAGCGTGGCGGCCTGACGGAACATGACTGAACTTCCCCAAAGTGCGAACCAGAGTTCGAATTCCAGCCCGGAGATGCCGTCGGGCCGCGGCGGCTTACGGCAGTTGTTGCGCGGATTGTTTGGTGGCCGGAACGGCGAGAGTTCCGTTCGCGAGACGATCGAGGGTCTGATCGAAGAGCCGGCCGGACAGGCAGCAGCCATCAACCCCGAGGAAAGCGCGCTGATCGCGAATATCCTCAAACTGCCGGACCTGACGGCGGAAGATGTGATGATCCCGCGGGCCGATATCGTGGCGATCGACGAAACATCTGCGCTTCACACAGTGGCCGATCTGATCGGGAAAGAAGCCCATTCCCGCCTGCCGATATTTCGCGGGCAGCTCGATGATGTAGTGGGGTTCGTGCATATCAAGGATGTGCTGACGGCGATTCGAACATCCCCCCATGAACCGGTGAGCAATCTGCAGCGCGAGATTCTTTTTGCCGCGCCCTCGATCCGGGTTCTCGATCTGTTGCTGGAGATGCGTGCCCAACGCACCCATATGGCGATCGTCGTGGATGAGTTCGGGGGCGTCGACGGCCTGGTCACGATTGAGGATCTGGTCGAGGAGATCGTGGGCGAGATCGAAGATGAGCACGACGAGGAAGACGGCCCGACATTTGCCCGCAATCCTGATGGTTCGATCCTGGCGGATGCCCGTGTGGAAATCGAAGACCTCGAGGAACTCATCGGCCCGTTCCTGACCGAAGACGAGCGGGAGGAAAGTGACACATTGGGGGGCATTGTCTTTGCCCTGATCGATCGTGTGCCGCGCCGCAGTGAGGTCGTGACCCATTCTTCGGGCATCGAGTTCGAGGTTGTCGATGCGGATGCGCGTCGTATCAAACTTTTGCGTGTGCGCGATCAGCGCCCCGGTGACACCGGCACACCGAATTCATGAATCCTCGGGTAGGCTGGCATGTTTGCATCGCTCGCTGAGGGATTTCGTTCGCAAACCGGCTGGCGCCGCGCACTGCTCGCAATCGCGCTGGGTGGTATCTCTGCCTTCGCGCTACCGCCCTTCTATATTCTGCCGGTTCTCGTCCTGGCCTTTTCAGCACTCGTCTGGATGCTCGAGGGTGCGGATCGCGGTCTGCGCCCTGTTCGCCACGGCCTCATGGTCGGGTTCTGGTTCGGGTTTGGGCATTTCTTCATCGGGCTTCACTGGATCGTGGAGCCGATGCTTGTCGATCCCGGGCGCACCGCCTGGATGATTCCGTTTGCATGGCCGGGGCTTGCCGCGCTTCTGGCTGTGTTTCCGGCGCTTGTCTGCGGGATCCTGGCTTTCGGTCGATTTGGGACAGCCAGTGTTTCGCGGATCATCGCGCTGGCCGGACTTTGGACGCTGGTGGAGATTCTGCGCGGTTATGTCTTCACCGGCTTTCCGTGGAATCTCATCGGATATGTCTGGGCCGGGTACGAACTGGGCTTGCCGGTCCTGCAGGGGACGGCCTTTCTGGGTGTGCTGGGTCTGGGTACGGTGACGGTGCTGGCAGCCGCCATGCCTGCGGTTCTGGGCACGACGGGGATGCGCCCGATCCCGCAATGGTTTCTGACCATTGGGTTTGCGGTTGCCCTGCCGGGGTTGGTATGGACGCTCGGGACCGCCCGGCTGGCGGGTGCGCAGGATGATATTGTTCCTGATGTCCGGTTGCGTATCGTGCAGGCGAATATTGCCCAGAGTGACAAATGGGATCCGCGGCTGCGCCTTCGGCATCTCGAACGTCATGTGGCGTTGAGTCGTGGGACGGCCGCAGTTCCGCCTACCCATGTCATCTGGCCGGAAACGGCCGTACCGTTTTTTCTGGCGAATGATGTACTGGCGCGTGGTGAAGCGGTCCGCGCAGTGCCGGAAGGCGGCGCGCTGATTACCGGCAGCGTGCGAAGTACGTTTCATACGCAGACCCGCCAGCTACACAACGCCATGCTGGTGATCGATGGTGCCGCCAATATTCAGCAGGTCTATGACAAATCCCATCTCGTTCCCTTCGGTGAGTATGTGCCGTTGCGCGGTTTTTTGCCGGTGGAGAAAATTGTCCCCGGGCAGGGGGATTTCACCCCGGGGCCGGGACGTGAATTGCTGCGGATCGCGGGTCTTCCTCCGGCCAGCCCGCTGATTTGCTATGAAGCGATTTTTCCGGGGTGGGTAACGCCGCGCGATGAACGTCCGGGATGGCTCCTGAATATCACCAATGATGCCTGGTTTGGAAATTTCGCCGGCCCGCGTCAGCATTTCGCCATCGTTGCCACCCGTGCTGTGGAAGAAGGTCTGCCCATGGTGCGCGCGGCGAACACCGGAATTTCCGCAGTTGTTGATCCCTATGGCCGGGTTCGCGCGCGGCTTGGAATCGGGGTCGAAGGGGTGCTCGACAGTGGCCTGCCGCAAGCTCTCTCGCCGACATTCTATGCGCGCTGGGGGGACCTCATTCCGATGAATTTGGGATTCGCCCTGATTGTTCTCGGCTGGGTTCTGGGCCGGCGCAGGGATACGGCTTGACGCAACAGGGGTCATTCCTGCAAAACCTGCCCGCTCGGACGTTGGCGTTTGCCGGGCATTCACGATCAAGTTGATCCCAGCCAAATGCGGTCTCTGGCCGCTGACATTCGTAACGATTGCAGGGGGGCCGATTCCCGTGTCCAAAGGAAATTATCTTTTTACCAGTGAGTCCGTGTCTGAGGGACATCCCGACAAGGTTTGCGATCGGATTTCCGATGCCGTTGTCGATGCATTCCTGGCGGGTGACTCCCAGAGCCGTGTGGCTGTCGAGACCCTGACCACCACCAATCGGATCGTGATGGCCGGCGAAGTCCGTGGCCCCGAGGATATTGACGCCGCGCGTATGGAAGAAATTGCCCGCGCTGCCGTCAAGGCGATCGGTTACGAGCAGGACGGTTTCCACTGGAAGAATGCCGAAGTTGATTGTCACGTTCATGCCCAGTCTGTGGATATTGCCCAGGGCGTTGATGCTGCGGGCAACAAGGATGAGGGTGCGGGCGATCAGGGCCTGATGTTCGGCTATGCGTGCCGTGAGACCGATGTTCTCATGCCGGCACCGATCCATTTTTCACACTCCATTCTGCGCTCGCTCGCCGATGCCCGCCATGCGGATGCCGGACTGGGCCTCGGACCGGATTCCAAAAGCCAGGTCACGCTGCGCTATGAAAACGGCAAGCCGGTTGGCGCCACTTCGGTGGTGGTCTCGACCCAGCATGCCGAGGAACTGAGCCAGGACGATGTGCGCGCGATTGTGCGTCCCCATGTGGAGAAGATACTTCCCGATGGCTGGATGTGCCCGGAAGACGAATTCTATGTGAACCCGACCGGTCGTTTCGTGATTGGTGGTCCCGATGGTGACGCCGGCCTCACCGGCCGCAAGATCATCGTCGACACCTATGGTGGCGCGGCCCCCCATGGTGGCGGTGCTTTCTCCGGCAAAGACCCGACCAAGGTTGATCGTTCGGCGGCCTATGCCACGCGTTATCTTGCCAAGAATGTGGTTGCGGCCGAACTGGCGGAGCGCTGCACGATTCAGGTGGCTTACGCGATTGGCGTCTCCAAGCCCCTTTCGGTGTATGTGGAGACCTATGGCACCGGCAAGGTGGATGAAGAAAAACTGGCCGATGCGGTGCAGAAGGCAATGGATCTCAGCCCGCGCGGTATCCGTGAGCATCTGCAGCTGAACCGTCCGATCTATGAGCGGACCGCCGCTTATGGTCACTTCGGACGCCAGCCCGATGCGGATGGTGGGTTCTCTTGGGAGAAAACCGACCTCGTCGACGCGCTCCACAACGCCCTTTAGGCCTGTCGCGCAGCAATACGGAATGGCAGATCCGTCTGCCGCAAGAGATGACAACCAAATCAGCGGATAGCGATCCGCGTTTTCACGGCCGCCGCCGTGGGCGCAAATTGCGCCCCGGCCGCGAGCGGCTGCTCGAAACCGTGCTGCCTGATCTTTCCGTCACGTTGCCGGCGGGTGACGGTCCGGTCGATCCGCGCCTGTGGTTTGCCGGTGACCTGAACGAGGTCTGGCTGGAAATCGGTTTTGGTGCGGGTGAGCATCTTGCCTGGCAGGCCGCGCAGAACCCGAGCGTCGCCATGCTCGGGGCCGAGCCTTATCTCAACGGGGTCGCACGGCTGCTGGCCGAAATCGAAGCGCAGAACCTGTCCAATATCCGGATTCTGCCCGATGATGTCCGCCCCATGTTGGCGCGGCTGGAGGCGGGGTCCCTAGATCGGGCCTTTATCCTGTTTCCCGATCCCTGGCCCAAATTGCGGCACCACCGGCGCCGGATCGTCAGCACCGCGATGCTCGATGAGCTGGCCCGGGTGATGCGCGATGGTGCGGAGCTGCGGTTGGCGACAGATGATCAGAGCTATCTTGTCTGGATGCTGCGCCATCTCGAAGCTCATGACAGTTTTGACTGGCTCGCCGCGCGGGCCGAAGACTGGACAACCCGTCCGGCGGACTGGCCCGACACGCGTTACGAGGGGAAAAATCGCAGCGGCGGACCCGGATCCACATTCCTGCGATATCGTCGGGTGCCGCGCATAGCTGCCTGAGGGGCATGACAACGGCTTGCCTTTTCTGCAATTTCCCCTATATTTCGCGTCAACAAAAGCCCAACAGTCTGGTGACAGGCAGTAAGGGGTGGCCCGGGTGAAAACCGGCGCCGCCTTTTTTGTTATCCGCATTTTGGTTTGTGGGCGCCCGGCCTGTTGCTGTTGGAGTTGATAGAGAACTTGAATCTTGTGAGCGAAAACCCCCTGACCGATCAGGTCATGTCCATCATCGAGCCCTCGCTTGTCGATCTTGGATATGAACTCGTGCGCGTGCATTTTGGGGGCGGGCAAAAGCCGATTCTGCAGATCATGTTCGACCGGATCGATGGCGAAGAGGTCACGATCGACGACTGCACCCTTGCCAGCCGGACCGTGTCGGCGCTGCTCGATGTGGCCGATCCGATTCCGGAGGCTTATGAGCTCGAAGTCGGATCTCCGGGCATTGATCGCCCGCTTACCCGCACGAAGGATTTCGACAGCTTTGTCGGGTTTGAGGCAAAGGTTGAACTGAAACAGGCCGTGGATGGCCGCCGGCGTTTTCGCGGGCTGCTCCTGGGCCTAAATGAGGGCATGGTGCGCCTGGCCGACCCGGATGGGGAAGATGAAGAGATCGTGCTTCCGGTGTCCGATGTCGCCAAGGCGAAGCTCGTGCTGACCGATGAACTTATTGCAGCGGCTCAGAAGGGCCGGATGAACGAAGGATAGAGAACATGGAGTCTGGTGGTCCCAGCCGTATTGAAATGCTCGCCGTCGCGGACGCTGTCGCGCGCGAGAAGGGCATTGAACGCGAAGAAGTCATCACTGCGATGGAGCAGGCCATTCAAAAGGCCGGGCGCAACAAATATGGGCCCGAGCATGACATCCGCGCGATCATCGATCGCGCGGGCGGCCACATCTCGCTGGCCCGTTATCGCGAAGTCGTCACCGAGGTCGAGGACGAGCACACCCAGCTGACCCTCGAACAGGCACAGGCCGAAAAGGCCGATGCGGAAATCGGTGAGTTTCTGATCGACGAATTGCCGCCGATCGATTTCGGCCGGATTGCCGCCCAGACCGCCAAACAGGTGATAGTGCAGCGGGTGCGTGACGCCGAGCGCGAGCGTCAGTTCGAGGAATATAAGGATCGTGTGGGCGAGGTTGTGAACGGTCTCGTCAAACGCGTTGAATACGGCAATGTGACGGTCGATCTGGGTCGCGCCGAGGGTGTGATGCGGCGCGATGAAGCGCTGCCGCGTGAAAACCAGCGCCCGGGCGACCGTATCCGGGCCTTCATCTACGATGTGCGCCGTGAACAGCGCGGCCCGCAGATTTTCCTGACCCGGACGCGTCCGGAATTCATGAAATCGCTCTTCGCACAGGAAGTGCCCGAAATCTATGACGGCATCATCGAAATTCGTGCTGCGGCCCGTGATCCGGGAAGTCGCGCGAAGATCGCCGTGATCTCCAAGGACACCTCGATCGATCCGGTGGGTGCCTGTGTGGGTATGCGCGGTTCGCGCGTGCAGGCCGTGGTTGGTGAACTCCAGGGCGAGAAAATCGACATCATTCCCTGGTCACCCGATCCCGCGACCTTTGTGGTCAATGCGCTCGCACCGGCTGAGGTCTCCAAGGTCGTGCTCGATGAGGACGCCAACAAGATCGAGGTTGTGGTGCCCGATGAGCAGCTTTCGCTGGCCATTGGTCGTCGCGGCCAGAATGTGCGCCTGGCGTCTATGCTGTCGGGATGGGACATCGACATTCTGACCGATGAAGAAGAATCCCAGCGTCGTCAGGACGAGTTCAACTCGCGCAGCGAGATGTTCATCGGCGCGCTCGATGTCGAGGATGTGATTGCCCATCTGCTGGTGACCGAAGGCTTTGCCACGGTCGAAGAGGTGGCCTTCGTTCCGATCGAGGATCTGACGGTGATCGAGGGCTTCGACGAGGATATCGGCGAGGAGCTGCAGGCACGTGCTCAGGCATGGCTTGAGGAACGTGATGCCAAGCTGGATGTCGAGCGGAAGAAGCTCGGCGTCGATGACGCCATGCTCACCGTGGCCGGTGTTACCCTCGACAAGGCGGTCCGCCTTGGCCAGAACGGCGTGACCTCGGCGGAAGACCTGGCCGGTCTGATGCCCGACGAATATCGCTTCATCTTCATGGACATCGAAACCGATGTGAAACTCGATGATCTGTTTGATATGGCCGATCACGAGATCGGACGCCTGGTGCGTCAGAGCCCGGTGACGGCCGAGGAGGCCAATCAGGTCATCATGGCCGCACGTGTCTCGGTCTATGGCGATGACGTGATTGCGCCGGAGCCGGAAGTTGATCCGGACGCCGAAGTGGAAGAGGTCGTCGAGACGCCGGCCGAGATTCGGTCGGCCGAACTGGCGACGGCGGAAGCTGTCTTTGCGCCGGCCAATCCGCCGGTAGAACCCGGCGAATAGGCCGGAACGAACTGGGAGTGCTCGCAACGGTGATGTCTGTCGACCAGCCTCAGTCCGAAACGATCCGGCGTCCGGTCAAAAGCGCGCCCGAACGGCGCTGCCTGGTGACCGGCGAGGTGCATCCGTGCGCCGAACTGATGCGTTTCGTGGTGGGGCCAGATGATCTGGTGGTGCCCGATCTCGACAAACGCCTTCCGGGGCGCGGATTGTGGTTGATTGGGCGGCGCGATATAGTTGTAACGGCTTGTGACAAGCGCGTTTTTGCGCGCGGCGCACGGCGGTCTGTCACGCCCATGACGGGTCCGAAGGGTGAAAGTCTGGCGGATTTTGTGGAGGCGGAACTGGTTCGTCGCGCCCTGAATGCGCTGACCATGGCGCGCAAGTCGGGTGAATATGTGTCGGGGTTTGAAAAGGTCCGCGGTGCCCTTGCCGGGTTGGCCGCTTCGGGCGCACGACACGAGGAATTCGGGCAGGCGGCATTGTTGTGTGCTAGCGATGCCGGCGCCGATGGGCGCCAGAAGGTGGCCCAGTTGGCGGCCCATGTGAATGACGTTGCGCGGATCGACATTTTCGATGCCGCGACGCTGGGACGGGTTTCGGGTCGTGAACGCAGTGTTCACGCTCTTGTCCTGCCCGGTGGTGCCGCGCGCCAGGTGTGTGACGCGGCAAACAGGCTGATGACCTATCGCGGCGAATGCGCGCTGATGGATGGTGTTGCCGGCGATGATGAAGTGATGGAATAGAGATTATGGCGAACGCGACCGAAAACGACGACAAGAAGAAAAAGAAACCTTTGAGCCTCTCCAAGCCGGGCAAGCTCGAGCTGAAGAAGACGGTTGAGGGTGGTCAGGTTCGCCAGAGCTTCAGCCATGGGCGCACCAAGACCGTGACGGTCGAGGTCAAGAAGAAGCGCACCTTCCAGCAGGGCGCTGCCGGCGAGATGACCGAGATCAAGGATTCGCCTCAGGATGAGGTCTTTGAGGCTGCGCCGGAAGCCGCACCCGCCGCGCCTGTCGAAACGCCCGCCCCCGCACCGGGCAAAGCCCAGCGGACCCTGACCGAGGCCGAACAGGCCACCCGCGCCCGCGCGCTGGAAGAGGCCCGCAAGGCGGCCGAGGAAGCCGCTCGCGAAAGCGCGGCCGCACAGGTCGCGCTGGAAGAAGCCCGCAAGGCCGGTGAAGCCGAAGAGGCCGCCGCCAGGGCGGAAGAGGAAGCGCTTGCCAAGGCGAAGGAAGCTGCCGAGGCCGAAGCCAAGGTCACCGCTGTTGAGGATGCCCAGGAAGCCGAGGCTGCGGAAGCGGCAGAGGCCAGCGAAGCCGCCGAAGCTGCAAAGCCAGCCGAAGCGCCGGTGGCAGAAACCCGCTCGCGTCGCGAGATCGAAGAAGAAGCCCGTCGTGCCGCCGAGGCCGAAGCCCAGCGGATGGCCGATGAGGCGTCCCAGCGCGCGGCAGATGCCGAACGCAAGCGCGCCGCGCTTGAAGTCGAGATCAAGGGTGATGTCATTGATGAAGGCGAAGCCACGCCCGATCGCCGCAAGAGCCGCGGCGGCGCGGCACCCGCCGAAGCACCAGCGCGGCCGAGCCGTGCCAAGGGCGAACGCAAGCGTCGCAGTGGCAAGCTGACCATTTCCGAAGCGCTCAATGATGAGGGCGGTGCCCGTCAGCGTTCCGTGGCGGCGTTCCGTCGCAAGCAGGAGCGGGAGCGCCAGCAGCGCTCACGTGACACCGGCGGCGGCAGCAGTTCCGCCAAGGTCGTGCGCGAGGTTTCGATCCCCGATGTGATCACCGTGGGTGAGCTGGCCAATCGCATGGCCGAACGCGCTACCGAGGTCATCAAGTCCCTCATGAAGATGGGCGTCATGGCGACGACCAACCAGACCATCGATCAGGAAACCGCCCAGCTCGTGGTGGAGGAATTCGGCCACAGTCCGAAGCTGATTTCGGCTTCCGATGTGGAGCTCAATCTCGGTGCCACGGTCGAGGATGATGATGGTGTTCGCCTGCCGCGTCCGCCGGTCGTCACGGTCATGGGTCATGTTGATCACGGCAAGACCTCGCTGCTCGATGCCCTGCGGTCCACCGATGTGGTGCGCGGCGAAGCCGGCGGCATCACCCAGCATATCGGTGCCTATCAGGTGGAACTGGAATCGGGTGAGAAGATCAGCTTCATCGATACACCGGGCCATGCGGCGTTCACATCCATGCGTCAGCGCGGCGCCCATGTGACCGATATCGTGATCCTCGTGGTTGCGGCCGATGACGGCGTTCAGCCCCAGACCATCGAAGCCATCAATCACGCGCGGGCGGCCGAAGTGCCGATCATCGTTGCGGTCAACAAGATGGATTTGCCGGCAGCCGATTCCAACCGGATCCAGACCGAATTGCTCTCCCATGAAATCGTGCCCGAACAGATGGGCGGCGATGTCCAAGTGATTGAAATCTCGGCCACAACCCGAATGGGGCTCGACACGCTGACCGAAGCGATCTCGCTGCAGGCCGAGCTTCTCGAGCTGACCGCCAATCCCGAGCGCGCTGCGTTCGGTGCGGTGATCGAGGCCCAGCTCGAAGCCGGTCGTGGCGCTGTCGCCACCGTTCTGGTGCAGGGCGGAACCTTGAACGTCGGTGACATCTTCGTCGCCGGTGCCGAATGGGGCCGGGTCCGTGCACTGATCAATGACCGGGGTGAGAACATCAAATCCGCGGGCCCGTCAGAGCCGGTGGAGGTTCTTGGCCTGAATGGCGCGCCCCAGGCGGGTGATGACTTTGCGGTGGTCGAGAATGACGCCCGGGCACGCGAGATCGTCGAATACCGCCAGGATGTCATCCGCGACAAACGCGTTGTCGCAGCGGCACGGGGCTCCCTCGACGAGATGTTCGAGCAGATCAAGGCCGGTGAAGCCGCCGAGGTACCCGTTGTCGTCAAGGGTGATGTGCAGGGTTCGGTGGAAGCCATTGTCGGTGCCTTGAATAACATGTCCACCGACGAGGTGAAGGTGCTTGTGCTCCATGCCGGTGTTGGCGGGATCACCGAATCCGATGTCTCCCTGGCCAGCGTCAACAACGGCCTGCTGATCGGCTTCAATGTGCGGGCCATCCCGCAGGCCCGCGAGCAGGCCAAACGCGATCAGGTCGAGATCCGCTACTATAACGTGATCTACAATGTCGTGGACGATATCCGCGCCATGCTGGAGGGCGAACTCGCCCCGACGATTCAGGAAAACCTGCTCGGTTCGGCGGAAATCCGCGAAGTCTTCAGTGTCTCCAAGGTCGGCAAGGTCGCCGGTTGCATGGTCACTGATGGTCTGATCCGGCGCGATTCCAAGATTCGTCTCACCCGCGACAGCGTGGTGATCCACGAAGGCCAGCTTGGCACGTTGCGGCGCTTCAAGGACGATGTCCGGGAAGTCCAGAACGGCTATGAATGCGGTATCGCACTGGAGAATTACAACGACATCCAGGTCGGCGATATTGTCGATTGCTTCGAGGTTCAGGAGATCGCGCGCCGGCTCGAGGCTTAGCGGCCGGCTCCGACGGCTTTCACGCCCATGGCACGACGTGCATCGAAAGACCGCAACGGCAAACCGCCGACCCAGCGCCAGTTGCGCGTGGGCGAGGAAATCCGCCATGCGCTGTCTGCCATCATGCTGCGGGCCGAATTCCGTGACCCCGATCTTGTCGGCCGGGTCATCACGGTAACCGAGGTGCGTGTCAGTCCCGATTTGCGCAATGCCACGGCCTTTGTGCTGCCGCTTGAAGGCGAGGCCGAACCGATGGTCGCAGCCCTGCAGCGTGCGTCGGCCTATCTGCGCGGCCAGCTCGCCAAAATGGTGAAGCTGCGCTATCTACCCGCTTTGCATTTTGTCCATGACGAAAGCTTCGACGAGGCCACGCGGATCGACCGGATCATGCACAGCCCGGAATTTTCCAGCGGTGCGGGTGACGACGAAGCCGAGGCTGGCCCGGACACGGACCCATCCTGATGGGTCGCAAGCGCAAGGGTCTACCGATCAGTGGCTGGATCAATCTCGACAAACCCGCCGGCCTGACCTCCTCGGCCTGTGTGAATGCGGTGCGCCGCGCCACCGGGGCGGCCAAGCTCGGTCATGCGGGAACGCTCGATCCTTCGGCGACCGGCATTCTGCCCATCGCACTGGGCGAAGCCACCAAGACCATGCCCTATGTGACCGACAGTTCGAAACGCTATGCCTTCACGGTCCATTGGGGGGCGCGCACCACCACTGATGACGCCGATGGCGAGGTGATTGAAACCAGCGATGTACGTCCCGACCGGGCCGCCATCGAGGCAGCCCTGCCGGCCTTTGTCGGCCATATCGAGCAGGTGCCCCCGGCCTATTCGGCGATCATGATTGATGGTGCACGGGCCTATGCCCGGGCTCGCGCCGGCGAGGAATTCGAAATGACCTCGCGGTTTGTCGATATTCACGCCTTTGACCTGCGCGAAATCATCGATTCCGACACCGCGCGGTTCACGGTGACCTCGGGAAAGGGCGCCTATATGCGCGCTTTGGCGCGGGATCTGGCCATTGCGGTGGGCAGTTGCGGCCATTTGTCGGATCTGCGCCGCATATCCGTCGGGCCCTTCTCGGAAGAGGCTTCGATTTCGCTGGAAAAGGTGGAACAACTTGGCCATAGTGCCGCTGCCTCACCCATATTGTTACCGGTTGAGACCGCGCTGGACGGCATCCCGGCGCTGGCCTTGTCGGAACGTGAAGCGAATATGCTTCGGAATGGGCAGGCGGTTCCGGTTCTGCGACCGCAGGACAAGGAACGGATTGCGAGTGCCGGGGACGATGGAATCGTCCTTGTTCTTGAAGCGACAACGCCCGTGGCGCTTGTTCGTGTTGACGGAATTCAGATCCGTCCGGTCCGCGTTTTAAACCTCTGATGCCGGGAGAAGAATTGCCATGTCGATTACGGCTGAGCGTAAGACTGAACTTATCAAAGAATACGAAACCAAGCCTGGGGACACGGGTTCGCCCGAAGTTCAGGTCGCGATCCTCACAGAGCGGATTCGGAACCTGACCGAGCATCTGCAGACCCACGCCAAGGATCACCATTCACGCCGCGGACTCCTCCAGATGGTGGGTTTGCGTCGTCGTTTGCTCGACTATGTGAAGCGCAAGGATGAAGCGCGCTATCGCAGTCTGATCGAGCGTTGTGGCATCCGTCGCTAATTGCGGATCCCCTCAAAGAACGGTGCGGGCATAGCCCGGCACCTCTGACAAAGCTCCACGGGAGGCAATTCGGTGTCCCGGGTGCTTGCTCGCGCGGAAGGTCCGCGAACTCGTCGTCAAAACAGATTTGCTGCGTGACGGCGCGATGACCCCGAGGGCACGGGGCGTTTGATTCGGGATAGGCCCGAACGAATGACGCAGGTTGGAGATAGATGATGTTTGACATTGTCCGTAAAGAAATTGAGTGGGGCGGGCGTACCCTGTCCATCGAAACCGGGCGTATCGCCCGACAGGCTGACGGGGCCGTTCTCGTCAGCTACGGCGAATCCTCGGTGCTCTGCACCGCGGTGGGCCAGACCAAGCCGAAGGAAGGCATCGACTTCTTTCCGCTGACAGTTCACTACCAGGAGAAGACTTACGCGGCGGGCAAGATCCCCGGCGGCTTCTTCAAGCGCGAAGGGCGCCCGACCGAGAAGGAGATCCTCACCTCGCGTCTCATCGATCGTCCGATCCGCCCGCTCTTCGCACAAGAGCTATCGCAACGAAACTCAGGTGATCTGCACCACCGTCAGCCACGATCTGGAGAACGATCCGGATATCGCGGCGCTGATCGGTGCGTCCGGCTGCTCTGACGATCTCGGGCCTGCCGTTCCTTGGTCCGATCGGTGCGTGCCCGTGTCGGCTATATCGACGGTGAGTATGTGCTCAACCCGACTGCCGATCAGCTGGCTGAATCCCATCTGGACCTGATTGTTGCGGGTACGGCGAAGGCGTGCTGATGGTGGAATCCGAAGCTCATGAGCTTTCGGAAGAAATCATGCTCGGCGCGGTCATGTTCGGTCACGAGGCCTATCCAGCAGGTGATCGATCTGATCATCTCCGTCGCTGAACTGGCGGCCAAGGAGCCGCGACCGGTCAGCGAGCCGTCTCAGGAAGAGATCGACCTCAAGGCCAAGGTTTGCGAACTGGGCGAAAGCGCCATCCGCGAAGCCTACACCGAAAAGGACAAGCTGGCCCGGCAGGAGAAAGTCTCCGCCGCCAAGCAGTGTGTCCTCGACCAGCTCTCCGAAGACGAGCTGGCCGGCGCCGGTGCCGCGCTGAAATCGCTCGAATCCGCCGTGGTCCGCCGCGACATCATCGACACAGGCAACCGCATCGATGGTCGTGACACCAAGACCGTCCGTCCGATCGACTGTCAGAGTTCGGTGCTGCCGCGCTCCCATGGTTCGGCACTGTTCACCCGTGGGGAAACCCAGGGTCTGGTCGTTGCCACGCTGGGCACCGGTCAGGATGAGCAGATCATCGATGCGCTGGAAGGCGAGTACCGCCAGCACTTCATGCTGCACTACAACTTCCCACCCTATTCGGTCGGTGAAGCCGGTCGTATGGGTTTCACCGGTCGTCGTGAAATCGGCCATGGCAAGCTTGCCTGGCGCGCGGTGCGCCCGGTGCTGCCGGCCAAGGAAGACTTCCCCTACACGATCCGCGTGGTCTCCGAGATCACCGAATCCAACGGGTCGTCCTCCATGGCTACGGTCTGTGGCGCTTCGCTGTCCATGATGGATGCGGGCGTGCCGCTGAAGGCACCGGTTGCGGGTATTGCGATGGGCCTGATCAAGGAAGACGACGGCTATGCCGTGTTGTCCGATATTCTCGGTGACGAGGATCATCTCGGCGACATGGACTTCAAGGTCGCCGGTACTCGGCAGAGGTATCACCTCGCTGCAGATGGACATCAAGATCACGTCCATCACCCCGGAGATCATGCAGATCGCGCTGGATCAGGCCAGGGATGGCCGGATTCACATCCTGGCGAGATGGCCAAGTCCATCGACACTTCGCGCAATGAGCTGTCCCAGCACGCGCCACGTATCACCACGATGACGGTCCGACGGACAAGATTCGTGACGTGATCGGCACGGGCGGCAAGGTCATTCGTGAAATCTGCGAAGTGACCGGCGCCAAGGTCGACATTGATGACGAGGGCCTGATCAAGGTTCGCTTCATCCGATGGCGAAGCCGCACAGAAGGCGATCGACTGGATCACGTCCATCGTGGCAGAGCCGGAAGTCGGCGTGATCTACGACGGCAAGGTCGTGAAGGTCGTCGATTTCGGCGCTTTCGTGAACTTCTTCGGCGCCCGCGACGGCCTGGTTCACATTTCCGAGCTCAAGAATGAGCGCGTCGGTACAGTCACCGATGTGATCAACGAGGGCGACGAAGTGAAGGTCAAGGTCATCGGGATGGATGATCGCGGCAAGGTCAAGCTGTCCATGCGCGTCGTCGATCAGGAGACCGGCGAAGAGCTCGAGGACACACGCCCGCCGCGCGAGCCCCGCGAAGGTGGCGACGATGATCGTCCCCGCCGTCCGCGTCGCCCGCGTCGCGACGACTAAACGCAGCGCACAACGCTGAAACGAAGAGGGCCCCGGAGAAATCCGGGGCCGTTTTTCTTTGTTCAGGTGGTGCCTCTTAGAACGGTACATCCCCCTGAATCACCACCCGGTGCATCAGCCGGTGTTCGGTGTAGTCGAACAGGGCGTAGTGCAGTGAGGTGCGGTTGTCCCAGATCGCTAGGTCGTTGACCTGCCAGTTGTGGCGGTACTGAAATTCGGGCGTGCGCAGATAGTCGAACAGATAGTCCAGCAGCATGTTGCTTTCCATGCGGTCCATATCCTTGATGAAGGTGGTCATGGACTCGTTCACGAACAGGCCCTTCCTGCCGCTTACCGGGTGGGTGCGCACCACCGGGTGCAGGGCCGGGCGGTATTCCGCCTTCCGTTTCTGCAGGTGCTCCTGATAGTCCTTGTCCCAGAGTTCCGGGCGCACATGCTCGTCATAGGCCTTGAACCGGTCGTTATAGGCCCACAGCCCGTCCAGATGGGCCTTCATGCGGTCAGACAGCGCATCGAAGGCCGCGATCCCGTTCACCCAGATCGTGTCGCCGCCCTCGGGCGGTATTTCTTTTGCATAGAGCGTCGTACCCATGGTCGGGCGCGGGGGTACCGACAAAATCCGTGTGCCACAGATCGCGGGTCACATGGGGCGGGTTCTCGGCGTCATAGGCCAGAATATCCACATCCGGGTGTTCGTCGCTCTTCTCGAAACCCGATACGGCGGACGACTGCACCTCGCCGAAACGGCGGGAGAATTCGGATTGCTGAGCCTGGGTCAGGTGCTGATCCCGGAAGATCAGAACCGTCCGGTCGAGCAACGCTTCGTGAATTTCATCGAACTGCCGGTTGGTGAGGGCGGTGGCCAGATCGATTCCCTCGATGATTGCCCCGCAGGCTGGTGACATCTTGTCCACCTGAATGGTCTCATAGGCCACGGCTGTACTCCCTTTATGTGTATTCCCAGTGTTGAGTTTTGCCGATGGACGCAGGGCTGACAAGCCATGCGGGCTGCCGGTTTTGTGGGTATCCGGCCCTGCGGTTATCAGGCTGGCCTTGTGGATGGTTTCCGTCTCGCCCCAGCGCGGGCATCTGGCATAAAGTTGCACGATCGCCACAAGAACAACAAGACGCGTATTTCTGTGTTCCTGAACGCCAAATCCGTCCAGCAGGTTGCTGCCATGCCGTTCGTGCCCGTTGCCGGGCATGACGCCAAAAGCTTCGAGGTGCTGCTCATCACATCGCGCAAAAAGGGGCGCTGGCTGCTGCCCAAGGGCTGGCCGAAGGGCAAGACCGCTTATGCTCAGGACGCGGCGCGGGAAGCCCATGAAGAGGCCGGGGTCATCGGTCCGGTGCAGGGCGATCCCATCGGTGACTACACCTATGCGAAATCCATGCGCGGCGGTTACCCGGTGCGCAGCCATGTCTTTGTCTACCCGCTGCTGGTGTGCGAACACCGGCTCGACTGGCCCGAGCGTGACCAGCGGTCATGCCGCTGGGCCGGGCTGACGGAAGCGGCGAATCTCGTCGAAGACAAGGGTCTGTCCCGGCTGTTCCGGCATTTGTCCGGCCCGGGCGAGAATGCCCTGTATCAGGCATTGGCTTCACTGACCGCCACCGCTACAACCCCCTCACAATCTGAACCCGTAATCGAAACGGCGCCGGCCTGAGGGCCGGAAAGGACGCAAGATGGCCCAGACCAAACAATCCCTCGACAAGGATCTTGAAAAGATCGTCCATGTGGAAGCCGCCGCCCGGAGCGTGTCCGGCGGGGTAAGGGCCCATGGCATTGCCGTGGTCTTCCTGGTTCTGGTGGCCCTTCTGGCCGCGGCCTTTTCCGGGGTCTCCGGCGATGGGGTGATGGTTGTTCTGGCCGCCATTCTCGGCGGTTACATGGCGATCAATATCGGCGCCAATGATGTGGCCAACAATGTCGGGCCGGCGGTGGGCTCCCGGGCGATGACCCTGGTGGGCGCGCTGATCATCGCCGCGGTGTTCGAAAGTGCGGGCGCGTTGCTGGCGGGCGGTGAAGTGGTCAGCACCATTTCCAAGGGCATCATCGATCCCTCGCTGGTCGAGGATTCCGAAGTCTTCATTCTGGCCATGATGGCCGCGCTGGTGTCGGCCGCGCTCTGGGTCAATCTGGCGACCTTCATTGGGGCGCCGGTCTCCACCACTCATGCGGTGGTGGGCGGCGTGATGGGCGCGGGGATCGCGGCAGTCGGGTTTCAGCTGGTCAACTGGGGCACGATGAGCGCGATTGCGGCCAGCTGGGTGATTTCCCCGGTGCTCGGCGGGGTGATCGCGGCGATCTTCCTGGCCTTCATCAAGATCAACATCATCTATCAGCCCGACAAGATTGCTGCGGCCCGGCGCTGGGTGCCAATGCTGGTCGCGATCATGGCCGGTGCCTTTGCCTGCTATCTGTCGATCAAGGGCCTCAAGCGGGTCTGGAAACCCGACACGTTCACCATTCTGCTGATCGGTGCGGTGGTCTTCGCTGTTGTCTGGGCCGTGATGCGGCCGCTGATCCGCCGCCAGTCCGAGGGCATGGAAAACCGCAACCAGTCCCTGCGCACGTTGTTTCGCATCCCGCTGATCTGTTCGGCGGCCCTGCTGTCCTTCGCCCATGGCGCGAATGACGTGGCCAATGCGATCGGCCCGCTGGCCGCAATCCTGCGCGCCGTCGAGTTTGGTGATATCGCCGGCAAGGTGGAGGTGCCGGCCTGGATTATGATGATTGGTGCTTTTGGTATCTCCCTGGGTCTGTTTCTCTATGGCCCGAAGCTGATCCGCATGGTCGGCGACCAGATCACCAAGATGAACCCCATGCGCGCCTATTGCGTGGCGCTGTCAGCGGCGATCACCGTGATCATCGCATCCTGGCTGGGCCTGCCGGTCAGCTCGACCCATATCGCCGTCGGCGCGGTCTTCGGGGTTGGCTTCTTCCGTGAATTCTACACCCGGCGCAGCAAGCGCCGGCGCGACATGATCGCGGGGTCCGGAAAGGGATCGGGGAATGGGGATGCCAGCGTGGATGAGTCCGCCCTGCCGCCCGACGTTCTGCGCCGCCGCAAGCTGGTGCGTCGCTCGCACTTCCTGACGATCATCGCCGCCTGGGTGATCACGGTACCCGCTGCCGCCCTGTTGTCGGCTGCTGTGTTCTATGTGCTGAGCGCGGTGGTCTGAGCCTTCGCGTCAGACCTCACTGACAGGATCGCGCGGACCTAGCCGGCCTCGCCGTTCTGGGCGTCCGGGTCGGGCATGCCGACGGCGTTGAAGCCGCAATCCACATAGTGGATTTCACCGGTCACCGCTTTGGACAGGTCCGACAGCAGATAGAGGCCGGCCCCGCCCACATCATCGAGCATCACATTGCGCCGCAAGGGCGAGACCTCACGATTGTAGTTGTAGATCTGCCGTGCCGCGCCGACCGCGGAACCGGCCAGGGTGCGCATGGGGCCGGCCGAGATCGCATTGACGCGCACGCCGTCCGGGCCGAGATCCGAGGCCAGATAGCGCACCGAAGCTTCCAGGGCGGCCTTCGCCACACCCATCACGTTGTAGTTGGGCATGACGGCATTCGCGCCGTGATAGCTCAGGGTGAGCAGCGAGCCGGAGTCACTCATCAGGGCGGCGGCGCGCTGGGCCACGGCGGTGAAGGAGAAGCAGGAGATGTTCATGGTCCGCAGGAAGTTTTCCTGGGTTGTGTTCATGTAGCGGCCTTCGAGCTCTTCCTTGTCGGAATGGGCGATCGCATGCACCACGAAGTCGATATTGTCCCAAGTGTCCCCGATGGTGGCGAAGGCCTTGTCGAGACTGTCCATATCCGCAGCGTCACACTGGACCATGGCGGCCGCGTTGACGCTTTCGGCCAGCGGGCCGACCCGGCGGGCAAAGGCATTGGTCTGATAGGTGAAGGAAAGCTCGGCGCCCTGTGCGGCGGCGGCCTGGGCGATGCCCCAGGCGATCGAGTGATCATTGGCCACGCCCATGATCAGGCCGCGTTTGCCATCCATCAGATGGCCGGCGGAAGTCTTGGTGGCCGGGGTGGGTTCGGAAGCGGGTGCGCTTGCGTCAGCCATCTGATCAGCCCTCATGCCGCTGGAATGCCAGCGTGGCATTGGTGCCGCCAAAGCCGAAGCTGTTCGAGATCACGACGTTGAGCCCGGCATTGTCGATGCGCTCGCGAACGATGTTCGCATCGCCGGCATCGGAATCAAGCTCCTCGATATTGGCCGAGGCCGCGATGAAGTCGTGCTCCATCATCAGCATCGAATAGATCGCTTCATGGGCCCCGGTCGCGCCCTGGGAATGCCCGGTGAGCGACTTGGTCGAGGAAATATGCGGGTTCTGATTGCCGAAGGCCTCGCGGATCGCGGCCAGTTCGATCATGTCTCCGACCGGGGTCGAGGTGCCATGGGCATTGATGTAGTCGACTGTGTGATCGCCCAGTCCGGCCATGGCCATCTTCATGCAGCGCACCGCGCCTTCACCCGATGGGGCAACCATGTCGACCCCGTCCGAGGTGGCGCCATAGCCGACCAGTTCGGCATAGATCTTGGCCCCGCGTGCCGTGGCGCGCTCGAGATCCTCGAGCACCACCACGCCCGAACCGCCGGCAATGACAAAGCCATCGCGGTTGGCGTCATAGGCGCGGGAGGCCTTTTCCGGTGTGTCGTTGTATTTGGAAGACAGCGCGCCCATGGCATCGAAGAGCACGGAGAGGGACCAGTGCAGTTCCTCCGCGCCCCCGGCCAGGACAACATCCTGTTTGCCCATCTGGATCAGTTCCGCGCCATTGCCGATGCAATGGGCACTGGTCGAGCAGGCCGAGCTGATCGAATAGCTCAGGCCGCGCATCCCGAAGGCGGTGGACATATTGGCCGAGAGGGTGGAGCACATGGCCTTCGGCACTGCATAAGGTCCGACCCGTTTGGGGCTTTTCTCGCGGGCCGTGTCGGCGGCTTCGACCTGGGCCGAGGTGGACGGCCCGCCCGAACCCATCACCAGCCCGGTGCGCTCGTTGCGGATATCCGCATCGCTCAGCCCGGAATCGGCGATCGCCTGTTGCATGGCGACGTAGTTATAGGCCGCGCCGTCACCCATGAATCGGCGCAGCTTGCGGTCGATATGGGCGTCCAGATCCACATTCAGGGCACCATGGATATGGGAGCGAAAGCCCATCTCTTCATAGATGTCGGCGTGCACGATGCCCGAGCGCCCGTCGCGCAGACTGTCGGTGACCTCCTGCACATTCGACCCGATCGGGGAAACAATGCCGAGGCCGGTGACGGCGACCCGGCGCAAACCGTTATTGCTCATCGTTATGACTCCTCGCTGGGTGGGAACAGGCCTACCCGCAGGCCGGTCGTGGTGTAGACGGTTTCACCGTCCAGTTCGGCATAACCGTCGGCAACCGCAATGGCGAAGCCGCGCTTGATGACTTTCTGCACATCCACCTGATAGCGGAGCAGCTTGCCCCCGGGCTTCACCTCGCCGGCGAATTTGACTTCGCCCACGCCCAGCGCGCGTCCGGGTCCGGGCAGATCGAGCCAGCCGAGGAAGAAGCCGAGCATCTGCCACAGGGCATCTAGGCCCAGACAGCCGGGCATGATCGGATCGCTCTTGAAGTGGCAGTCGTAGAACCAGAGGTCCGGCTTGATATCCAGCTCGGCGATGATCAGGCCCTTGCCATGTGCGCCACCATCGGCGGAGATTTCCGTGATCCGGTCGAACATCAGCATCGGCGGTGCTGGCAGCAGCGCGTTGCCGGGGCCAAACAATTCACCATTTCCGCACTGGATCAGGTCGTCGTAGGAGAAACTCGATTTTTCGGTAAACGCGCTCATGCAGCCTGGCCTGTACCTTTATTTTCTACTTACCGGGAATATTCCGCCCTGTTTTATCAGGTGTTTTCCGCACTGTCCGCGCGGGATTTCACAAATCCTGACATTGTACGGCGCACCGGTAAAGTTGACGGTCTGTTTTGGCGGATGTTGGATTTAATATCGTTTGTTTTTATGCGGTTATCCGTTTCCTTCGAGAGATTCCTCTTTACATTGTCGCAGGATACGCCATATTAAGTACATGAATACGCCTCTCGATACGTCCCGTGACCGGCCCTTTTCGCAGACGCTGCGCCGTTTGAAAGACGCAGGTTTGCGCCCGACACGTCAGCGCCTCGCCCTTGGCAAGCTGCTGTTTGATGCCGGGGACCGTCATGTCACCGCCGAACAGCTCCACGCCGAAGCCGGGTCCAAAGGCATCAAGGTTTCGCTGGCGACGATCTACAACACCCTCAACCAGTTCACCGAGAGCGGGTTGATGCGCGAGGTCGTGGTGGCGCCGGGGCGGTCCTATTACGACACTAATACCGAGGACCATCATCACTTCTTTTATGAAGACGATGGAAGTCTGAAGGATATCCCGCACGATGCGATTGCCCTGTCGGCGATGCCGGATGCGCCGGAAGATGCGGAAGTCGCCCGCGTTGATGTGATCGTGCGCCTTTGCCGTGCGGTTGATAATCAGTCGCAATAAACAAAGTGTAACAGGCTGGTCGGGGGTTGTTTGGAACAGTTCCAAACTATTGACTCGCGCCTGCACAACCGGCATAGTCACGTCATCGATTTCGGGGCGTTGTCCCCAGAACCGGAACTAGAAGTCCAAGATAAAGTCCAAAGGAGACGAGTGATGGCCCTCAAGGGATCCAAGACAGAAGACAATCTGAAAGAGGCGTTTGCCGGCGAAAGCCAGGCCAACCGTCGTTACCTCTATTTCGCTCAGAAGGCTGACGTGGAAGGCTACAACGACGTCGCCACCGTGTTCCGTTCGACAGCCGAAGGTGAAACCGGCCATGCCCACGGGCATCTCGAATTCCTCGAGGAAAGCGGTGATCCGGCCACGGGTCTGCCGATCGGTGGGACCTCGGCCAATCTGGCAGCCGCCGTTGCCGGCGAAACCCACGAATACACGGATATGTATCCGGGCATGGCGCGCACCGCGCGCGATGAAGGCTTCGACGAGATCGCCGACTGGTTCGAGACTCTCGCCAAAGCCGAGAAGAGCCATGCGGGCCGCTTCCAGAAAGCACTCGACGAGCTCGATTGATTTTGTTCGGGGCTGCCAGCGTCATGCCGGCGGCCCCGTTCTTTCTCCATTTTGTGAATAGATAGACCCGCGCGCGACCCGTTGGCGCGGTAACGCAACAGATGTGACACATGGGTGTCGCCGTGTAGGAAGGGATCGATTGCGATGAGTGAGCCAAGCGGAACCACCCCGCGAGAGGGCAGCCTGGATGCCCCGACACGCCACCCGATCGAATGGCGCGAGACGGATTTCTTCGATGAAGAGCAACTCAACGCGGAATTGCGCCGCGTCTTCGATATCTGTCACGGCTGCCGTCGCTGTTTCAATCTGTGCGATTCCTTCCCCAAACTCTTCGATATGATCGATGAGTCCGAAAGCGGTGAGCTCGACACGGTTGAGAGCGCCGATTTCAAGCCCGTCGTGGATGCCTGCACCCTGTGCGACATGTGCTTCATGACAAAATGTCCCTATGTCCCGCCCCATGAATTCAATCTCGATTTCCCCCATCTGATGCTCCGGTATCGGGCAGTGGAAGCGAAGAAGTACGGTGTGCCGTGGAACGAAAAGCAGCTGATCCGGACCGATCGGAATGGCCGCCTGGCTGGCAAGATGTCGGGTCTGGCGAACTGGGCTTCGGATCGGGACAACAAGCTGACCCGCCCGGTGATGGAAAAGGTCGCGGGGGTTCACCGCGATGCCGAATTGCCGAAATACGTGCCCACATCGAAGACATTTGTCGCTCAGGCCGGGAACCACCCGCCGGAGATCAACACCGATGCGCCGGCCCATGGCCGTGAAGCGGTGCTCTATGCCACCTGTTTCGTAAACTACAACAAGCCCGACACCGGCGTGCTTGCTCAGCGCATTCTGGCAAAGAACGGCGTGGCGACCACGGCGCTCCATCCTCATTGCTGTGGCATGCCGCAGCTCGAACAGGGGCTGATGGATGAAGTGGCCGACTACGCGAAGATCGTGGCGAAGGCCTTCCGGCTCCAGGTCGATGCCGGGAAGCACGTTATTGCGCTGACCCCGTCCTGTGCTCTGATGATGAAGTTTGAATGGCCTCTGATCCTGCCCGATGACGAAGACGTGGCGGCGCTGGCCGGGGCCACGCGCGACATCACCGAATACATCGTCGATATCGCCAAAAATGAAGGACTTGTGGACGGCTTGTCGGCCTTGCCCGAGCCGGTGGCATTGCATCTGGCCTGCCATGCGCGGGCCCAGAATATGGGCCAGAAAGCCGCAGAAATGCTGCGTCTGATCCCGGATGCCGATCTCAAGGTCATCGAGCGCTGCTCGGGCCATGGCGGGTCCTGGGGGGTGATGGAGGAGTATTTCGAAACCGCCATCAAGGTCGGTCGCCCGGTGGCGCGTCAGGCCAAAGATCTGGGGTCACGCTTTGTGGCCTCGGAATGTCCGCTGGCCGCCGATCACATTCTTCAGGGCATCGAGCGTCAGCTGGATGATGGTGCGAGCGCGCCGACGCGGAGTTATCATCCGGTGGAACTCTTCGCGATGGCCTATGGCCTCGCCCCTGAAATTTCGGCCTGAACCCATTTTCACCTCAGAAACGGAGCAGGACACCATGTCCGCCAAGCACGAAATTACCCGCGATGACATTCTCGACATGGAAACCTATGCGGCCAATCGCAAGGAACGCCGGGCCGAACTCGTTGCTCGCAAGAAGAACCGGCGCGTGGATGTCGGGCCTCATGCAACCGCCTATTTCGAATCCTATGACACCATGTGGCATCAGATTCACGAGATGCTGTTCATCGAGCGGGGCGGGGAAGACCAGATTCCCGACGAACTGAGCGCCTACAACCCGCTGATTCCCAATGGCCGTGAACTGGTCACAACCATCATGTTCGAGATCGATGACCCGGTCCGGCGCAAGATGGTGCTGTCAAAGATCGGCGGGATCGAGGAAACCGTGTTCCTGAAATTCGCCGGTGAGACCGTGACCGGCGTACCGGAGGCCGATCTCGACCGGACGACGGCGGATGGCAAGGCCAGTTCGGTCCAGTTCGTGCATTTTCCGTTCACCGACGAACAGGTCGCCAAATTTCAGGCCGCGGGTACAGAAGTGACCTTCGGCTTTGGACACCCTGAATACGGCCATATGGTGATGTTGCCGGAAAATGTGCGCGCCGAACTCGCCGGGGATTTCGACTAGTCAAAACCTGTCAGGCCCGCTCGTGCTGCGGGCATTCACGTACAGCGGCCCGGAAGGCCTTTCCGCGTGACACGCAGACATGAATGGCTGGAACGGGTCCGGCCGTGACGATTGAAATATGCGGATTGCCGCGGTTTGGGCCTAGCGCTCGATCACTTCGCCGGGATGCAGGCCCCACAGGGCTTCCCGGGGAATCCAGCCTTCAACACCGTGGCTGGCGATGGCGACCCGGCACCATTGTGGGTCGCAGCCATCGAGGGAGACGACCACCCCCTCTTCCACGAAAGCCGCGACCGGGGCGCCGGAATCCAGCTTCTGCATCACCCGTGCCCGGGCCACGGCAACGCTCGCCATGCGGTTGCCCGAGAGCATGGATTTGTGAACCCAGCCGATCGTGTCGTCCTGCGCGCGGACTTTGCGCCAGTTCTCGAATTCGCCGACGACCTCGACGGGCAGGTTGCGGAATTGCAGCACCCAGTCGATCGGGTAACGGGCGCCGGGGCCGGTGCGCAGATTGACCTCACCGGCCCGGATGCTCACCCAGCGCGGGATCGGCAATCCGGAGGGATTGGGGGTGCGCAGGTCCTGGCTGGCCGATTGTGCCGCGACCGGTGCCGCGGGCAGGAGGACCGCGCAGGTGAGCAGACACAGATAGAGGGAACGTCGGAACATGATCTTGATGTATCTGAGGCCGGGGTCCGTTTCAAGCATGGGAGAGCACGCTTGCGCGGAGCAGGCCATCCGGGATAATCGAAGAGGTGCGCGGGTCGCTCCGCGCGGCGCCGCTACCTGCAGGATATCTGGGCGAAATGGAACGCAACAAACCCGTCGTGATTGTCACGCGCAAACTCCCTCCGGCAACCGAAGCCCGGATGATGGAGTTGTTCGACACGCGTCTGAACGCGGATGACGCCCCCATGGATGCTGCGGCCCTGATCGCTGCGATGCAGGAGGCTGATGTGCTGGTTCCCACCGTGACCGATCACATCAATGCCGATTTGATCGCCCGGGCCGGGGACCAGCTCAAGCTGATCGCCAATTATGGCAACGGCGTCGACAATGTGGATCTGCCGGCTGCCCGCGAACGGGGCATCACCGTCACCAACACACCGGGTGTGCTGACCGAGGATACAGCCGATATGACTATGGCATTGCTGCTGGCTGTGCCGCGTCGTCTGTCGGAAGGGGCGCGGCTGCTGCGTTCGGGCGAATGGACGGGCTGGTCGCCCACCCTGCTGCCCGGGCGGCGCATCTGGGGCAAGCAGCTCGGCATTGTCGGGATGGGCCGGATCGGAACGGCGCTGGCCCGCCGTGCGCGCGGCTTTGGGCTCGAAATCCACTATCACAACCGCCGTCCGGTGCACCCGGATATTGAGGACGAACTCGACGCCACCTATTGGGAATCCCTCGATCAGATGCTGGCCCGCATGGATATTATCTCGGTGAACTGCCCGCGCACACCCGCGACCTATCACCTGCTTTCACGCCGTCGGCTGGAGCTGATCCAGCCCCACGCCTATCTGGTGAACACGTCACGCGGCGAAGTGATCGACGAGCGCGCCATGGGAGAGCTGATCGAAGCCGGGAAGATTGCCGGGGCAGGGCTCGATGTCTACGAGCACGAACCTGCTGTCGACCCACGCCTGCTGGCCTCCGACAATGTGCTGCTGTTGCCCCATCTGAGCTCCGCGACCTTCGAAGGGCGTCAGGAAATGGGCGAGAAGGTCCTGGTCAATATCCGCGCCTTCGCCGACGGTCACACCCCGCCGGACCGCGTGCTGGAGATGATGTTCTAGAAGCCGCGTCGTCATTACCTTCATGCTTTGACAAGCTCAGCATGAGGGTTTCAGCCAGCGAAGCGCCGGACTTCGATCTCACTCAAAACGTCATGCCCGGACTTGATCCGGGCATCCATCTCGCTGGTCAGGTGATCGTTGGGTTGTCGCCGCACAGCGCGCAGTTTTTGTCGTGGGGCAGCTTGATCGAATGAAAGTCGGTCGCAAGCGAATCATAGATCAGCATCCGGCCCGCGAGACTCTCGCCCAGCCCGAGCAATTCCTTGAGCACTTCGGTGGCCTGCAGCGACCCCATCACCCCCGCCAGGGCGCCAAGAATGCCCGCTTCCTCGCAGCGCGGGACCATTTCGGGGGGTGGGGCTTCGGGGAAAATGCAGCGATAGCAGGCGGTCGGCGCATCGTTGTTGCGACAGAAGGTGAAGAGTTGCCCTTCAAAGCGCAGCATGGCGGCGGCAATCAGTGGGATTCCAATACGATAGCAGTGGTCGTTGAGAAGATATCGCGTTTCGAAATTGTCCGAGCCATCGGCGACCAGGTCATAGCCCGCGATAATCTCTTCGGCATTTTCACCTGTGAGTCGAGCATCATGGGTGATGACATTGATACCGGGGTTCAGGGATGCCAGCGTAGTCTTTGCAGAGTCGGTCTTTTTCTGTCCCACTGCATCTGTTACATGGACAACCTGACGCTGCAGATTGGTCAGATCGACCATATCGTCATCGACGATCCCCAGTGTGCCGACACCCGCTGCGGCCAGATACATCAGCAGCGGCGCACCGAGGCCACCCGCACCCACCACCAGCACCTTTGAGGCGAGTAGTTTTTCCTGTCCTTCATCCCCGACCTCGTCGAGAATCAGATGGCGGGCATAGCGGTGAAACTGTTCCTCGGTGAGTTCCATGTCGGTGTGTTCCCGGACCGTGCCTAGATACCCTCGAACAAGGCGGTCGAGAGATAGCGCTCGGCGAAGGATGGCAGAACGACAACCATCAGCTTGCCGGCCATCTCGTCCCGGGCGCCGACTTCCAGTGCGGCCGCGATGGCCGCGCCGGACGAGATGCCCACCGGAATGCCTTCGATCCGCGCAAGCTTGCGGGCGGTTTCCAGCGCTGTTTCATTGGCGATTCCCAGCACCTCGTCATAGACCGAGGTGTTCAGGGTGTCCGGGATAAAGCCGGCGCCGATGCCCTGAAGCATATGGGGACCGGCCGGACCGCCGGACAGCACGGCGCTGTCTTCGGGTTCGACGGCGATGATCTGAACATCGGGCTTGCGGGCTTTCAGAGCCTCGCCGACGCCGGTGATCGTGCCCCCGGTGCCCACGCCAGCCACGATGCAGTCCACGGCGCCATTGGTGTCATTCCAGATTTCTTCGGCTGTGGTGTTGCGATGGATATCCGGGTTTGCCGGGTTCTGGAACTGCTGCAGCATGATCGCGTTTTCGGTCAAATCCACGATGGATTGCGCCTTGGCGATGGATCCGGGCATGCGCTCGGCCGCCGGGGTCAGAACCAGTTCGGCCCCCATTAGCGCCAGCATCTTGCGCCGTTCCTGAGACATGGAATCGGGCATCACCAGAATGCAGCGATAGCCGCGGGCGGCACAGACAAAGGCCAGCGCGATGCCGGTATTGCCGGATGTGGGTTCCACAATCACCGAGCCGGGTCCGATCTTGCCCGCAGCCTCGGCGGCCGAGATCATGGCATTACCGATCCGGTCCTTGACCGAAGCCAGCGGATTGAAGAATTCCAGCTTGGCCACCAGGTCGGCCTTGCAGCCTTCGGCCTCGGCCATACGGCCGATCCGCACCAGCGGGGTCGCACCGATGGTGTCGACCACAGAATCATAGATTTTTCCTCGGAATTCTCGGGTTTTCTGGTTCTCGGATGAGGACATATTCGTGGTTCCGTGAAGTTTGCGTGTGTGGGGTCAGACGATAGTGAACCGGGCCACTTTTGGAAATGCCCTCGGGTTTAGAGTTCTGTTTGTGCAGTCGAAACCTGCATGACGAGGTCCAGTTTGGGTGCTTTCGCAAGAAGTGTCTGAATGCCCTCAACCGCACCGTCAGGGTCCTCGACACCCCAAAACCCCAACTCGAAATGGCTCATAAAGGCCTTGCCTAAGGGTCCAATGAAATACCTCGTTCGTGATTGTTTTCTGAGGCGAACATCGGACCATTTTTTCGACTGAACTCTGGCAAATCCGTTTATTTCGGCAGGGAGGATGGATGCGTTGATAAGTGCTGTTGAATCATTCGCTCTGAAAATCAACGCTCGCTCATTGGTAACAGCATAGAATGTCAGCTTGGCCTGACTTCGATTCATCTACGACCAGTAGAGAAAGAGAAGTGAGAGCCCGATAGAAAAGAGTAAAATCCAAGATTGACCGTTTGCCAGAGTGAACGTGCCATCTCTGGCGGTGAATGCAGTTTTGTCTGCGATCGTCAGTCCAAATATGCCCGTCGATAGTATGAAACAATCAATTCCGGTTCGCAGGGTGTGTGCGTCAATCGTTAGCGCGCGTTGGGGGTTGGGGCGCCCGACCCAGACGATTTGTTCGTCCTCGTTCAACGATCTGCCCAATATCTCCGAAGCGAGGAGCGCATCATCATTCATGGCAACACTCCTCTCGCAGTACCGGCAATCGGATACCGGGAATGCCCCACGCCCTTAAATCGTGTAGTCGTGGCGGACGGAATCTTCGCTTTCCACACCGGCTTCCCGCGCCTGGTTGCATAGGTCCTGAATGCTGGTCTCGGCCAGCTGGGCCATGCAGTCTTCGGAAAGCTGTCGCCACAGAGGGCGGACCACTTCGGTGCCGAGCGGCGAGCCGTCATTTTCCTCGATCGGATCAGCGCGGGATTCCATCTCGTTGATCACCTGAACGATATCGGCCAGCGTGATCCGGCGGCGCTCCCGGGCCAGCCGGTAACCGCCGCGCGGACCGCGGACGCCGGTCAGGACGCCGGCGCGGACGAGGTTTTGCAGCACCTGTTCGAGATAGCGTCGGGGAATGCCCTGGCGCCGGGTGATTTCCCGGCTTTGCACCGGATGAGCGCTGGCGTGATAGGCGATGTCGAGCACCGCTTCGATGGCGAACAGGGTTTTGCGAGACAGGCGGAACACGTCGTTTAGGCTCCGGTTCCGGCGGTGCCGGTCGAGCCGAAGCCCCCGGCGCCGCGCGTGGTTTCGGGCAGTTCGTCGACCTCGTCCCAGGCCGCCTGAATGACCGGGGCGACCACCATCTGCGCGATCCGCATGCCGCGGGATACGGTGAAGTCCTGATCGCCGTGATTGATCACAATCACGCCGACTTCGCCGCGGTAATCCGCGTCGATCGTGCCCGGGCTGTTGACCAGCGAAATGCCGTTTTTCAGGGCCAAGCCCGATCGTGGGCGGATTTGTGCTTCGTATCCCGACGGCAGCGCGATGGCGAGGCCGGTCGGGATCAACGTGCGGGCCCCGGGTGCCACAACGACATCCCCGTCGACAGCGGCGTGCAGATCCATGCCCGCGGCATCGGCGGTTTCATAGGCGGGGAGTTCGAGGTCTGCCCCATGGGGCAGGCGGGTGACCGAAACCGACACACTCATTCGGCAGCTCCAAGGTGTTTGGTGATTCGCTCGGCGAGGCGGTTCGCCACGTCGACCTTCGACATGGTGGGCCAGTTTTCAACGCCGGCTGCGCTCAAAAGGTGAATGGTGTTGTCAGCTCCACCGAAGGTGCCGGTTTCCGGCGAGACGTCATTGGCGAGGATCCAGTCGCATCCCTTGCGCTCACGCTTGGCCTTGGCATGGGCGATGACATTCTCGGTTTCGGCGCCAAAGCCAATGACCAGGCCGGGACGGGTGTTGGCTGTGGCTGACAGGGTGGCCAGAATGTCCGGGTTTTCCGCCATTTCGAGGGTGGGGACACTGCTGCCGTTTTTCTTCAGTTTCTCATTCGCCTGGCTGGCAACGCGCCAGTCGGCGACCGCAGCGGCGCAAACCGCGATATCCGCGGGCAGGGCGGATTCACAGGCGGCCAGCATGTCGCGGGCGGTTTCCACATGGATCGTCTGCACACCGGCCGGGTCGGGCAGATGGGTCGGACCGGAGACAAGGGTTGTCAGCGCGCCCCGCCGCGCCAGTGCGGCGGCAATCGCATGGCCCTGACGACCGGAAGAGCGGTTGGCGATGTAGCGCACCGGATCGATGGGTTCGTGGGTCGGGCCGGATGTGACCAGCGCGCGGCGGCCCGAGAGCGGCGCGCTGTCCTCAAAAAAATCCGATACCGCGTCGGCGATTTCATCGGGTTCGGCCATCCGGCCGGGCCCGAACTCACCACAAGCCATGTCGCCTTCATTGGGTCCGACGAAATGAACCCCGCGTTCGCGCAATGTGGCCAGATTGGCCTGGGTCGCGGCATGCGTCCACATGCGGACGTTCATGGCCGGGGCGACCATGACATCGGCTTGTCGGTTGCCAGCAGGGCCGTGGTGGCCAGATCGTCGGCCTAGGCCCTGAGCCATCTTGGCCAGAATATCGGCCGCTGGCTGGTGCGATCACCATCAGATCGGCGTCGCGCGACAGCTGGATATGCCCCATCTCCGCTTCGTCGGTCGAGCGAAAACAGATCGGTGTAGACCTTGTCTTCAGCTCAGCGCGGCGACCGACAAGCGGTGTCACGAACTGGGCGCCGCCTCGGGTCAGCACGCAGCGCACGGACGCAGCCGCGCTCGCGCAGCCGGCGGATCAGTTCGAGGACTTGTAGGCGGCAATGCCGCCGCAGATGATCAGCAGTACTCGTTTTTGCCGATGCAACCTGTACTACAGGGCCAGTGATGAAGTCGAGGTACAACTCGAATTTGTTAATGGACCGATCCCATACCCGGCACCGCATTGGACGCCGCGACAGGCGCCTGTGCAGCTGAACATGTGCCATCGCGGTCCATCGTCAGACGGGACCGTGATGCCGCCGGAGCGCTGGCGACCAGTCGAGCGACAGCCGGCCCGCTGATCCTGGCCGCAAGGCGCGTCAGGCCTCGAAAGGCATCGGGCAGCCGCTCGGCGGCCAGCATGGCTGCCCTTCGGCGCGTCGTTCGCAGCCGGGCCTCGGGACCCATGTTCTGTTCGCATCCAGTCCTCGATCAGCGGTCGGCAGTTCCCACATGTTGAGTTCGGGTCGAGACTGCGCGCCACCCCTTCCACGCACACACCATGGTTTTCTGCAGCAGCATGAGTTGCGGCTGGGTTTCCATGTCGAACTGCTCGGTTACTTCGAACAGCTGGGCCAGCAGGCGGGCCATGGAGATGTCGTTGAGCGGCCGGTCCAAGATCGGCTCGCCGATGGCGCGGCAGGCCTGCTGGAACGGACATCCTGGCGGTCTCGCGGGCATATAACCGGCCTCGAAATGGACTCGCGCGACGCGTGTGTAGTCGCCGTTTGATGAAGCCCCACAGCATTTCGGCCAGAATACGCGGGTCCTTCAGGTCGAGCCGGCCCATGATGCCGAAATCGACGCAACGAGATGGCTCCGTCGGCATCGACGAACAGGTTCCCTGGATGCATGTCGGCGTGGAAGAAGCCGTCGCGGAAGACCTGCTGGAAGAACAGCGCGGCGGCGTTGCGCACGAGCAGCTGCGGGGACGTCGTGGCCGGCCACCGCGAGCAGCGTCAGCGTCATCGTCGATCGGGGATGCCGTCGACCCGCTCCGGTGGTCAGCACCCGCCGGCCCGTCCGTCCGCCAGTCGACGCCGGGGGACGACGCACAGTCGGGATCGCTCGAGCGAAATTGGCCGCGCAGCTCCGACGCCGCCGCCCCTTCCAGGCGCAGGTCCATCTCCCATGCGCACCGGCTGGCGGCCAGGGTCTCGACCGCCGCCACCGGGTCGCAGCCGGCGCAGAGCGCGGCCGCCGCCCGCTCCGCCGGTCTCCGCCAGCCAGCGCAACAGGTCCAGATCGCGCGCGATGGCGCGCCTCGATGCCCGGGCCGCAAGAACCTTGACCGCGACATTCCGGAGTCCGCCGGCCGGCCCGTTTTCCGTCGTATCGCCGCCGCGTTTCGATCGCGGTACGCGAAATGTGCACCTGGGCGATGGAGGCGGCGGCGACCGGGGTCTCCTCGAATTCGGCGAACAGCGCCTCCACCGGCCGTGCCGAGCTCGCGCTGCGATCGCTGGCGCGCGCCTCGGCGCTCGTGAAAAGGCCGGCAGCCGGTCCTGCAGGGTCGGACAGGTCCGCAGCGATGGTCTCCTCGCCCACCAGATCGGCCCGCGTCGACAGCACTTGGCCGAGCTTGATGAAGGCGGGGCCCAGCGCGTGCAGGGCGCGGGCCAGCCGCTTGCCCGGTCGATCCGCGTTCTTGCGCCCCACGACCTTGGGGCCGGCGACGAGCCGCGCCAGCACCGCCAGGGGGCGCGCGACGCCCAGCCGCTCGAAAGGGAACAGGGCGTCATGGCGCGCCAGGATGCGGGCAATGACGAGAAGCCGGAAAATGTTGCGCAGGGCGCGCGACATGGCGCGGGGTCCGGGCCTAGATCCGCCAGGCGGAATGCAGGGCGGCGATCCCGCCGGACAGGTTGCGCAGCTTCACCTGCCCCAGCCCCGCCGCCTGGATCATGGCGGCGAACCGGTCCTGGTCGGGAAAGCGGCGGATGCTCTCGGCCAGATAGGTGTAGGCCTTCGGCGTCGCCGGCCACCAGGCCGCCCAGCCGGGGCAGGACGGCGAAGGAATAGCGGTCGTACAGCGCCGCCAGCGCCGGGATCACGACCCGGCTGAACTCCAGGCACAGGAACCGCCCGCCGGGCTTCAGCACCCGCCG
>CALSML010000003.1 GCA_943787445.1 uncultured Alphaproteobacteria bacterium
CCCCCACTTTCACCAATCCATTCGTCGAAGACGGCAAGTCCGCGGTGCTCGTGGGCATCGAGACCACGGCTGACTAAGATTCCGGTTTGCTGGGCACTTCCCATGCGGGGATATACGGGCTTGCACCGCATCTGCGCTATGGCGAGAAAAAACCCGATCTGACGACCAGAAAATACATCGTGTCCGGTGGAAATTTCCGCTGGGTGGCGCTGACGACCGTTCCCGGCGCGCTTTTCGGGCGACGCCTGATTGATGCCAGAAAGACCTATCGTCTGGATGATGCACGGGCCCGCGACGCTATTTCGAAACATAATTTTCCGACCACGGAGTTTCGGTCTGTCGATCTCTTCGCCGACTGGCCCAATGCCTTGCTCCGGTTGCAGAAACCCTGGTCCGAGAGACCCGCGAATTGATGTATATCCGAAAACCTCAGCGCCGGCACTTTGAGGCCACGAAAGCGTATTTGCTCGCCACCGCCCTGTTGCTTCTCGCGGCTTGCGGTCCCTCTCTGCAGGAACAGGTCGCCCGCAGCGGACAGTCGGTCATTCTGGTCGGTATAGAAATCAATTCCGACTTCACTCCGAACCTTTTGAGTGGCACGCCGTCGGATATCTACAATCTGAGTCTGGGCCTTCGTGGCGGGCGCGGCTTAGCGGGTGGCGGGAGTCCTCGGGTGGTGATCGAAAACATCGACACCCGGTCACGCTGGCTCGCCTTTCCGGTGCACTCCGGAGTTTATTAACTGGCGACGGCAAACGAAGAAGTGATCGAGGACAGATTTGCCGTCTTTACCCCGCGTAAATTTACCCGTTTCGATGAAACCGGCGGAACGAATGCATTTGAAGTTGCGGCCAATGAAGTTGTCTATATCGGCACCATCCGGGCCCAACTTGGCACAAAGCTCGGGACGCTTAGGAAACGCCTGTTGTGGGACGCACGCCGGTCCTATGTGAAGGACACGATTCGGGCGCGCTGGGCCCTCGCCCAGTTCGGGCTCGCACAGTACCCGCTTCCGGACCGTCGATATCTTTGCTGCGAAACCCAATGCGCTCCGGCAACTGATCACGCCCTGGTCGGCCCGCCCGATCGATGAAGGTGGCGAACACGAACGGACCGATGAAAATCAGAGTGAAACCGAACGGGACGAAATCCTGCGCCAGCTCCGGTGATACCGGACGCTCTTTGGCGCAGGTGCGTGTCCAAGACGTCGATTGTTGACGCCCTTCAATTCACGTTAGGTTCTGAGATCAACCCACATGCCGGAGAGACCTATGGCCGCTTACGTTATTGTCGATTCCAAAGTTCACGATCCCCGAAACCATGAAGAATTACGGGGCCAAGGTTGGCGAGACTCTGAAGAAATACGGCGGACGTCCGATCGTGGCTGGTGATGCCATCGACGTCAAAGAAGGTAACTGGACGCCGACCCGCGTGGTCGTTCTGGAATTCGAAAGCGCCGAGGCCGCGCAGACCTGGTACAATTCGCAGGAATATCAGGAAATTCTGCCGATCCGCCTGGCCTCAGCTGACGACAACTTCATCATCGTCGACGGCGTCTAAATCACGCTCATGGCACTCAGGCGAATGCCGGTGCCACTTCGGCGTTAAACCGCTCCATCGTGCGCAGGGCCTTCTCCTGTGAGAGTTCGCCGGTGCGCACGATGAAGGACATTTCGGTAAAGCCCCAGTCGCGATACCGCGCGATCCGCTCGATCACCTGATCGGGTGTGCCGATACAGGTGCGCTCGCGGAACATTTTTGCCAAATCACCATCGGGCGCAAGGAACGCGAACACGCTTTCATCGCCGGCATAGTCTTCGTTCCACTGATCGCCGGAAAACAACAGACGAAACAGATTGGCGTGTTCCTGAACGGCGCGTCGGGCTTCGTCTACGGCTTCTTCTTCCGTATCTGCGATATGCAGAAAGACCGACATCATGGCTTCGTGGGTCTCTCTCTCATGACCGGCGGTTTCCCATGCGTCGAGATACCAGCCAAAACGTTCGCGGGCGTCTTCGGGTGAGACCGGATATTGGTTGAGCATGATGTTGTGCCCTTCCCGTCCGGCCCATTCGAAACTGTCGCGCGTGCGCGAGGCCGCCACCCAGATCGGTACCTCTTTCTGCGCAGGAAGCGGATGCAGATTGAGTTTGGGGAAACTGTAGTGCTTGCCCTTGTAGGCGAAGGCTTCGCCCGACCAGGCCCTGCGGATAATCTCGAACCCTTCTTCGCGCATGCTGCTGGCATCGTCGGAATCAAGCCCGTGACCGTCGAATTCGTGAGGCAGATAACCGCGTCCGATCCCGAAATCCAGCCGCCCGCCCGAAAGCTGATCGACGACGGCATAGTCCTCGGCAACATGCAGCGGATTGCGCAATGGCATGAGCGAAATCGCCGGTCCCAGACGGATATTCTTCGTCTCGCGTGCCCAGGCTGAAAGCTGCACCGCCGGGTTCGGGGCGCCGCCGCCGTAATAGTGGAAATGGTGTTCGGATATCCAGACCCTGTCCCACCCGGTCTGATCGGCCGTCACAACCAGTTGCGACATCTCGTCATAGAATGCTGTCAGCGATGATGAAACGCCCTCGCGGTAACAGGGCAGCATGAACAATCCAAATTTCATGAACGCAATCCAATCAGAGGAACAGAACCAACCATAAATAAAGGCCGGATACCTAACTTCCGGCTTTGACCGCCTCCCAGTACTTCACATTCAGATCGCGGACAAATGCGTCATGGACCTCGGCGAGGCAGCCACGCAATGTCTTGTCCCCGATCCGAGTCTGGCGGTAACACCGATTATAGGAGGTCTTCGCGCGAGTCCGGCCAACAGCCGAGACCTTTTCGGCATGGGGGGGCCGCCGCGCTGTTCCACACGCCGGCTCGCAAATCGGTGCTGGCCTTGTCTCCTTTCGGCAGGACATCAATCATGCGTGCCAGCACCTGACTGGCATGCATGGTGTCCGTATCATGATCGACAATTCCGGTTGCCGTCACACGCATCGGTCCTGCACCCAGTTCAATATCTGCCTCACTCAACGGGGTGTCGGTATGGACGGATTTTTCTGGCACGAGGGTCAGCGGATTGGCGACATACACCGATAGAGATGCCAGCCCCAGCTTGGCGATCACCGGTCCGGGAACGCGGACCTTCACTGTCGTGAACCCGCGCGCCGCGGCGAACTTCAGAATTCCGGCGGCACCGAGATCGACGACGCGGCCATCATGGCGTACGCCGGTCACCTGCAGGGCGTCGGGATTGTGAGGCGAATAGGGGTATCCGGTCGTCGGCGTCGGGCGTTGTTCGTGCAGGCAAATCGATGTGAGTTCAGCGGCGCAGCCATCGCTCGTGCAGTGTAAAGGGACGGAGGAAGCCGTCTGAATGACCCCCAGCATCTGCGGATCCGCATGCGCAGCGAGGGAAATCACCACGCAAGGCACTGCGAGAAGTGTCGTTGAGAGTCTGCGTCCCATGCAAGATTCTTTTCCGAATGGCCTACGCAAAACGTTGCATTGGAGAGCGTGTGCCGTCAATTCACAAGATCGCGGATGATTGCCTTCAACCGCATGGCTCGCTATGTCGTGAGGATGAACAATACATCACCTGATCCTGTACACGTTATCGGCGGCGGACTGGCTGGCAGCGAGGCTGCCTGGCAGCTGGCACGGGCCGGCGTACCGGTGATTCTTCATGAAATGCGTCCGAAGCAACAGACCGATGCGCATCAGACCGAGAGCCTGGCCGAACTGGTGTGTTCCAATTCCTTCCGGTCCGATGATTCCGAAAACAACGCGGTGGGCATTCTGCACGCTGAGATGCGGCTGCTTGGTTCGATCATCATGGCGGCTGCGGACACCCACAAGGTGCCTGCCGGTGGTGCCCTTGCTGTGGACCGCGATGGCTTTGCCGCGCAGGTGACAGAGACACTGATGTCCCACCCGCTGGTGCAGATCGAACGTGGTGAGGTTCAGGGATTGCCGCCCGAGGAATGGGACAATGTGATCGTCGCCACAGGCCCTCTGACATCGTCATCGCTGAGTGCGGCCATCATCGAACTGTCGGGAGAGGAAAACCTCGCCTTCTTCGATGCGATCGCGCCGATCATCCATGCCGAAAGCATCGACATGGAGAAAGCCTGGTTCCAGTCCCGCTATGACAAGCCCGGTCCCGGCGGCACCGGCAAGGATTACATCAACTGCCCGATGGATGAGGCGCAGTTCGAAAGCCTTTATCGACGCGCTGATCAAAGGCGACAAAGTCGAGTTTCATGAATGGGAGAAGGACACCCCCTACTTTGAAGGCTGTCTCCCCATCGAGGTGATGGCTGAACGCGGCCGTCAGACGTTGCGATTTGGCCCCATGAAGCCAGTCGGTCTGACCAACGCCCATGATGGCTCGCGACCCCATGCCGTGGTTCAGCTGCGGCAGGATAACAAGCTGGGCACTCTGTTCAACATGGTCGGGTTTCAGACCAAGCTCCGTTATGGGCCGCAGCAGGAGGTGTTCCGTTCTATTTCTGGTCTGGAAAAACGCCGAATTCGCGCGTCTGGGCGGCATCCACCGCAACACCTTCATGAACAGTCCGCGTGTGCTCGACAAGACATTGCGGCTCAAGGCCCTGCCCCGCTTGCGGTTCGCCGGACAGGTCACCGGCGTTGAGGGTTATGTGGAAAGTGCAGCGATGGGACTTCTGGCCGGTCGATTTGCGGCGGCCGAGCGGTTTGGCGAAGACCTGGTGTTTGCCTCCGGAGACAACCGCCCATGGTGCGTTGCTCTCCCACGTTACCGGCGGCGCCGATGATGAGACCTTCCAGCCCATGAATGTGAATTTCGGCCTGTTTCCGCCACTTGAAGATGGTGCAATGGAGGACATCAAGCGCAAAGAACGCAAGGTGATGCGCCGGCGGCTGATGTCCCGACGTGCTCTGTCGGATATCGCGGTCTGGTTCAGCGACACGCCCCTGGCAGCCGAATGAGCAGCAAGCCAGCAAACACACCCGGGGAATTCTGGGATCAGCGCTATGCCGATGACAACTATGTCTTCGGGCAGGAGCCAAACCAGTGGATGGCCGCCAATGCGGCGCTCATCCAACCTGACATGAAAGCTCTTGTGCCGGGCGACGGTGAAGGGCGAAACGGGGTCTGGCTCGCCCAACAGGGTTTGCAGGTTACCACCCTCGACGCCTCAGCGGTTGGCGTTGCAAAAGCCCGGAAACTGGCAGCGGCACAGAGTATCTCGCTCGACGCGCGGATCGTCGATTTACGGGACTGGGATCTGGAGCCGGATGGCTACGACCTTCTGGTCTCGGCATTTCTGCATGTGAACGTTGACGACAGATCCGATATCCATCGTAAATTCGCACAGAGCCTCAAGCCTGGCGGTCTCTTGCTGCTCGAAGGATTCGCGCCTGATCACCTCGGATATGGCCGCGGTGGCCCGTCAGTAAAAGAAATGATGTTCACGACCGACAGTTTGCGCGAAGATTTCGGCACCATGATGAATATCGAGCATCTTGAAGAAGCACGCATTGAACTTACTGCTAGCGAACGTCATGGCGGTCCCGCCGTCGTCATTCGCCTGCGGGCGCGTCGGAAGCTACCATGAACGATCAGCCGCCCTTTGACATGCAGGGAACTGGACCATCTGGTCATCCGATGTGTCGATCTGGAAGTCATGAAGGCGTTTTATTGCGGCGTTCTGGGCTGCACGGTTGATCGGCACAATGAGGAGTTCGGTCTTTTTCAGGTCCGCGCCGGAGCCCATTTGATCGACCTCATTCCCATCGATGGCAAACTCGGCAGCAGAGGCGGCCCTGCCCCCGGCGATGACGGCCTGAACCTCGATCACTTTGCCATTCGCATTGAACCTTTCAACGAGCCCGAACTGCGAGCCTATCTCGAACACCACAATATCGAGATTGTGGAGGCCGGCCGCGCTATGGTGCTGAAGGGACGGGTCCCAGCATTTACATGCTCGATCCCGAAGGGAACACCGTTGAACTCAAAGGGCCGCCCGACCCGGCCCTGAACTGAAACCCATCCGGAAGGACACACCATGGGTAAGCAGCCATACGCGATGAAAGGCCTCGATCACGTGGTGATTCGGTGCACAGACCTTGCCGCCATGATGCATTTTTACTGCGATGTCCTGGGCTGCATGCTGAGGATGAGGACAAGGAACTCGGCCTCTATCAGGTCCGGTCGGCAATCACCTGATCGACCTGGCACCGATCGAAGAGCCTATGGGCCGGCAGGGCGGACCCGCACCGGGCCGTTACGGACACAACATGGATCACTTTGCGATCCAGATGGAACCCAATGACGATGACGCGATCCGGACCTATCTATCGGGGCACAACGTCGAACTGGGCAGCACCCTGATCCGCGGTGGTGCCGAAGGCGAAGGTCCGGCGATCTATATCAAGGATCCGGAAGGCAATACGGTGGAACTTAAAGGGCCGCCGGATCCGGCGTATAATTAAACCAAGTCCGGGGCCGCAGAATGGCCCTGAAAATACGGAGAGATCGATGAAAACGGTAAACTTCACACCTCAGGAAATGAACGCCCGCGTGGCCCGTTTTAAGGAATTGAAACCGCAGAGCAGCAGCTATGACGCGGAAGTCGGCATTCCCAAGGAAGTCTACGAAGCCATGACCGCGCGGACGCTCTATCTGCTCATGTCACCCGAAAATCAGGGCGGACCTATGGCCCAGGCACCTGCCGTGGTCACCGAAGACAAGATGAGCGTCATCATCGCCGAATGCCCGCCGGGTGACGGTCCTCTGCTCCATGCCCATCAGTTCACCCGCGAACCTTCATGTGTCTCGACGGACAGTTCAAGATTCAGTGGGGCGATGAAGGCGAGAACGAACTCGTACTCGATAAATACGACATGATCGCTGTACCACCTGGCGTGGTCCGCCGCTTTGAGAATGTCAGCGATCAGACCGCGCATCTTCTGGTCTGGATCAATGGGGATTCCGAGGAATCATTCAACGATATTGATCATCCGCAGGTCGAGGCCGACCGCCTGGCAGCGGAATTCGGCGACGACATGCTCGACAAGCTGCGTAATATCGGTGTCACCTTCGAAGCAGGTGTCGCCGATGGGCGCGATGCCGCCGAATAGCATTCAACTTCAGTAGGCTCCACGCCAGGCCAACCAACTCAGCCGCAAAACTCGTGGCGGCTCGCTGGTGGGTATGGCGAACGGGTCAAAACCAGCCTTGCGCATCTTTGCGATGTATCGATCCGCAAGTGTGGCCAGAAGCAGGCCTTTGCGCTCGGGTCGCGTGATCTCCGCCCCCATGGCGCGGGCCTGTTTCAGTTGGTTTCGGCCACACCAACCATGCGCTGGATCGATTTGTTGAGACCAACGGACGGCTTGAGATCAAACAGCTGCCGCTGCGCGACTTCATACTCGCTCAAAAGATCGGCAGGGATATATATCCGTTGATGCTGAGCGTGAAACGCGACCGAACGGGCCAATCCAACCAGAGCCCACGCACTGCCCACCTGCTCGATGCTGCGGTCAAGCGTCGCCTCTGACGTGGCACGCCCAGTGTCTCCATCACCAGCCGGGACAGGCAGACCCGACGTGTCTGCCGCATAGGCTTCCAGCGCACGGCATGTCCGACGGTGCGCCATCGTCCATATCGACTTCCCGCGCGTCGATCAGTGCTTCGAGTTTCCTCTCGGTCCAGACCGTGCCGTTGACAGGTCTCCGAAAGCGCCGCGACGACCGGGTGTTCGCGCGCCGTTTGCCCGCGTAGATCCCCTCGATCGTTTCCCGCCACCATTGCAGACGTATCTGGCCCAGTATCGGCTCACTGACGATTTCACGCGTGCGCGCCACCTCCAGATTGAATGCGTAAAGCGCCAAGGCGTCGGCGCGCTGCCGTGGCGGCAGAAACAGCGTCGGTCAGGTAGCGGTCGTGATCGTGACGCCGCACTTCTTCCAGACAGTAGGTTTCGCTCTCGGTCAGGGGCATTTCGGCTGTTTTGCGCATTTTCAGGTTATTGGACTGGTGCATATGTTCGGCGCACGGGATTTGCTATAGTCCGATTCGGGTAATCTATGAGGGGGATACTATGAAGAACCCATTGGAATCACTGCAGATGACTGTTGTGCTGGGGGTCGTGTTGACCGTCATCATGGTGCTCGTCGCTCAAGGCATCGCCGTTTAGGCGGGAAAGGGAGATAGACAAATGATGATCGACGATCCTTTTCTTTTGCATTTCGTCCGCTGGCTCCACGTACTCAGTGGCGTCATGTGGATCGGCCTGCTCTGGTATCTGAACTTTGTTCAGGTTCCGACCATGCCGAAAATTCCTGATGAAATGAAACCGGCCATCGGCAAGCACATCGCGCCTGCCGTGCTGTTCTGGTTCCGCTGGAGCGCAGCTTCAACGGTTCTGTTCGGCCTTATCCTCGCATGGATGAGTGGCTATCTCGGTGACGCACTGGCTATCGGAACGTCCGGTGGTGGTGTTCAGACCGCCCTGCTTGGCATCGCCATGTGGTTCGGACTGATCATGGCGTTCAATGTCTGGTTCGTGATCTGGCCAAACCAGAAGATCGCACTGGGTATCATTGATGCGCCCGCGGAGAAAAAGCCGGCTTCTGCACGTCGAGCCATGCTCTTCTCGCGGACCAATACGCTGCTTTCGATCCCCATGCTCTATGGCATGGTCGCGTTCCAGAACTCACCATTCTGATCGAAATAGACATCCAAGACGTCAGCGGGGCCCTTCGGGGCCCCGTTTTCGTTGGCAAGCTGCCGACTAGGAAAGCGCGATCAGTGCGGCTGCAACCCGACGATCTTCGGACAGCAGGAGATTGAAGGTTCGGGCAGCAGCACCTGTATCCATGGGTTCGACCACCACGCCTGCGGCGCGCAATGGCCACCGCAACTCCTGCGTGATCAGCTGCATGCGCTCACCACAGCCCAGCAGCAGGATTTCAATGTTCTCGGCTGCCTCCAGGATGGGTGTAAAATCTTCTGGCCCGACATCCTCGAACCGCGTCACTGACCATGGGATTGTGCGTTCGGGAAACACCAGAACCGAGTGCGCATAAACTTCACCGGAAATACGGAACCGCTTGGTCCCATAGGCCTCTATGACCTGATAAGGCTCACGCGAGGCCTGATGGTCCGCCGCCACGTCTACTTCTCAGACGGCGCTTCCGCCATTGCGTCTCCGACATCCTCGCCCGATCCGTCGTCTTCCGACCCCGCCGACAGCGCTTCACGGCTGATTTTCAACCACAGCAGGATGGGCACGGCGATAAAGACCGAGGAATAAGTCCCGATCACAACACCCCAGATCATCGCATAGGCAAAATCCCGGATGATCGAGCCACCAAAGATGGCCAGTGCGATCAGCGCGATCAGCGTGGTGACACTGGTCATGAATGTGCGCGAGAGGGTGCGGTTGGCTGCGAGATTGAGCAGCGCGCCCATATCCATTTTCTTGTAACGGCGCAATTCCTCGCGCACACGATCGTAGATCACCACAGTATCGTTGATCGAATAGCCCGCAATGGTGAGAATCGCCGCCACGGTCGCGAGATTGAACTCCAGCTGCGTGAAAGCGAAAAGACCAATGGTCGTGATGACGTCATGGGTCAGCGCAATCACCGCACCCACGCCGAACTGCCACTCGAACCGGAACCAGATATAGATCAGGATCGCGCCAATCGCGAGAGTCACCGCCCAGATGGCAGATTCGATAAGCTCGGCCCCGACCGTGGGGCCGACGAATTCCGTTCGTCTATATTCCGAGACGGTGTCACCAAGCGCCGTCTTGATGAACTCAATGGCTTTCACCTGTTCTTCTTCGGCGCCGTCCTGCTGCTGGACGCGAATGAGAACATCGTCGGGGGCACCGAATTCCTGAATCTGAACCTCGCCGAGCCTTAGGCCACCAATGGTGCGACGCAGTTCCTCGACATTTGCCGGGCCCTCGGTCTTGATCTCGATCAGGATGCCGCCACGGAAATCGATGCCGAAATTCAGTCCCTGAATAAGGAACATGGCGATAGAGGCCACGATCAGCAGGCCCGACAGAGGATAGGCCAGACGTCGCATGCCGACGAAGTTGACGTTGGTGGTAGCCGGAACGATTTTGAGCATGAACATGATGCGCGCCTAGATCGGGAGGGTTTTGGGCCGGCGACGGCGCAACCAGATCACGATGAAGAGCCGGGTGAGCATCAGCGCCGTGAACATTGAGGTCAGGATGCCGATCGACAGGGTTACCGCGAAGCCCTTGATAGGCCCCGAGCCGAACTGGAACAGCAGAATCGCCGCGATCAGAGTCGTGAAATTAGAATCGATGATCGTTGTGAGAGCCCGCCGGTAACCGGCATCAATCGCCGATATCGGGGTTCGCCCGTTTCGGACCTCCTCCTTGATGCGTTCAAGAATCAGCACATTGGCATCGACCGCCATGCCGATCGTCAGCACGATCCCGGCAATGCCCGGCAGGGTTAGGGTTGCCTGCAGCAGCGAGAGAAGCGCGACGATCAAAGAAATATTGAACAGCAACGCAACGGCTGCCATCAGGCCGAATAGGCCGTAGCTGGCAATCATGAAGATGATCACGGCCGCCAGACCAATCATGCTGGCATCCTTGCCGGCTTCGATGGAGTCCTTGCCGAGCCCCGGACCAACGGTGCGTTCCTCGAGGGGCGTCATCGGGGCCGGCAATGCACCGGCGCGCAACAACAGCGAGAGTTCATTCACTTCCACGACCGTGAACCGCCCGGTGATGATGCCACTGCCGCCCAGAATCGCACTGCGGATCACAGGAGCGCTGATGACCTCGTCATCGAGCAGGATCGCCAGCCGCGTACCCACATTGTTCTGTGTGGCCTCACCGAAAATCCGTCCGCCTGCAGTGTCAAACCGGAAACTCACAATCGGCTGACCATCCTGAAAGCTGGGCTGTGCATCCACAAGACGTTCGCCGCCCACCACGACACGGCGGCGCACCACATACGGCACACGACCTTCGCTTTCTGGGCCATATCGGAGCATCGAGCCCGGCGGCACGCGACCGCTCTGCACGGTTCGTAGATCGGCTTCCTCATCGATCAGATGAAAATTCATTTTCGCGGTCTTGCCGAGAATGCGCTTCAATTCTTCCGGGTCTTCAAGCCCAGGGACCTGCACCAAAATCCGATCGTCGCCCTGCTGCTGAACCGTGGGTTCGGTCACGCCGAGTTCGTTGACGCGATTGATCACGATTTCGCGGGACTGTTCCATCACGCTCTGGCGGCGCTCGTTGCGGCCTTCCTCGGTCATACTGAGAACAAAATTGACGCCGCTCACGTCCAGCTCAAACCCGTTTTCGATGTTCTGGATACGCGCGCGGGCGGCATCCGCATCCGCAATATTCCGCAGTGTGAACCGCACAGCCTCATTCTCGACCCGCAGGTTTGTGTACCCGATACGGGCGTCGCGTTGACGCAACTCACCGCGCACGGAGGATTCAACCGCCTCAAGCGTTTGCTGAAACGCGGCTTCGAGCCCCACGCTCAGCAACAGGGACGAACCACCCTGCAGATCCAGTCCCAGACTCATCCGCTTGGTCGGCAGCAGGCCTCCCGGTTCAACGGTTTCACCGTCCGCGTCCACGACCTTTTCGGGCGCATCGCGGAAATTCGGCGACGCGTACAGAATGCCGAGCAACGCAACGACAACCGTAAGGATCATCGCCCAACGTGGATAATTGACCATCTCGTTGCGCCTTTTAAGAGCTGATTACTTGCGACCGCCGAAAAGACCACCGAGCAATCCGCCCGATTTTCCGTCATTTGCGCCCGGTCCAACCACGGTCGGCCCGCCCTTGCCTGCCGGCGCACTGCCCGCAGCCGGAGGTTCGGTCAGAACATCTGTAATGGTACCACGCAGGATATCGACGCGCACGCCATCCGCGATCTCGACGGTAACTTCGTCTGTCTCTTCCTTGACCTTGGTGATCGTACCCAGAATGCCACCACCGGTCAGAACGCGGTCACCGCGTTTGACCATGCTCAACATTGCACGGTGCTTCTTCATTTTCGTTTGCTGCGGACGAATCAGCAGGAAATAGAAGACCACAAAAATCAGGATAATCGGGAGGAAGCTTCCTAATCCGCTTCCACCACCGATGCCCTGTGCATAGGCTGGCGTAATGAACATGTCCCCTCCAGGGTGCTTTGTCTCGAAGTCGGCGGATGATAACGGCGCGCCACCGAATTGCAATGTAGGCATGATGTGAAAATGCGTTTGAATTGCGGCATATCGCCCGATAGTGTCCGCCAGCTTTCAACTTATCACTGGATTTTGACAGATGAACGAGCCGGATCTCGTCCCTCTCCTGACACGAATTGCCGAAGCACTTGAGCGCATTGCCCCGGAAACGGCCGCCAAAAGCGACCTTTCCGCAGCCTCGGCCTTTGTCTGGCATGCGCAGGGCAATGTCGACGGGTATCTCGAACCCGTCCCCGCGGTGAACCGGGTTCCCCTGATCCTGCTGCAGGGCATCGATCGTCAGGCCGATATCCTGATCGAGAACACACGGCGTTTCGCGATGGGCCTGCCGGCCAACAACGCTCTGCTCTGGGGCGCGCGCGGCACCGGCAAGTCGAGCCTGGTGAAAGCCGCCCATGCCGAAATCAACGCGGAAGTCCCCGACGGCCTGCTGCTGGTTGAAATTCATCGGGAAGACATCATCACCCTGCCCGCGCTGCTGAGTATTCTGCGCGAGAGCGGTCGTCAGGCCATCCTGTTCTGTGATGATCTGAGCTTTGACACCTCGGACACCAGTTACAAGTCACTCAAGGCCGTGCTCGAAGGCGGTATCGAGGGGCGTCCCGAAAACGTGTTGTTCTATGCCACATCGAACCGGCGCCATCTTTTGCCCCGGGACATGATTGAGAACGAACGTTCCACAGCGATCAATCCGTCGGAAGCCGTTGAGGAAAAGGTCTCTCTGTCCGACCGTTTCGGGCTGTGGCTGGGTTTTCACAACACCGATCAGGACACGTTCTTCGCAATGGTCGAGGCCTATTGCAGCCATTTCGGGCTGGATATCGAAACCAGCAAGCTGCGCGCCGAGGCCAAGGAATGGTCCGTCACGCGCGGTTCCCGCTCGGGACGTGTCGCCTGGCAATTCGTGCAGGAAGTCGCAGGCCGTATGGGAAAGACCATCGATCTCCGGGACTGAACCTAGCCGGGCAAATACTTGCTGGGGTTCACCGCCCGCGTGCCCTGGCGGACTTCAAAATGCAGCTGCGGGGTTTCGACGCCGCCCGTGGTCCCGACCTCGCCGATCACCTCACCTCGTGTGACCGTATCTCCCCGCGACACGAGCAGAGTGTCGGTATGGGCATAGGCCGTGATCAGACCGCCTTCATGCTTGATCAACAGCAAGTTTCCGAAACCGCGGATTTCCTTGCCCGAATAGGCCACCACGCCGTTGTCGGCGGCGCGCACAGCCGCGCCCCGCGGGGCAGCAATGTTGATCCCGTCATTGTGGAGGCCACTTTTCTTTGCGCCGAATGATGACAGGACGCGACCTTCCACTGGCCAGATGAACCCGCTGGCTGCGCGCGGTGGCGGCTTAGCGACCGTGACCACCGGTCGCGGCGGTTCCGGTTTCGGGGCTGGTCGCGCGGCCGAAGGTGAAGATGAGGCCGATTCCGCGTTTGCACGCGACGTGGCCGGCGGAAGCGATGCAGTGCGGACCGGGGCATTCGCCGAAGCGGCAACCGGTGATGCATTGGCGGGCAGGCTCAGGCGCTGGCCAACATGAATGGTATAGGGCGGGCGCATGTTGTTGGCCCGCACGAGCGTGGCCATATCGATACCGAATTTGCGTGAAATCGCATAGACGGAATCTCCACGCTGCACCACATAACCCTGACTTTGCGGCAGACGCAGATGTTCACCGGGAATCAACCGATAGGGCGGACGCAGCGAATTCCAGTCAATCAGCGCGCGGGTGGATATTCCATAGCGCTGGGCAATGCCATAGACCGTTTCGCCGCGCTGAATTTCATGACCGCCCGACTGAGGTTTCGTTCCGGAACCGGAGTCATAACTCCGGTCGATAACCGGCGCGCGGACACCCGGTCCGGCACAGGCCGCAAGCAGCACGGCGACCAGCGTGAGCCAGAAAGGCCCCGCAGGATCGCGATATATCCCGCGCCCGACATCATCGCTCAGGTGCCGGTCTCACTCGCAACACCCGGCAGCAGCGGCACAAATCTGACATCCATGATCACCTCGCTGTCGTATCCCTCTTCCGTGCGGCGATACCGCATGAGCTGCTGCAGGCGGCTCTCCCCGCCAACCGGCATCACCATGACGCCGCCGATCTTCAACTGGTCCAGAAGAGACTGCGGCGGCTCCGCTCCAGCTGCAGTCACGCTGATCCGGTCAAACGGGGACTGCTCGGGCCATCCCTTCATGCCGTCACCGGCCATGGCTGTGACATTGCTTAGCTCCAGTATGTCGAACCGTCCCTGCGCTTCGGCGAGAAGAGGCTTGTGACGTTCGATCGTGTACACCCGGCGACACAAATGGGACAAAATTGCGGCGTGGTATCCCGAACCCGTGCCGACCTCGAACAGTTTCACCCGGTCATCCAACTCCAGCGCCTGAATCATGGTTGCCACAACCAGCGGCTGGCTCAGGGTCTGGCCGTAGCCGATCGGCAGGGCGGTGTCCTCATAGGCCCGGTCGACAAATGTCTCCGGAACGAACAATTCCCGGGGCACGCTTTCGATCGCGGACAGAACGCTGGTGTTGGTGATTCCGGCACTGCGCAATGCAAGCACCAGCCGGGCGCGATGCGCCGGGGTGCTCATTATTTAGCCTTGCTGTTGAGCGCCGCCGCCAGCGGCTTCAGCGCCCGTCGATTGGTGAAATCGAGATCGATCGGCGTCACGGAGATGCGCCGGGCCTCGACCGCGGCCAGATCGCTCCCCTTCTTGCCGGAGCTGTGCGTCGGCAACGCCCCTACCCAGAAGTACCGGCCACCGCGCGGATGCCTGCTCTCGACCAGCGAATCCCCCATCGGGCGCGATCCCTGTGATGTCACTTCCACGCCTTCAACCTCATCGGGCAGGCAATCGGGGAAATTCACGTTGATGAAGGTGCGCTTGGGCCAGCCGGTCCGCAGAAGTTTGCGGATCAGATCCGGCGCATGTTTTTCCGCCGTCGCCCAATGGGTGTTGCTGCGGTCAAAATCAGTCTGCTGGCTGAAGGCAATCGCCGGCACGCCCAGGATCGTGCTTCCATGGCTGCCGAACAGGTGCCCGAATAGGTGATGAATTCACCCATATTGCTGCCGCGGTTCACCCCGGAGAGCACCAGATCGGGCTTGCGGTCCTTCAGCGCGTGGTGAATCCCCACCAGCACGCTGTCCGTGGGTGTGCCCTCGACCGCATAGCGCCGTGTCGCGATCCGTCGCAACCAGAGCGGATAGCGCAGCGTCAGGGAATGTCCTGCCCCGCTTTGCTCGTTCAGACGGCGCGCAGATCCAGACATCATCGGTGATTTCCCGGGCGATCCGGTGCATGGCCTTGATGCCCGGCGCGCGCACGCCGTCATCGTTCGAAATCAGAATGCGCAGCTTGCTCGAGCTGACGGGGAAACTCATGCATTGGCCGGGATCACTTCAAGTCCGCCTATATAGGGACGCAGCGCTTCGGGTACGGTCACCGAACCATCTGCATTCTGATAGTTCTCCATCACCGCGATCAGGGCGCGCCCGACGGCCACCCCGGATCCATTGAGGGTGTGCACATGTTCGGGGCCCTGCCCCTCAGCCGTCGGCCGGTAACGCGCATTCATCCGGCGCGCCTGGAAGGCACGGGTGTTCGAAACGCTGGAGATTTCCCGATAGGTGTTCTGCCCGGGCATCCAGACTTCCAGATCATGGGTCTTGGTCGCCCCGAAGCCGGTATCGCCGGAACACAGCACCATGACCCGATAGGCCAGCCCCAGGCGTTTGAGGACTTCTTCGGCACATGCCGGTCATCCGAGCATGCTCGGCGTCGGATTCTGCCGGCTTCACGATGGAGACCAGCTCGACCTTGTAGAACTGATGCTGCCGCAGCATCCCGCGCGTGTCCTTGCCCGCCGCACCGGCCTCGGCCCGGAAACAGGCGGTGTGAGCGGTCACCCGATAGGGCAGCGCATCTTCATCGAGAATCTTGCCTGCCACCATATTGGTCAGCGGCACTTCGGCGGTCGGGATCAACCAGCGTTCATCGCTAGTGCGAAACAGATCTTCACCGAATTTCGGTAACTGCCCGGTGCCATAGAGCACGTCCTCGCGCACCAGCAATGGCGGGCTGACTTCGGTGTAGCCGAACTCTTCGGTCTGCACGTCCAGCATGAAATCTGCGAGCGCACGTTCCATGCGGGCGAGCGCACCCTTCAGAATGACAAACGCGATCCGGCGATCTCGCCGGCTGTTTCAAAATCCATCAACCCGAGTGCTTCACCCAATTCGAAATGGGGCTTCGGCTCAAAATCAAAAACCGGCGGTGTCCCCACAGCGTGCAATTCGCGATTGTCGCTCTCATCGTTGCCATCGGGTACATCATCATCAAGGACATTGGGCAGACCCGAGAGAAGCTCGTTCAGCACCTGTGACGCTTCGCGTTCCTGAGCTTCGACCGCCTCCATCTCATCCTTCAGCCCCGCGACTTCGGATTTGAGCGTCTCTGCGTCCTCGGACCGTCCGTCCTTCATCGTCGCACCGATCAACTTGGACGCCGCATTCCGACGCTCCTGCATTTCTTGCAGACGCGTCTGCGCGGCCCGGCGTGCGGTGTCGAGTTCCAGCACCTTGTCGGAGACGGGATCTTCGCTGCGTCGCTGCAGACTGCGGTCGAGAGCTTCCGGATTCTCGCGAATCCATTTGAGGTCAAACATGGTTTTCAAGCCGAAGTGGGGTTCGCGCTCTTATAGGCACGTGCTCGAATCGCGTCCAGTTCAGCCGTCCTCCCCTGCCGCCTCAGCCGCGGCGCGATCCTTGGAGCGCCAGATCAGGAGCCGTGCAATAGATCGACAATTCGTAGAGCAGGATGATCGGGATCGCGAGCGCCAGCTGGCTAAGTGGATCGGGTGGGGTCAGAATGGCCGCGGCAATGAACGCCGAAACGATGGCGTAGCGCCGTTTCTTGCGCAGTCCCGTCGGGGTCACCATACCAACCCGCGCCAGCAACGAGATGACTACCGGCAGCTCGAAACTGAGTCCGAAGGCGAAGATCAGCCGCATCACCAGTGACAGGTATTCGTTGACCTTGGGTTCCAGCTCGATCGAAAGCTCACCGGGCCCTGCCGCGAGTTGTTCAAAGCCAGTGAAAAACTCCCAGGCCACGGGCATCACGAAGTAGTAGACGAACGCGCCGCCCGCGAAAAACAGGAACGGGGTCGCAATCAGAAAGGGTAGAAAGGCTCCCTTCTCATTCTTGTAAAGCCCGGGCGCGACAAACATCCATATCTGGATCGCAAAGATCGGGAATGCGAGGAAGGCCGCAGCAAAGAAGGCCACTTTGATGTTCGTGAAAAACTTCTCGTGCATCGCGGTGAAGATCAGGCGGCGGTTTTCATCGCCCTGCCAGACATCGGCCAATGGCGCGACGAGGAAGTTGAAGAAGATGTTCGAGAAGTAGAAGCAAATGAGAAACACCACCACAAATGCGATGGCCGCGTACATTAGACGTCGGCGAAGCTCGGTCAGATGGTCGATGATCGACATTCTCTTGTGGTCCCCGTCGGTTTCATCCGGACCGGGCTCGTTGATCGGGTCTGTCTCGGTTTCAGATGTCACGACGCTGCACCATCACCGGATTTAGGCTTTACGGATGACGGCTCGGGCTCGTCGGGGCCAGCTTCCGAAGACGTCTCCGGGGTGGATTCATCCTCGACGGGTGCTTCGGGCCGATTGGCATGATCGAGGATGCTGTTGACCTCCAGAGGGTCATCTTCAAGTCCGAGCGCACCGCTTTCAGAATCCGCAATATTCTTCAGGGGCCGCGCCGGGGTCGTAATAGTCCAGACCTTCGAAGTCACGCTTCACATCATCCAGCCCGGACTCACGGGCTATGTCATCAAGGCCAGACTGAAAATCGCGCGCGGCCGAACGCAGTTTGCGGACCACAGACATCACGGTACGGATGGCGTTCGGTAGCTCCTTGGGGCCGATGACGATAAGCGCCACGACCATGATGAGCATCAGCTCTGGCCAACCGAGGTCAAACATTGTTGCGAAGTCCGTTCACAGCCCGGTCAAACCCTGTCTGTCTTGCCGTGGTTGGATCAGCTCTTGGCTGTCTCGTCTTCTTCGCGCGCAGATGTCGTGCTTGCCTCTTCGATCTTCTCCGAAGACGCTGCATTTTCATCCTTCATATTTGTCTTGAAGGACTTGATGCCTTTTGCCACATCGCCCATCAGACTGGGGATTTTGCCGCGGCCTCCGAAGAGAACTAGAACGACTACGAGAACGATGAGCCAGTGCCAGATTGAAAACGTGCCCATACGAAGGTGCTCCGTTAAGTATCGATGTTGCCCGACGATCCGGGTGATTGGCGCGAACTATCGCAGAAAGGAAAGAAGCCCGCAACGGCTCCCAAAATCGCATAGGCGAGCTTTGATCGTGTTCTCAGCTATTTAGGGAACACAAAGGTTTCCGAGCCATCACAGGTGACTGCAACGGCTTCACCCGTGCCTGGCAAATGGCGCCCCGGCACATGGATGCGCACAGTGGGTGCGGTTTCATCGCTCAATCGCACATCGATCAGGCTGCTGCGGCCCAGGAACCGGGAAGACAGAACCGTTCCCTGCCTCGCACCCTCTGCCGCCAGTTTGAGCGCCTCGGGACGGACCAGAACAGTTACCGCTACCCCGTCGGCTATGTCCTTCGTTGGTACGGATCCAACCGGGGTTTCAACCGCACCGCTGGTCACAACCCCATCGAAACGGTTCACATCGCCAAAGAAGGCAGCCACAAACGCATCGGCGGGATTGAGATAGATTTCATCGGGCGTGCCAGCCTGCCGAATACGCCCCTTGTCCATGACGGCGATGCGGTCGGCGAGATACATCGCCTCTTCCGGATCATGGGTCACCATCAGGGTCGCGATTCCACTATCTCGGAGAATTTTTGCCGTCCGGTCCCGCACCCGATGACGCAGGGAGACATCAAGCCCGGAAAAGGGTTCATCCAACAGCACAACCCGAGGGCGCGGTGCCAGCGCGCGGGCCAGCGCCACCCGCTGCTGCTGCCCGCCGGAGAGCTGATGCGGATAGGTCGTTGCGTATCCCGCCATCCCGGTCCGCTCGAGGGCATTCGCGACCCGTTCATTCCGTTCTGATGAGCTGTACTTCTGAAGACCGAACGCGATATTCCCGCGCACTGTAAGATGGGGAAACAGGGCGTAATCCTGAAACACCAGACCGACATTGCGGTCTTCGGGCGGCACGGAAACATGACCTTCGGCCATCACTTCCCCGCCAATCGTCACACGCCCCTGCTGCAACCGCTCCAGACCGGCCGCAACCCGCAGCAATGTCGTCTTTCCACACCCTGACGGACCGACCAAACACACCACCTCACCGGCTCCAACAGCCAGTCCTGCGTCATCGACCGCAAGAACCGAATCGTACCGGTGGGTCACATGTTCAATAGCCAGGTCGTTCACTGCATCAGCCATGGTTACCATTGGCGTGCAGAAACACACGCCCAAGCGCTGTGGAACCTATTGAAAACGATTATCAACTACAACCGGAACGACGGCGTCAGGTGCCGGTCTCGTCTTCCAGAACTTCGGGTTCGTCGGCTTCGAGTGGTTCGGCCATTTCGGGGCCGTTCTCATCCTCACCCGTGATCGATTCCAGCGGCAATTCATCCCGGTCAGCCGAAGCTGCGTAGATACTGACCGCCGGTCGCTGATCGATGAGACCGGCTGCCTTGAGTTCCTGGATACCCGGCAGATCTTTCAGGCTCTCGATTCCGAAATGAGACAGAAAACCCTCTGTCGTAACCCAGGTAAGCGGACGCCCCGGAGAATTACGGCGGCGCCCCGGGCGGATCCAGTCCACTTCCAAAAGCACGTCCATCGTCCCCTTGCTCAGGCTGACGCCACGAATTTCTTCGATTTCAGCGCGGGTGACGGGCTGATGATAGGCCACGACGGCCAGTGTCTCATGGGCTGCTTTGGAAAGACGTCTCTGCGCAGTGCGTTCGATCTTGAGACGGTCGGCAAGATCCGGTGCCGTTCGCAGCGTCCACTTACCGCCGATATTGACCACATTGACCCCGCGCCCCGTGTAGAGTTTGCGCAAATCCTCGATCACAGCAGATACATCTGCGCCTTCGGGAAGCTGAGCGGCAATCGAAGCGAGATCGAGCGGCTCTGCCGCTGCGAACAGGACAGCTTCAGCCAGCCGTAACAGGTCTGTCCGTTCGTCGAGTTCCAGTTCCGGATTAATCTTCAAGGCTCACGCCCCCTGTCTGATCGGGTGATTGCGGTGTTTCTTCTTTGAGACCACGAAAATAGATCGGGCCGAATTTCTGATCCTGTCGGATTTCGGCATGGCCATCGCGTACCAGTTCCAGACTGGCCACAAAGGTTGCCGCAATCGCGGCACGTGTCGGCAGCCCTTCCAGCAGGTCTTCGGGCAGGAAGCTTGCCAGCGTCGCCCAGTCCGGTGATCCGCCAAGCACCCGGCGCAAACGGTCGAGCGCGTCGTCCACCGAGAAGAGTTCAAACTGTTCAATAGTCAACGTTTCCGCTTTACCGCGGCGCTGGATCGAGCCATAGGCCTCGAGCATCTCGAACAGCGACGCTTCATAGACCGAGTTGGTGATGACGCGGATACCTTCCGGCGCACCGCGCGGGAACACCTCCCGACCAAGCAAGGGCCGGCCAAACAGCGTTTCTGCGGCCTTCCGCATACCTTCGAGACGCTGCAACTGGAACTGCAGCGCATTGGCCATTTCCGCGGCTGTCGGCTCTTCGCCCTCGGTTTTCTCAACCGGCAGCAGCAGACGGGATTTCAAGTAAGCGAGCCAGGCGGCCATCACCAGATAATCGGCGGCAATTTCCAGCCGAAGCTTCTTGGCCTGATGAATGAATTCGAGATACTGATCTGCGAGTGCGAGGACCGAGATTTTGGTCAGATCGACCTTCTGGTCGCGGGCAAGGGCCAGCAGAAGATCAATCGGCCCCTCAAACCCCTCCAGATTGACGACGAGTTCACTCAAAGGCGCGTCGGACTCGTCACCCATCTGGTGGTCCGGGATCGCCGGTTCAAAATTCTCCGTCGTCTCGCTCATATCAATCCTACGGCCTTGAGCAGAATTCCGCGCAGAAACTCCATCGGAACTCCCACTATCCAGCGGAATATATTGAGGTCGTACCCCAATTCGCGCCCCGCAAACGGCAAGATAAAGATCAGTCCGATCAGAATAAACAAACCGAAACGCTCAAGCTTTGCCAGTTGCACCGCAAGCGTGTAGGGCAGCATGCCAACAGCCACGCGACCACCATCAAGTGGCGGCAGCGGAAGCATGTTAAAAACCGCCAGCAATAGATTGATATTTATGGAATTAATAAGGTTTCGAAGCACCCATTCACGTCCATCTTCCGGCAAAAACTGAACCAGATGCAAAGCAATTGCGGAGGCCAGGGCAAGACCGATATTGATGGCTGGACCGGCTGCCGCAACCAGTATCATGTCCCGTCTGGGGTGCCCGAGTCGGGCAAAATTGACCGGAACCGGCTTTGCCCAGCCGAACAGGATACCGCCAGCCATGATCAGAATGGCCGGCAGGATGACCGTTCCAAAGCGATCGATATGCACAAGGGGATTGAATGTCACCCGCCCCAACAGCTTCGCGGTATCGTCGCCAAGCTTCCAGGCTGCCCATCCATGGGCTGCCTCGTGCATGGTGATCGCAAGAACAACCGGCAGCACCCAGATCGAGGCAAGATAGAGAAATCCTTCAATGTCCAATGTATTGCCTCAGTCGTTCAGATTTTGCGCGAGTTGATTCGCATAGTGTTCGACCTCAAGCCCTGCAGGTATGGGCCGCATCGCCATCGCTCTGGTCCAGCGCGTTTGGGCCTTGTCTGATAAAGGCATGGCGACCGCGGCCACGTCCATCATCTCCGTCAGATCGCCCGTACAATGCAGAACCGCGTCACATCCGGCAGCGAGGACATTTCGGGTCCGTTCCGCCGGATTGCCCTGCAAAGCAGACATCGCGATGTCATCGCTGAACAGAAATCCGTCAAATCCGATATCATCGCGGATAACCGCATCAATAACCTTGCGTGAGATCGTCGCCGGCGCGTCCGGATCAACCGCCTCGAACACGATATGGGCACTCATGCCCATCGGCAGGTCACGCAGCGCACGAAAAGCTGCAAAATCGCTTTCCCGCAGGGTTTCGATATCCGCATCGACCCCCGGCAGGGCGCGGTGACTGTCCACCCGCCCGCGGCCGTGTCCCGGCATGTGCTTGATCACCGGCAGACAGCCTTCCTGCATCAAACCCTTCGCCATCTGACGTGCCAGTGCGGCGATCACGTCTGGCTTGTCTGAATAGGCTCTGCTTCCGATCGCCCCCGTGGTTTCCGGCAGACCAAGATCCGCCACCGGCGCGCAGTCGACATCAATTCCCAGATCCCGCAGTTCTGCCCCGAAAAGCCCGCCCAGGGCACGGGCCGCCCCCATCGCACGGTCCGGGTCCCGCAGGAAACAACGTGCCCAGCGTTCGCGCGGCTGGCGCATCCGCCCAGACCGGCGGACGCAGGCGCATCACCGTGCCGCCTTCCTGATCGATCAGAACCGGCGCGTCGCCGCGGCCAACGCAGTCCCGCAATTCGGCCGTCAATGTCCGGACGGTTCCGGGTTCTTCACAATTGCGTGCGAACAAAATGAACCCCAGCGGATCGGCATCACGCAGGAATGCGCGCTCATCGGCTGTCAGTACGTGGCCGGAAACAGCAAAGATAACCGCCAGCGGAGCTGTCACGGTGTGTCACACGAGGAATGATGAAACATATCAGGGAGCGACGATCAGGCAGTCCTGCTTGCGCGTCTTGAGGGTGCCGCACAGGCTGCTGGCCGCTGCTCGGTCAGCCAATGGACCGGCCTGAATTCGGTAGAACGTGCCGCGGTCCAACTTGATCGTCTGGATGGTCAGGGACAATTTCCCCAGAAGCTCGTTATTACCCGACTGCATACGCTTCCACTCACGCTCTGCTGCGGCGTTGCTCGACACCGATGCCAACTGAATCTTCCAACCGCCACCAGCGGGCGTTGCTGCAGGTTTCGGGGATGGCGGAGCAACGGATTTGGTCTCGACAACCGGCGGCGTCGGTGGTGGCGGTGGTGCCTTGGCGATCAGTGGCTTGGGCGGAGCCGGAGGCGGTGCCTGCTCAGACACTGGCGGCGCTGGCGGAGGCGGTGGTGGGGTCTCGACAACCACATTCGAGGGCGTCTGAGGTTCCGGCCTTTCGGGTATCACGTCCACAACAGCGGGGATTTCCGCGGGAACTTCAACAGGTACTTGCGGCGCAACGGGACGCTCAGCGGGCTCCTCGGGCGGCGGCAGCAATCGTTCAACCGGTTCGTTTACCTGCCCCGGGGCCAGTCGATTGAAGACCAGCTTGTCCTGATGGGGAACATCCAGCCCGCCGGGGTTAACGGGCTTGCGTTTGATCGGCTCCGGCGCGGCCCGCACAACCGGGGCCGCCTCCTCCGCGCCTGACCGGATGCCTTGCTGAAAGGCGAACCATCCCACAAAGGCCAGTGCCACCAGACCAATCAGCGATGCCCCTGCGGCAACCAGCTTCGCCCGGCCGCTCATGCCCGGACGGGGTTCGTCAAAAGGCTCATCCGCGAACGGATCATCATACTCGTCATCTGGGCCGATAATTTCTTGGTCGCTCATCTCTGTGCCTCACTCCCGCAACTCATCGACCGGGGTGACCCCCATGACCTCGAGCCCGGAGGCAATCACCGTTTGTGCCGCGCGCACCAGCGCCATACGTCCCCGCGTCAGTTCTTGGTCGTCTGCGATGACCAACCGCAATCCAGGTTCTTCCCGGGCCTTGCTCCACAACCCGTGGAACGATGCAGCAAGATCGTGCAAATAGAACGCCAGCCGATGTGGCTCATGCGCTTCTGCTGCGCCCTCAACGGTTCTGGGCCATGCCGCGAGTGATCTGATCAACGCAAGCTCATCCGAGTCGGTCAACCGAGACAGATCCGCGTCCATGAGCGCCGGGACCGAGAAATCCGCATCGGGAAAGGCTTCCTGTGCCATTTTGGCGACCGAATGGCACCGGGCATGGGCGTACTGCACATAGAACACCGGGTTATCCCGGCTCTGTTCGCGCACCTTGAACAGATCGAAGTCCAATGGCGCATCATTCTTACGGGTCAGCATGATGAAGCGCACCACATCCTTGCCGACGGCATCGACCAGGTCGCGCAGGGTGACAAATGTGCCAGAGCGTTTGGACATCTTGGCCGGTTCGCCATTTTCCAGCAGGCGCACCATCTGGCACAGCTTTACATCAAGCGTGCCTTCGTCGCCGGTTAGTGCCTTGATCCCGGCCGCGACACGTTTCACATAACCGCCGTGGTCGGCGCCCCACACATCGATCATGGTCGGGAAACCGCGGCGGTACTTGTCCTGATGATAGGCAAGATCACTGGCGAAATAGGTCCATGAGCCGTCGGATTTCCTTACTGGACGGTCTGTGTCGTCTCCGTATTCCGACGCCTTGAACAAAGTCTGAGGACGTTCTTCCCAGTCATCGGGCAGTTTGCCCTTCGGGGGTTCCAGCGTGCCGACATAGAGCAGATCATCGGCCTCGAGTGTCTCCATGACCCTGTCGACAGCCCCGTCTTCAACAAGTCTCCGCTCCGAAGAGAACAGGTCATGGCAAATACCGAGCGCACCCAGATCGTCCCGGATCAGATCAAGCATGGCAGCAACCGAAAATTCCCGGACGTCAGGAAGCCATGCAGCCTCTTCGGAATCGCTCCATTTGTCTCCAAATTGGTCCACAAGCGCCTGACCGACAGGTTTGAGATAGTCCCCGGGGTAAAGACCCTCAGGAATCTCGCCGATATCCTCGCCCAAAGCCTCGCAGTATCGCAGATAAGCCGAACGCGCGAGCACATCTACTTGCCCGCCGGCATCGTTGATGTAGTACTCCCGCGTGACGGCGAACCCTGCTTTTGCAAGCAAGGAAGCCAGCACATCACCCACCACCGAACCCCGGGCATGTCCCACATGCAGCGGGCCCGTGGGGTTGGCGGAGACATATTCCACATTGACCGCACGGCCCCGGCCAAGATCGCCCTCTCCATAGCCGGTGCCGGCCTCAAGAATCGTCACCAGCTGCCGGCACCAGAAGTCATCAGCCAGCCGCAGATTGATGAAACCGGGGCCCGCGACTTCGGCGCTTTCCACCGAATCCACCGTCATGAGGCGGGCGGCGATGGTTTCGGCGAGGTCGCGCGGCTTCAGACCCGCGGGCTTGGCCAACACCATGGCTGCATTGGTCGACAGGTCACCATGTTCGGGATCACGCGGCAATTCGACAGAGATACGGCTTGCATCTGTTCCTTCAGGCAATTCACCACTGGCAACCAGAGATTCAATTTCTTTTTCAATACTGTCTTTAAAGGCACTGAAAACATTCATTAAACAACGTCCGGATCAAACAGTTTTCGATGCAACTCAAGGGCATACCGATCGGTCATGCCCGCGATGTAATCGGCAATAACACGCGCCCGGCCGTGTTCGTCTTTTTCCTGCGCCCGGGCACGCCAGTCGGTTGGCAGAAGCTCAGGCTCCTGAAACAGCAATTCGAACATTTCCGCCACCACCCGTCGGGCCTTGGAGGTCATCCGGTTTACGATGTGATGACGGTACATGTTTTCGTAGAGGAATCCCTTCACCGCCCGGTCCGCTTCGGCGATCTCGTCTGAGAAGGCCACGACCGCATGATCCAAGGTCCGCACTTCGTCCGGGGATCCCACATCACTTTCAGCCAGATTGTGACGGGACACCGCCAGAACATCAGCCACCATGGATCCGATAAGCTGGCTGATGCCCACGTGGATCAGGCGCAGACGGTCGATCTGGCCATATTCGGCTTCAACAGCGGCGAAAGCCGGGCCGACGAGCGGCAATTCCTTGAGGTTCTCAAGATCGAACAAACCGGCGCGGAGACCGTCGTCGATATCATGGCTGTTATAGGCAATATCGTCGCAGATCGCGGCCACCTGAGCTTCTGCTGAAGCGAAGGTGTGGAGTTCGAGATCATGGTCAGCCACATATTCGAGGGTCGCAGCGGGAAGCGCCCGGTCGCTGACGGCATAGTGCCCGGTGAGCGGCCCGTTGTGCTTCACCACCCCTTCCAGCGTCTCCCAGGTCAGGTTCAGGCCGTCAAAGGTCGGATAGCGCTCTTCCAGCTTTGTGAGAATGCGCAGGGTCTGGGCGTTGTGATCAAAACCGCCAAAGGGGGCCATGGCAGCATCCAGTGCGTCCTCACCGGCATGCCCGAACGGTGTGTGACCAAAATCATGGGCCAGAGCGAGTGCTTCGGCCAGATCCTCGTTCAGCCCCAGTGACCGCGCTACCGTACGGGCGATCTGCGCGACTTCGAGCGAATGGGTCAGCCGTGTCCGGTAGTAGTCACCTTCGTGATACACAAACACCTGAGTCTTGTGCTTAAGGCGCCGGAAAGCGCTGGAATGTATGATCCGGTCCCGGTCACGCTGATAACAACTGCGATATCCGCTTTCCTGCTCGGCATGAAACCGACCCCGGGTCGCCAGCGGATCACAGGCATAAGGCGCCAGTCCCGACCCGTAATGGTCGGGTCCGGCGGGGGTCAGCTTGAGTTCTGCAGGCGTCGAGGGCATTTGCGGCAAAGTACGTGTGCCCGCTCCGATTGCAACGTAAATTTGACAATTCGCAGGTTATGACTAAACACCTGAGGGAATTGAGGTATTATCCAGCTATGAGCAACTCAACAACCATCACGAACGACTCCACCGCGTCGATTGGCGTCGGTCTCAGCGAGAGCGCCGTCAAACAGCTGACCCGGCTGATCGAGGCCGAAGGCAGTAATACGCAGATGCTGCGGATCACCGTCAATGGTGGCGGCTGTTCAGGGTTCACCTACTCCTTCGATTTTGATGATGCGGCAGGCGAAGACGACCGCACCTTCGAAACCGATGGTGTGAAGGTTGTCGTGGACACCGCTTCCCTTGAATTCATCGACGGCGCGGTCCTCAATTTCGTGGAATCTCTCGGCGGGACGCATTTCACGCTGGAAAACCCCAATGCCACATCGTCATGTGGCTGCGGCTCGTCCTTCTCCGTCTACTAGCCAGTCACGCCGGCCTTACGCCGCGCGCATGCCTTCCAACCGCTGGCGGATCAGTCCATCGGCCTCTTCCATGATGCGGTCGATCAGTTCCTGACAGGTCGGGATATCGTTGATCAGCCCCGCCACCATGCCGCAGGACCAGGCTCCGGCATCCATATCACCTTCGAGCATCACCTTCGGGTAAACCCCGGCCACTTCCTCCATGATGTCTTCAAACGCGATATCGGCCCCGAGTTTCTTTTCCTTTTCCAGAAGACGCTCGACAGCCGTGTTTGTCAGCACACGTTCGGTGTTACGCAGGGGGCGCATGACCAGCCGGGTGTCGAGTTCGGTTGCCGCCACGATCGCCTGCTTCACACGTTCATGGATCGGGGCCTCCCGGGTCACCATGAAGCGGGTGCCCATGTTCATCCCTTCCGCCCCCATGGCGAGCGCGGCCACCAGGGAACGTCCATCCGCCATTCCGCCGGATGCGACGAACGGAATTTCCAGCTCATCGGCGGCGCGCGGCAGCAGGATCATGTTCGGAATGTCGTCCTCGCCGGGGTGACCGCCGCACTCGAATCCGTCAACGGACACCGCATCACAGCCGATTTCCTGCGCCTTCAATGAATGGCGGACGGAGGTGCATTTGTGGATGACGGTGATGCCCGCGTCCTTGAGATAAGGAAGCACCTGCGCCGGGTTGCGTCCGGCGGTTTCCACCACCTTCACGCCGCCATTAATGATCGTCTGCACATAGGCAGGATAATCCGGTGCCTCGACACTGGGCAGAAAGGTCAGGTTCACCCCGAACGGTTTGTCGGTCATGTCGCGACATCGGGCGATCTCATTGGCCAGGTCCGGCGCGGTCTTCTGGGTCAGGCCCGTGATGATGCCCAGCCCGCCTGAATTGGAGACGGCTGCGGCCAGTTCGGCGAACCCGACATAGTGCATGCCTCCCTGAATGATCGGATGTTCGATATTCAGCATCTCGGTGATACGGGTTTTCATGTCTGGCTCCTGACGGCGTCGCGTTCGCGTTCGAATTCGGGGGAAATTATCGCCTGCGCATCCTGTGCCGTCATTGGCGCGTGACAGGCCGGACAGGCCATCTCCGGCATGACAACATGATCACAACCCTTATGGCGGATTTCGATCGAGGGTGGGCCCTCGCCCAGCCATTTATCGCCCCAGGCCTTCATGGACACAATCACGGGCCAGATATCGCGCCCCATGGCGGTCAATCTGTACTCATGCCGTGGGGGATGTTCGCTGTAGCTTTCACGCCGCAGGACACCAATGCGCTCAAGCCGCTTGAGGCGCTGACTCAGACTATGCGGCGAAGCGCCGGTCTGGCGTTGGAGGTCGTCAAAACGACGATTTCCTAGAAAGGTTTCCCGCAGGATCATCAGCATCCAGGCATCACCGAAAATCTCGATGGCGCGGGCAACAGAGCAGGAGTTTTCGGCGAGATCAGCGCGGCTCATAGTCACTCACTACAAAATATGAAGTTACAAGTGACAGACGCACACACGCCGGTCAAGATTGAACCGAGGACGACGGAATGAAGAAACCACCTTTGACAGCCTTGGCTATGGCAGTATCGGTCAGGACACTAAACTTATTTCAGTGCTAACTGAATTTTTGCGCCGCCAATACCTTGAGTTCGGCCCACAGGCCCCCTTCGCAAACAGGCGAGCCCCCTCTAGATTGCCCGTCTCTCTTTCCTCAGCTGTTGAATGACTATGAAAATCGCCACCTGGAACGTGAATTCGATCAAGGCACGTTTGCCCAACGTCCTCGCATGGCTCGACGACGCCCAGCCTGACGTGGTTCTGCTGCAGGAAATCAAGACCGTCGACGAGACCTTCCCGGCCCTGGAAATCGAGGAACGCGGTTACAACTGCGCGGTCCACGGCCAGAAGAGCTACAACGGCGTCGCGATCCTCTCAAAACACTCCCTTGAAGATGTCATGACTGGCCTGCCCGGTAACGAGGATGACGAACAGGCCCGTTACATCGAAGCATGGGTTGATGCTGGCGGCGATGATGGCGTGCGTGTGGCCTCGATCTATTTGCCCAATGGCAACCCCGTACCCGGAGATAAATACGACTACAAGCTGCGCTGGATGGATTATCTGGCCAGTCGTGCTGCCCTGCTTCTGACATCGGAAGAACCAGTTGTTCTCGGCGGTGACTACAATGTGATACCCGCCGATGGGGATAGCTATGATCCCGCCGCATGGGCCGATGACGCACTGTTTCTGCCACAGACCCGGGCGAAATTCCGTACCCTGCTCAATCTCGGTTACACCGAAGCGTGGCGCTCCCTGCACATCGAAGAGAACGTCTATTCCTTCTGGGATTATCAGGGTGGCGCCTGGCAGAAGGACAACGGCATCCGCATCGATCATTTCCTGCTGTCCCCGCAGGCAGCGGACCGTCTCGAGGCATGCGAGATCGACCCGGGACCACGCGGCAAACAGAAGGCCTCAGACCACACGCCGGTATGGTGCGAGTTGAGCGCCTGACGCTATAGTCCTCACGCATCTGAGGAGAACGCCATGTCGCTCGCTGTTGAATCCGAATTCGCCAAATCCGTCCGCAGTGTGCCGCGCCGCGCCCTGCCCGTTATTGACGTCGGCAAGGCCCGCATGGGTGATGCGAATGCCGTCGAACAGGTGGCAGGCCAGTGGCGCGATGTCTGGGAAAGTCTCGGATTTCTCTGCATCGTCAATCACGGTCTGGAGCCCGAACTGATTCAGGGCATGCACAACGCGGCGGAACGTTTTCACAGCCTGCCGCTGGAAACCAAGCTATCGATCAAAGTCACACATGATCAGAAGGGCTATGTCCCATCCCGTGGCGGCCTGACCACTCATTCCAAGTTTCACAATTCGAAGAAGCTGAACACCGTCGAGTGTCTGGTTCTGGCAACGGATTATCCCGAAGACAATCCGAACGTCATTGCCGGCAAACGTTTCTATGGCCCGACGCCGTGGCTACCCGAAGACGTGCTGCCGGGCTTCAAGGACACGGCCCGGAACTATATGGCCCGGATCAACGATCTGGGAAAATCCCTGCTGCCTGTCTGGGCGCGCTCTCTCGAGCTGGACGCGAATTTTTTCGATCCGTTCTTTGAGCAGAGCTACACATATTTTCGGGTCGCCAAATACGGTCTCAAAAGCGATCTCGAAGATGGCGAACTTGGCTCGAACGCCCATTGTGATACCGGGTTCAACACCTTCCTGCCCCCCGCCAATGAAGAAGGTATTCAGATCCTTGGAGAAGACGATGTCTGGTTCTGGCCGGATCTGCCCGACGATGCCGTAATGGTAAATATGGGCTACTTCTTCGAGCGCTGGACCAACAATCGCTTCCGCGCGACACCGCATCGGGTAATTCCGCCAACCGAAAACGATCGGTATTCCTTCGCCTGTTTCGTAAATCCAGGATTCGATACGCCCGGTGCAGCCCTGCCGACCTGTGTCGGCCCCGACAATCCTTCCAAACACGAGCCCATGACCTACTGGGAGTATTTCGACTGGTACATGAAGAATTCCTACACCCACTACGGCAAACTCAAGGTCAGTGGTCAAAATGACGTCACCGCCTGATCCGTCTTTTGCTTCACAGCTTGGCATTTTTCGCCGGTTCCTTCTTGCACTCTACCTGGGAAAGCGCGGATATCGCGCAGCCCTGATCACCTATGGCATCGGGTTCTGGATTTTCGCCAGCGGTGCCATGTTGATTGCGTTCTGGCAGATAGACCCGCCTGCCGTGATCCTGCCCGTGCGCGTCGTGTTGCTCCATCTCGGCTTGTTCATCCTCGTGATGATGACGTTTCCCATTGTCCGCTGTGCCTTTGATGTAGACGATGAAACGCGACCGAAGTCCCGATTTCGACGGGTCATGGAGCCCACTGTGATTGCGGTCTTCTCGCCCTTCTATGTGATGCTCATTGTCGCCAGTTTCATCCAGTTTGCTGCCCCCGTGATCTTCGGTTCCGGCTAGGCGGTTCTGGTAACGCGCCGAGAATTGGACCTATAGTGCCATCCACACGATGGGAGATTCGAAGATGCCTCCGGCAATGGAAACCGAATTTGGTCGTCAGGCGCGCGACCTGCCACGACGCAAACTTCATGTCGTTGATGTGGGCCCCGCACTCACCGGAGACCCGGCTGCCATAGAAGTTCTGGCCGCCGAATGGCGTGAGGTCTGGGAAGGCATCGGTTTTATGTGCATCGTCAATCATGGTGTTCCTTTGGACATCACGAAGCGCATGACCGAGGCCGCAAAAGAATTTCACGATCTGCCCGAAGATGTGAAGCTCTCGATCGCGGTGACCCGCGATCAAAAGGGCTATATCCCGGCCCGCAGCGGTGTGACCACACATTCGGAGTTTCACAAAAGCCGCAAGCTCGACACCGTGGAATGTCTGGTTCTGGCAACCGATTACCCTGCCGATCATCCCGATGTGAAAGCAGGCAAGCAGTTCTACGGCCTGATGCCATGGCTCCCCGAAGGCACTCTTCCCGGTTTTCGCGAGGCCGCCGAAAACTACATGAGCACCATCACCGCACTGGGGAAGAAATTGCTCCCAGTCTGGGCGCGTTCCCTTGATCTGGAGGCGGATTTCTTCGACGACAAGTTCGAAAATGCCTACACCTATTTCCGCATGGCGAAATACGCCCCCAAGCCCGATCTGGATGACGGTGAACTCGGTTTGCAGGCCCATACGGATACCGGGTTCATGACCTTCCTGCCCCCCGCCGATGAGGACGGACTGCAAATTCTGGGAACCGATGGAGAATGGTTCTGGCCGGAGGTGCCCGACGATGCCCTGATCGTGAACATGGGTCAGTTTCTGGAGCGATGGGCAAACAAACGTTTCCGCGCCACGCCACACCGAGTGGTGCCGCCAAAGATCAATGATCGGTATTCTCTGGCCTGTTTCGTCAATCCGGAGTTTGAGGCCGTCGGGGAATGTTTGCCAACCTGCACAGACGCCGACAATCCACAGAAATTTCCGACCCAGACCTACTGGGAATTTTTCAACTGGTACATGACCAACACCTTCACCCATTACGGCAAGGTCAAAGCCGGCGAAAACAACTAGGCCAAAATCTAGACCACAACTTCAATTCAGGAGAGTACCCCATGGCATTTTTTGAACTTCGCCAATACAAGATCCGACGCAACAAGATGAAGGAATGGCTCAAAATCTTCGATGAGGAGATTGCACCATTCCAGATTTCCAAGGGCATGGTGATCTGCGGCTCGTTCCATGGCGAAACAGACAACTCCGTCTTTGTCTGGATGCGTCGTTTCAACTCCGAAAAAGAGCGGGTACGTCTCTACAAAGCCGTCTATGAAGATCCCCACTGGGTGAACGAGATTTCACCCCGGGTAGGAAAACTGATCGACCGTGAAAAGATCCAGGTCCAGCGGATCGTGCCGAACAAGAAATCCAGCGTTCAGTAAATCCGCTTCCGTGCGTGAACCGTCATGACCTGATCAGGTCATGACGGTTGAGCGGAGCCGGTTTCAGTTCCGACCATCCTGCGGACGCCCGCCGTTCACGCGATGGCGGCACTAAAACTCCCGCCGGCCACAAGGGCTGTGCCCCTTCAAACAAAGCGCGATTATAACCAGCAACAGCACCAGTGGCAGCAGCATGCGCTTGTCGAAAATTAAATCGCTCAGATAACGCACCTCGTCCGACGCCTGCGCCACGCCGGTATCGAGCATCGTGAACAATTCGCCAAGCCCGGCACGTATCCCGATCTCGAACTCCCCCGCACGAAACGCGGGTAGAATTACCCGCTGCACCATCTGACTCGAGCGCACATCGATCATGGTGCCGCGCACAGGCGGGATAGCGCCGAAGACAAGGCACCCTAATTTTGCTCGAACATCTTCAGAGCATCTGGATTCTGCAGAATGTTTTCCGGTATCCGCATCTGCCCGACTTTTGCACGAGCCTCGACGACGTTCTGAAAAACCTCGCGTTCCTGAGTTGCAAACCCCTGCACTGTTGCCGCCAGATTGGGAACCAGATCGGCCCGACGCTGATACTGGTTTTCAACCTGTGACCAGTTGGCGTTCACCTGCTCATCCAGCCGCGGCACCGCATTGATATCAGAGGCGGCAAGAGCGAAGGCAAACACCAAAAGAAGGATCGGGTTTCTCAACCGGTTTACAAAATCAAAAATCATGATGTGCTTCCTGATCCGGAGATGGAGCTACATATCGCCGCCAAAGCCGCCGCCAATATCCATGCCGCCCGCGGCTCCGCCGGCCATGCCCTCACCGCCGTCGCCCGCAAATGTCGGCGCATCTGCCACCATGGCACCACCCAGCATGAACCCTGTCCAAAAGGTCAGTTCTGCCCCGCGTCCATGCTGCTGGCCTCGCAGGGCAAGCATCTCGTTTTCGACCGCGATATTCCGGTTGGCAGGCTGATTTCGCACCATCACATGCACCTGATAGCGGTTCCACAGTTTGTGAATCCGCCATACCGTGAAGGCAACAACACCCGCGCAGGCGAGAATCGGGAGCATGAAGCCGACATCGAGGCGGTTGAACACCACCACCACCAGCAAAAGCATTCCAAGTCCTTCGAGTACACGTCGCAGCATTTCGACCTCCTTGGCTGTGAAAACAGATTAGCTCCTACAGGTCCGCATAAACATGGGTTTCGGCGTGCGCACCTGGATGGGTTGTTGCCCCGTAGCGGGCGTCACCGACGGTCTGGGTATATTTCCAGATCGTTCCGGATTGATAGTTGGTCTCGATCGGCTTCCATTTGGCACGGCGAGCCTCAAGTTCGGCGTCCGACAGATCAACAACAAGCGTACCCTTTTCGCCATCAATGGTGATCATGTCGCCATCTTCAAGCAGGCCAATGGGACCTCCCACAGCGGCTTCCGGGCCAACATGACCGATGCAGAAACCACGCGTGCCACCCGAGAAGCGGCCATCGGTGATCAGGGCAACCTTGTCGCCCATCCCCTGCCCGTAAAGGGCGCCGGTGGTCGAGAGCATTTCCCGCATCCCCGGTCCACCTTTCGGACCTTCGTTGCGGATGACCAGCACGTCGCCCTCCTTGTACTCCTTGGCCAGCACGGCCTGCAGACAGTCTTCCTCACGTTCGAAAACGCGCGCCGGACCCGTGAAGGTAATCTTCTCCAAACCTGCAATCTTCACAATGGCACCTTGCGGCGCCAAATTGCCCATCAGGCCGACCACGCCCCCCGTGCTCGAAAGCGGATTGGTGATCGGACGGATGACGTCCTGATCCTCGGGGAATTCAACGTCTACGTAGTTCTCGGCCAGGGTCTTGCCAGTCACGGTCATACAATCGCCATGCATGTAACCGCCTTTCAACAATTCCTTGATGACAACACCAACGCCGCCAACTTCGAACATGTCCTTGGCGACGTACCGGCCACCGGGTTTCAGATCCGCGATATAGGGCGTTTTGCGGAAAATTTCGCAAACATCCATCAGATCGAATTCAATTCCGGCTTCCGACGCCATGGCAGGCAGATGCAGCCCGGCATTGGTTGAGCCGCCGGTCGCCGCCACGATGGCCGCAGCATTTTCGAAGGATTTGCGGGTCACGATGTCACGCGGGCGCAGCTGGGAGCGCACCAGATCCATCACCGCCTTGCCGCTGGCCACAGCGTATTCATCGCGGTTTTCATAAACCGCAGGAGCACCCGCCGAATGGGGCAGTGCCAGTCCGATCGCTTCGGACACACACGCCATGGTGTTGGCCGTGAACTGTCCGCCACAGGCACCCGCCGACGGGCAGGCTGCACATTCGAGTTCGTGCAGATCCTCGTCAGACATGGTACCGGCCGCATTCGCGCCCACACCTTCGAAGACGTCGATAATGGTGACGTCCTTGCCCTTGAAATGACCGGGGAGAATTGATCCGCCATACATGAAGACTGACGGAACGTTGAGGCGCAACATCGCCATCATCAAGCCCGGCAGGGACTTGTCACAACCGGCAAGCCCGACAATGGCATCATAGGAATGACCACGCACAGTCAGTTCGGTCGAATCCGCGATGACCTCTCGGCTGACCAGTGAGGACCGCATGCCGTCATGACCCATGGCGATGCCATCGGTCACGGTGATCGTGGTAAACTCACGCGGGGTACCGCCTGCCTCCCGGACGCCCAGCTTGGCGGCCTGAGCCTGACGCGACAGGGCAATGTTGCATGGCGCGGCTTCGTTCCAGGTGGTGACGACGCCGACAAAGGGTTGCCGGATCTCTTCATCGGTCATGCCCATGGCGTAGTAGAAGGCGCGATGAGGCGCACTGGTGTTACCGACCGAAACATGACGGCTCGGCAATTTCGACTTGTCCCACTCTCCCCCTGACGTGTTTCCGTCCATGATCTCTTCCTTCCCCGATTTCGGGCTAGTACATGCGTGATTGTTCAACGCCGAGCATACGCGCGACAGGTTTACCTGACCAGATTCCGTATTGGCTTAATCCGAAGTGTGCGTCCGGAGTTCGAGAACCACAAATTGTCGTCTTCAGGCCGAGCTCAGACGCCCCAGCGCGTTTTCGAGCTTTGCTTTCGCATCACTGGCTTCCCTGCGGCGATCTTGCTGCTCGGCCACCACGGAATGCGGCGCCTTGGCCAAAAAACTCTCATTCGCTAGCTTCTTGTCATAACCCGCGATTTCCTTAGCCAGCTTGTCGATTTCTTTCGCCAGACGGGAACGTTCCGCATCCAGATCGATCACGTCTGCCAGCGGCAACGCCAGCGTGGCTTCATCGAGTACCGTCTGGACCGCACCTTCAGGCAAATCTCCATCAATCTGCACTTCGGCAAGCCGTGCCAGACTGAGGATCTGACCTTCATTGGCCGCCAGGCGCGCTTTGGTCTGCTCCGATGCACCACGGAGGATCGCAGGAATGCGGGCCCCTGCAGGAACGTTCAGTTCACTGCGCACGGTGCGGATTTCCGTGATGAAACGCACAGCCCAGTCGAGTTCCGCCTTCGCATCGTCATTGATCGGCGCAATGTCGTCGGCTGGCCAGGATGCGTGAATCAACATTCCCTTCCCGTCACCGAACGAAGACCAGAGCTCTTCGGTGATGAACGGCATGAACGGATGCAGAATTTTCAATATCTGCTGCAGTACCCAGCCCGCCGTCGCGCGGGTTTCGGCTTTTGCAGCCTCGTCGTCGCCCTGCAGGACCGGTTTTGCGAACTCAACATACCAGTCACAGAAGGTGTGCCAGGTGAATTGATATATCCCGGCAGCGGCCTGATCGAACCGATACTCTTCAAGCGCCTTGTTCACACTGGTGGCGGTTTCGGCCACACCGCCGGTGATCCACTTGTTGAGGGTCAGATTGACCGCTGTAGGATCAAAGTCGGTTGGCGCCGCGCATTCATTGATCTGACAGAATCGCGCAGCATTCCAGAGCTTGGTTCCGAAATTCCTGTAGCCCTGCACCCGGGACGTCGCCAGCTTGATGTCTCGGCCCATGGCCGCCATAGCCGTGAGCGTGAAACGCAGCGCATCGGCTCCGTACTCGTCGATCAGTTCGAGCGGGTCCATGACATTGCCCTTCGACTTGGACATTTTCGCGCCCTTCTCGTCGCGAACAAGTGCATGAATATAAACATCCGCAAATGGCACCTGAGGTTTGCCATCCTCATCTTCCATGAAGTGCAGCCCCATCATCATCATCCGGGCGACCCAGAAAAAAATGATGTCGAACCCGGTAACCAGAACACTGGTCGGATAGTAACGCGCGACCTCGGGGGTCTCATCCGGCCAGCCCAGCGTCGAAAACGGCCAGAGGGCTGACGAGAACCATGTATCGAGCACATCCGAATCTCGGGTGAGTGTTTCGTCCTTGCCGTAATGGGCTTTGGCCGCGGCGATGGCATCGGCTTCGCTCTCTGAAACAAAGACTTCGCCATCCGGTCCGTACCAGGCCGGGATCTGATGTCCCCACCAGAGCTGGCGCGAGATACACCAGGGCTGGATATTCCGCAGCCACTCGAAATAGGTCTTCGACCAGTTTTCGGGCACAAAGCGCGTCTGACCGTTTTCGACAGCCGCAAGCGCGGGTTTGGCCAGAGTCTCTGCATCCACATACCACTGATCGGTCAGCCAGGGTTCGATGGTGACGTCGGAACGGTCTCCGAACGGCACAGTGTGCTTGTGAGGCTCGATCTCAGCCAGCAGGCCGCGCTCTTCCATCTCGGCGACAATCAGCTTGCGGGCTTCGAAACGTTCGAGCCCATCATATTTTGCGATCGCCGCGTCCGGGTCACCCCAGTCGCTCACACTCGTGTCAGCGCGAAACTCATCGGTGTCGAGGGTCACATTGGCCGACGCATCGAACACATTGATCATGCCCAGATCACCGCGTTTGCCGACTTCGAAATCATTGAAGTCATGGGCCGGGGTGATTTTCACCGCGCCAGACCCCTGCTCCGGGTCTGCGTATTCATCTGCCACAATCTTGAGACGCCGCCCCACGATGGGAAGAATGGCGTATTTTCCAATTATATCGGTCCAGCGCTCGTCATCAGGGTGCACCGCAATCCCGGTATCGCCCAGCATGGTTTCAGGACGGGTCGTCGCGACCGTCACGAAACGACTGTCTTCGCCCTCGATCGGGTACTTGAAGTACCAGAGATTTCCATCGACCTGTTTCTGCACCACTTCAAGATCGGAGATCGCGGTGTGCAGCTTCGGGTCCCAGTTGACCAGACGCTTGTCTTTGTAAATTAACCCCTGCTTATGTAGCGCGACGAAGACCTTGAGCACCGCGCGTGAAAGACCTTCATCCATCGTGAAGCGTTCACGCGACCAGTCACAGGAAGCGCCCAGGCGTTTGAGCTGGTTGAGAATCGTCCCACCGGACTCCCCCTTCCATTCCCAGACCTTTTCCAGAAAATCCTCGCGGCCGATCAGCTTTTCGTCGCGTCCCTCAAGGCGCCGCCCGCGATCCAGCACGATGCCGTCTTCGGCCAGTTGGCGTTCCACGACCATCTGCGTGGCGATACCTGCATGATCAAGGCCCGGCTGCCAGAGCACGTCATAGCCCTGCATCCGTCGCCAGCGGATAAGCAGATCCTGCAACGTGTTGTTGAGGGCATGGCCCATATGCAGGCTGCCGGTGACATTGGGTGGCGGGATAACGATCGTGTAGCTTGCGTTCTCGGCCCGCCCGCATGCAAACGCGGCGGCGTCTTCCCAGCTTTTGTAGAGCCGCCCTTCGATTTCTGCGGGGGCATAGGTTTTTTCGAGCGTCGTCATCGCCTGGAACCGGAAAAGTCGTTGTATGGACGTAACAGATCGTTACGTCGCACGGTTTAGCGGAGCGCAGACGTGACGGCTAGACCTTTACGGGTCCGCGGATATCAAAAATTGTGTGGGGAAACCTACTTGCGGGCGCGATCAGCGATGCGCTCGACTTCTTCTCGAACAATTCGTTCCACCATGCCGGGCAGGTATTCATCCAGCCATTGCTTGAGCACCGGGCGTAGCAACTCTTTTGTCAGCTCTTCGAGAGTTGTGTCTCCATCGCCAACCCTCGCGGTCGAGGCCAGGGCAGCCGTCAGACCGGATATCGTGGCGACGCTGACTTCCTCAACCTCGTCCGAGACGAGTTTTTCGTCATCCTCGATTATCTCGACCTCAGGTTCCGGCTCGGGCTCGTCCGCAATCTCGAGATCGTCTTCGAGAACCGGCTCGGGTTCCGGCTCGGCCTGATCTTCGATCACATCGGTCAGTTCGAGAATGTCGTCATCGGGATCATTGTCTTCGACCAGTGCCGCTACGGGCTGGGGCTCGTCATCTGCCACATCATCCTCGTCTGCAGACTCAGGTCTGTCACCACCATCGACGATCTCGTCTCCATCCTCCGAAATAATACGGCGGATCGACGCGAGAATTTCCTCCATCGAAGGTTCTTGTTGGTCGGTATTGGAATCAGAATCGCTCATGGAAGCGTATGACCGCAGAAAATGGTTAACGTTGTCTGAACCGAACTTAGGAAAACGTCCGATTCAACGCGAGGGAAATCCGCAAATAACGGTACTATTGCAACAATTTAGTGGATAACTCTATTTCCGGTCATAAAGGATATCGCCCCCGAAGAGCTTATCCTCTACCGCTTTAAAGTTGCGCGTCGGATCATAAACCTCGACCTGTAGACCCTGATCGAGCGCGGTCAACTGCCCTGTTGCCGAAAGCACCTGATAACCGGCCACAATCAGATCGCGCTGGACCTGTACCAGGCTCACACGCGCATCCAGCAATTCCTGTTCGGCATCGAGAACATCGAGGACCGTGCGGGAGCCAACCTGAGCTTCCTGCTGCACACCTTCAAATGCGACCTGCTGGGCGTCGACACTGGCCTGCAGGGATGTGATCCGGGCCCGGGCGGAAACAAGATCGGCCCAGCTGGACCGCGCGTGTTCCTGCGCTTCGCGGGCCACTTCGGCAAATTCGAGCAGACGCTGATTGGCCAGATGCTTGGCCTCGCGGATCCGTGAATAGACATCGCCGGCCTGATAGAGCGGAACCGAAAGGTTCAGGGTGACAGACTGTTCAGAGGTTTCGGTATCCGAACCCAGAATGTCCTTGTTCTTCTCGACCTCGCCATCGAGGGTCAGCACGGGCAGCAATTCACCGGCACGAAGGTCAACCGCATCCCGCGCGGCACGCTCCGTGAAATCCGACGAGATCACATCGGGATTGTTGGACTTGGCTATTGCCACGGCCTCATCTTCACTGGCCGGCAGACCCGCAGGCAGCTCCGGCGCTTCAAGAGTGCCCGGCGCCTGCCCCACAACCTCAACAAAATCGGCAATCGCCGTGTTGAGATCACCCTGCGCAGTCGTTTCCGCCGCCACCGCCGCAGCCAGTCGGCTATCGGCCTGGGCGGTATCGGTGCGCGTGAGTTCGCCCACTTCGAAACGATCCTTCGTCGCGCTTTGCTGCTGCTCAAGAACCCGCACGTTGTTGCGGCGCAGTTCCAGAATCGCGCGCTCGCGCTTCACGTTCATATAGGCTGTCACGGCCTGGAGCAGAACATCCTGCTCGCGCGTGACTAGATTGGCACGGTCGGCAGCCACCAGATTACGGGCCTGATCGGTTTCCGCGATGGTGCGGAAGCCGCGGAACAGATTTTGGGAAATTCCGAGAGAAATCGAATGGGGCTGATCCGTGTTATCGATCTCCGCACCCGTGGACAGGTCCCGGTCACGCTTGCGCACGCCATAAGCGCCGTTGATCTTCACTTCCGGACGCCAGTTCGAGAGCGCCTGCGGCACTCCTTCATCGGTGCCCCGCAATGCCGCCCGCGCGGCCGCAATATCCGGATTGCTCTCATAGGTCAGCGCGAGAATCTCCGCGAGAGTCTCGGCTTTGACGTCCGTTGCAGAGACGCCAAAGACAGCAAGCAATGCCATGGCGCTAATACCAGTTCTGAATTTCATCGGGATTGCTCTTTTTCGACCAATTAACATATTGAGATACTTGCATTTCCGCCAAACTCACGATCTGGCACGAGCGTGCCCGGCGCTCTGTGGAATTGCAATTCAGAATACAAAAGCCACTTCCCTCGCAAAACAGGGTAAGGCGCGCGTTCCGGCATCGAACAAGGCCCGTTTCGAGAGGCTTTCGCCACTGCGGGTCATCAGGTAGGCGCGACCGAGCACACCGATCTCTGTCCCACCTTCAACCGCGACCATCCGACCATTTGGCGCAAGCTGCCGCAAAATGTCGGCGGGAACATCGTCGATCGCACCACAGAAAAAGATCACGTCATAAGGCGCCTGTTCCGCATAACCGCGTTCCAACGCCCCGACAACGACGGCCACATTGTCGATGCCGAGATGGTTGATCACCATGGAGGCCTGATCTGCCAGCTCCGCACTGCTTTCAACGGCCACGACCGGCCCGGCTATACGTCCGATCAATGCACTGTCATATCCGGTCGCAGCACCAATCACGAGAACCGAATCCGCAGCTTTCAGGTCCAAAGCCTGCACCATTCGCGCCAACACGACCGGTTCCATCAGATAACGACCGGGCGCTACCTCGATATCTTCATCCACATAGGCGATGCCCTGCCGGCTTTTTTCCACGAACATTTCGCGCGGCAACGCGCCCATGACGTCGAGCACACGGCTGTCCGTGACCTTGGTGGGCCGTAACTGCCCATCCACCATATTCTGGCGTGCTGTTTCGAATTCGCTCATCGATCAACCGTCCTGCGGGTTCGCTTCGTAACGTCAGACTTATAGGCCAGCGCCCGTGATGATGACAATCGCATCAGAAACCTTTCCAAGGGGTTTCAATCCGCAGCGAATTCTGGGATATGAGGCGCTGAATGTGCCTGCCAGCACATGGATGGCCCGGTGGCAGAGTGGTGATGCAGAGGACTGCAAATCCTTGTATGCCGGTTCGATTCCGGCCCGGGCCTCCAATTTCTAAGAATAATTACAGTTATTTAGTAGCGTTTTGTAAAACGTGCGCTGACGCGCGTTCTATTCTGGGACGTTAGTGGGACGTTTAATAAGCGAAATCGTTACCCGTTTCGACCGCTGCACCATAATAGGGGCACCCTCGGCCGCGCCGCATCAACGAAAACACCGCTTGTCTTCGGAATCAGGCGGAGAATTTTCTCTGCCCCCGAAACATCACCCACATTCGCGCGTGCCTGTGCCTCGGCGAGGAAATTTTCAGACGACGGGGGCATGCCGGGCAAACGTGCCATGAGAATCCATGCGCGGTGACAGACGCCACACAATACCGGGTTTCACACCGACTTGCGAAGACATGACACGTTTGAACGCGCCCGGGGACTAGACCTTGGACAGGGCCTGATCGATATCCGCGATAATGTCGTCGGCGTGCTCGATGCCAATCGGACAGGCGCACATAGCCCGGGGTGACGCCGGCCTGAAGAAGCTCTTCTGCATCCAGCTGGCTATGGGTGGTCGAAGCCGGATGAATGGCCAGCGAACGTGCATCCCCAATATTGGCAACATGGTAGAGAAGCTCGAGGGAATCGATGAACTTCTTGCCCGCTTCGAGGCCGCCCTTCACCTCCATACCCACCAGGCCACTGTAGCCACCACTGAGATGTGCATCAGCACGCTTGCGCGCTTCGCCGTCCATCAGGCCCGGATATATCACCCGTTCAACTTTGTCATGACCATTGAGAAACTCAGAAACTTTGGTCGCATTTTCGCAATGTCGCTCCATGCGCAACGGCAATGTCTCCAGCCCCTGAATAAACTGGAAGGCATTCTGGGGTGACATGGCGGCGCCGATGTCACGCAACAGGGTGACACGTGCCTTGATGATATAGGCAATAGGCCCAAGGGGTTTGACCGCCTCGGTCCAGACCGCGCCGTGATAGCTCGGGTCTGGTTCATTGAGCATCGGGAACCGGTCGGCGTGAGCTTCCCAGTCAAAGTTGCCGCCATCGATCAGCATGCCGCCGATCGAAGTGCCGTGCCCGCCGATATATTTGGTGGTCGAGTACATGACAATGGCGGCACCATGATCGAACGGACGGCACAGCAGCGGCGCTGCCGTGTTGTCCATGATCAGTGGAACGCCCAGTTCACGACCGATCGCCGCGACTTCGGCGATCGGGAACACCTGCAGCTTCGGGTTCGGCAGCGTCTCGGCATAGTAAGCGCGCGTCTTGTCATCTGTGGCCGTACGAAAGCCCTCCGGATCGGCCGGGTCCACGAAACGTGCCTCGATGCCCATGTCACGCATGGTGTTCTTGAACAGGTTCCAGGTACCACCATAAATATCGGTTGAGCAGACGAAGTTGTCACCGGCCCGCGCGATATTCAAGATCGAGAACATGGAGGCCGACTGCCCCGAGGACAGACCCAGTGCGGCAACGCCGCCTTCGATCGCCGCGAGACGTTGTTCGAGAACATCCACTGTGGGGTTCATGATCCGGGTGTAGATATTGCCGAGTTCCGCCAGCGCAAAAAGGTTGCCCGCATGTTCGGTGTCGCGGAACTGATAGCTGGTGGTCTGATGGATCGGCACCGCCACGGACCCGGTTGTGGGGTCGGCGCGGTGTCCAGCGTGGAGCGCAAGCGTCTCGGGGTGCGTGGTTGGCATTTGAGGACTCCTGATTGTCGTGCAGGTGAAACGGCATGGCAAACACCGACACCTATTTCACATATTATTGTGTGTAAATACGTTATATCCCGCAGAATATTTGTATTTGGGGGAAAGTCCAGCCCGTAAAGCTTCCGACCGGCCCTGTCCTACCAATCAAATCCGGGGCCCGACCGGGCCATTCCGTCATAAAGATCCAGACACCGGTTCATCCAGTCATGCACCGGGTCGCCGGCTTCGACCAACGCAAAGGGGCTCACCTTGCGGGCCCAGATAAACGTGCCCATCACCATAAGCACCATCTCGGGCCTTAATCAATCGGGCATTACATCCAGATTGCGTTGTCTCCCGTACGGTCGCTGGGAGGAAATTAAGCTGGGCAAATGGTCTGCTTGGTCTGGGCGTTAGCTAACAGCAGCAGATGTCTCACCTTTTCAGGTGACCGATTATCTGTCAGGATTCCCGTATGAAAAATCTATTCGCCACAATTTTCCTGACCCTCGCTATGTTGCCCGTCAATACATGGGCGCTAGCAGATGCAGCATTAATTAAAGACTCTCCATCATATAAATTACACAACAACATTCCCATAAATATCGAAGATTTCGCAAATAGAACATTTGTAGCGGTAACAATAAAAAATGGCCGCATCAATTGGAGGTTTATTATTAGGTTTGATAATGAACTAAATCCAGAAGTTTATATGTGCTGTTCAAATAACGCTCGTGAGTTAGTTGATAAAAAATCAATAAAATTCGACAAAATTAAGATGCAGATTAAAGGACGTTACTTCAACTATAACGGTGCTTATTGGTTCAAAATATACCTAAATGAAATGCTTGCGAAATGGCCAAGTAAAGAAAATCAAGGGGTTTTCATAGATGCCTCAACGATGTGTGAGTATAACGATATTGATTTAAAGAGGGTGTTTGGAAAACACAAAGAACTTCTAAATTATGACTGTAATTTAGTGAAGTCGGGGTTTGACAAACAATTTTTTTCGAGCGGTGGGGTGCCTGAGAGTTTCTATTCAGTAGGCAAACAATCCGCTAAAAAAGGTTTGACAAGTTGGTCTGAAAATTACCAAAAACCTGTTCTTATCTCATATAAAAAATTCCTCGATGAGAAGAGATTGCGCGAAGTTGCTGCTGAGCAAATAGCAAAGCAAGAAGAAGATCGACAGGAGCGTGCTGCAGCAGACAAGGCTCAGCTTGAGGCGGTCGCTTTAGCTAAAGCGGAGAAGGCGCGCCTTCAAGCAGAACTGCGGGCATTGAAAGAATCGCAGCGTGACAGGCTTGGAGAAGCTTTCTCTGCGCTTGGTCAGTCGGAACGCGAGGCAATACAGCAGCGCTTGTTTGAGCGCGGGCTATACCAGAGTACGGTTGATGGTGCTTTTGGAACGGGCACGCGAGCAGCGATTGAGGAGTATGCCCGCCCTAACAATAAGATCGATCTCAAAACAGATGAGGGCGCAAAAGCGATAATTGATGAGCTAGTTTCATTGCAGCCGTCGACGACGGGGGTGGTGATTGTCGCAGCCAAAGGGCGTGCGCCGCTTGACCTATCCAAGCAACCAAATGCCAAGCTCTATCTCGATGATGTGCGGGAGTTTGTTGCGCTAAACTCAAAAGAATTAGATCCATTGTTCTTAGCTAGCTCGTTCTCTCCTGCACTCCAAGAAATCCAGAATCGGACATTCAACAAGGCAGGATCGAACTTCCTGAAGCTTGTAGCGTATACGCGCAGTTCGGCACCCTTCCGGGAATACCATGAAGCGCAAAGCGTAAAGCGGTTTGAGGCAGAGGAAGGCAAACGCACGGCCATTGCCGAATCAATCATCGGGCATATCGAAAAGCTGAAGGCGCGCGTTGCAGCTAACCCCTTAGCACCAGATACCTTTCAAATATCGCAAGTCATCCAGAAGTTCCAGAATGTCCCCAAGGACGCGGACGCGGCGTCTCTCGAGGAGATACGTGTAAGCCTTGAGAATGATCTCAAAACGCTAGGCATTTCTGTTGCAGCAGCAGCGGTACCGTCATCGAGCAGCGGTAATTCGGCATCGTTCAAAGCATCGGCTATTGATCTGAAAGTTTTATCAGACATCGATGCGAAGGATATCGTCGTACTGACGAATCTGAATCGAGACGCCCCTCATGCGTTCCGTGATCTGAAGGGCGAGATCGTTTTTGAGGGTAAGACTGTGAACGCCTGTGCCCCTAGTCTGGCGACCCTAGAGCCACAATATGAAGCGTTCTACGAGGCAGCTATCAGCAAAACGCTCGCAGATCATCAGTTCGACATAGACACAGACTGCCGGGATGGCTTGAAGGGGTTCGATGTTCTGATCGTGTCGGGCACTGATCTAGCCAAGTCACAGGGCATCCCGCCCACCGACATATTGGTAGATGGCTTGAAAAAGAAAAATCTCGCACGCCTTGTGACCATTAAGCATAGCGACTTTACGCGCGAGCTTGCAAAGCGCGTCATCCTATCCGATCAGTATGAAAGCGATATCAGAGAGGGAGCGCGTGTTGGCTTTGGCGCTCTAGCATTCAGTTCCGACAAAGCCGTTGGCTGTACGGTCATTGACGATAGCATTGAAGGACATGACACCTCGATTGAGGCAGCGGTTTCGGCACTGCAGTTCCTGAATGGCGCGGTGGTAAAGGAAACTACAAACGTGTCTGCGACAGTGGCATTCCGTCAGGCTCAGAAAGGTCAATGCGCTTTTATCTACGCCTCTTCAGCGTCGTTGAAGACCATCCTTGATGCATCAAAAGCAGCTGGTATAGCCCCAACGGTTCTTCCGGTGTGGACAACAGCATCAGCGATTACCAAACGCTCTCAAGAGCTAGCCAGCCAGCAGGCAAACAAGAGTCTGTCTGAAGCGGAGCGCCGTGGGGAACTAGAGAAGCTTCAGGCAGAAGCGGTAGCTAAAAAGCAAGCTGAAGAGGCACAGCTGGAGGAACGTCAGCGGCGTTATCGCGCTCAGCATGGTGCGAAGGTTGCGTCGCTTGTGTCGTCGATCGATGGTCAGTTGCAGGAGGTGCGCGATGAGATCGATGGCGCCTTGAGTGCACGCAAAAATGTTAACTCAACGTTATCTTCTGCCAGCTTCTGGGGCGAGTATCCCCGCTGGTATGCAGATAAGCGGATGAAAGGCTGGGACTTTGATAGCACGGTTCCAGAACCAAAAGACTATGGCGTCGCGAAGTGGCGTGGGCGCGAGGTTGAGGCGGTAACCGCTGAGATTCGCGTGCTGATGAAGAACCGCAAACTCGGAGAGTACAGCGACGATTGCTGGAACGTCGGATATATTATAGATACCGAGTTTTCAATGAACCGAGAACCGTTCGTGGCTGCGTGTAAGGATGTTAATGCGCTGAAAGCTTGGCAGGCTAACAATGGTTTTGAGACGCGTTGGGACCTTGGAGTGAGGTAGTTCTACCGGAACAAACTGGCTGAATCTTCAAATCAGCCTATCACGCATGGTTCTCGGCAGGGTGGAAACAAAAAGCGCTACTTAACCAATGGCGTTACGTTGGTCATCTTCACGCCGCTCTCTCACCCCTTCGCCAGTAATTTAACTGTGCCAGCCGCCGTCGGCCATCAGGACAGCACCCGTAGTGAAGCTGCTTTGATCTGACGCAAGGAACAGAACGGCACGGGATATTTCCTCTGCCGTACCGTGGCGGCCCAGCGGAATCATGTTGTTGAGCATCTCGGTGGCGTTGACGCCCATGGCTGCGCTGACCCGATCTTCGATAGTTTGCTGAAACTCGTTCTCGAGCGGTCCGGGCGCGATGATGTTGGCGCGGATGTTCCGGCCCGCCAATTCGCGCGCCACGCAGCGAACCATGCCGATCAGCGCGTGTTTTGAAGTGATATAGCCGACCGTACCGGGGCGTGTGCGGACTCCCATGATGCTCGATGTCACTACGATTGAGCCACCATCCCGTATATGCGGGATCGCGTGCTTCAAAGTGAGGAAGGTACCCCGCACATTAACGTCCAGCACATCGTCAAAAATGTCTTCCGGAAAATCTGCAACAGATGCGTTAGTGCCGCTTATACCCGCATTGGCAAAGACCACGTCGATCTTTCCCCAGCTCTCCGCCGCCTGTTTCACGAAAGCCTGTACTTCCGATGTTTTTGAAATATCTGCGGCTACGACGAGGGTGTTATTTGCTCCGATACTGTCGGCAGCTTTCTCTAAAGCGGCTATATCGCGATCAACAAGCATGATTGTCGCGCCCGCTTCGGCGAGCGCTTTGGCGCTCGCGAAACCTACGCTGCCAGCGCCACCGGTGATGACGCAGTGTTTGCCATCCATGATACCCATAATAAAATTCCCATTTTTTGGCTGAATCAGTTTTGAATCTAAGATTGTAGCGGAAGATACCGTATTTATTCGGTGAAGTGCGGCACTCGAATGCAAGATAGCTTTTAAGACTGCTCGAATAAGTTACTCAGAACGCTGGATCGCATTTTCCATCTTCATCAGTATCGGCCGCGCGTCGTGGGCGCTAAACCAACCCCTTCACGTTAGCCCGCTCAAGATCAAGCACGCGCACTTGCGCTAGACCCTTCATAGTGCCTGCCCTGCGCTGGATGACGTCCTCAACAGCCGCCAACACTTCGTCTTGCAGTGATGGTAATTCCTCTGCGCCCTGCAGTTGTGCGGTGAGGTCCGTATAGGGTTCAAGCACTCCGACTTTCAAAGTAAAGCTCCAGCGAAGCATTTCATTCTGCATCGTCTGTCTCCGCTTCAATATGCGAAGGCTCTGGCCGTGTCGGGTCGGGCGCACCGAGTGCGCGATCCACTTCTAGCGACAACCGCACGGCTCTCGTCGTCGAGATGCGCATAATCTTCCGGCTCGGTCGGCGCGATGGCGTCGAGATCGCTCGCCAAGGCGGTAAAAGCGAAGATCGGTGACGTGCCCCTCGCGATTCACAGCCATGATGACTTCGATCTTGCCACGGCCGCCCAACTATCTGCGCTGCAAGGAGGCGCTGAAATCCTGGAAGGATGCGTCAACGGATTGGGTGAACGCGCCGGTGTCCCGAACATCGCCGTTCTCGCCGCGATTTGCGAGATTTTCTACGGATACGACATGGGCATCCGGCTCGATGGATTTCAGGAGCTCTCTGAATTCGTGGCGCAGGTCTGGAACCAGCCCATCCCGGAACATCTGCCTGGAAACGGTCGCACCGCTTTTTCCCATGCAGCCGAGGTCCATTACGTCCTGCCGAGCGATGACCAGTGGTCGTTCAATGCCTGGGCGCCCTCGGTACTGGGAAATACCGACATGGTTGCGCTGTGCCATTATTCGGGACCCATGGCGATCAAGCGTCGGGCCAGCGACATGTCCCTCGGTGAACTCGACACCGCGACAGCCAATCTGGTGCTTGAACAGGTCCGCAAAGAGCTCAAGCTCCGCAAAGGCCCGCTAACCGATAAGTTGTTTACCGAACTGGTCGAGGTCGCAGCTCAGGCATCAGCATCTGGCGGCACAGATACCGAACGCCTCGAGGCCTGGAATCGACTTCTCAAATCCGAAGAGTGAGCAGCCAGCAGCCTTAGCCTCCGTTGACCGTGAGCATGATCCGACCAAAATGCTTATTCGCGGCTGAACGTTCCAAAGCCGCAGATGCTTCAGAGAGATCAAAAGTACTGTCGATTGGCATCTTGAACACGCCGGCCTCCATGGCATCCCACAAATCGGCTTTTGCGCTGCGGAACACCTCTGCATGTTCCTCAAGTGAGCGGGTGCGACCGGTGGTACCGATATAGGTCAGCCGCCGTTCAGCATGCATATTGAAATCGAATTCCGCGACCTCACCGCCCAGACGACCGACATTGATAATTCGCCCATGGACTTTCGTGGCGGCCATATTCTGGTTGGCGGCATAGCCCGAAATCTGATCGACAATCAGATCGACACCTTTCCCGTCCGTTGCTTCGAGAACCTGATCTACCCAGCCCGGATCCGACGAATCCAACGCCAGGTCTGCACCGAACTCTGCCAGACGTGCGCGCCGTTCAGCATTTGTCGAAGTGCCAATTACAAGGCTCGCGCCCAGATGTTTACCCATCTGCATACCCATGATGCCGACGCCTGTGCTCGCCCCCTGGATCAGGATGGACTGACCGGCTGCGAAGCGACCATTCGTGACAATCGCATCATGCATGGTCAGAAAGGCAGACGAGAAGGTGCCGCCCTGGATCAGGTCCATTCCATCGGGAACCGGCAAAGTGCGTCGATAATCGGCGACAGCGTATTCGGCCCAACCTGCCGCACCGACTGCCATGACACGGTCTCCAACCGCGATGCCGCTTGTCTCAGCGCCAATTTCCGCAACTTCACCACAAAACGCCGCCCCCCATGACCTTTGCGGCGCCACCAACATGCCCGTAATTCTTTCCCTTGGTTGTCAGCAAATCCGACCGGTTCACACTACAGCTTGCAACCTTGACCAGGACCTGCGTCGGCTTGACCTCCGGCACGCTGACCTCCGCCAACCGGATACCGTCTTCGGCCAGTATAATCGCCTGCATTTTGCTCTCTGTCATGATGTGCCTTCCTGATTCACTTGGAAATTGTGTCTACTCTGTAAAGAAATTCTTGATAAAAAAGGTTCAGTGTTTTCTTCAGAACTTTTTTTTAGCAGCGGCATTCAGGTCATAACAAACGAGATTTATTGAAAGTTGACACAAAAAAAACTAATTTAAATGGCAATGTACAACTTGCCACCTCTCAACGGTTTGCGCGCATTTGAAGCAGCTGCCAGAAATCTAAGTTTTGCAAAGGCCGCTGCAGAACTGAATGTCACGCCAGCTGCGGTAAGCCATCAAATCAGATCACTCGAGCGCACTGTGGGCGTCAGGTTGTTTCGCAGGCTCAATCGGTCCATCGTTCTGACCGATGCTGGTGCACGGACATATCCCGGAATCAAAGCCAGCTTTGAAGAGTTGCATCGCGCGGTCGGGCGTATTGGTGCGCCCGATCGTGCAGACAGGGTCGTGATCGCCACAATCTCTCCACACTTCGCCGCCAAGTGGCTTGTTCCTCGGCTGTCACGTTTCATCGAACGCCACCCGGAAATTGATTTACGCATTGCTGCCAGCAACGCGGTTATCGATCTGACGACCGACAAGGCAGATGTCGCCATCCGTTACAATCTGGGGAATAACAATGGGCTCGTTGCAGATAAGCTCATGGACGAAGCTGTTACACCGATGGTCAGTCCCAAGCTGTTGAGTGGACCATCACCCATTCACTCTCCCGCAGACCTGCAAAATCATGCCCTGATCCATGACGACACGCTGCTTCGACACTGGCCGGACAGCCCGGCCTGGTCAAAATGGCTGGACCTGGCCGGTTATCCTGAACTCGATGTGAACACTGGCTTGCATTTCGATCACTCGGACCATTGCATCGACGCGGCAATTCAGGGGGCCGGCGTTGTTCTCGGCCGTCGGGCCATGTCGAGCCGGGATATCGAACTGGGCCACCTGGTCGCGCCGTTCGATCTCGATCTCCCATTTCAGGGTGGTATTTACAGTGTCACTACTGAGCGGAAATCGGAAAACCCGGATATCCGCGCCTTTCGCGACTGGTTGCGTGAAGAAGCATCTCAGACCCCCATGGGCACGCAGATGCCCATCCGGTGACACTGGTTGCAGCAAGGCAGTAACTCGCGCATGCTCCCTCACCTGCGGACACAACCTGTTGTCTGATTTCTGTCTGCAAACTTCCACGCACCTTTAGAGAGCCATGACACAAACCTTTGACCGTGCCGCCGACGATCTGGGCAATATTGTCAGTCTCGAACATGTTAATGTCTGCGTGCCTGACCAGTCCCTCGCGACCTCATTTTACATATCGGCCCTCGGCCTCACCCGTGACCCCTACATGATGACCGGGGTGGATAATATGTGGGCCAATATCGGCGCCAGTCAGTTTCACCTTCCCTCACGCGGAACGCAGGTTTTACGAGGATTTACCGGACTGGTCTTGCCGTGGTTTGACACTCTTACCACACGTCTTGAACAGGCTGCAGGCCTGCTAGAAGGCACACAATTTTCGTTCGAAGTGCACAATGCCTTCATCGATGTGACCTGCCCGTGGGGCAACCGCATCCGCTGTCACCCGGCGGGTCCCGAATTCGGAACCATGACTGTGGGCATGCCCTATGTCGTAGTTGATGTGTCCGTCGGTGCGGCTGCTGCAATAGCCACATTCTATGAAACGATTTTGGCAGCCCCCACCACCATCACCACATTCGATAAGTCAGTGGCTGCAAAAGTGACTGTCGGCGCCGAACAGAACCTCTATTTCCGGGAAACCGATGGCCCGTTGCCGGAGTTCGATGGGCACCACATCCAGATCTACATTTCGGACTTTTCAGGCCCCCACAATCGCCTGCTCGAATTCGACCTGATCACGGAAGAATCCGATGCCCATCAATATCGCTTCGAGGATATTCTGGACTTGGAAACCGGTCAGAAGGTTTTCACGCTGGAACACGAAGTTCGCAGTCTGAAACATCCGCTTTATGCACGCCCGCTGATCAATCGGAATCCGGCCCAGATGATCATGAACTACATTCCCGGTCAGGACGCGCTCTACCCAAACCGCTAAACATAGGGGCCACCGGTGCGCCTAATTCTGCCCCGGAAAGGTGACAAGCAATCCGTCGCCGTCAAGCTGTTGCCCGGTGATCAGTCTGTAGAACACGAACATCGTGTGGATCCCATCCACAATGATGAGAACAAATCCCAGAAGAAACAATCCCGGACCTGCTGCCGACGCCCCCAGCACAAAACAGGCGATCGCTCCGATCACGAGGCCCAGGTCGAACAGTCCATGCAGAACGTTCCCCAGATAGAAATGGTGAATGCCCAGAGTCCCGAATATGCCGCACAGGACAACGGCGACGCCGAAACTTTTCGGACTGGCGGCAATCGGCGTGTGGTCTTGCCCCGGCTCGGTAGCCCCGCAATCCGAACAGCGTCCGTCACGCGTTTTGATTGCCGTCCCGCATCGGTAGCAAAAGGCGAATACGGTCCGATCAATCAAGACTGCACTCCATCATCAAACTTCAACCGGTGCTATCGGCGAAGAGGGAGCCCCTGTTTGTCCCGGAACGATCCAATGAGAATCATCACGAAATCAATCAGCGTCCAGATACCCAGCCCACCAAATGTGAGAATCATCAGGATGCCGGTTCCGATCTTTCCGACGTAGAAACGATGAATTCCAAACCCGCCTAGAAAGAAACAAAGCAAGGCTGCGGGCACCATACTCTTGGTCGAGATGCCTTCCTGAGCCAGGGCATTTGGCGCGCCGCATTTCACGCAGGTTGCTGCATTTGCAGCGATCTGTTCGCCGCATGTCGTGCAATGGATCATGCCGGCGCTGCTGTGCGGTGCTGATTCACTCGAAGGCAGAGCATCAGACGTTGCGGCAACTTCCTTCGACTCTCCGTCAGGTTGATTCGCGTCGGTCATGATTTCCCCCTCTTCGATGTTGCATTTTCGCTGGATCAATCAGCATGATGATTTGCAAGCGATACAAAGGCAATATGCAAACTCGGCTTCAGAATGCCGTATGCTAGGTAAGCAGAGCCGACCCAGACACCAAAAAAACAACAAAGACCACCTAGGGGACACAAAAATGCACATCATCGATCTCAGCCGCGAGCTTCACCACCGAGCACCGGCACATCCGTCACATCCCCCTGTGGTTATCACTGTGTGGAATGACCACCAAGAGATCAAACGGGCCGGCAACACCGAATTCACATCCAAATCTCTTTCGATTTCCATGAGCGATCATTCCGGCACCCATGTGGATGCGCCGGTTCATTTCAATCCAAGCCCGGACGCGCCTTCGATTGACGAAATACCGCTGGAAAATTTCTATACAGAAGCCATTTGCCTCGACCTGAGCCCAGCACCGCGCAAACACGAAGCCACGGTTGCAGAGATGGAAGCGGCTCTAAAAGCCTCTGGCGAAACCATTAAAAAGGGCGACACGGTCATGATCCACATGGGCATCCACAACGAGCTTTTTGGTTCACCGGCCTATGTACATGACTTCCCGGGCCTGTCCGTAGAGGCGGTACACTGGCTTGCCGATCATGAGATCACCATGTTTGGAGTCGAAGCCGTCAGCCCCGCGCCAGAAGGCGAACCCAACTATCTGGCCCATCTGGCCTGTGCAGAGCGCGGCATCACCCACATGGAGTGCCTGATGAATCTCGACAAGCTTGTCGGCAAGGGCCGGTTTCGGTTTGCCGGTTTTCCGCTGAAAATCAAGGGCGGAACGGCCAGCCCAATCCGTGCCGTTGCCATCTTCGAGGACTAGAAGAGAGATTCCGCAAACATAGTGAAAGACATATGTTGCGAATTGAGCGGGGTTTGTTATAACCCGCGCGCAATTCCGGTGTAGCTCAGTTGGTAGAGCAGCTGACTGTTAATCAGCGGGTCACAGGTTCGAGTCCTGTCGCCGGAGCCAGTTTCTGAAAGGCCGATCTCAACCGAGGTCGGCCTTTCTTCGTTCCATCTGTGCGTTTTCGTCACAAAGATTTTCACTCTCGACAGCACAAAACGACTCGAATCGAAGACCCCTTGTGGGACAATTACATTCGAAATTAGATGCCGGTTAGCGGCACAAGGATAATCGGGGACTACAATGCACCAGCAGACTGCCGCTCGAAGACTATCTGGCGCATTCCGCGCCGATGTTGCGTCGGATATACGCGGCCATGTGATTGAACTGGGTCTGGCGTATTGGACGTCGAAAATGACCGAGGGCCGCCTCCCGGCGCGCCGTGATATCGAACCGCTCGATATTCCCGAATTGCTGCCGCAGATTCTGCTGCTCTATGTTTCACGAGATCCATGGGATTTCCGGTTCCGCCTCATCGGCACCAATGTCGTCTACCACCTCTCTCAGGACTGGACCGGGTCGTCGTTCAGCGAAATCGAGCATATGGCAGCACCCAGCCGCATATTCAGTGCCTATGTGGAAGTTTCCAACAGCGGTGAACCGTTGCGGAGCCAGACCCTCTATGTCGGACCGCATGTGAATTATGTGACGGCTGAAAATATTATTCTTCCTCTGGCGGACGATGGCGAAACTGTCGACAAGTTGCTGGTCTTCGTCGAGCACTTCGCAAAAAGCTGAGCCTCCCCTCGCCGGAGGTCCCCGCATGCTTGCCCAAACCTGTTCCGAACAGGATTTTAGAGATCATCGGAGAGAACCGTCAGCTCTCCACCAACTCGCGGGCGCTCCGGCGAACCCGCTCACGGTGCAGAATATAAATCCCGCTGGCAGCGATGATTGCCGCACCTATAAACGTCCACAAATCCGGGAAGTCGCCGAAGAAGGTGAGTCCCAAGATCGTCGCCCAGACCAGCTCGGTATAGGCAAATGGTGCAACCAGCGGCGCCTCGGCGCGCTGGTAGGCAAGAATGATAGCCCAATGCCCAAGACCACCCAGAAGACCAGCCCCGGCCAACATTCCCCACTCCTGGAGGGTTGGCGTTTGCCAGAAAAATGGCACGATGGCTGACATCACCACACCGCCGACGATCGCGGTGTAGAACACGGAATTGATCGGATCCGTGCGATGACTGATCAGTCTCGTGATGATCTGATACACGGCGTAGAAGACTGTGACTGCGATCGGCAGAAATGCCGCCAGTTGGAAAATCCCACTGCCCGGTCGAATGATGACCAGCATGCCCAGAAACCCGACGAACACAGCAATCCAGCGTCTCACGCCAACCCTTTCACCCAAAAACGGGACAGACAGTGCCGTGATCAGCAGCGGCGCAATGAAGGTGATGGCAACCGCATCTGCCAGCGGCATAAATCCAACAGCTGTGAACATGCAGGCTGTTGCCAACAGGACCAGAATTGAACGCGCGATCTGCAGGCCTTTATCCGAGCCCGACAACAATGTGGGAATTCGCTTCGGGAAGAGACACAGCACGATGATGGTATGGAAAAAATAGCGACCCCAGATGATTTCCGCGAGCGGCAGTTCGGCAATCCTGAGTTCCTTGACGAAGGTATTCATCGCCGCGAAGCAGGCGACGGCAAAACACATCATCAGAACCCCGCGGATGGGGGCATCGGTGGGACGTGATTTTTTCACCGTCATTTTAATAGCTGACCTGATCGGAGATCGATTGTCGGAACAGGGCTGTTCACTCCACCCCATTTCACGACAAACTAGGCGCAACACGCACCCGAAAGGAAGAACGATGAGCAAAGATTATCCAGCAATTTCAGATGCGCAGGACAAACGCGCGGCTGAACTCTTCCGGGCCGCACCGGACATCATGCGCGGACATCGCACCGTCACGCAGGCCGCGCAAACCCCCAAAGCCCTCGACGTCAAAACAACGGAATTGATGGCTCTGGCGGTCGCCATTGTTCAACGATGTGAAGGCTGTGTGGTGTTTCATACGAAACAGGCTCTCTCTCACGGGGCGACACGCGAAGAGCTTTGCGATGCGATAGCTGTTGCGATCGAAATGGGTGGAGGACCAGCAACGGTCTACGGCGCAGATGCCCTGGCAGCTTATGACAGTTTTTCTGGTTAGCCGCTTACCATCAAACCTTGGAATTGTGACGACTCAATGCGGGTTGATACGCCTAGGCCATGGCTCACATTAAAATCCGTCGTCCTGTCCTCTGGTTGTCGCTTTCGGCGGCACTGGTTCTGACGGCCTGTACGCAAGGTGCGAAACTGCAACCCACCTCGACGGCAGACCAGACACAGATCGAGAAAAGCTTCGCGCTGCTCACTGACATTCCCATACCGCCGAATGCCACGCTCGATGTGGAACGATCACTGATTCTCGGCGATCTGGATCGCTGGACCGGTCGCATCATTCTCAATGTCGGGCAAGCTGCCCCCCAGACATTCGCGCTCTATCAGAACCAGATGAGCAATTTCGGATGGGAACCCATCATGAGCGTGCAAGCGGAGGTCAGTGTCCTGTCCTTCACCCGCGCCGAACGTGCGGCCACCGTCCAGATCGAAAAACGCACCCTTGGTGGCAGCACCGTTTCCGTCACGGTCGCCCCGCGTCATTCAGGTGGTTCCGTGACCCCGCCTCCCGTTCAGTCAGCCCCGGCACCCGCGCGCTAGTTGCCAGCAAGTGTGCTCAGTCGTTTCGTGGCCCAGGTTGAAGCCAGAACGGCGCCGGAGAACACGATCGCGCCCACCTGAATATCCGCGCTTGTCAGCAAACGCCCATCAGCGACAAGTACAATCAATGCAATGATGAAGACGTCGAGCATCGACCATTTCGATAAAAATGCCAGCCAGCCAATTACCGGGCGCGCATAAGCATCGGTCGCGTCCAAGATAAACCAGAGGGCCAGTCCCGTGATGATCTTCACCACCGGAAACGCGACCGAGAACAGGAATGTGATGACGAACAGAAACCAGTCGCCATCATCGAGAAAAGCGAGAACACTCTCGATCAGCGACAGATCCCGGGAAAAGAAAAGCGAGCGAACCGTGATAGCGGGCAGCAGCAGCCCCACGACAAGCGCCACGAGGGACGCAGCCAGAACAAACCCCACGGACCGGTCTATTCCCGTGGCACGTCGCGACAATGGGCCGGACAAGTTCGATCTCATGGCGTGAAAACTCCGGTCAACTTCGCTTAGCGCGATGTTTTGCCCGGTTTTGATTGCCCATAGCAAGACAAGACACGCATACATCGACCGAAACTAGGCCGCCGGGTCACAGTGGCCGTCCACACACTTAAATCTTCACGAGGGAACATTCACATGGCTCAACATCAAAATCGCCGCGTCATCTTGAAGGAGCGCGCCACCGGTTTGCCAAAGCCGGAGTTGTTCGAGACTGTCGAAGATGATGCGCCCTCTCCCGGTCCCGGAGAGGTACTGATCAACAATGTCTACGTATCGGCCGACCCCGGCATGAAGGGCTGGATTAGTGTCGCCCGCAACTACGCCAGTGTGGAAACAGGAACGACCATGAAAGCTTTCAGCGTGGGCGTGGTTGTGGAATCCAACCATCCTGATGTGCGGGAAGGTCAGGTTGTTGCCGCCAATACCGGATGGGCGGAATATGTTGTCGCGGATCCCGAGAGCCCCACATTTCGCACGGTGAATCCTGACGATGCCCCGATCTCGACGGCGCTTGGCATTCTGGGCATCAACGGCTTCACCGCCTATTGCGGTCTTCTGGAAGTGGGCCAGCCAAAGCCCGGCGACACCGTTGTCGTTTCCACTGCGGCCGGTGCCGTGGGCAGCGCCGTTGGCCAGATTGCAAAGATCAAGGGTTGTCGCACGGTCGGCATTGCAGGCGGACCGGAGAAGACTGCCTTGTGCACCGAGGTTTTCGGATTTGACGCCGCGATCGACTACAAGGCGACCGATGACATGGATGCGGCCCTACGCGCGTCCTGCCCGGACGGGGTGGATGTCTATTACGACAATGTTGGCGGTACGACCCTCGATATACTGCTCGGACAGATCAATCTGCACGGCCGGGTCGTGATCTGCGGGACTGCGGCAACCGAATCCTGGATTCCTCAGCCCGCCGGCCTGCGCCCGGAACGCAATCTGCTGGTGAACCGTATCCGGATGGAGGGCTTCCTGACCTTTGATTTTGTCAAACAGTATCCTCAGGCCCACACCGACCTCCTGCAGTGGCTCAAGGATGGCAAACTAGCCTATCGCGAGGATATCGCTGAAGGTCTGGAAACCGCGCCAGCCGGGCTTGCTGGTCTCTACGCTGGCACGAACAAGGGCCGGCAGCTCATCCGCGTGCGGCCCGATCCGTTCGTCTAGCTGCGGCGCGGTGCGATAGCCTGTTCTTCGACGCGAATGCGCCAGACCAGCACAAGCGCATTGGCAATCCCGAACACAACGGACAGCTCCCAGACACCTGCAATCAATGGCACCACGATCAGTTCCGCTTCCACGATCAGATAGTTAGGGTGACGGACCAGACGAAACGGCCCACGTTTGACAAGGGGTTGCCCCGGTACCGTGATCACGCGGGTCGTCCAGTAACGGCCAAGCGATGTCAGCACCCAGACCCGGCCCAGTTGCAGCGCAATGAAGATCACCAGCAACACCGGATTGATGGTTGCTTCAGCAGGCACGAAGACAATCAGGCTGACCAGCCAGGCTGCATGAAGCGCTACGATCAAGGGGTAGTGGTTCGCCCCGTGTTCGACACCGCCATTGGCCAGAAGCCGTTTCGTGTTCACCCGGGCGATCATCAGTTCGATGAGCCGCTGCACCACAATGAGTGCGACAAGCAGATACCAGATGCTCATGACGCCTCCAGCAGTGCGAAAGTCGCCGTAAAACCGGGCCCAAGTGCCGACATCAACCAGTGCCCCGGTGTCCCGTCCTTCATGGTCTCCGCGAGCACGAACATGGCCGTCGCCGCGGACATATTACCGTTCTGGCGTAACACCTCACGGGCGGTCGTCAGCTCGCCTGGCGGCAATTCGTAGAGTTCCTCGAGGGCATCGAGGACTTTGGCGCCGCCCGGATGGCAGGCATGTCGCGCGATATCTCCCACGGTCAGGCCCTGATTAGACAGAAACGCCTTGGCGGGTGCCCCCAGCTGAGAGCGGACCAGATGCGGGATGTCCCGCGAAAACAGAACCCTCAGCCCGTCATCACCGATCTCCCAACCCATCACATCAAGGGAATCGTTCCAGGTGTGCTCCCCCCAGGCCTTAACCGCCGGCCCTTCGAACCCGCAGCCCAGCAAAGCGCCCGCGGCCCCATCCCCGAACAGAGCGGTGGCAATGATGTTGCTCTTGGAAATGTCATTTACCCGGAACGTCAATCCGCAAAGCTCAACAACCAGAAACAGCACACAACTGTCCGGGCGCGTCATCGCGAGCTGTGCCGCGCGGGCCAGCCCCGTTACGCCGCCGCCGCAACCCAGTCCGAATATCGGCAGACGTTGCACATCCCGGCGGAACGGCAGGCGCTCGAGCAACAGAGCATCGAGGCTGGGCGTTGCCACCCCGGTCGTGGACACGACCACAAGTCCGTCCACATCTTTTGCCGTGATGCCGCACTCGGCGAAGAGCTTTTCCGTAACTTCCGCCAGCAGATCGACTGCATTCTCGATGAACAGGTCATTGCGTTCGGAAAACGGATGGGACTGCGCGTACCAGTCAATCGGCACGCAGGAATGACGCGTTTCGATCGCAGCATTGCGATAGGCGTCGGTGAAGCGATCAAAACCCGGAATATCGGGCGCGAATATTTCCCGCGATCGCTCGATCACCTCCGACTGTTCGAGAACATGCGGGGGACAGGCTGTGGCCACTGCGGCGATACGAGCTTGAGGCAACATAAATCTTCCTAACTTGTAGCAGCGGCGGCGGTTGCCCGCGCAAGCTTACGCTCGCGCAAGGCAACATAAGTCGCGCTGGCAAAAATCATGAAACCACCCACCCACGTAAATAGATCGGGAAACTCGCCAAACAACAAAAAACCGAACCCGGCAGCCCAGATCAGCTTAAAGAAATCCATTGGCATCACCACACCGGCATCCCCCACCCGCAAGGCCTGAGTCAGGGTCAGATGCCCCGTGGTTCCCATCACGCCCATCACCAGCAAGATCGCGTATTGTTCGGGCGTCGGCCAGGTCCACACGAACAAGGCCGGGATCAGCGACAGCGGTGTCATGAACAGAACCATGTAGACGACAATGGTCGGTGTGGCATCCCGGCGTCCCAGCGTCTTTATCACGATCAGGATTACTCCCCAGATCGCAGAAGAAGCGAGAACGAGAAGCGGGCCAGTTCCGACCTCGATAATTCCCGGGCGGATGATAACCAGAGCGCCGGCAAACCCTACGAACAAGGCCGCCCAGCGACGCCAACGGACTGTCTCACCCAGCACCAGAATGGCCAGCACCGTGGCAAAGAGAGGTGCTGTGAAGGCCAGCGAATTCGCGACCGCGAGCTGGGTTGTCGTAAGACCGAGAAAGAACATCATCATCGCGGTCACATGGCCGAAGGAACGTATGACATGCCCCTTGATCTGACCGGTACTTAGAATGCCGCGACCGTATTTCAGAAACAGAATCGCCACGACCGGCGCTCCAAAGGCTGTCCGAAAGAACCCGATTTCGAAGGCATGCAGCCCCTGTGCAGCCAGATGCTTGATCATCGTGTGCATGCTCACGATGAAGACCGTGGTGACCAGCATCCACGCCATACCTTCGAGGTTCGGGGTCAACCATACTGGCCGGCGAATACCAATTGTGCTCAACACGTGAACTCCGGCCGGGCATCGGTTGTGCGACCACTTTGAATGCCGCAGAATGCCTGCAAGATTGATGACAATTCTCAGGAGAGATGAACGATGATTACGGCACTTGTACAGTTCAAAGTCAAAGTCGGCACCACCCGCGAGGAAGTCTTCACCAACATGCAGAATGTTGCACCGAAGTTCGAGGGCATGCCGGGCCTGATCCGGAAGAATTTCGTCTTCGACCGCGACCGTGGTGTCGGCGGTGGTGTCTACACCTGGGAAAATCGTGAGGCCGCCGAAAAGGTCTATGTCGAAGGTGGCCCCTGGCGCACGGCCATCAACACCCTCTACGGCGTTGACCCGGATATCACGATCTTCGAAACACCGGTGATCGTTGACAACGAACAGGGTGAAATCAAGAAAGCCAGTTAATCGGCCCAGACCCAGACAAAGCGCACCGACATGAAAAAAGCAGTTCAGTTCTCCCGCACCGGAGTCCCGTCCGAGGTCGTCGAACTCATCGACATGGAAACCGCCCACGTTGGCGATGACGACGCATTGATCGATATCGAAGCGGCGGCCATCAATCCCTCACATCTGCTGACTCTGTCGGGTGTCTACGGTGTCCAGCCGGAACTGCCCGCGGTCCCGGGCGCCGAGGGCATCGGCATCATCGGGGCGGTCGGCAAGAATGTGACCAACGTCAAGGTCGGGGATCGAGTGATGATCCCGCCCTATACCGGGACGTGGCGGCAACAGGCCGTGGTCAAAGCCTCCGACATTGCTGTGATGTTCCCCAGTGACGGTGATCCGATCCAGATGGCCATGATCATGGCCAATCCGCCAACCGCCTGGCTGCTGCTCAGGACGGTTGTCAATCTGCAGCCCGGTGACTGGGTTATCCAGAACGCCGGCAATTCGGCTGTCGGCCAGTACGTCATGCAACTGGCCGGGATTTATGGCTTCAAGACTGTAAATGTGGTGCGCCGCGAGGGTCTGGACGACTTCATCACCAAGGCCGGGGGCGATATCTGTGCCGTGGATGGCCCCGATCTGGGTGAACGGGTCAAAGCCGCCACGGGCGGGGCAGACATCAAGCTTGCGATTGATGCCGTTGCAGGCGAATCGACCCAGCATCTCGCCGATTGTCTTGCCGATGGCGGGACCATTGCTAATTACGGGCTGCTGTCGAAGAAACCGGCCCAGCTATGGCCCGACGACATCATCTTCCGGGAAATCACCCTAACCGGCGTCTGGCTGACCCTCTGGCTACGCAAATATTCAACGCCCGAAGAACGCCTCACGGTCTACAACGAACTCGCCGGCTATATTGCCGAAGGCCGGATGCATGCCGAGGTCGAAGCCACCTACCCGCTTTCGAAAATCAAGGACGCCGTTGCCCATGCCATGCAGGGTGAGCGCAGTGGCAAGATCGTACTCCTGCCCAATTCCGAAAGCTGAGATGCGGCACCTTTTGGGAAGGAGACCCGGCCCATCCTGCTTCTGGAGAGGTTGAAATTCTCCAGACGGCTAATGATCAATACATCCTTCGATTGGCCAATTTATCGACCCGGCCCAGCCCGGATCTATTCGTGTACCTCGTCGCAGACCCGGATCCGCTCTTCCCGGAAGATGTGACCGGAAACTTCAGGTCGATCGGAAAGCTCAAAGGAAATCTTGGCGATCAGAACTACATCCTCCCGCAGGATGTCGACCTGTCCCAATGGGGAAGCGTCGTTGTCTGGTATCTGCTCTACAGCGTGCAGTTCGCTGTCTCGACAATCGAGAGCCCCTAACCTTCCATGGCGCGGTCAATGGGCGCGATCAGTCGGTTGAACACGACAGCGATCCAGCCCATGGGGCGTGACCAGTTCAGCTTCGTGAATAGCAGCAGAAACGGCAGCATCGTTAGCGCTGCACAGACGAGTTTCAGCGTGTTGCTCAGTTCAAGTTGGGCAGGCCACCAGAGACCGAACTGCAACACGGCGTAGACGCTCAATCCTACAAAAGCGGCCACAAGCAGCGCGAAGACGGTCATCACGACCGCCCGCGCCGCCCGCAGCATGGCTATGCGCATGAGCAAAGGGCCCTAGAATTTCTCAACCCAGGGGCGCAGTTCGATTTCCCAGCTCCAGGCACTGCGGTGCTGACCATGCACGTGAAGGTAGGATTCCGCGATCGCATCGGCATCCAGCATGCCATCATCGCCGCGTGAGGCAGCACGCTCATCGCCCGATTTCTTTTGTATTCCGCCATCAATCACGAAATGGCCGATATGAATGTTCTGCGGATGCAGTTCGCGCGCCATGGACTGGGCAAGGCCACGCAGACCGAATTTGCCGATCGCGAAGGAGGACGAGTTGGGATAACCCTTCACGCTGGCCGAAGCTCCGGTAAACAAGATCGACCCGCTGCCCCGTTCAAGCATCAGTTCGGCCGCCTTCTGCGCCACTACAAATCCGCCATAACAGGTGATCAGGACCGCATTCTTGACTGCTTTCCGGTCCAGTTCGGTGATCGGGCCGCGCGCACGGGCGCTGGGGTTGTACACAACAAGGTTGGGAACACCCTTTTCGGAAAAGACAGCGTCATACATGGCATCGACAGAGTCCTCATCAATGACATCACAGGCATAGGCACTCGCACCCGTTTCCGCGCAAAGGTCGCCAAGCTTATCGGGATCTCGGGCGGCAAGAGCGACATCCATACCCTGCTTGGCACAAAGCCGCGCCAAAGACGCGCTGAGACCCTCACCCGCACCTACAATCAGTGCCACTTCCTTGTCAGCCATTCATTTGCTCCCTATCTTCAGTCTATCAGCGGATTATCGTTCATCATCACGAACATAGTCTCATTGCCTGACGATTGATCACGCTCGCTGTCACAAGAGTTTCGCCAATCTGTCGCTTGCCAACTGTTCAGACCCCTTCGCCAAAGTTGCACTCATGTCCGATACCACAGTTTCCACCAGTTTTCTTAGTCGCACCCGGGGTTTGCTGCGGCGCGCGCTGCGCGATGTCGTCGACGGCGCCGCAAGCCTGACCTCCCGCGGGAGTCTGGATATCAGCCCGGACTTACCCGATGATGATCTGGCGCGCCTACAACAGCAGATCGATGCAAGCCTGTCGGGCCGTGGCGGTGAAGCCTCCGCCCGCTCGAATGCTTCGGATCTCGCGCGCTGCTACCTTGATCTGAATGCCGAAGGTCGCTTGCGGTTCATGCAGCTTCTAAACGATGAATACGGCATCGAACCCGCCCATTTGAATACGACCATGGATGCTGTTCGGGAGACGTCGGATGATCCCGCAGCCTATGCCAAAGCGATCACGGCACTACGGGGACAGCTCGAATCTCCAAGAATGAAATTATTTCGTCAGTTCAATGGTTTGGAGCATGGTATTAAGTTTCTTGTTGATCTTCGGGCGGACCTCATCGGACTGCTGCGGGACAACCCGGAACTGCGCCCGCTCGATGCCGATTTGAAGTATCTGCTGTCCACATGGTTCGACGCTGGTTTCCTGGTCCTGCACCGCATCACCTGGGCGGCCCCGGCAGATTTGCTGGAAAAACTGATCGCCTACGAGGCCGTGCACGAAATCCGATCCTGGAACGATATGAAGAACCGGCTTGAATCCGACCGCCGATTTTTTGCCTTCTTCCATCCCTCCATGCCCGATGAACCCCTGATTTTCGTTGAAGTCGCACTTGTGAACGGGATTGCGCGGAATGTTCAGACCCTTCTGGATGAAAGTGCCCCCATCAAGGACCCGGAAGAGGCCGACACCGCGATTTTCTACTCGATTTCCAACGCCCAGCGTGGCCTGTCCGGTGTGAGTTTCGGAGACTTCCTGATCAAACAGGTTGTCGAACGCCTCTCCGCACGTCTGCCTAACGTCAAGACCTTTGCAACCCTATCACCGATACCGGGGTTTCGGCGGTGGCTGGATGGCCGCATCGCTGAAGGTGCAGACCTGCTCAATCACGAGCAGGAAGATGCGTTGCGGGCCGTTGCCGGAGACATTCCCGAAGACGCTTTGGTTCTGCAATCCATTCTGGATCGGACCAACTGGCATCTGGATCCGGCCATTGCCGACACCATGGAGCCGATCATGACCCATCTGGTTGCGGGCTATCTGCTCTATCAGCGTCGTGAACCCACGGGAACGGCGCTGGATTCAGTCGCACATTTCCATCTCAGCAATGGCGCACGGGTCGAAAGCATCAACTGGCTAGGTGATATGTCGCCCAAGGGATTTGCCCAGTCAGCAGGGATGATGGTCAACTATCTCTATGACAAGACACTGATCGAGCAGAACCACGAGGCTTATGTCAGCGGCAGCGAGATTCCCGCATCCAGCGCCGTGCGCAACCTGCTCTAGGCGTCCGCAAACAGGACTACGAATCGATGATTGAGGAAACAATAGACATCGCCACTAATGACGGGGCGATGGAAACCTTCATTTCTCGGCCCGAACGCGGTGATCCCTGCCCTCCGGTGCTGTTCCTGATGGATGCACCAGGCATCCGTGAAGAAATCCACGATATGGCGCGTCGCGTTGCGACCGCCGGATATTGCGTACTGGTCCCCAATCTCTATTACCGGGCGGGTACCGATACGAAATTCGGGCCGGATGTCCTGGTCAAGGAGAGCGATGACTGGACCCGCATGCGCGCAATCCGTACGAAGATGACCATTCCACCAGTGATGGACGACGTCGCCGCCATGATCGCGTTCCTTGACGCCCATCCGGAGATGGCGCGTCCGGGATCTGTGGGCGTACACGGCTATTGCATGAGCGGACCCTATGCGCTGGCTGCCGCCGCACGGTTTCCCGACCGGGTTGCCGCCGCTGCGTCCTTCTACGGCACCTGGATTGTCTCGGATGCGGAAGAGAGCCCGCATCTCAATCTCGTGAAAATCAGGAGCGAAGCCTATATCAGCTGCGCAGAAATCGATGACCTGGCGCCGCTTCCCATGGTCGCAGAACTTCAGAAACTCTTCGATGAAGCCGGTACACGCGGGGAAATCGAGATTCACCCTGGTGTGCATCACGGCTTTGCCTTTCCGCAACGCGCGATCTATGACAAGCCAGCAGCCGAACGGCATTGGGAGCGGCTGTTTGCACTCTATCGACGGAACCTGACCTGACGGTCAGCTCGGGCGATCACCCTTGATGGTAACGCGGTTGCCCTTGCGTTCGGCAGGCCAGTAATCCCAGAGCGCACGATGCATGGCACAACGATTGTCCCAGAAAGCCATGTCGTTCTGTTCCCAACGAAACCGAATCTGAAACTCAATCTTCTCTGCGTGCTCCAGCAACATCGCGAGCACGGCTGAACTCTCATCCGGTTCCAGTTCGGCAATCCCGGTTGTGAATGCACGATTGACGTACAGCGCCTTTCGCCTGGTTTCTGGGTGCACCCGTGCGATGGGGTGGGTTGCGCTCGGATAAACTTTCCCCTCGTCTTCCATGCCACGGTCGGAGTAACGACCACGATAGATATGCTCGCTCTCATGCTCGCCGTGCAAACCATCCAGCATTTCGCGCAGAGGCTCTGAAAGGGACTCCCAGGCCGCATAACTGTCGGCGAACATCGTATCCCCCCCACAGTCGGGCAGAATATGAATCTGCAGCATGGTGCCCAGAGGCGGTATCTCATCGCAGGACACATCCGAATGCCAGAATTCGCCATTTGCGATCTTTGATCCGGCATGGGCGTGAATTTCGAAAATTTCCGGAAACCCGTCTTTACCCGGCGCGGCGGGGTGGAAATGCAGTTCGCCGAACATCTTCGCGATCTCGATATGGGTACCCGGCGGAATGGGTGATTGTTCCTTGAAAAACAGCACCTGATTATCGAGGAATGCGTGATGGACCTCCTCGAACTGTGCCTCGCTCAATCCTTCAGCGAGGTCCAGCCCGCGAATCTCGGCACCGAGATTGGGCGCATAGGGTCGCACTTCGATATGCCGGTAGTTGCGCCTGGCGCGTTCGCGCACACGTTTGGTTCCGACATTCCCGTCGGGCGGCATTCCGGAACTTTTCGCATAAACATCCGCCATCAAAGGCCCCTCATCTCCGATTGTATGCCAGCCTATGTCGCATATCCGCAGGGCTCAACGGTTGAGTGCACGCCACACCTTTTCCGCTGTCGCTGGCATCTGAAAATCGACAACCGCACCGCGCGTGGCGAGTGCGTCTGCCAAGGCGTTGAATATCGCCGGCAAGGCCCCCACGATTCCAGCCTCTCCCACACCCTTCACACCTAGGGGATTGGTCGGCGACGGCACTTCGTGAAAATCCACCTGCATCCGCGGCTGATCAACGGCACGGGGCATTCTGTAGTCCATGAAGGACCCTGTGAGGAGTTGGCCGGTCTCCCGGTCATAAATAATCTCTTCCATCAGAGCCTGCCCGATGCCCTGCACCACACCGCCATGCACCTGTCCGTGAACGATCGGCGGGTTGATGACAACGCCGCAATCGTCAACGGCGGTGTATCGATCCAGCATAACCACCCCGGTATCGGGATCGATTTCGAGCTCACAGACATGACAGCCATTGGGAAAGTACTGCTCGGGCGCTTCAAACTCTTCGGCTGAATTCAGGCTTGTCGGAACATCCTCCACACGAATGGTTCTGACCTGTGTCGCCAGCTCAAGAAGTGGGATGTGTCGATCTGTTCCTTTCACCTGAAACGCCCCTTCGGAAAACTCGATATCGGCGACCGAAGCCTCAAACAGATGGGCAGCCGCCACACGACCTTTCTCGATCACCGCGTCACAGGTCAGCGCGATCGCCGACCCCGCCATTGTCATCGAACGGGACGCGATCGTGGCAATGCCGCGTGGCGCGAAATCACTGTCGCCTTGACGCAGATAGACAGACTCGAACGGCACGCCAAGACGTTCAGCGATGACCTGGACAAAGCTGGTTTCATGGCCTTGCCCCTGACTTTGAGTGGCCACCACCAGATCGACAGTCCCGTCTTTTCTGAATTCGACTTTGGCACCTTCGTGGGGTGAACCACCTATGCACTCCAGATAAGAAGCGAGTCCGCGTCCCCGCAATTTCCCATCCTGTTCACTTCTGGCACGGCGTTCGAAAAAACCGTCCCAATCCGCCAGTGCCACGGTCTTGTCGAGAACGGCCTCGAATTCACCGGAATCATAGATGCGATCCACGGGTGTGGCGTAAGGCATCTGATCGGGAGAAATCATGTTTCGTCGGCGCAACTCGACGGGGTCGTGCCCTGTTTCTCGTGCCGCCTGATCGACAAGGCGTTCGACGATGTAGGATGCCTGCTCACGTCCAGCCCCACGATAGGGACCAACAGAATTGGTGTGAGTCAGGACAAGACGCACGTCGATATCGATCACCGGCGTGCGATACACCAGCGCCAGCCCGTTGGGCATGTTGCGCAACGGCATCCCGGTTCCGTTGCAGGCGTAGTAGGAGCCCATGGCATCATCGACAGCAACACGCAGCGCCAGAAAATTCCCCGATTCATCGAGAGCAAGCGAAGCCTCGATCACGGCATCGCGTGCATGAGAATCCCCCAGAAAATGTTCTGAGCGAGTACCGGTCCATTTGACCGGCTGCTTCAGGGCACGCGCTGCAAACAGGATCGCGATATCTTCAGGGCAAGGCTGTTCCTTGACCCCGAAGCCGCCACCGACATCTCCGGTCAGAACGCGCATCTCCGTACGCGGAATGTCGAAGACCTGTTCACATACAAATCTCCATGAAGTACTGAACGCCCTGGCTGGATGCGACCAGGGTGAAGCGTCCCTTTTCCTCATTCCAATCAGCAATGCTCGTCCGAGGCTCCAGCGGTGCTGCGACAATTCGGTTGTTCACAAGGGACAGTCGAGATACGTGGGCGGCTTCTGCAAACGCTAGGTCGGCAGCGTCCTTGTCCCCTCGATGCCAAACTTGGCCGATATTTCCCGGCGCATCCTCCCAAACAAGAGGCGCATCTGGAGCTACGGCGTCGGCAATCGTGATTGCAGCAGGTAATTCAGCGATATCTAGTATTACGAGATCTGCGGCATCCCGCGCCTGAGCCTGGGTTTGCGCCAGAACGAGGACGACTACCTCTCCGACATGGCGAACCTTTCCCTGCGCCAGCCCTGGGCGCGGCGTGTGCAACGGTCGCGCTGACTGAATTTGCGCCGATTGATATTTTGGCCAGCGTGCCACGATATGCCCAACACCAGCCGCAGCCAGATCATCGCCGGTAAACACCGCCACAACGCCAGGCGCGGCGATGGCAGAGGTCGCATCAATATTCAGGATCGTCCCGTGCGCGACTGATGAACGCACAAACGCAGCATGGACCTGGCCGTCACGGCCGACATCATCAGCGAACCGTCCCTGCCCGGTCAGAAAACGAACATCCTCGCGCCGTCGGACTGGCTGTGCGATTCCGTGCTTTTCCGTCATGCTCTAAGCCGTCCCGGCTGTGCGCACAAAACGGCGTATGATTTTGCTTTCGAACAACCCCACCTGTTCATAAGGATCCTGCGCCGTGATCGCTTCGGCATCGGCGCGGTCCTTTGCGTCAATGATCCACACACTGGCGATCATATTCTCATCATCGTCCATGGCCGGGCCGGCAAAATAAAGCGTGTCGCCAAGTATTCCTGCAAATTCCATATGTGCCGGGCGCGTTTTCATGCGCAGATCATGCATACCCGGTTTATCCACGCGATAAACAAAATAAAGCATATGAAAACTCCCAAATTGCATACCGTATCGGATATCTTCCATGCTCCGGCGAACGTTGCACAATCCCATAAACTGCGATGACGAGCGCCAGAATTTGGGCCTCAGGTCTCAAAGGATGGGATAGAAATGACCACGCGAAATATCGACCGTCTTCTCGACGTCATGGCGCGCCTTCGTGACCCGGTTGACGGCTGTCCCTGGGATGTCGAGCAGACATTCAAATCCATTGCACGGTATACGGTTGAGGAAGCCTATGAGGTTGCAAATGCGATCGACCGCGATGATCGCGCCGCGATACGCGAAGAACTCGGCGACCTGTTGCTTCAGGTGGTATTTCACGCGCGCATGGCCGAAGAAGAAGAAATCATTCGATTTCGAGGATGTTGCCGGCGGGATTGCAGATAAACTGGTACGCCGCCACCCTCATATATTCGACAAGGACAATCACAATACGGATGTCGGCCTGCGGGAGTCCTGGGAAGCCCAGAAAGCCGATGAACGAGCCGAGAAAGCAGCAGCCATTGGAGCGGAAGCCAGCGTTCTGGATGATGTTCCCGTCGGCTTCCCCGCCCTGACCCGCGCCGAAAAACTGCAAAAGCGTGCAGCACGGGTGGGTTTCGACTGGCCCACCATCAGTCCTGTGATCGCGAAGATCGAAGAAGAACTCGAAGAACTCAAAAGCGAAATTCGCGAAAATGCCACACCCGATCGACTAGCGGACGAATTGGGAGATGTCCTGTTTTCCTGCGTCAATCTCGCCCGGCATTTGAAAATCGATCCGGAATTCGCATTGCGCGGCACCAATACCAAATTTGAAACCCGTTTCCGCCACGTAGAATCTTCCCTTCGTGACGATGACCGGGAACTGAACACAGTCTCGATCGATGAATACGAAACTCGTTGGCAGGCCGCGAAGATCGATAAAGTTTAAATCTAATAATTCCAACCAAGTACTTAAAATCATGCGCGAAATTCGGCGCCAAGTCGCCTCCCTGCACTACGATATTTCCCAGATACATCACCCGATAAATCGGGTGTGTAGACTTTTTCGGGAGATATTGGATGGAAACGATTGCTGTCGATACCACGCACCAAACCCTCAGTGAATTACTCACGCAGGCACGTGAAGCCATGCGGGGCGGTCGGTATGGAGAGGTCGAACAAACCTGCGAAACCATTGTCGAGGATCATCCCGGGCAACCCGATGCCTGATTCCTTCTGGGTGTTGCCGCGCTGCGAAACGGCAAAATAGACATCGCCGCTCCCCATTTGCAGCGCGCCGTTGATATGCGGCGCGGATACGCCCCCTATCGCCTGGCACTCGGACAGGCGTTGCTGCAAACGGGCGAACCCGCGACAGCGCTCATCCATTTCGAGGATGCACAGATACTCAACCCCCTGTCACATGAGGCCGCCTTCGGACGTGTGCGGGCGCTTCAGCAACTCGAACAAGGAGTGGACGCGCTCGCAACTCAGAAACATGCACTGGCCCTGTTGCGGCGACATATCGCAGAACGTGCCTGCCAATGGATCGTTGAACGGTCCATGCGTTTTTCAATTTTCATCACAGCTCTGCCCGGCAGTTACCAGAAACGTGAACTCAAAATCGCGATGCAACTGGCACATCGCTTCGAGACACGGGGCGACACCGCTCGCGCCTACGAAGGCTATATGCGGGCTCACAAAAGTCAGCCTGATGCATCTGCCCCCTGCACGCGTTGGGACGGATCGCCTTTGAATCCGAAAACTATCTGCTGTCATGCGAACATCTGGAAGCAGCGCGCCTGCAATCGCCGGAAGATAGGGATATTCAGCGTGATCTGGTACGCACACTCAGTCGCATGGCACGACATGACGAAGCGTTGGACTTTCTTGAGGAATGCCACCATCAGATGCCCGATGCCGTTGCCCCCCTGCTTACACTTGGCTGGGCGCGCTACCGCGCGGGTCAGAGCCAGCGAGCCATTGCAGATTTTGATACTGTTCTGGAACAAATTCCGGCATCAGTCGAAGCCCACTACGGTCGTGCCCGAGCCCTTGTTGACGCGGGCCAGGCTAGCGAAGCCAAACTCTGGTTCCGACGCACCCTTTCGCTGCTTCCCGATCATGCCGGTGCCTTGCGGGAACTGGCCAACCTGAAGGAACTGACCCCGGCTGATCCCGCATTCGCTCCACTTCAGAATACGCTTGCAGACAAGACCGTTCCTGCCGCACGGCGCAGCGTCCTGCACATGTCTGCCAGCGCCGCACACAACAACTGCAAATCCCATATTGAAGGCTTCGAGTACTTCCGGCGCGGCAACCTCCTGAAAGACGTGGTCTTCGACATTCACGCCTATACCGCGTTTGTGGATTCACTCTCCGAAACCTTCAACACGGCCTATTTCGAGAACACACACGACTGGGGCTCGGCCTCGGACACTCCGATCTTTGTCCTCGGCATGCCACGATCAGGAACCTCGCTGGTCGAACAGATTTTGGCCAGTCACAGTCGGGTCCACGGATCGGGCGAACGTGAAGACATGATGCAACTCGCAGACCAACTGCCCGAAGAGTTGAATGATGTGCGTGCCTTCCCATCCTGCATGACCAGCATGACGGCTGACGTAACCGCGAAGATCGCCGCTGTCTACCTGCGAAAACTGAGTTGGGCGAACCCAAAGGCCAGTCGCATCGTCGACAAGATGCCCGGTAATTTTAACCATATCGGCCTGATCACAACACTCTTCCCCAAAGCACGGATCATCCATTGCGTACGTGACCCGCGTGACCCCTGTCTTTCCATTTATTTCGGTGATTTTGCCGGCAGCCATCACTATTCCTATGATCTCAACAAACTTGGTCGCTATCATCGCGAATACGCGCGGATGATGACCCACTGGCACGGCGTCCTGCCCGGGCGAATTCTGAATATTTACTATGAAGACATGGTCGAGGACCACGAAACCCTGTCGCGAACTATGATCGAATTCTGCGGCCTGAACTGGGAACCGGCCTACCTTGAGTTTCACAAGACCCGGCGCAATGTGCGAACCCGAAGCAATGCGCAGGTTCGTCAGCCCATCTATCGGTCATCACTGGGGCGCTGGAAGTCCTATGAAGAACAACTCCAGCCGTTATTTCACGGACTGGACGGTCGTCCGCCGGCCTGAGATCAATCGTTTGCGAGCAAGTGAATGAGGCTGGACGTGTCCCAGCGTGTCCCGCCACGCGCCTGCACCTGTGCATAGAACTGATCGATCAGAGCTGTTGTCGGGAGGCGCGCCTTGTTGCCCTCGGCTTCCGCAAGGCAAATACCCAGATCCTTACGCATCCAGTCGACGGCGAACCCGAAGTCGAATTTTCCTACAACCATGGTTTGCCAGCGGTTTTCCATTTGCCAGCTCTGGGCTGCGCCCTTGGAAATGGTTCCGATGACCTTTTCCATGTCCAGGCCGGCTTTCATGCCGAAATTCACGGCTTCCGAAAGACCCTGTACAACACCGGCGATACAAATCTGATTAACCATTTTCGCCAGTTGACCGGATCCTGCCGGCCCGATCAGCGTGCAGGCCTGTGAATAGGCATCAATTACAGGTGCAGCACGCATGAAGATCTCGTCCTCCCCCCCGACCATGACCGTCAGAACGCCATTCTCGGCACCGGCCTGACCACCGGAAACCGGCGCATCGAGGAAACCGATCCCGGCATCCGTGCAAATCCGGGAGAGTTCACGCGCCAGGTCAGCAGACGCAGTGGTGTGATCAACCAGAATGGAGCCCTTCGACATCCCCGCAAGAACACCGTTGTCACCCATGACAACACTGCGCACATCGTCATCATTGCCTACACAGACAAAGACCACATCACAGCCTTCGGCCGCCTCGCGCGGACTCGCACAAGATGTGCCCCCGTGTTTGCCAGCCCATTTTTCTGCCTTGGCGGATGTTCGGTTGAACACAGAGACCTCGTGTCCCGCCTTACGCAGATATCCGGCCATCGGATAGCCCATGACGCCCAGACCAATGAATGCTGTTTTGAGTGTGTCAGCCATGAACTCTACTCCTGATATTCCTACGCACCCTCGTGATCGATGATCGCGCATATATTGTGCCACATCTCGGAACTTTCGGCCGTCAGCAGATTTCCGTCCGGATTGGCAAAATCATATTGTCCGCCATCGAGCAGAGCGCTGTGCCCCCCGGCCTCGGTCACCAGAAAACTGCCGGCGACGTGATCCCAGGGCAGAAGTTTCGTATAGGCCGAAAAGGCCCGCTCACCCGACAGAATCAGGACATATTCATGACCGGCGCAGTTCGGCCGATAGACATCTGCGATCACATCGGGGCGTTGTTCAGCGCGCGCAAACAGATGTCGCGCAGCGGTTCCGGCAATGTCACCCTGATGATCGCCCTCACTCAGGCGTACGGGTGCCCCATCAAACAGAACGCCATCCCCACGTGATCCCATGACCGTCGTGCCGTTCACCGGTTCATAGATCCAGCCGCCAACAACCTCTCCCCGCGAGACGAGTGAGACCATGACGGCAAAGGTCGGGCGGCCATTGGCAAAATTCCAGGTTCCGTCGATCGGATCAATGATCCAGACCGGATCATCCCCAGCCAGTCGCGCAAATACGCTCTTGTCCGCAAAAACCGCCTCCTCCCCAACCACAATGCTTCCGGGAAGCAAGTCGGGAAGACGCGCGGTCAGCCATTTCTCTGTTTCGATATCCGCAATGGTGACAAGTTCACCGCCATCCTTCTCGTTGACCTCACCCTCCTGCAGCGACTGGAATCGTGGCAGCACGATCTCGGCGGCTGCGGTCTTCATCAACGACATGACCCGGTCCGGATCGACTACCACACGGCTCATCCGACATTTTCCTCGGCGGCCTGTTGTTTGCGAAAACGCGCTATATCCCGGGGTGTAAGACGGACTTTCAGTCGGCTCTTCATGCCATCATCATTCCGATCAAGAACGTCGCCCTTCTCATAAAGCCAGGCCATGGTCGCACCATCACTCAGGGCAACCTCCACATCTGCCACCGTGTCTGTTTCGGCCAGTTTCGCGTCGATCATGTCCAGCAACATATCGCAACCGCTCCCATCCAGTGCTGAGACGGAAATGAGGTCCGCGGTTCGATCCGCCCGTGCGTCCAGCGCTGCTTGCTCGTCCGGAGCCAGAAGATCGGTCTTGTTCAGAATTTCGATCCGGGCCGGCATTTTGCGATCATCATCTTCATCACCGGCTTCGCGTTCCCGCAGCAGGTTTTTCAGAATGGTTTCAACATCCTGACGCTGGGCTTCGGTGTCCGGATCCGCACAATCGCGCACATGCAACACGATATCCGCGGCCACCACCTCTTCCAGGGTCGCCCGGAATGCCGCGACCAGATCGTGGGGCAATTCGGAAATGAACCCGACCGTGTCGGAGAAAATGACCTTGCGGCCAGACGGAAGTTCCAGGCTCCGCATTGTGGGATCGAGTGTGGCAAACAGCATGTCTTCGGCGAAGACGTCAGCCCGTGTAAGCCGGTTGAAAAGTGTCGACTTGCCCGCATTGGTGTAACCGACCAGCGCAATCAGCGGATACGGCACCCGCTCGCGTGCCTTGCGATGCAGGCCACGTGTCCGGCGCACCTGATTGAGGTCCTTCTTCAGCCGGATAATCCGGTCGTCGATCATGCGACGGTCGAGTTCGATCTGGCTTTCACCCGGACCGCCAACGAAACCGAAACCGCCGCGCTGGCGTTCGAGATGGGTCCAGGACCGCACGAGCCGGCTTCGTTGGTAAGTCAACGCGGCCAGTTCCACCTGTAGTTGCCCCTCGCGGGTCCGGGCGCGTTCTCCGAAGATCTCCAGAATCAGACCAGTGCGATCAATGACCTTGCAGGACCACGCACGTTCGAGGTTTCGTTGCTGGACCGGAGATAAGGGGCCGCCGACGATCACGAGATCGGCCTCTTCGGCCTCGATACGATCATGCACCTCCGACACCACGCCCTCACCGAACAGGGTCGCGGGTCGCGGCCGGTTCAGTGATATGGCCCGGCTGCTGACGATATCGAGGGAAATGGCACGTGCCAGCCCCTCGGTTTCTTTGAGCAGAACTGCCGGGTCGCGGTCAGCGCTTCCCGTGCCCCGATCCCGAAGGACAGGCTGCAACACAATTGTCCGCGTCGGATCGTCCCCAACTCGCGTGGAATGATGTTTATCCTGACCCAAGACGAAGCGTTACTCAGCTGCTTCGGTCTCTGCGTCGTCATCGTCATCCATTTCCGGTTCGAACAACTGAACTGGCATCGATGGCATGACTGTCGAGATTGCGTGTTTGTAAACCAGCTGCGAATGGGCATCGCGGCGCAGCAGGACGCAGAAGCTGTCAAACCACGTCACCACACCTTGCAGCTTCACACCGTTGACGAGGAAAACCGTTACCGGAGTTTTGTTCTTGCGAATGTTGTTCAGGAAGACATCCTGGACATTCTGTGACCGTTCTGCAGCCATCTTATTACCTCAGCTTTGTTCTTGTGTTGGTTGTAATATGCGCTGTTCAGGTTAAATGACCACCTGCCATTAAACATGGCCGACATGACGATCATTCTCATCATACATAGGTTAGGACTGAACGGCGGAATTTCCAGTCCAATCGCTTGAAATTGTTTGTTAATTTCGCGCGTCAGCCGATTTTTGAAAAATCCGACATGTATTGCACATACCGGCTATGCAGCGCGGTGCTCAAGGAGCCCGGTTTGCCATTGGCAATGACCCGATCGTCGATCCGGGTAACCGGTGTCACGAAATGGGAGGAATTGCTCATGAAGGCTTCACACGCGTTGCAGGCCTCCTCCACCGAGAAACTCCGTTCCTCGAAGGGAATTCCCAGCTCCTGGGCCAGTTCCACAATGGCCTGCCGGGTTATGCCCCGCAGGATATCGTGATCAGCCGCACGGGTGATCAGCACCCCGTCCCCGGAAATGATCCAGGCATTCGATGATGTACCTTCGGTGATCAGGCCAGCGCCGTCCACCAACCACGCTTCGTAGACATTGGCCTCGGCAGCGGCCTGTTTGCCGAGCACATTGGGCAGAAGCGCGACGGACTTGATGTCACGGCGCGCCCAGCGAATATCCTCAAGCGTGATCACCCCGACACCCTGCTCGCGCATGTCATCGGGAAATTCCGGGACAGACCGGAGGGTCATCACCAGGGATGAGCACACATCGGCAGGGAACTTGTGGTCCCGCGGTGCCACACCCCGGGTCACCTGAATGTACAAAAGCCCAGTCGCAAACCGGTTGCGTCGCACGATTTCATGCATCGCGACCTTCAGGGCGGACCGGTGCATGGGCCACGCCATTTGCAGTTCGACAAGCGAGTGGCCCAATCGGTCAAGATGGGGATCGGCATCGATCAGTCTGTTACGAAACAGATGCACGACCTCATAGACGCCATCAGCGAACTGATAGCCCCGGTCCTCCACATGGACAGCCGCATCGCGGTGATCGACATAGCGTCCGTTAACGTAAGCAATGCGCGGCACGACGACCTCCGAAACTGCCCGGGCAGTTCACCTCTAGAAAAACTCGAGCCGCACGGCGAACATCCGTTCGACCTTGCGCACCGCTTCCTTGGTGGCAAACAAAATCACGGTGTCACCCACATTGATCACCGAATCCTTGTCCACCATCAGGACCTTATCGTCGCGAACAATCGAAGCTACGATGACCCCGGCGGGAAGCTTTGCGTCCTTGATCGGCTTGCCAACCAGATTTGAGGTTTCCAGCGCCTCGGCCTCGATCACCTCACCGAAATTCTCGCCAATCGAATGCACCGAGCGAATTTTGCCACGGCGGATCACCTGCAGGATGGTGGACACCGTGATCACCCGTGGATTCACCACCACATCGATACCCAAAGGTGCCAGCAACGGGTTGTAGGTGTTGCTGTTAACTAGAGTCACCGCGCGTTCCGCTCCATAACGCTTGGCGAGCAGCGACGCCAGAATGTTGACCTCATCGTCATTGGTCACGGCGACGACGGTGCTGGTCTTGCTGATATTGGCTTCTTCAAGAATATCGGGATCGAGCGCATCGCCGTTGATGACTGTCGTTTTCGACAGCACCTGCGCCACTTCAAGGGCGCGGGTCTTGTCCAGCTCGATCAGCCGGGCCGACACACCCGAGAAATGCTCTTCGATGTCCTTGGCCAGGCTTTCCCCGATATTGCCGCCACCTATGATCACCACCCGACGGGCTTCGGGTTCATCATGACCGAACGCCGCCATGGCTCGCGGCACATGCTCTCCGTCGATGACGATATAGACTTCATCATTGACCTCGAGATGATCATCCCCGGTCGGCACGATGGGCTTGCCGCCACGGATGATCCCGATGATCGAAAGACGCAAGTCGGGAAACAGCGTGGTGAGCTGACGCAGCGGCGTGTCGAGAATGGGGCAGTTTTCCTCGCACCGCACGCCGATCAGCCGCAGCCGGTTTTCGGCCAGCGGGATCATCTCGAAAGATCCCGGTACCGTGAAACGCCGCCCGATGGCGCGCGCGACCTCGATTTCAGGTGAAATGATCACATCGATGGGCAGATGGTCACGCGAGAACAGATCCGCCCAGATAGGATTTCGATAACTCTGATCGCGCACCCGGGCAATCTTCATTGGCACATCGAAAAGCGAATGGGCAACCTGACAGGCCACCATATTCACTTCATCAGCAAAGGTGACGGCCACGATCATGTCGGCGTCACGGGCGCCCGCAGCTTCCAGAACATCAGGATGTGAGGCAAAGCCCACCATGGTTGTGACATCCAGCGTGTCCCGTATCCGACGAATCAGATCCGGGCTCTGGTCGATCACCGTTACATCGACGCGTTCGGCTGCAAGCTCGCGCGCAATACTTGAGCCAACCTGGCCACCGCCACAAATTATCGCCTTCATGAGAAAATCCCGGGTTGCGAACAAGCGCTCGAATTATTGTCGGACAGGCACATGAACGTCTGAACTATTCCGAATTCCGAATGGTCGGCCCCTGCACCCCAAGCGACTTAAGTTTGCGGTGTAAGGCCGAACGTTCCATACCAACAAAAGTGGCGGTTTTGGAGATATTACCACTGAACCGGTTGACCTGCGCTTCGAGATATTGCCGCTCGAATTCTTCCCGTGCATCCCGCAGGGACAGGGTCAGAAACTCCGTCTGTTCCGCCCCGAGCAAGGCCCGCGGCGCTTTCCCGATCAATTCCGGGGGCAGCATATCCGCACGGATCGGCTGGCTGGGGTCCGCCGGCGCCATAATCAGCAACCATTCGATGACATTACGCAGCTGCCGGACATTTCCCGGCCAGTCGTGGGATTGCAGGGCCGTCATGGCATCAGGCCCGATACGGCGTATCGGCATGCCGCCGGTTTCGGCCGCACGACGCATGAAATGTTCCGCCAGTTTCGGGATGTCATCACGCCGGTCTGCCAAATCGGGAACCTCCAGCGGCACCACATTCAGACGGTAGAACAGATCCTCCCGGAACCGTCCGGCGACAATCTCATCCTTCAGATCACGCGTGCTTGTTGCGACGACGCGCACATCGACCTCGATCTTGCGGTTGCCGCCCACCTGCTCAAAGGTCTGTTCCTGCAGGACCCGCACGATCTTGCCCTGGGTCTCGATCGGCATATCGCCGATTTCGTCGAACACCAGGGTGCCATTATGGGCCTGCTCGAACAGACCGATCTTGCGGCCCTCCTGATCGGATGCACGTGCTGCCTCAACTCCGAACAGCTCGGATTCCATCCGCTCGGGCGCCATCGCCGCACAATTGACGATGACAAACGGCTGATCGGCCCGGCGCGACTGTGCATGAAGCATGCGCGCGGCCACTTCCTTCCCGGAGCCCGCCGCACCATGGATCAGAACCCGGCTGCCCGTCGGCGCCACCTTGTCGACCGTCTGACGCAACTGACTGATCGTCGCCCCGTCACCGACCAGCTCGGTCTCCGGTCCGGCACGGAGGCGTAATTCCCTGTTTTCGCGCCGTAGTCGCGAAGCTTCGATCGCTCGACTGACGATCAGGATCAGCCGATCGGTCTTGAAGGGCTTTTCAATATAGTCATAGGCACCGACCTTGATCGCCTGCACTGCCGTCTCGATGGACCCGTGCCCGCTGATCATCACCACCGGTACTTCCGGGTGCTCACGCTGGATAATGTGCAGAAGCTCCATACCGTCGAGACGGCTGCCTTCCAGCCAGATATCCAGGATGATCAGGCTCGGGCGCCGCGCCGCAATCGCGTCGATAGCATCTTCGGCACTGCCCGCCTGGCGGGTTTCATAGCCTTCGTCTTCGAGAATACCGGCTATCAGGGTCCGGATATCGTCTTCATCGTCGACAATGATAATATCTTCAGCCATGTCTCTAGTGGTCTCGCATTTCCGTCGATGAGGCCGTTTCCGTGCTCGAATTATCCCGCGGCAGAGTGATCGTGATCCGCGCGCCTGTTTCTCCGTCCCGATCGCTCAAACGCAGTGTGCCCCCATGCTGCTCGACAATCCGAGCCACAATGGCCAGACCGAGCCCTGTCCCCTTCGATCGCGTGGTGACATAGGGTTCCGTCAACCGGTCCCGTTCCTTCACGGGCAGACCGCGCCCGTTATCTTCGATGACAATCGACGCGTTGTTATCTGATTCGATCAAATGCAGGGAAATCTTGCCCGCGAGGTTCCCCTCACCCTCCCGACCGTCAATCGCGTCCACGGCGTTCTGAAGCAGGTTCGTAAACGCCTGGCTCAACAGGCCGGCATCAAGATTGAAGACAACATCCTTTTCCGGGAATCCGGTTTCAAAGAGGATGTCCCGATGGGCCTGCTGCTGCAAAAACACCGCTTCATGGCACAGTTTGGCCAGATTTTCAGGTTTCATCACCGGGTTCGGCATTCGGGCAAAGGACGAAAATTCGTCGACCATGCGGCCGATATCACCCACCTGTCGCACAATCGTATCGGTGCATTGCTCGAAAATTTCAGGGTCGGTCACGATTTCCTTCAGATATTTTCGTTTCAGGCGTTCGGCCGACAACTGGATCGGAGTCAGAGGGTTCTTGATCTCATGTGCGATACGTCTCGCCACGTCTGCCCAGGCTGCTGTGCGCTGCGCCGATTGCAACTCGGTTACATCATCGAAGGTGACCACAAAACCGATGACATCCTGTTTGGCGTCGCGCTCCGCCGCAATGCGGACATGGAGCGTGCGCACGCCATCGCCTGTTTCAACACTGATCTCGTCTTCGACCAATCGGCTCGGGTCCGCCACGGCGCGTTCGACAAGCCCGGCGAATTCCGGCACTGAAACCGTCAGCGGTCGCCCCATGATCTCTTCCAGTCGAACCCCCAGCAATTCGATCGCGGGCGGATTGGGCAAATTTACGCGCCCGGACCTGTCCAGACCTATCACCCCGGCCGAGACACCGGCCAGCACGGCTTCGGTAAACCTTCGACGATCCTCAAGCTGACGATTGGCTTCTGTCAGTTCACCGCGCTGTCCGTCGAGTTGCCGCGTCATCCGGTTGAACGCCCGGGTCAGCATCCCGATTTCATCATCCGACCGTGATGCCTCGTCCAACCGCACACTGAGATTTCCCGAACGCACCATTTCCGTGGCATGTACGAGATTCGCGATATGCCGAGACAGACGGTTGGCAAAGCCCAGCCCCACACCAACTGCGGTCAACAGCAACAGGAGCGTCACAATGACGAAAATTGCCGCAAGTTCGAGTTCCAGCCGCGACCGCCTGGTTTCCGCCTGAGCATATTCATTGGCTGCGCGTTTCGTGGTCTCTCGATAGCGCAACACATTCGGGTCGATGAACCGCCCCACATAGAGAAACACCTGCGGCCGGACATTCAGTCCCACCAGCGCCCGCACACGATCCTCGTTCTCGCTGGTCAGGATGACCGGCTGGCCATTTGCCGCATCAGCAACCGCGAGCGGGGGTGGAATGTCGAACAGCAGCGAGGATGTGAACCCCGCGCTCGCGATCACCCGCCCATTCTGATCAAACAGGACGGCCCCGGGAATCGATCGCTTCGAGGCTTCATCCTCAATGATCTGTCTGGCCCGCTGGCTGTCGACTCCAAAACCCGGCCAGACACGGTTGAGTTCGTCGGCCATGGCCAAAGCATCGGAGCGAATGGATTCCCGGTGTTCATTCAGATAGGCCTCGGAGACAAGAACCGAACTTTCCACCGCTTCGCGAACACGTTCACTGAACCAGTTCTCGATCACAAGATTGAAGAACAGGGACGCCAGAATCGCGACCAGGATGGCGGGCGATATCGCAACGACTGAGAACAGGCCAACCAGCCGGACATGCAGACGCGCACCGGCCAGGCCCGCGCGCCGTTGCGCCCACATACGGACTAGCCCCAGACTGACGGCAACCCCCAATGCCAGGACCAGAGCCAGATCGACAATCAAAAACACGAACAGGGCGTCTTCGCCCATGCCAAAGGTCGTATTGCCAGTCAGCGCAAAAAACGTTCCCAGCCCGAAGGCTACAGCGCAAACCATCAGGACAATGGCAACCCGGCGTCCCAGACCAGCCCGCTGGCCCCGCGACACGATATTGCGCAACAGACCGGGCTTTCGCACCACCGACCCGCCGGCAAATTCAGTGGGAGAGTCGGAGGTCACAAAGAGCCCACGGCGTTCTGTTTTATTGGGGGTTATCTCGTCGCTCATAAGATGCTCGATAACACGTGTGCGATTCCCGCTTCGATGCCAGGCAAGACGTCGATCGGCGCACCGGGCCTTATTTTACGCCGCGCACAACATCAATGTCTAACTCGCGGATTTTCTTGCGTAATGTATTGCGGTTGAGGCCCAATAAGCTGGCCGCCTGCAACTGATTTCCCCGCGTTGCCTCGAGAGCGAGAGTAATCAGGGGACGTTCCATCTCGTGCAGAATACGGCCATAGAGACCGGCAGCCGGCAGACCATCGCGATGCGCCGAGAAATAGTTCCGCAGATGACGTTCAATCGAGTCCGAAAGGGATTCCTCGTCCGCCCGTTCCTCTGCCGCTGTTCCCGGGGACGCATGCGCCAGTTCAGCTTCGATCAGATCAACATTGATCGCATCCTGACTGTAGAGGGCCGACAGGCGCTGGATCAGATTTTCCAGCTCACGCACATTGCCGGGCCAGCGGTAATCCTGCAGACGGCTCATGGCCTCGGGAACGAAGGTCTTGATCGGCATACCCTCAGCTTCCGCCTGGGAGAGAAAATGCGCGACCAGTTCCGGTATATCCTCGGCGCGCTCGCGCAGCGGCGGGATACGCACCGGCACAACATTCAACCTGTAGTACAGATCCTCGCGAAACAATCCCTGCCGGACCGCTGAACGAAGGTCACGATGGGTTGCGGCAATAATACGAACATTTGTTGAAATCGGAATTCGCCCGCCAACCGTGGTGTACTCCCCCTCCTGCAACACCCGAAGCAGCCGGGTCTGCGCCTCGATCGGCATGTCACCAATTTCATCGAGAAAGAGCGTGCCACCCTCGGCCTGTTCGAAACGCCCCGCATACCGGTTTGTGGCTCCGGTAAACGCGCCCTTCTCATGACCGAAGAGCTCACTCTCAATCAATTCACGTGGAATCGCGGCCATGTTGATCGCGACAAACGGGCCAAAACGCCGTTTTCCGTAATCATGCAATGCTCGTGCAACCAGTTCCTTACCCGTGCCCGATTCCCCGGTGACCATCACGGTCAGGTCTGTGTTCATCAGCCGGGCGAGAATCCGGTAGATATCCTGCATGGCCGCAGAGCGCCCGATCAGCGGAAGTTCTTCCTCTTCGGCTGCACGGAGTGCGCTGTCAGCCGTTCGTGGTGCTTCCTTTTCGGCAAGGGCGCGCTGCACCACCTCAACGACCTCTTTCAGGTCAAAGGGCTTTGGCAGATATTCAAAAGCGCCGCGCTCTGTGGCCCGAACAGCCGTCAGCAACGTGTTCTGGGCACTCATCACGATGATGCGCAAATCAGGCCGAATTTTCCGGATGCGCGGAATCAGGTCGAGACCATTTTCATCCGGCATCACGACATCGGTGATGACCAGATCACCATCCCCGTCGCTTATCCAGCGCCAGAGATTGACCGCTGTTCCCGTTGTCCGCACTTCATGTCCCGCACGTCCGAGCGCCTGACTGAGCACCGTGCGGATACTGCGATCATCATCCGCGATGAGAATTGTCGACGGGCTCATTGTTCCTGACCTTCCGAACTCAGATCGACAGGCAGCATGACCTTGAAGGCAGCGCCCCTATCATCACTTTCCAGATCGACTACGCCCCCATGATCTCCAACCAGTTTGGCAACCAGCGCGAGCCCCAGTCCGGTTCCATTGGTCTTTGTCGTCACAAAGGGATCGAACAGATAGGGCTGAACATCGAACGGCACCCCACTTCCATTGTCGCGGACGGTGATTTCGATGGGCAGGTCAACACGCTCCCCGCTTCCCGGAATGGCCAGTCGAAGACCATGACGAAATCGTGTTTCTAGCGAAATAACCCCATGCGCCTCGTCAACAGCTTCGCAGGCATTCTTGATCAAATTCAGAAACACCTGAATCAAATGATCACTGTTCCCGAGAACCATTGGAAGAGATGGGTCGAAAGACACATCAAAGGTTACGTGACGTCCGAAACCGTTCTCGGCGATCTTCTTCACGCGATCGAGCACTTCATGGATGTTGACTGCCGAGCGTTCGAGATGCCGTTCATCGGAAAAGGCTTCCATGCGATTGACCAGTGCAACGATGCGATCTGCTTCATCACAAATAAGCTGTGTGAGTTCGCGGCCCCCCTCATCCGTTCCATCTTCAAGCAGCTGTGCTGCACCGCGAATACCCGAAAGTGGGTTCTTCACTTCATGGGCCAGCATCGAAGCCATGGCGGTCACCGAGCGCGCAGCACCCCGATGCACCAGCTGCCTGTCGATATGCTGCGCCAGGGTCTGTTCATGCAGACTGAGAACCAGAACCCCGGATCCGTCAAAGCCCGGCTGCGCCTGAACGGACACCTCGCGCTCCTCGAATCTCGCGCCGCCGAGCCGTATGCTTCGCTCCGCATAGCTGGCACCGGCCATCCGGGCCTTCTCGATGATGAAAAACAGCGGATTGTCCGGGGACACCAATTCCTGCAGCGGAGACCCGACCAGAATATGCGCGCCCATCCCGAACATGTGCTCGGCGGCGTAGTTCACATATTGAATCATGTTGTCTTCCCCGATTGCGATAACCGCATCACCAAGGAGATTGAGCACGGACCAGGGATCAACCGACAACGTGTCCTGCAATGCCAGCGCGTCGTCAGCTGTGCTCATTTGCTGACTACCAATGCCGTCATCTCGCGAAAACGAACCAGCTCCTGCGCGATTACGGCAGGATCAAGCGTGTTGTTCACCACATCGCGAAATTCCGCGGCACCGGGCACGCCGGTCAGGTACCAGCCAATATGCTTGCGTGCATTGCGGATGCCCACATTCGCACCGTAGAGGGTCATCATGTCCTCAAGGTGCTCCCGCATGATCGACCAGCGCTGCAGCAGATCTGGCTCTTCGCGTTTCTCGCCTGTTGCAAGATAGTGCGCGACATCGCCGGGAAGCCAGGGTCGACCCTGTGCAGCGCGCCCGATCATGATGGCATCCGCGCCGGTCGTGCGCAGACAGGATACGGCATCTTCCGGGCTGCGAATGTCGCCATTGGCGATCAGCGGCACCGAAACGGCATCTTTCACTCCCGCAATGAAATTCCAGTCGGCCGTGCCCGTATAAAAATCGCAGCGCGTACGTCCGTGCACGGTCAGCATCCGGACACCGACATCTTCAGCAATCCGTGCCAGCTCGACCGCATTTCGGCTGTATTCATCCCATCCGGTCCGCATTTTGACGGTCACTGGTACTTCAACAGCGCCAACAACGGCCTGCATGATCGCTTTGGCCAGTGGCACATCGCGCATAAGAGCCGAACCGGTTGCCTTGCGTACAACCTTCTTGGCCGGACAGCCGAAATTGATATCGATCAGTTCGGCACCGCGGTCGACGGCCAGTTTGGCAGCCTCGCCCATGATATCCGGCTCGGTCCCTGCCAATTGTATGGAAACCGGGCGCGACCCTGCATCAAACAGCATACGGCGCGCAGATTGCCGGGATTCCCGCAGCATTTCCTTGCTGGCCACCATTTCCGAGACGACCAGCCCAACCCCGTATCGCGCAGCAAGCTTGCGAAACGGAAGGTCACTCACGCCTGACATTGGCGCCAACACGACTCGGTTCGGAATCGTAACCGGACCAACTTCCAATGGCTGATAAATGATCGCAGACATAATGACTAAATATTGCGCAACAAATCTGGCTGTCTAACTAATGAGCAGTATAGGCTGAATTGTGCACCGCAACAAGCCCTTGGAGCAAACTAGGACAGCACAACATCCGTAACGAATTTGACGCCCGGAAATGCCAGCGTCATCAAAAGATAGATCATCAACACCAGACGCGTGGCGGTACGCCCTCGCAGGCCGCTGCTCCTCTGCATCACAAGCAAACCGCCAAGAACCACGAAGGCCGTGATGGACAGGGTCGTTTTGTGATCCAGGGCCATCAATGATCCAGCGATATAGAATTGTGTCGCCATTCCAGACAGAAGCCCGAGACCGAGGACAATCTCGGCAGCGGTCAGCAGGCCAAATTGCGCAGCCTCACCATCCGAAACGGCCGGAAGACCGGCGACAAGATGTGACGTTTTGCGGGATCGCAATGCCCGTTCCTTCAGCCAAACGCCTAATGCAGCAGTCGCAGCAACGGTAATCAGCGCATAGGTCACCACCGAAACGCCAATATGCAACTGCAACCAGACAGTCATCGACTCCCCGGCGACAGCCCGATCCGGGACCGACGACCACAACAGCGCGATCACCGACAAAATGACCAGATAGGGCAGAAGGAGCGGACGCAGCTTTCGTATGGAACCGGAAATCAGACACAGGACGAAGTAGACGAGCATGGTCGAAGCCACGATGGTCCACAAAGTTGCACTGAACCCGGATTGCCAAAGCCCTCTGCCGGCCGAAATCTGCAATGCAATGGGACCAACCGTTGCCACGCCCAGCAACAGCCAAAACAATCGCCCCTCCCCCTGACCGGTCTCATCCTGTCGCGGGGCCGGCCAGAACGCGGCCGGCAGGAGAGTCAGCAGAGCTGCAATTCCGAATATGATTGAACCGTTCATGCCCGCATCATAGTCGCGCTTGTGCGGCGGGTCACTTTCCAAGACAGGTTGTGCCCTTCTCTGCCTTGGCAAGGTGGAAGCAGGCGGCTAACGTGCCGCCGAACTCAGATTTCCGTGAGGATCGCGCGTGACGGAAACCGTAGCCCTTGTGGTCGCAGCTGGACGCGGAACCCGCATGTCCGGCAACGTCCCCAAACAGTACCGCCAGCTTGCCGGTCAGGCCGTCCTGCGTCGGACGCTCAGCGCGTTCGTATCCCACCCGGCCATATCCCGGGTCTGTCCCGTCATTCATCGCGACGACAACGAAAGCTTCACCGCAGCCAGTCTTGGTCTTGATCTTGATGCCCCCATCCATGGCGGTGAAACCCGACAGGATTCTGTGCGGTTGGGCCTGGAGCATCTTGCGCATTCTGGCGCACCGGACAGAGTGCTGATCCATGACGGCGCACGGCCTTTCGTGCCCGCAAGCCTGATTGATCAGGTGATCGGGTCTCTCGACCGGGCCGAAGCGACGATCCCGGCACTCGATGTACACGACACCCTCAAACGCATGGACGGTTCCCAAATTGGCGAAACCGTTGAACGGGCGGGCCTTGTCCGTGCCCAGACCCCGCAGGGGTTTCATTTCAAATCCATCCTCGAAGCCCATCGCGCCTTTGCGGAGCTTTCGCTCACCGATGACGCTGCCGTCGCGGAAAAATTTGGGATCAACGTCATGACCGTTCCCGGTGTGGAAGAGAACATCAAGATTACCCGCGATGAAGACCTCGAACGCGCTGCGTTCTGGCTGCAGGCCAAGCGAGAAACCCGTGTGGGTTCGGGTTTCGATGTGCACAAATTTGACACCGGAAAAAATGTGCGTCTTGGAGGCATTGATATTCCCCACGACCAAAGTCTCGCCGGGCATTCCGACGCTGACGTGGCCTTGCACGCGCTCACCGACGCGCTTCTCGGCGCCCTGGGTGACGGTGACATCGGCGCGCATTTCCCGCCCAGTGATGCCCCAATGGCAGGGCGCGGATTCATCCCAGTTTCTCAAACATGCCCATGACCTGCTGCTCGAACGCGGCGGGCAACTGACCCATGCCGATCTGACGATCATTTGTGAACGCCCCAAAATCGGGCCACATCGGGGCGCCATGCGGACACGTATTGCCGAAATCATGGGCGTTGCCGAAGGACGGATTTCGGTCAAGGCCACCACAACCGAAGGCCTGGGCTTTACCGGACGCGCCGAGGGCATCGCCGCCCAGGCCACTGTCACCGTGAGCGTAAACAGATCATGACCGAACCCGCTACAGAAGAACCACGTCTGGCCCGTTTGCTGGCAACCTGGTTTGGTGCCGGCGATCTGCCAGGTGCACCCGGCACCTGGGGTTCCCTCGCCGCCATTCCTTTCGCGGTCATCATTGTTCTGCTCGGCGGTCAGTATCTCCTGGCCGTCTTTGTTTTGATCGCGTTCATCGCGGGCGTCTGGGCATCCGGAAAACTCGCTGCGTTCCATCGCATGGAAGACCCCCAGCGGGTGGTGATCGACGAAGTTGCTGGGCAGTGGCTGGCAATACTGCCGGTGGCCTTCGACTGGCGCTATTATGTCATCGCTTTTGTGCTGTTCCGCTTCCTCGACATCACCAAGCCCTGGCCGCTGAAAAATTTCGAACGCATGCCCGGCGGTCTCGGAATCATGGCCGATGATATCGGGGCCGGCGTCTATGCAGGCATACTGACCTGGCTGATCGCCCTTTGGCTGGGCACAGCGGGCAATATACCGACTTTGTTTGGATAGACTGATGTTTGACACCCAACTGCTCACTGATGCCACCGAACTTCTCGAACTGTGCCGCCGCGCCGGCCTCAAGATTGCCACGGCAGAATCCTGTACCGGCGGTCTGATCGCCGGGTGCCTGACAGAGATCGCCGGCTCCTCCGACATCGTGGAGCGCGGCTTCGTCACCTATTCCAACGAGGCCAAGCAGGAAATGCTCGGGGTTCCCCGAATGCTGATCAATCTGAATGGCGCTGTCAGCGAGAAGGTCGCTGTGGCCATGGCCGAAGGTGCACTCAAACACTCACTCGCCGATATTTCCGTTGCCGTAACCGGTGTCGCCGGCCCCGGTGGCGGCAGCAAGGAAAAACCCGTTGGACTGGTCCATCTGGCCTGCGCCGGACGCGGTCGCAAGACGGTGGCCATTCATCATATTTTTCCGGGTGATCGTGCGGATATCCGTGATGCCACGGTACAGACCGCTTTCTCCATGCTGCGCCGCGCCGCGACCGAGGGATAACTTCAAGAGGCCCCCATGTCCGAAAAAAACACCACCGCTTTCGAAAGCCGGGACTTCTCGGCGATCTTCGATCACATTTCCATCGGTGTGCGCGACATCAAAACCGCGATGGCGTTCTACCGGCCCTGCCTGGAGGCACTCGGACTGGAAGTTGTCATGGACAAGGGGTTCGCCGTCGCCTTTGGCAATGGCACCGGACGCCAGTGGGCTCTGGGTCAGCGAACCGATCGATAAGAATCAGGCCGTCACGGCAAACAACGGTGCCCATTGCGCATTGATTGCGCCCGACCGGGCCACGGTGCGCGCCTTCTATGATGCCGCGATGGCCCATGGTGGCCGGGATGCCGGTGCCCCCGGACTGCGTCCGGAATACATTCCCACCTATTACGGGGCCTTCGTCTTCGATCCTGATGGCAACAAGGTGGAAGCAGTCTGCCGGAACGCCGAAGACGACTAGCTAGTCGTTGCCATAGAGCGCATCCGCGCGCTTCTCGAATGCGCCCACCATGCGGGTCACGGCCTCGTGGAACAGCACGCCGATCATCTTCTCCAGGATCTTGCTGCGGAACTCGAATTCCACGAAAAAATCGACCTTACAGCCGCCGTCATCCATCGGCAGGAAAACCCAGTGATTGCGCAGGAACTTCAGCGGCCCGTCCACATATTCCACATCGATGCGCGGCGGCGCGTCACCATTTGCAGGAACGAGGTTCACCTTTGAGGTGAAACGCTCACGAACGAGCTTGAACCCGACCACCAGATCGGACCAGACGATCTCACCGTTTTCGACGGTCTCGTCGTTTGCGGTTTCGCGCTGCGATGCACCAGGGCAGGAAGTCGGGATAGCTTTCGATATCCGCCACCAGATCGAAGATCTGGTCAGGCCGATAGGGCAGGATGCGAATTTCTTTATGTTCGGGCACGTGCTCTCGAAAACAATTCTATTGGGCAGCGGCCAGTTTCGCCTCGCGCGCCGCGCGCAGTTTGGCAAAGTCCTCACCCGCGTGATAGCTCGACCGGGTCAGCGGGGTCGCAGACACCAGCAGAAACCCCTTCCCGCGCGCCATGGTGGCGTAGCCTTCGAACTCGTCCGGCGTGACGAAGCGGTCGATCCGGGCGTGTTTGGGGGTCGGCTGCAGATACTGCCCGATGGTCAGGAAATCGACATTGGCTGAGCGCAGATCGTCCATCACCTGCCCGACCTCTTCGCGGGTCTCACCCAGTCCGACCATGATACCCGATTTGGTGAAGATGGACGGGACCTGTTCCTTGATTTCGTGCAGCAGGTTCAGGCTCGTGAAGTAGCGCGAGCCCGGGCGGATCGTCGGATAGAGCCGCGGGACGGTTTCCAGATTGTGGTTGAACACATCCGACGGGCTGCCGGCCATGATCTCGATGGCACCGACCTTGTCCTTGAAATCGGGCGTCAGGATTTCGACCGTGGTCTGCGGCGCGGCATTGCGGATCGCGCGCACCACTTCGGCGAAATGCGCCGCCCCGCCATCGGCCAGATCATCCCGATCGACCGAGGTGATCACCACATGCTCAAGCCCCATTCCGCCTAGGCCAGCGCCACATTAGCGGGCTCCATGGGATCGAGTGGCTTGGGCATGCCCGTGGCCACATTGCAGAATGCACAGGCGCGCGTGCAGGTATCCCCCATGATCATGATCGTGGCGTGTTTCTTCGCCCAGCACTCGCCGATATTCGGACAGGCCGCTTCCTCGCAGACCGTGGCGAGGTTTAGCTCACGCATCATCTTGCGGGTCTCGTGATACTCCGGGCTCGTCGGCGCTTTCACACGGATCCAGTCTGGCTTGCGCTGAATCGGGTTGTCGGGCCGTTTCTGCTTCTCCGGATGCCGTAGTGCCGGATCGGTCTTCTTGTCGCGGATGGGTGCTGAGGTCATAGGCTAGAAGTGGATCGTGCGCCCGTAAGCGTCAAGTACGGATTCATGCATCATCTCGCTCAGGGTAGGATGCGGGAACACGGTGTGCATCAGTTCCTGCTCCGTCGTCTCCAGGGTCTTGGCCACGCTGTAGCCCTGAATCAGTTCCGTCACCTCGGCGCCGATCATATGCGCACCGAGCAATTCGCCGGTCTCGGTGTCGAAGATCGTCTTGATCATGCCCTCGGGTTCGCCCAGCGCAATCGCCTTGCCGTTGCCCTGAAAAGGAAACCGCCCGACCTTGATCTTGCGTCCAGACTCCTTGGCCCTAGCCTCGGTCATGCCGATCGAGGCGACCTGCGGATGGCAATAGGTACAGCCGGGAATGCGGCTCTTGTCCATCGGGTGGATGTCTTTCTCACCCGCGATCTTCTCGACCACGATGATGCCTTCATGGGAGGCCTTGTGCGCCAGCCACGGGCGCGCCGGCCACATCGCCGATCGCCCAGATCCCCTTTTCACCGGTCGCGCCCCATTCATCGGTTTCGATATGGGCGCGGTCCACCTTCACCTTGGTGCCTTCGAGACCGAGATTTTCCACATTACCGACGATCCCGACGGCCATGATCACCCGTTCAGCGGTGATCTTCTCGCTCTTGCCGCCTTTCTCGATGGTGGCGGTGACACCGGACTTCTTCTTGTCCAGCGATTTCACCGTCGCGCCGGTCAGCAGCTTCATGCCCTGCTTCTCAAAGGCCTTGGCGGCCATGCCGAGATTTCCTCGTCTTCGACGGGCAACACCCGGTCGAGAACCTCGACCACCGTCACCGCTGCGCCCAGCGTGCGATAGAAAGACGCAAACTCGATACCGATGGCCCCTGAACCGACAACCAGCAGTGACTTGGGGAAACTCTCCGGCGTCATCGCTTCCTTGTAGGTCCAGACCTGTTTTCCATCCGCTTCCAGACCCGGAATGTCGCGCGCCCGCGCGCCCGTCGCCAGAATGACGTTCTTGGCAATCACATCAGCGACCGTCTTGCCGTCTTTCTCGACCGTCAGCTTGCGTGCGCCCTCTTTGCCGCCGGCCAGTTTCGCCCAGCCGTCGATCACCTCGACCTTGTTCTTCTTGAGCAGATATCCGACGCCCTGATTGAGCTGCTTGGCGACACCACGGGAGCGTTCCACCACCTTCTTCACATCAAACGAGACGTTGTCGGCCTTCAGGCCGTAATCGGCCGCATGGGTCATGTAGTGGTAGATTTCCGAAGTGCGCAGCAGCGCCTTGGTCGGAATGCAGCCCCAGTTCAGGCAAATCCCGCCCAGATGATTGGCTTCAATGACGACGGTTTTCAGACCCAGCTGGGATGCGCGGATCGCCGCGACATAGCCACCAGGCCCACCACCAACGATCGCCAGATCGAATTTCTTTTCGGCCATGAAATTTCCCTTCGGAATTTGGCAGTCGGAAGAGTCTAGAGAAGCATGCCCATCGGGTTTTCGATCAACCCTTTGAGGACCGAGAGGAACTGTGCACCAATCGCGCCATCAAGCGCTCGGTGATCGACAGACAAGGTCAGCGACATCACAGTGGCCACAGCAAGTTCACCGTCCCGGACGACCGGACGCTGTTCACCGGCGCCGACGGCCAGAATGGCTCCCTGGGGCTGATTGATCACAGCCTCGAAATGCTTCACCCCGAACATGCCGAGATTGGAGATGGTGAAGGTGCCGCCCTGATATTCCTCAGGCATCAGCTTTCCCTCCCGTGCCCGCGCGGCCAGATCACCCATCTCTTCGGAGATGCATCGCATGCCCTTGCTTTCGGCACGACGGACAATCGGCGTGACCAGACCATCATCGATCGCCACGGCGACGGAAATATCGGCCTGTTTGTAGAGCCGGATACCCTCATCAGACCAGCCGGCATTGGCACGCGGCACTTCCATCAGAGCCGCTGCCGAGGCCTTGATCACCATGTCATTGACGGAAATCTTGAACTCCCCGTCCTTGGCACGGGCGTTGAGCTCCTTGCGGGCTTCCAGCAGCTTGTCGATTTCGCAATCCACCGTCAGGTAGAAATGCGGCACCTGCTGCTTGGATTTGGTCATCCGCGTGGCAATCACCTTGCGCATGTTGGACGGTTTGATGAGTTCGTATTCGGCTTCGCCCTCTGCACCGGCGATGATCTGGGCACCCGACGTCCCCTGCGCGGCTGCGGTCGAGCGGGCGCCGCCAGCGGCATAGGCCTCGATATCTGCCTTCACAATCCGGCCATGGGGGCCCGAGCCTACGACAGAAGTAATATCAATTACCTGCTGATCCGCCATGCGCCGGGCGAGCGGCGTGGCGAACACGCGATCTCCCTTCTCGGGCGCTGCTTCCGGTTCCGATGAAGCCGCCTCAGCACCACCGAATGCCCCGACCGTATCAAACCCGTCGAGCGCGCTGGTATCTTCGCCGTCTTCCAGAAGCACCGCGATGGGTGTGTTCACCGGGACTTCCTCCGCGCCCTCAGCAACGAGAATCTTGCCCAACGTCCCCTCATCAACCGCCTCGACCTCCATGGTCGCCTTGTCGGTTTCGATCTCCGCAATGACATCGCCGGGTGCAACACTGTCACCCTCCTGCTTGAGCCAGCGCGCGAGGTTGCCTTCGGTCATCGTCGGCGACAATGCAGGCATGAGAATTGAAATAGGCATCAGATGTCCCCCTGAGACAATAACGCCGGCAGAATAACGCCGTTTGCGCTGAAGGAAGTTGCAAACATGGTCGCCTGAACCCCTCTTGGCGCAAGAATTCGATTGTTATGACGATGAAGACAGCAGCTTCTGCCAAAACGGTCGAATGGGTTGGATTGCAATGGACTAACCTCGATAACAGACTTGCTTGGCCGCTTCGGCGATCCGGTCGGACTGGGGCAAGGCCAGTTTCTCCAGATTGGCCGCATAGGGCATGGGCACATCCTCACCCGTGACCCGCATCACCGGTGCGTCCAAATAATCGAACGCCTCCTCCATGATGCACATCCCGATTTCCGATCCGATCCCGGCAAACGGCCACCCTTCCTCGACCGAGACGATCCGGTTGGTCCGTTTCACGGACTCCACAATGGTCTGCCGGTCCAGCGGGCGAATGGTACGCAAATCGATGACCTCGGCCTCGATACCTTCTGCCGAAAGCATCTCGGCGGCTTCCAGTGCCTTGCCCACCATCAGCGAGAACGCGGTGATTGTGACATCATCGCCCTCGCGCAGAACCTTCGCGCGACCAATGGGAATGATGTGGTCCGCATCCGTGGGAACATCGAAACTCTGGCCATAGAGCATCTCGTTCTCGAGGAAGATGATCGGGTTCGGATCGCGGATCGCCGATTTCAGCAACCCTTTGGCGTCAGCACCGGAATACGGCGCAATCACCTTCAGTCCCGGCACATGTCCGTACCAACTGGCATAGCACTGTGAATGCTGGGCACCCACGCGCGAAGCAGCACCATTGGGACCACGAAACACGATCGGCACTTCCATCTGGCCGCCGGACATATAATGGGTCTTGGCAGCCGAGTTGATGATCTGATCGATGGCCTGCATGGCAAAGTTGAACGTCATGAACTCGATGATCGGTCGCAAACCATTGAAGGCCGCGCCAACACCCAGCCCGGCAAAACCCTGCTCGGTGATCGGGGTGTCGATCACCCGCTTCTCGCCGAATTCCTCGAGCAGCCCCTGGCTGACCTTGTAGGCGCCCTGATACTGCGCAACCTCTTCTCCCATCAGGAAGATGTTCTTATCGGTGCGCATTTCCTCGGCCATGGCGTCACGCAAGGCTTCGCGCACGGTCAGGGTGGCCGTCTCTCCGTCATATTCGCTCTCGGCGGGCGGTGCCTTTGCCTGCGGTGCAACCGGCGCGTCTGCCTTGCCGTCCTGCGGTCCTGATGCGTCGGATTCTGACGCGTCTGCAGAATCTTCCGCTTCAGATGCCGCAGCCGGCATGCCAATGTCATCAGCGCTTTCGCCATCCTCCAGGATCACGGCAATAGGTGTGTTGACGGCCACATCTTCGGCCCCTTCAGGCACCAAAATCTTGCCCAGCACGCCCTCATCAACAGCTTCGACCTCCATCGTGGCCTTGTCCGTCTCGATTTCCGCAATGACATCACCCGGCGAAACACTGTCGCCCTCGGATTTGAGCCAACGCGCGAGGTTTCCTTCGGTCATGGTCGGCGACAGCGCCGGCATAAGAATTTCAATCGACATAACTTCGTTCCTCTCCGCCCTTATCGGGTCAGGCTTCGACCAGAATGTCCGAATAGAGCTCGGCAGGATCGGGCTCCGGACTTTCCTGTGCGAAATCGGCCGCCGAGTTGATGCGTTCGCGAACTTCCTTGTCCAGCGCCTTCAGAGTGCCCTCATCGGCCTGTCCCAGAGAGATCAGCGTTTCTTTTAGTGACTCGATCGGATCCTTCTCGGTCCGCATTTTCTGAACTTCGTCCTTGGTCCGGTATTTCGCCGGGTCCGACATGGAATGGCCGCGATAGCGATAGGTCTGCATTTCCAGCACGTAAGGGCCCTTGCCAGCGCGCACATATTCAAGCGCCGTGACCGCGGCTTCGTTGACCTTCACCACATCCATCCCGTCAACCTGAATGCCCTTGATGCCAAAGGCCTCGCCGCGCACGACAAAGTTTTCTGACGACGAGGCACGCTCGATCGAGGTGCCCATGCCGTAGCGGTTGTTCTCAATGATGTAGATGACGGGCAGATCCCAGAGCGCTGCCATGTTGAAGGATTCGTAGACCTGGCCCTGATTGGCCGCGCCATCCCCGAAATAGGTCAGGCAAACGCCGCCATCGCCTTTGTACTTGTGTGCAAATGCGATCCCGGTGCCCAGTGGCAGGTTGGCGCCGACAATGCCGTGGCCACCATAGAAGTTCTTCTCCTTGGAGAACATGTGCATCGACCCGCCCTTGCCGCGGGAGTAACCACCCTCGCGGCCGGTCAGTTCGGCCATGACCCCGTCCGGGTTCATCCCGCAGGCCAGCATATGTCCATGATCACGATATGTGGTGATCACCGAATCCTGCTCATTCAGCTCGGCCTGCATGCCGACAACCACGGCTTCCTGGCCGATATAGAGGTGGCAGAAACCGCCAATCAGACCCATGCCATACATCTGGCCAGCCTTCTCCTCAAAGCGACGGATTTCCAGCATGTCGCGATAGAACTCGCTCAGCTGGTCCGCATCATAATTGCTGTAGTCGGGTTTTGCGTCTGCGGAACTCTTACGACGCTTGGCGGTGCTTTTCGAACTCGTACGAGACGACTTGGTGGCCGGCTTGCGTGCCATTTCGATCCCCCTTCGACCTGATTCTGCATGAACACTATAACGACAGTTATGTGAAAAGCATTAAACAGACAATCGGAAAGGCACAGAATTCCGGGAAAAATCGAAGCTTTACTAATATTCAGTTAATTCACGATTTCTCACACGAAATTTTCAGTCGGCCGGTGAATTGAATTCTTAGCGGATATTGCGCGCGGGTTTCGAATCCAGAATGACAATTTCGTTGGGATGAGCAAAGTTGAGCATCACCCGGGCACGTTCTTCAATCATGTCAGGGTCCAGATTGTCCGGACGCAGCAGGGCCACCCGGGCTTCCAGTTCGCGCCGTTCATCGCTGAGCGAAGCGTACAATGTCTCCGCCTTTTCGACCTTGGTCTGCAGTTGCAACAAGGACAGCACGCCCTGCTGCCCCTGCACCATGTGGTAGGAGAAATAGGCCAGCAGCAGCGCCCCGATGATCGGCCATAATGCGGATCGGGCGCGGTAGCGGATTTCATCAATAACTGCCATGACCTCAACGAATCACAGGCTGAGTCGTCGGGTCAAGCCAGTCTTATCTATTGTTTTCCGTTCTTTGCCAGAAACGCGCAAACTGTTGCAAAAGTGAGTCAGAGTTCTCGTTTTGGACTCACTTTTAACCGTCAGCGCCTATGCTTTGAGGAACGAACGTCCGGCATATTGTGCAATCGGCCCCAGTGCTTCCTCAATCCGGATGAGCTGATTGTATTTTGCCAGCCGGTCGGAACGGCTGAGTGAACCGGTCTTGATCTGCCCGCAATTTGTCGCCACAGCCAAGTCCGCGATCGTCGAATCCTCTGTTTCGCCCGAACGATGGGACATCACCGCCGTATAAGACGCCTTATGGGCCATTTCGACGGCCTCAAGAGTTTCCGACAGCGTCCCGATCTGATTGACCTTGATCAGGATCGAATTGGCCGCACCTTTTTCGATTCCATCATGCAAGCGAACGGGATTGGTCACGAACAGATCATCCCCGACCAGTTGCACCCGGTTTCCAATGGCTTCCGTCAGGGCAACCCAGCCATCCCAGTCATCCTCGGCCATGCCGTCTTCAATGGAGACAATCGGATACCGGTCACACAGATCGACCAGATAGCTGACCATTTCTGCCGAATCCAGGGAGCGGCCTTCGCCCGCCATTTCATACTTGCCGCCGGCATAGAATTCGGTCGAGGCCGCGTCCAGTGCCAGCATAACGTCATCCCCCGGCTTGCAGCCAGCGGTTTCAATTGATTTCATAATGAAACCAAGGGCTTCATCCGAACTCTTCAGGCCCGGTGCAAAGCCCCCTTCGTCACCCACATTCGTGCCGTGACCGGCATCAGAGAGTTGCTTCTTAAGTGTCTGAAATATTTCGGATCCGATGCGCACAGCATCTGCGATTCCATCCGCCCCGACGGGCATGATCATGAATTCCTGAATATCGATCGGATTGTCGGCATGCTCGCCGCCATTAACGATATTCATCATCGGGACCGGCAGCACCCGTGCGTGGCTACCACCCACATAGCGGTACAGCGGCAGGGCCGCGTCATCAGCAGCGGCTTTGGCGATTGCCAGTGAAACACCCAAGTATGGCGTTTGCGCCAAGGCGGCCCTTGTTCTCGGTCCGTCGAGATCGCGCATCACCTGATCAAGATATTCCTGTTCGTCGGCGTCCATGCCTGACAGCGCCTCGAACAACTCGGTATTCACGGCTTCGACAGCGCCCAGAACTCCCTTTCCGCCATAGCGGCCCTTGTCCCCGTCCCGGCGTTCCACAGCCTCATGCGCGCCCGTTGAGGCACCTGAAGGCACCATGGCACGGCCAAAGGCCCCGCTTTCCAGGAATACATCCACTTCGACTGTGGGATTGCCGCGGCTATCGAGAATTTCCCGGCCGATAATGTTGACGATGGCGCTCATCGCTCTTTCCGTTTCTGGTTTTGGAGATATTAAAGGATGGAAACCGGGTTCGCCTTCGCGATCCGGTCGAATTCAAAAAGAGTCTGGAGAAGACCCGGCATATCTTTGAGATGAATCATATTCGGTCCGTCGCTGGGTGCGTTATCCGGGTCTTCATGGGTCTCGATGAACACTCCGGCCACACCGATGGCAACAGCTGCCCGTGCCAGAACCGGCGCAAACTCGCGCTGCCCACCGCTCGTCGCACCTTGCCCGCCGGGCTGCTGCACGGAGTGGGTCGCATCGAAGATCACCGGGCACCCGGTCTGGGCCGCCATGATGGGCAACCCACGCATGTCCGTGACCAGCGTGTTGTAGCCAAAACTGGCACCGCGCTCGCACACGAGAACCTTGTCGTTCCCCGCTTCGAACGCCTTGCTGACCACGTTTTTCATGTCCCAAGGCGCCAAGAACTGGCCTTTCTTGATATGCAGCGCAAGCCCGGTTTCCGCCGCGGCGACCACGAGGTCGGTCTGCCGGCACAGGAACGCCGGAATCTGCAGAACATCGACGGCTCCGACAACCGCCGCACACTGCTCGGGCGCATGAACATCTGTGATCACCGGCAAGCCCAAGGATTCCCGGATTTCCGCGAAGATTGGCAGGCTGTCTGCAAGTCCCAGACCGCGTGCGGTCTTGATGGACGTGCGGTTGGCCTTGTCGAAACTGGTCTTGTAGATCAGCCCGATACCGAGATTCTTCCGAGATTTCCTTCAGTGCACCAGCCATTTCAAGGGCATGCGCGCGGGATTCCAGCTGACAGGGCCCCGCAATCAGTGTCAGGGGCAGATCACCGCCGACCTGCAGGTCACGAATGGCAACATGGCGCTGTTCGGCCATCACTCAGACCAGCCGTGACTGGTCGAGCGCAGCTGCGACAAGGATTCAAACAACGGGTGCGGCTCGAACGGTTTGGATTTCAATTCCGGATGGTACTGGACGCCGATAAACCAGGGATGATCTTCAAGCTCGACGGTCTCCGGCAGAATGCCGTCCGGTGACGTCCCGGAAAACTTCAGACCGGCAGCTTCCAGCTGCTCCTGGTAGTTGATGTTGACCTCGTAGCGATGCCGGTGGCGCTCGGCGATCTCCGTCATGCCATAGATCTCGGCAATATGTGTGCGCGGCGCCAGATGGGCCGGATATGCACCCAGACGCATCGTGCCCCCCAGATTGTCGCCCTCCACTCGGACTTCCTGTCTCGTCGCCCCGGCTCCACTCGGTCATCAGGCCGACAACGGGGTGCTCACAGGCCCCGAATTCGGTCGACCCGGCACCGGCAAGCCCGGCCAGATTGCGGGCGGCTTCGATCACCGCCATCTGCATGCCAAAACATATTCCGAAATATGGCACCTTGTGTTCGCGAGCAAACTGCACAGCCTGCACTTTGCCCTCGGCACCGCGCTCTCCGAAACCGCCGGGCACCAGAATGCCGTGGACTCCATTCAAATGCTGAACGGCGTCTTCCTCCTCGAAGATTTCAGAGGAAATCCAGTCCAGATTGACCCGGGCATTGTTTGCAATTCCGCCATGCACAAGCGCTTCCGACAGGGACTTGTAGGCATCGGGAAGATCGGTGTACTTGCCGACCACAGCAATATTGACGTCGCCATCCGGTCGGCGTACGCGCTTCAACGATATTCTGCCAGACTTGTCAGGTCCGGGCGTTTCCGCATCAATGGAAATGCTCGAGCACCTGGGTGTCCAGACCTTCCGAGTGATATTCGATCGGCACCTGATAGATGGTGTCGATATCCACGCCTGCACCACCGCTTCGGGACGGATGTTGCAGAACAGGGCGATCTTGTTGCGTTCAGCCTTCGGGAATCGCCGGTCACAGCGGCACAAAATGACGTGGGGCGAATGCCGACACGCTGTAGTTCCATCACGGAATGCTGAGTCGGTTTGGTCTTCAGCTCACCCGAGTGCAGCAAGATACGGCACCAATGTCAGATGCACGAACATCGCGCGCTCGGTGCCCAGTTCGTTGCCCAGCTGACGGATGGCTTCCAGAAACGGCAGGCTTTCAATATCGCCCACGGTGCCGCCGATCTCGCAAATCACGAAATCCTCGCCATGCAGATCCGCCGTGACGAATTTCTTGATCGCGTCGGTCACGTGGGGAATCACCTGAACGGTGCCCCCGAGATAGTCACCGCGTCGTTCACGGCCCAGAACATCTGAATAGATGCGCCCTGTGGTCACATTGTCGGACTGGGTCGCCGCGACGCCGGTAAAGCGTTCGTAATGCCCCAGATCGAGATCAGTTTCGGCACCGTCATCGGTGACGAAGACCTCGCCGTGCTCGAATGGACTCATCGTTCCCGGATCTACGTTGAGATAGGGATCCAGTTTACGCACGCGGACACGATATCCGCGAGACTGGAGAAGCGCGCCCAACGCGGCCGACGCCAAACCCTTACCCAGAGAGGAAACGACACCGCCAGTGATGAAAATAAACCGTGTCGCCATGCCCACTTTTACTCAATTTGATGCGCTTGCGCCAAACCGGATTCGTCCACAGCCCGCAAGCCGTTGAGTTACCGATACTTGGCGTGAAAAAGGCGACCCGAAAGGTCGCCTTTGAATTTCGACTCGGAGGCCATTGCGGCCTATTCCGATGTTGGAACGGATGGGTGTCGCCGGCAAGGTTGGCACCGGTGTCATGGTGTCACTATGAGGCGCACCCGGTGTTTCGTTGACGATTGATCCATCCACCGGTGCTGCCAGCCAGAATGGCCAGCGAAATGCTTGTGGTCATGAAAAGTGCCGCGCAGCACCGCTGTGGCACGGGTCAGCAGATTTGCCGTCGTGCGATTGCCTAGCAGTCCGCCCATGCCGCCGCTGGCGCCGCCACCGCCACCACCGCCGCCGCCGAGGCCGCCAAGGCCGCCTTCAGAGCGCTGCATAAGCACCACGCCGACGAGCGCAAGCCCGATAAGCAGGTGAATGACCAGAATAATGGTTTCCATTTTGAGATCGTCTTTCAGAAATGGAGCAGCGCTTCACGAATACAGCGCCCTCGTTCAGCCGGTATTTAGTCCGTTGCGGCGTGCAATTCCACCCCAAATGAAGACATCGGCATTTTGTGATGCAGCAACTCAGGCCGGCGCTGCGGCAGCTATCGCCAGAAAACTATCCGCAGAAAGGCTTGCGCCACCGATCAATCCGCCATCGACATTCTCGATGGCAAGCAAATCCGCGGCGTTTTCCGGCTTCATGGAACCGCCGTAGAGGATACGGATATCCTCGGCCTCGTTCACCCAGGCTGGCTGTCAGATGTGCACGAATATGGCCTGTGCGCCGCCTGCACCTCATCCACAGTCGGGGTCCGGCCCGTGCCGATCGCCCAAACCGGCTCATAGGCGATGACTGTGTCCTTCCCATTCACTGCAAAGCCGTTATCTCCAGTCGGCAGCGAACCATCAAGCTGGCTTGAAAGTACATCCAGGGTCTCGCCCGCATCACGCTGTTCTTCGGTTTCGCCAATGCAAACAATCGCCACCAGCCCGGCGCCATGGGCTGCTTCGGTTTTGGCACGGACGCGTTCATCGGTCTCGCCCAGTCCGTGCCGTCGCTCCGAATGCCCAAGAATAACGTGACTGGCTCCGGCATCGCGCACCATCGTGGCCGAGACATCACCGGTATAATGCGCCGCTGTCTGCCTCGTGGCAGTCCTGTCCGCCGACGGCAACAACGCTGCCGCTTGCCGTCTCCGCAACCCAGGAAATCAGCGTCGAGGGCGGGCACAACAGCAGATCGCATGGTGCCGCTATCCGCGCCGCGACCACTTCACGCGCCAACGCCGCCGCATCCATATGCAGCATGTTCATTTTCCAGTTCCCGGCGATCAGCTTCTTCTGCACGGCCATCTCTTCACCAAAATGTTGCTTTTTTCTGGAATTGCATGTCGTTACATCACACTTATCGTGATCTAACACACGCGTCCGGCTTGCGCCAATATCGCCATTGAGGGACAACCTCCCCGGTGCTTGAGGCACTCGAACACGATCACTATCATGCGCCGCCTGCGGTGCCCCTAATCACACGAACGAAAATGGTGAAAACATAATGTTGGAAGCGCTAAGAAATGCCTCCAAAAGCTGGGTGATGAAGATCATTCTTGGTGCCCTGGCTCTCACGTTCGTGTTGTTCTTCGGAACAGATTTCGGCGGTGGCGGCGGCCATGGCGGCGGAGGCGGCAGCCCGAACTCCGTGCTGGAAGTTGGTGAACAGAACTTTACGGTCCATCAGGTCGGACGTGAATTCAATCAGGAAGTGCAGCAGGTCAGCCAACGAACTGGCCAGCGCCTCGACACCCAGACGGCCATCAATATCGGCCTGCTGGATCGCACAATCGCGCGTCTGGCCTCGCAATCTTTATTTGATCAGGCTGCACAGAATTTTGGTGTGGCAGCCTCAACCAGTGCAGCTGCCGATGCGATCCGCAGTTTGCCGCAATTCCAGGACGCAGCCGGCCGCTTTAGCCGCGCGCAGTTTGAAGCCACCCTGCAGCACCAGGGTCTCAGCGAAGCCGATTTTGTCAATCAGGTTCAGCTCGATCTCCTGCGCAGCCAGTATATCGGGACCATCCAGAACGCCATCACAGCGCCGGTTATCCTCCGGGATGCCATCCATGGGCGCCGTGCAGAGCGCCGCATCGCCGATATCGTGACGATCCCGGCCGGTGCAATTTCATCAGCCCCAGACCCCGATGAAGCACAGCTCGGCGCGTTTTATCAGAATATCGAGACAGCTTTGAGACTCCCGAGTTCCGGAGTGCCACCGTTGCCAGTCTGGATGCGGAAACTCTGGCCAAATCCATCGTCATTCCGAGCGAAGATATCGAGGACGCGTATCAGTCCCGGATTAATGACTTTCAGGTTCCCGAAACCCGGGATGTGATGCAGGCAAGTCTGCTGTCGCGTGAAGATGCAGAGCGTGCTCTTGCTTTGATCCGTGCCGGAAAGTCACTCGCAGAGGCCTGCGGAAGAGGTCTCCGGGCTTCCCCCCGTTGATATGGGTACTGTTGGACGGGGTGATATAGCACTTTCCGAACTTGCCGATGCCGCTTTTGCATTGTCTACTGGCCAGATCAGCGACCCCGTTGAAAGCTCTTTGGGCTGGCACCTGATCGAAGTTTCAAACATCACCCGGGACGCACCATTCCGTTTACCGAAGCGCGGGATGGCATTCGTGAAGAACTGGCCCGTGAAGAATCCATCGACCGGATATTCGATGTCCTGAACGATGTTGAAGACGGTCTTGCGGCTGGCAGCACCATTGATGCCGTGGCCCGCGACAGCAATATGACGACGTTGCGGCTGGACGGTATCGCACGCAATGGCCAGCTAGAGGGCAGCGCTGCGGATTCCGAACCGGCCCTACCCACTGAATTGGTGTCTCGATTGTTCGAAATGCAGAAAACCGACGCGACCGAGGTTATCGAAAGTCAGGCGGGCGGCTTTTCTATCCTCCGCCTTGATCGCATCGATGCCCCTCGAATTCCAGAGATGAGTGAAGTTCGCAATATCGCTGTTGATGCCTGGAAAGATGATCAGCTGCGCAGCATCGCTGATGACACGGCAGGTAAAATTGCAGAACGCGCGAAGACCGGCGAGAGCCTGGAAGCCCTGGCGAGTGAATTTGGCGGTCGGTTTGAGCGCTCCCCTGCCTTTGATCGAACCGGGGAAGGCGCAACTGTGCCGCTGGACCTGATCAATCCGTTGTTCGAGGCCGCAGAAGGCGACGTCATCTCGCTTCCTGTCGCAGCCGGTGCTGCGGTCGGCAAGCTGATTGGCATCGAAGCCGCCGATCCGAACGATCCCCAGCGTGAAGAACTCGCCCGTGCGATTTCGGGTCAGATTGCCAATGATCTGGTGACCCAGCTGTCCGATGCACTGCAGGACGACAT
>CALSML010000004.1 GCA_943787445.1 uncultured Alphaproteobacteria bacterium
ATAATCCGGGTCGCGTTCGATGCCGATAAAATCGCGGCCGAGCTGTTTGGCGACGGCGCCGGTGGTGCCGCTGCCGAAGAAGGGGTCGAGGATCACGTCGCCGACCCGGGTCGAGGCGAGCACGACGCGGTGCAGCAGGGCTTCCGGCTTCTGGGTCGGATGCGCCTTGCGGCCATCGTCGCCCTTGATCCGCTCGCTGCCGTTGCAGATTGGCAGCAGCCAGTCGCTGCGCATCTGCAGATCGTCGTTCAGGCCCTTCATGGCGTCGTAGTTGAATGTGTATTTCGAGCTTCTGGCTCTTGGCCGCCCAGATCATCGTCTCATGGGCGTTGGTGAAACGCCGACCACGGAAGTTGGGCATCGGGTTGGTCTTGCGCCAGACGACGTCGTTGAGAATCCAGAACCCGAGATCCTGCAGCGCCGCGCCGACACGGAAAATATTGTGATAGCTGCCGATGACCCAGAGCGCGCCGTTGGGAGTCAGGACGCGGTGCACCTCGGCGAGCCAGGCGCGGCTGAACTCGTCATAGGCCGCCAGGTCGTCGAACTTGTCCCAATCATCGTCGACCCCGTCGACGCGTGAATTGTTCGGACGGGTGAGCTCGCCCGACAGCTGCAGATTGTACGGGGGGTCGGCAAAGACCACGTCGATGCAGGCGTCCGGCAGCGCGGACAGCTGCTCGATGCAGTCGCCTTTCAGAATCACATTGCGCAAAGGCACGTCGGTGCCTTTGCGACCTTGGCCAGGGGTTCGCATGGGCGCGGACGATGACCAACTCGGGACTCAGCGTCAATCGGAAATTCGCGCCGGGGCCGATTTAGTGTTTGGAGTCAGCCGGTTAACGAGATGTTGGGGTGCGCGCGAGCAATTTCGCGTATGGGTGCGAAGCTGCGGCGGTGATGAATGGTGACGCCGAGGGATTCGAGCGCGCCGCGATGCTCGGCCGTGCCATAGCCGGCATTGCGTTCCCAGCCATAGCCGGGATGGTCGCGCGCCAGCGCCGCCATCAGCCGGTCGCGGGTGACCTTGGCCGCGATGGATGCCGCTGCGATCGACAGAATTTTGGAATCCCCCCGCACCACCGTCTCGCCGGGGCATGGAAGCTTCGGGCAGCTGGTTGCCGTCGATCAGGCGCGGGCTGGCGCAACGGGCAGGGCGGTGACGGCCCGGGTCATGGCCCGCAATGTGGCGCTGCAAGAATATTGTGCGCGTCGATTTCGACCTCGGCGGCCTCGATCGACAGCCACAGATGTCCCCGCGTTCTCTTCGCGGATGATCTCGAAGCAACGTTCCCGTGCGGCCTTGCTGAGCGCTTTGGAATCATTGACCCCGGCGCGTTCGCAGGGCGCGACTGCTCTCGGCGCTCAGGATGGCGGCGGCCGCCACGACCGGCCCGGCCCAGGGGCCGCGGCCGGCTTCATCGACCCCGGCGATCACTTCGTGGTGCCGGCTTCCAGCATGCGCGCCGGTCAGTCCGATTGCCGGTGCGTGGTTTGCGCCGTCCCAGCCGTTTGTCGTTCGGGGACGACAACGCTTGACACCGTCGGGGACCGAGACGTGGAGTCGGAGACCGGTGCGCACGTGCCGGTCCTTGGTCCAGTCGGCCTCCCGCCCGAACGCCACGCGGAAGACATAGCGGATCGAGGCACGCTGGATACGTGCGGCGCGATGCAGCCGGCGGATCGCGTTCATGTAGAGGGGCGAGATCACCAGCGACAGGGCGGTGACCGACAGGATGATCCGGAATTCCTCGCTCGAATGATGCCCCGCTGCAGCCCGACATTGCCGAGCAGGAAGGAAAATTCACCGACCTGGGCGAGAATCAACGCGCTCAGCAAGTGCCTGCGCCCAGGGCTGGCGCAGCGCGGCGAAAGATCGACAGGTTGATGGCGGTCTTGCCGACGGTGACGATCAACAGCATCAGGATGATGATGCCGAGATTGTCCCAGATCAGCGGACAGTCGATCAGCAGGCCGACGACAGGAAGAACACCATCATCAGACACGCTCTGGATCGGCATCACCATGTCCAGCATGCCGACACGAAGATTGCTGTTGCCGATGGTCAGCCCGGCCAGGAAGGCGCCATAGGCCGGCGACAGGCCGAGCAGTCCGGAGACCGTCGCGGCACCGAAGCAGCAGACCAGCCCGAGCAGCGGGGTCAGATCCTTAGTGCCCCTCGGTCGGCTCAGGAATCGGAATATTCAGGCGCTGCGTCGGCTCAGGAAGATGATCAATGCCAGCAGGAAGCCGACCGACAGGCAATCCGCCCGACGGCGAAGAGCATGAATTCGGCGCCGTCTGCGACAGTCGAGCAGCAGGATCATCGGGACGACTGCAAGATCCTGGGCAATCAGGATGCCGACCGTGATCTGGCCGGTCCGGGTGCGCAGTTCGTCGATATCTTCGAGCATCTTGACGGCGACCGCGGTGCTCGACAGCGCCAGCACGAACGCCAGCAGCGCGATGCCGCGGTACGGCCAGTCCTGCCATTGCCCGATCAGCCAGACCAGAGCGGTTGCGCCGAGCGTCTGCAGCACGACGGTGGTGACGGCGATCTTCCAGATCTGGCGGAACGCCCGAAGGCTCAGCTCCATGCCGATGACGAAGAGGAGCAGCAGCATCCCCAGCTCGGCCAGAAGGCCGATGCTTTCCTCGTTCTCGACCAGTCCGAGCCCGGAGGGGCCGAGGACAAATCCGGCGATGATGTAGCCGACGACGGCGGGTTGTTTCAGGCGGGTGAAGAAAATGCCGCAGACAGCGCGACAGGGACAACGATGTGAGGGGAAGCAATTCATGGTTCGTAAGCATTGTGCCGCACGCTAGCACAACGCGTGACGGTGTGAATTCAGTCCGGTTCTCCGCGAACAAATTCAACTGGCCGTGGCGTCGGAGCTCGCGCGTCGCTTTGCTGAATTGTTGCGCGTCGAGCAAGTCGGCTCCGTGGAATAGCCCTGCTGGCGACCGGCGATCGCGAAGCGTTCCGCAAGCAGCTTTGCATCCTGGCCGCTGCCCGCGCATGCGTTCGCCGAACCGCTCTTGTAGAGTTCGCCGCCCCGCATTTCGCGCAGGCGGCTCAGACACGCGCTGCTTTCCGGTCGGGATAGGGTGGCCAGCCATTCCTCGAACAAATCCTTCAGTTCGAGCGGCAGGCGCAGAAGAATGTAGCTGGCATGGGTGGCGCCGGCCTGACGGGCGCGAATGAGAATGGCCTCGAGCTCATGGTCGTTCAGGGCCGGGATCATCGGCGCGGCCATCACCGTGACCGGCAGGCCCGCTGCTGCGAGCATCCGGATGGTCTCCAGCCGTCGCTCGGGCCGTGCGGCGCGCGGTTCCATGTTCTGCGCCAGTTCGCCGTCCAGCGTGGTGACCGAAACGCCACACGGTGGCCAGCCCCTTGGCCGCCATCGGGGCAAGGATGTCGAGGTCGCGGGTGACCAGCCCGCTCTTGGTCACGATCGTGACCGGGTGATCATGGGCGGCCAGCACCTCGAGGATCGAGCGCGTGACCTTCAGCCGTCGTTCAACGGGCTGATAGGGGTCGGTGTTGGTGCCCATGGCGATGGCGCGCGGCTTGATATCCCGGGCTTGCGCCAGTTCGCGGGTCCAGCAGTTCCGCGGCATTCGGATTTCGCGAAAGAGTTGCGTCTCGAAATCCAGTCCGGGTGACAGGCCGAGCCACGCATGGGTGGGGCGGGCAAAGCAATAGACGCAGCCATGCTCGCAGCCCCGATAGGCGTTGATCGAACGGTCGAACGGGAGGTCCGGCGAATCGTTTCGCGCGATGATCGTTTGCGGCTTCGGTCGAAGGTGACCGTCGTGTCCAGACGCGGGGCTGGGATCGTCTTCGGCGCTTTGTCCGGGCGCCAGCCATCGTCAACGCCGTGGCGTTCAGGCGCTCGAAACGGCCGGTGCGATTCGAAATGGCGCCTCGCCCGGCCGGTGGCGATCGGACTGCGATCCGGCGAAGCGTGGCGTAGCCCGCCGTCTGAGGGGTATGTTGGTCGATGATCTTGTTCATGTGGAAGCCATACTCCGCAATAAGAACAAAACAAGAACTTATGAGCGTGCAGCGAGTTCCTGAAATACTGTCAGTGAGACAGTTCGGCGCAGCCAGTCTGCGCCGCAGGCTGCTTTCCGGATCCGGTCGAAACGACTGTTCGACATGGGCATTGATGTGGGCCGCATCTTTCGAATCGCGCATGGCCGCATGATCTGCGTGTCGGACCATTCGGCCTGCCAGCGCGCAAACCAGGTGATGGTGCGCAGCCAGGTGAGCCGCCGCAGCGGCAGGAGCCAGGGACCGAGTTCGGCGGCACGTCCGGTCCTGCCAGCTCGAGATAGCGCTGGTAGAACTCTTCACATCCGCCGGTGGGGCGTGCCCGGCAATCCGGATCCCACCCGTCGAGGTCGCGAGGGTGGCATGGGCCAGATCGATCGGTGCCGGCGCCATAGAGCGATTTTTCCAGATCGACAAACCAGGCCTTGCCCGTGGGGTCGATCAGAAAGTTTCCCGGATGGGTGTCGGTGCCGACAAGCACAATGCGAAATCCGGTTCTCCCCGGCTTGCGAAGTGACGGGCCCAGTCGAGGTCTTCCCGGATTGCGGTCAGGGTTTCCGGATCGAGCCTGGCCGTGCCAGAGATGCCGCCTGTTCTTCGATGACGAGCAGGGTCGATGAGACCGGATTGCGATGAACCTGCAGCGGCGCAGGGTCTCATCGTCAGGCAACGGCATGGCTGTGCAGGGCCGCGAGCGCATCCGCGATGGCCGCAAGATCATCGCGGCAGGTCGGCGCGCGCCCGAGGATTTCCTCGACAATCAGTGCCCCGCGGGGCAGGGCGATCGAGGGAGACAGGGTCTCGATGCAACGCGGCGTGTGCCCGCTTGGTGGCTGCGAGTGGAAGGCGGTGTGCCTGGTAGGTCAGCGCAGCTTCGGGGTCCAGGCCCCACTGGTTCATGCGCGGAATGCGCAGCACCAGGCCGGTCTCGCCGATCCGCCAGTGATCGTGGGAGATGCCCTTGGTCGACAGAACCGTCAGTCGCTCGGGAGAAATTCCCCGCGCGATGCCCGATGTGTGGAGAAGTCCGGCAATCTGTTCGTCGGTCTGGTCCTGCGGTCACGTGTGTCCCGCTATGCGTCGGTTTCGTGCTCGCGCAACCGCGGCAGCAGCTCGGCGAAATTGCACGGCTTGTGGCGGATATCGAGCTGGTCTTTCAGGATGTCGTCCCAGCCGTCCCGGCAGGCACCGGGTGATCCCGGCAGCACGAAGATATAGGTGCCATGGAGCAACCCCGGCATCGGCACGGGACTGCACCGTCGAGGTACCGATCTTCTGATAGCTGATCCAGCGAAACAATTCGCCAAACCCGTCGATGCGCTTTTCGGACACATCGGAGAGCGCTTCGGGGGTGATGTCCCGGCCGGTCACGCCGGTGCCGCCGGTCGAAATGACACTTCGATATTGGCGTCATGCGCCCAACTGCGAAACCGATCCGCGATGGCGGCGCGGTCGTCCGACGATGTCCCGCGCGACCAGATTCATGTCCGGCTTCGGTGATCCGCGTAGCAAGTGTGTCGCCGGATTTGTCATCATCCGTGTACGGGTGTCGGACACCGTCAGGACCGCGATCCGGACCGGGCGGAATGCGCGGGATCTTTGTCAGCGGCCATCGGAATCCTGCGGTCGATATACGGGCCAGCGTCCGGCCACGATGTCGTCGAGGGAGGGGGCGGCCTGCCCGAACTGTCTGCGGTAGATCCAGAGATTGGTCAGGATGCGCTCGACGAATTGCGTGTTTCGCGCGACGGCAGGCTTTCGATGAACAGCAACGGGTCATCGCCATGTCGAATGCGCGTTCCCAGCTGCGCAGATTGCCCGGGCCGGCATTGTAGGCCGCGGCCAGCCGGAACAGATCGCCGGAGATGTTCTTGTTGAGACAGAAGCTGCTGGATATAGCGCTGTCCCAGCTCAAGATTGAGATCGGGTTCGAAGAGCCGTATTTGCCACGGCCATGCAGGGCGCGTTCGCCGCCGACGATAACTGGCCGTGCGCGGCATCAGTTGCATCAGCCCCGCGCGCCGGCGCGCTTTCGGCGCGGCGGTTGAAAGCGGATTCCTGACGGACGAATGCGAGGACGAGTGCCTGATCGATCGCATATCCGCTGTCCGGTTTCCAGGACGGGACCGGGTAGGCGGCTGCGAGCCGGACATCCGCGGGCGCGTGGCTCGACAGTTTCAGCGACACCGCCGGCAAGTCCGGCATGGCTTGCCAGGGCCAGCACATCATCGCGCAGCGCTGGTGTGGCGGCGGACAGGCTCAGCAGTTCACGCTCCGCGTCATGTTCCGCGTGATCTGCAGCAGGGCGATGGCGCGGCTCCCGATCTTGTTTTCGGCGATATCGCGGAACGCGGCCAGACTCAGATCCGGTTTCTGCCAGCTGAAGGAATCGGTGTCGCCGATCGTCCGGTGGGACAGCAGCCCATAGAAGCTGCGTGGGTGTTGCGCCCCGATTTCAAGATAAGGGGTGACGTTCCCGGGATGTCCGTTGGCGAGCGCCGCGCGTGCGGCCCAGAATGCACCAGCGGCGATCAGGGAATCGGACGCCCGTGAGGCGCGGGCCAGCTCACCGAACAGGGACTCGGCTTCGTCCATCTTTCCAAGTCGCCAGGCGGCAAGACCGCCCCACCAATAGGCTAGGGGGGCGTCACCGGGGGATGCGGCATGGGAGGCCATGGCTGCTTCGAGGGCTGCTTCATCCTTGCCGGCTCGGAAATAGCCCTGTCCGATCGACCGCCAGGCCTGGGCGATCTGCACCGGACCCATATTCTGGATCGCGCGTTTTGATTTGAGAATTTCCCGGGCGCCAGTGGGCCAGCCGCGGGACACGCGGCGCAGAATTTCGCTGTGCACGCTGCGTCCAGCCCGGGTCCGGGCACGATCATAGAGGGGGCGGCCTTCCGAGGCCGTCCGCACCGATGCGCCCCGGACGGTGGGGGTATGGACGATCGGCGGTGCCGGTGCGCGGACGCCTTTGGGCTGGCGCAGCACGGCAAGCCGATGAATGCGCCGTGCCTGGGGGTGATCGGCATAGTCCTGCAGCCAGTCGCGAAGCTCGGTGAAGCGCGAGCGGTATTTGGTGGGATGTAGGTATTTAAGTGCCAGGACATGACCCATCAGGCGTCGGTCATTTAGGCGTTTGATGATGGGCTGGGCTGAACGCCAGTCGCCGTTTTCATGGAGTTTGAATATGCGCTTGTAGCGCGCCGCATCGGCTGTCGAGAGAACGCCTTCCACCGTGCCTATTCCCGGAATCAGGAAGGTCGCCGGGCCGACAAGCGCGGTTTCCAGCGGGCGGGGCTTGGGCTCCTGCGCCCCGGCGATTGTGGATCCCGTGATGATGGCCAGTGCGGCAATCGAAACAAGGGTCCGGAAAATGGGTCTGCTCATATGTCCGTCCAGATTGCCGGGCCTTCATACAGCCCGTTTGGTCGCGCGGGCAAGTTGAAGCGGCAGGGCTTCACAATTCGTTAATCTCCAGAAGCGGTTTTCAGCGCATCGAGTTTTTCCCGGACGGCCAGAAGGTCGAGCCAGGCCGAACGTTTCTGGGCGGATTGGCGCAGCAGGGAGGCCGGGTGCAGGGTTGCCATGGCAGGGATGGGCGCGAGCCCCGCTGCTTCGAGCGCGGGAGAATGGTAGTCGTGCCACTTGCCGCGCAGCCGGGCGATGCCTTCGTTCCGGTTCAACAGTGCCTTGGCGGCGGTGCCTCCGAGAAACACCAGAACGCGCGGTGCGACCAGAGCGATATGGCGCTCGAGAAAGGGCAAACAGGCCGCTGTCTCCGCAGGTGTGGGCTGGCGGTCCCCGGGCGGGCGCCAGGGCAGAATATTGGTTGCGTAGACACTGGTCGCCCGGTCCAGATCAACAAACCCGAGCATGGCGTCGAGCAGGTCTCCGCCGGGACCGGCAAAGGGTTTGCCCTGACGGTCTTCCTCCCGCCCGGGCGGTTCGCCGATCAGCATCAGATCGGCTGTGGGGGTGCCGGTGGCAAAGACCAGATGGGTCGCGGTGGTCTTGAGGGGGCAGCCCTCGAACTCGGACAGGATCTTGCGGAGCGCGGGCAGATCGGCGCAGGCCGCCGCCTGGGTTCGCGCATCCTGATTGACATGATCGGCCGTGGCGAGGGGCGGTACGGTGCGGCCGGGTTCTGCGCGTGCCGGGCTTGTTTCGGAAGTGCTCGCAGCGGCGGGCGCAGCTGGCGCGACGTCGATTTTCGGCACCATGGCGGGCGCCACCGCGGGGGCGCGGGCAGTTTCGGCAAAGCGGTCGACGGCAGAATCGAGAATCACTTCATCCACCCCCGCATCAACCTGCCAGCGCAGGGCGGCGAGCAACTCGGCGCGTTCAGCGGCGTGGGCCATGGCCACCTCGCAGAGCCGGCGCAGAATCCCGTCGCATTTCCGGCTGCATATAATCTGCGGCGGGGTCGCTGTTCGGTTGTGCTTCGGCGTTCGTCATGGTTCTTTTGGGTCGCATGAAGTCGGGTTGTGGAGATGTCTAGCATGAGCGAAGAAGCAAACGAACGCGAAACTATGTCCTACGATGTCGTGATCGTGGGTGCCGGGCCATCGGGCCTCGCTGCTGCCATGCGCCTGAAGCAGATCGCCGCCGAACAGGAGCGCGAGATCGGTGTCTGTATTCTCGAGAAAGGCTCGGAGGTCGGGGCGCATATTCTTTCGGGCGCGGTTCTCGAAACCCGGGCGCTGGACGAGTTGCTGCCCGACTGGCGCGATCTGGGTGCTCCCGTCACCACGGCGGTGTCTGATGAGAAGTTTCTGTTTTTGCGCGCCGGGGGCGCCACCTCTGTACCCACTGCGATTTTGCCGCCGCCGCTGAAAAACCACGGCAATTACATCATTTCGCTCGGCAATCTGTGTCGCTGGCTGGCCGAGCAGGCCGAGGCGCTGGGGGTGGAGATCTATCCCGGATTTGCGGCTTCGGAAGTCCTGTTCGATGAGGCCGGTCGCGTTCGCGGGGTCGCCACGGGTGATATGGGGATCGGGGCGGATGGCGAACCGACGGCCAATCATACGCCCGGGATCGAACTGCATGCGGCCTATACCTTCTTTGCCGAAGGCTGCCGCGGGCATCTGGGCCGGCAGTTGATGGCGCAGTTTGATCTGCGCAACGAGTGCGAGGACCAGACCTTCGGCATCGGCATCAAGGAATTGTGGCAGGTCCCGCCTGAACAGCACCAGCCCGGGCTGGTCGTGCACACGGCCGGCTGGCCGCTGCCCGGCGACACTTATGGCGGCTCCTTTCTCTACCATCTTAAGGACAATCAGGTGGCGGTCGGCTATGTGGTCGGGTTGGATTACAAGAACCCCTATCTCTCGCCCTTTGACGAATTCCAGCGCTTCAAGACCCATCCGGCCATCCGCCCGACATTCGTGGGGGGCAAGCGCATTTCCTACGGCGCGCGCGCACTCAACGAAGGGGGTGTGCAGTCCCTGCCGAAGATGGTCTTCCCCGGCGGGGCACTGATTGGCTGCGAGGCCGGAACGCTGAATGTGCCCAAGATCAAGGGCACTCATACGGCGATGAAGTCCGGCATGCTGGCCGCTGAAGCCGCGGCCGAGGCGATCGCTCAGGCCGGCGACGGTGCGCCTGAAGCCACCCTGGACGGGTTCGTGTCCGCCTTTCGCGAATCCTGGGCCTATCGTGAACTCTGGCAGGCGCGCAATTTCCGGCCGTCTTTCAGGTTCGGTCTCTGGCTGGGGACTCTGCTCTCGGGTCTCGATCAGGTGTTGCTGTGCGGTCGCGCGCCCTGGACCCTGTCCCACCGGCATGCGGACCACACCGCGCTGGAGCCGAAGGACAAGCACAGCCCCATCGACTATCCCAAGCCCGATGGAGAGGTGTCCTTCGACCGGTTGTCCTCGGTGTATATTTCCAACACCAATCATGAGGAAAACCAGCCGCCCCATCTGACCCTGAAGGACGCGGATGTGCCCATTGCGGTCAATCTGGCGACTTATGGTGCCCCCGAGCAGCGTTACTGCCCGGCTCAGGTCTATGAGATCGTTCGCGACGATGACGGGCTGAATCCGCGCCTGCAGATCAACGCCCAGAACTGCGTCCATTGCAAAACCTGCGACATCAAGGATCCGACCCAGAATATCGTCTGGGTGGCACCGGAGGGGGGCGGCGGCCCGAATTATCCCAATATGTAGTCCAGTCGGGACCGGTCCGTGCGCGTCACAACAACGTGTGATGGCGGTGGGTGCCGGGCATCGCTAAATTGGATGGGTCGACACCGGAAACGAACGAGTGAAATTCATGAGCAGCCCTTCGAGAATCTCCCGTACCGCCGCCCTGCTGGGTTTGGCGCTGATGACGGGTTCTGCTCTTACCGTTCAGGCGGCGACGTCGGGGCCGGAAGGTGTCCCGGGGCTGCAACCCGACATCATGGGGCCGGCTCTGACCCCGGGTTCGACGATCGCGGGTCGGTTTCTCGCCGCGCGTCACGCCGAGGTCGTGGGCGATCTGGTGGCGGCCGCGGACATGACCTCGGAAATCTTCGATCAGGTCCCCGAGACGGAGACCTCGCTCCGACGCGCGCATCTGCTGATGGTCAGCGCCGGGCGTCTGGACAAGGCTGCGGCACTTGCCCGGGATGTGATCGAAGTCAATCCGGCGGACCCGCTTGCGATTTACACCCTTTATGTCAGCGCGTTGCGGGACGGGCGGTACGAAGACGCCGCTGCACTTCCCGCGGATATCACGGCCGCCGGGGTCAATGGCATTCTGGCGCCATTGCTCAAGGCCTGGGCGCTGGCGGGGCAGGACAAGACCGACACGGCGCTGCTCGAGCTTCAGGAACTGGCGGGGCAGGCAGGCCTGGAACCGATTGCCGGTCTGCATCAGGCCGTTATTGCCGATCTGGGAGGCGAGGTGACCCGCGCCGAAGCGGCCTTTCGTTTGGCACTCGAGAAATCCAATGGTCGGCCTTCGCTGCAACTCGTTGAGTCCTTCGCGCGTTTCCTCATGCGCACGGACAAGTCCGAAGAAGCCCGTGCGCTGGTACAGACCTTTGTGGGTCAGAACCCTGACACGCTGCTGGTTGAGCTGGTGCAGCAAGTCGTGAATGGCGATGCGGAGCCCATGCGGATCATCGCCACGGGTCGAACAGGGTGCGGCGGAGGTGTTTCGCAATATTTCCGGTTTGCTCAACCGCGAACGGTTGCGCACCGAGGCGCTGATGTTCGTGCGGTTGTCTTTGGGCCTCGATTCGGAAAATCCCACTGCACTTTATTCCTTGGGCCAGCTGCTGGAAGCTCGTCAGCGTGACGATCTTGCCATCGAGGTCTACCGACAGATCGGGCAGGACACGCCCTATAAATGGTATGCGCGTCTGAGCATTGCGGATGCCCTGCATGGTCAGGAACAGAGCGAGGAAGCCATCGCCATTCTGAACGACATGGTGGAGGAGCGGGTGGACCGTTCGGATGTCATGCGGTCTCTGGCGGATGTGTTGCGGATCGAGAAGCGTTTCGACGAGGCCATCGAAGCCTATGATCGCGCCTATGACCGTCTGGGTGGAAATGCCGACTGGCAGCTGCTCTATACGCGCGGCATTGCCCTGGAACGGGCCAAGCGCTGGGAGCGGGCCGAGCAGGATTTCCTCGGTGCGCTGGAACTGGAACCCGATCAACCGCTTGTCCTGAACTATCTGGGATACAGCTGGGTGGAGCAGGGCGTCGAACTGGAACGCGCCAAGACCATGATCGAGACCGCGGTCGCCAAGCGCCCCCACGATGGCTACATCACGGATTCGCTGGGTTGGGTACTCTACCGCTTGGGTGACTATGACGCGGCGGTGGATCTGCTGGAACGCGCGGTGGCGCTGGAGCCGGGGGACCCCGTGATCAACGATCATCTTGGCGACGCCTATTGGATTGTGGGGCGCCGGAATGAGGCACGTTTTCAGTGGAACCGTGTGCTTTCCCTGGAGCCGGACCCGGATGTCGAGGCGGAAACGCGTCTCAAGCTCGACGGCAAGAAAGAACCAAGCCCCGAGCCACCGGGCAAGAAGCGCGACATCTAGCGGTCCCGCGTGCAATGACGGCTCATGATGCCTGGATGCCTTTCGTCGAACCCGCCCCGGCGAAGATCAACCTGTTCCTGCAGGTGAATGGACGCCGGAATGACGGGTATCACGACCTTGAAAGTCTGGTCGTCTTCACTGCGTTTGGGGATGCGCTCCATCTGCAGCCTGCAGCGGGTCTGTTCCTTGAACGCACCGGGCCTTTTGCCACGCTCCTGCCGGACAATCCGGATGAAGATCTGTGTCTGCAGGCAGCACGCACGCTTGCTGCGGCACTGGGACGGGATCCCGGCGTCACCCTGACTCTGGAAAAGAACATTCCCGTTGCCGCCGGAATCGGCGGCGGATCGAGCGATGCGGCGGCGGTCCTTCGTGCCCTCTGCAGGGTCTGGCAAACCGATGTCGGTGACCCGCAGGTGCGGGACATTGCCGGGCAACTGGGCGCGGATGTTCCGGTTTGTCTCTTGGGCACCACGGCAGAGATGCGTGGGATCGGTGATGTCATTGTGCCGCGTTCCGATGATCCGGAACTGAACCTGTTGCTGGTCAATCCAAACCGGCCCTTGTCCACCGCATCGGTGTTTGACGCGCTGCTGGATTCGGATATGACGACAGTGTCTCTGGCGGATCCTGAACCCCCAGGCGATGCCGAGGCGTATCTGGATATTGTGTCCGGCCGCCGAAATGACCTGACCCGGCCCGCATGCGATCTCTGTCCGGAGATCGGTGATGTCCTGACCGCGTTATCGGGTCTTGTTGATTGCAGGCTGGCGCGTATGAGCGGCAGTGGCCCGACCTGTTTCGGAGTTTTTGACGGTCCGGAATCCTGTGCCCGCGCTGCAGCGCAGCTTTCAGACTCACATCCGGGCTGGTGGGTGTGCCCGACCCGGACCCGCGCCGGATTCTGATCGTCAGGTCAGTCCGGAGGGTGTCCTATTGGTTGCCGGCGACCTGACGCAACTGGGCGAGCAGCGCTAGGCTGGGTTCGCCATCGACCTTCATGTTGAGTTCGCGCTGGTAGCTGCGAATGGCCTCACGGGTCTTGCGGTCGATGGCGTCCTTGTGTGCGGTTTGTGCGGACAAGTATAGTCGCGCGAATCATACATTTATACCGAGCGGCTCTGTGGTCGCACATCTCGCAATTGCTGGAGTATGGACATGGCAAAGGACGTCGCCCTCATCACTGGTGTTACTGGCCAAGATGGCGCCTATCTCGCCGAGCTGTTGCTGGAAAAAGGCTATGATGTTCACGGTGTGAAACGCCGCTCGTCATCCTTCAACACCGGTCGTATTGATCACCTCTACCCGGACCCCGAAGGCTCCGATCCGAACTTCCATCTGCATTTCGGTGACATGACGGATTCGACCAATCTGATCCGCCTGATTCAGGAGGTGCAGCCGACCGAGATCTACAATCTTGCCGCGCAGAGCCACGTGCAGGTCAGTTTCGAGACACCGGAATACACGGCCAATGCTGATGCGGTGGGTGCCCTGCGAATGCTCGAAGCGATTCGCATTCTCAAGATGGAAGACAAGACCCACTATTATCAGGCATCCACCTCGGAGCTCTATGGCAAAATTCAGGAGCCCCGCCAGAGCGAGACGACCCCGTTCTACCCACGCAGCCCCTATGCGGCCGCCAAGATATATGGCTACTGGATCACGGTGAATTATCGTGAGGCCTATGGCATGCACGCGTCGAATGGCATTCTGTTCAATCACGAAAGTCCGATCCGGGGCGAGACCTTCGTCACGCGGAAAATCACCCGTGCAGTGGGTGCGATCGAGCTGGGTTTGCAGTCCCGGCTGTATCTGGGAAATATCGATGCCACCCGCGATTGGGGGCACGCCCGGGATTATGTGGAAGGCATGTGGCGGATCGTGCAGCACGACACGCCGGACGATTTTGTTCTCGCGACCGGGGAAACCCATTCCGTTCGTGAATTTGTCGAGCTGGCCTTTGCGGAGACGGGACGCGAGATCGCGTGGCGCGGCGAAGGAGTGGATGAGGTCGGGTTCGACAAGGCGACCGGTGAGGAACTCGTTTCCATCGATCCGCGCTTTTTTCGTCCGACCGAGGTCGACGTCCTGCTCGGTGATCCCGCAAAGGCCGAACGGGTTCTTGGCTGGAAACACACGACGCCCTTCCCGCAATTGGTCAAGGAGATGGTCGCCGCCGATCTGGAGCTCCTGCGCCGGGAAGGCGATATTCACCGGAGCTTCGATTGATCTTTGTCGGTGTGACGGCTTGCGATGCGCGAGCGCACGCGCGATATAGTGCCGACGCTGAGTGATATTGGGGCGTAGCCAAGTGGTAAGGCATCGGGTTTTGATCCCGTGATCGCAGGTTCGAACCCTGCCGCCCCAGCCAGCGATTGCATATATGTGTTCGTGAGGCTCGATTCCGAAACATTGTGCATTGAGGTTTCCTTAGAATCTTTTCACAAGCTCCGTATTTCGAGTCACATTTGAGCGATGAATCGAGTGCGAATTCCCCTTATGCGCCTGCTTCTTGCGCTACGTTCCAGTGCGATCTACGCCGTGGTTGCGGGTGCTCTGTTCGCTACGGTTGGATTTGGGTTCGGCCTACTTTTTTCAACTTACCCCAATATTCCTGAAAACCTTGGGCCTTTGGTAACTGTTGTCATGGAGCAGATAGCGTTCGTCGCTGGAATGGTAGTATTGCCGATTTGGTTGATATACATTTTGGTTCGTGTTTACGGTCGGAATGGCGTCGGCGACGCCATGCGGGAAATTACGCGCCAGCGTCTGTTGGAGGTGATTCAGGAATATATTCGCATTGATGAAGCAGATCATTCATTGCACTTGCATAGACGACCGGATCTGGACCCGGATCTTTTCACTTATGCGAAGAATGATCGTTTTGCCTAGGTCGCAAGCATTCTCAAAGTGCGCTGTTTTGTCGGTCAGCCATGGGCGGGAACTCTGGAAGAAAAGAAAGCCCGAAATCGCTCAATAGTGCGTGCAAACAAGCTGTCGACCCTGTTGTTCCGAAACCCCGCCGGACTAATTTCTGGATTTGAAAGTGCCCAACCTATCTCTTTCAGGGGCTCTGTTCCGAAGGGGCGCCGTTTTGTGGGTTTTAGTATGGCCATCCCAATCACTCAGTTTGAGTAAAACATTTATTTCGGGCGATCGGCGGTTTTTGACGATACTTTTTCTGCTGATCTGATCGCAAAGTCAGACGCTTTGGGTGGAAAGCCAGAATCTGCTGAAGCCATTGTCTTGTTCGCCTCTGCGATCGATCGCGCTTTCCTTAAGGGTTATGACAAGAAATATGTCCAGCACACCGAAGACTACCTGAAATTTCTGGCGGTAGGGGTGATTGCCCAGCTTCATGATTTGGTTGCTGAACATTTTCCAAATCGAGCCGCCAAAATCTATGTGCAGAACAATAGTATCACCATTGGCCGTTTCTTGCGTCGATTGGGGTTCAAACGAGACACACGTCTCAAAACTGCTGATCGAGAAGCCGTTTTATGTTGCTGAGCTACGTCTGGTCAGCAAGGATATATCCGATGGAACGTAGGCTAAGTAGCTAGTCTGAATTGAGTTCACTTACCAAACGCTGCAGGCGGAACATTTGTGCATCCCGGATCCCGCGCTCGCGCATATGGGCCACGGTGTTCTCGAGATATTCGGCACAGCTTCCCAGATAGCCCGATGCGGTACCCAGACGTTCGACAAGTTCTTCTTCGGACAGTTTTCCGGCATATCGGTCACTGTCGCGGTTGATCGCGAAGGTCACGGCATTGATGGGGCCCTTGGCTGTTTGCGCGCGCACCCAGACGGCCCGGTAACTGCCAGCGATCGCCATTTCACGCGCCCAGACCACTGACAGTTCTTCGCGCATGTTTTTGGCAGGCAAACGAAATGCAACCCCGTTGCACGATCCGCCGGCATCGAGCGCCAGAACCAGACCGGGATATTCGGGACTGCCGCGACCCAATGGCGTCTTGATGCAGAAGGAACGGTGATAGCCAAACACCCCCGGGCGGTGCGACTGGCCGTGTGCCGAAACGCCGGGTTCCAGATCAGCGAACCATAACCAAAGACCCAGACAGGTCCCGCCGGGGCGTCTTCGAGGAAACGGTCGAGCAGGATGTCGCGTTCGGCCTCGGTCAGGGGGCGGATATTGGTAACGTACTCCTGTTCCTTCAACATGCGATAGACATCGCCGTCGCGTATGGAGTCTCGGCTGAGTTTGTTGGTCATGTGATTCCGGTGGCGAAAAAGTTCTGCGTGTATATCAATTTCGGTCAGGAAACAGAACTGTCCCGCCGGAGGCGCAAGCATGACGATTTCACCTGAAGATGTCCTGAGTTTCTGGTTCGAGGAATCCGGTCCCGACAAGTGGTTTGAAAAATCCGATGTATTTGACGATGAAATTCGTGAGCGCTTCGGAGAAATCACGGAAGCGGCGCGCCATGGCCGGTTGAGGGACTGGTTGGATTCAACGCGTGGACGGCTCGCGCAGATCATTCTGATCGACCAGTTCTCGCGGAACCTCCATCGGAATTCCCCGCTGACCTGGTCTGCTGATTCTCGCGGTCTGGCCCTGGCAAAGCAGATGATTACGGATGGTCAGGATCTCGCGCTCAACCACGCGGAACGCAAATTTGTCTACATGCCCTTCATGCACAGTGAGGTGCTGGCCGATCAGGAGCAGTCGATTGCCTTGTATTCGTCCCTGGCTGAGGAGGGGGCCGAGGGTGGCGATGACACCCTCAAATACGCCGTCCTGCACCGTGATATTGTGGCTCGGTTCGGCCGCTTTCCCCACCGCAATGAGATTCTGGGGCGGGATAAAATGCCCGAAGAAGTTGCCTTCCTCAAGGAGCCGAATTCTTCGTTTTAGGGCAGGTCGGCCAGAACAAACTCGGCGTCGCCCTCAGCGCTGATCTCGATCTCGCTTTCGTCACTGATCACAACACCATCACGCTCATTGACCAGCGTGCCGTTGATACGCAGACGACCGCTGGAGGGCACCAGATAGGCTTTGCGGCCGTCGGATAGTGCGTGAGTCACCTGCTGACCGTCCGTCAGGCTCGCTCCAAACAGAGCGGCATCCTGATGGATGATCGGAATGTCGGCGCTTTCATCTCCGGGACGACCGGATGCCAGCATCACGAGTTTGCCAGTGTTCTCGCCGCGTGGAAAATTCCGGGTTTCCCAGCGCGGAGCATGGCCGTCGCGGTTGGGAATGATCCATATCTGGAAAATCTGGGTGGTCTCGGCTTCCATGTTGTATTCGGAGTGCTGGATGCCGGTGCCCGCGCTCATGATCTGTACATCCCCCGCTTCTGTCCGGCCCTTGTTGCCCAGATTGTCTTCATGGGTGATTGCACCACGTCGGACATAGGTGATGATTTCCATGTCCCGATGACCATGGGGCGGGAACCCGCTCTGGGGCGCAATGGTGTCATCATTCCAGACCCGCAGTGGTCCGACATTCATGCGGTCGGGGTCCATGTATTCGGCGAAGCTGAAATGATGTTTCGCATTGAGCCAGCCATGATCGGCATGGCCAAGGGAGTCGAAGGGGCGAATTTCAATCATGCGGCGGCTTTCAGTCTGGTTCGATCGTTCGGGGCTTCGAAATCGATTACCGGCCCCAGGGGCACGATCCGCATCGGGTTGATGCTTTCGTGGCTGGCGTAATAGTGCCGCTGGATATGGCCATGGTCGATAGTCGAAGTCACGCCGGGTGTCTGGTAAAGGTCCCGGGTGTAATTCCAGAGATTGGGGTAGTCGATCAGGCGGCGGATATTGCACTTGAAGTGACCGTGATAGACCGGATCAAAGCGCAGCAGGGTGGTGAACAAACGCCAGTCAGCCTCGGTCTGCTGTTCGCCCAGAAGGTAGCGCCGGGTCGAGAGATGATCCTCGAGCCAGTCGAGGGTTTCGAACAACTCTGTGACCGCCGCGTCGTAGGCCTTTTGTGAGCGTGCAAAGCCGGAGCGGTACACACCGTTGTTGAGGGTATGATAGATGCGCTTATTGATCGGTTCGATCTCGCTGTGCAGGTCCTCGGGATAGAAATCCAGCTTCGGGTGCTTTGCAAAGGCATTGAAGGCGCTGTTGAACATCCGGATGATTTCCGAGGATTCGTTGTTCACGATGGTGTTGCGTTTAAGATCCCACAGGACCGGGACGGTGATACGGCCGCTGAAATTTGCGTCAGCGTGCTGATAGAGCTGATACAGGTAGTCGGCGCCGATCACCGGGTCCGGAATCACGCCTTCGCCATCTGCGAAGTTCCAGCCATTCTCGGCCATGATCCAGTGCACCACGGAGACGGAAATGACGTCCTCGAGGCCTTTCAGGACCCGAAAGATCATCGCCCGATGGGCCCAGGGGCAGGCATGACAGACATAGAGGTGATACCGACCGGGCTCGGCCTTGAACCCGCCTCCGCCGATTGGTCCTGCGGAACCGTCGGCGGTGATCCAGTTGCGAAATGCGGTTTCGGGACGTTTGAACGCACCGTCCTTGCCGTTGGTTTTGGGTTCGGTGGCGTGCCAGATACCGTCGATCATCACACCCATCTTGAATTCTCCTGATTGCCACCGCGATTGTCGTGATGGGCGTTACATTGGTCCGCTTCGGTCCATTGTCGAGATGTGTGGCAGGATTGATGTTCGGAGTTCGAACGGTTTGTCAGCCGGTCAGGAATTCCTCCAGACTCTCGAACCGCAATTCGAGAGAGGTTTCGACACCCTGCATCATGCCTTCGTGCTGCCAGGCCCAGGACATGGAGAGATGTTTTGAAGGATCGATCGTGTTGAAGACGCCATGTGCGGGAAACTCATTGCCTTCGTCCGAGATCATGACGATTTCGTATCGGCCGCCTTCGCGAAAGTCCAAGGCATCGATCCGGCAGTCAACCGTGCGTGGTCCCATCCAGCGACAGGTCTGTTCGGGAATGCTCCGGCGTCAAACAGGCGCTGAGCCGGGACAGGGAATTTTCGCGACATGGTCAGGGTGTGGGTGTTGTCGGCGGCTCGGGTTGTTTCGGCGGTGCTAGTCATCTCTGATGTCTCCGGCTTGGGCGTCGACCGCGAGATAGCGGGCAAGGGAATCCAGACTGCCTTCCCAGAAGGCGCGCTGGCGTGCGATCCATTCGCTGACATCATTCAGGGGTGTGGGTTCCAGTCGACAGTAGAGCGTGCGTCCGTCCCGGCGGCGTTCGAGAAGGCCAGCCTGTTCGAGAATTTTCAGATGTTTCGAGACGGCCGGCAGGGACATCGCAAAAGGTTCGGCCAGTTCGCTGACACTGGCCTCGCCGGTGGCTAGTTGGGCCAGAATGGCGCGTCGGGTCGGGTCCGCCAGAGCCTCGAATGTGCGATCGATATTATATTTAACCATGTGGTTAATTTATTATGATGTCTCGATCCGATCAAGGGGGAACGGTTCTGTGGACTAGCGACTCTCGCGGCGCCAGGCACCGACCAGCAGGCCACCAATCACGATCAGTAGCAGAAGCGTAGGCAGAAACGGGACGTTCCGGACCCCGCGCACGGCTGAGGCCTCATTGCGCTGAAAGGCCAGCCAGCGGGCCGATCCGCCACCCGAGGGCGTATCGGCCTGAGCGCGGCCGGCCCGGTTGTAGCGCAGATCCGGGGTGCCGTTGTCCGATAGCCATGTGACGCCGCCGCCGGTGGATGCGGCTGTGGGACGCAGGAGCAGGTCGGTCGCGGTGACGTCGGCGAATTCGATCGGATTGATGGTACCGACCCCGGCGACGGTGGTGCGGGTGCCGTCGTCAAAATGATAGATGCCCGGCGCCGAGACGGCGATCTGCCCTAAGGCCCGGCCGTCCCCCAACTCATCAAGAACGATCTGTGATTCTTTGCCGGTTGGGCTGGTTACAACGACCGGCGCGGGATCAGGGGTCAGACTGCGTCGGGTGATCTCGATCGTGTCGCCGCGCACGAAGCTGGTCAGCCGGTCTTCTTCCAGCTCGGGTTCCTTCATCAACCAGTGAGCGAGGCGACGGAGTAGTTCGTTGTGGGGCCCGCCACCTTCATAGCCGCGTGCCCAGAGCCAGATATGGTCGCTGAGGAATTGTCCGACCCGGCCTTCACCGACCCGGTCCAGAATCAGCAATGGGCGCTCATTCGCCCCTTCCATCACCACGGTGCCCGATTTTGGGCGGGCGTCGATCTGGCGGAACCAGCGTCCCCAGTTCGGGGAATCGCCCGGCACGGCGGGCAGGCCGGTGAGATGCGCGGTGACCGGATGGCGACGTCCGGTCGCGTTCACATCGGCCGTGAAGGGTGCCTCGATCAGATCGCCGGTCGGCTCGCCGGGCAGGACAGCGGCCAGCGCGGTGCGATACAGGCTGGCAGCCGGGGTGATTTCCGGGCCAGTGGCTTCCAGCAGCGCGCCGCCCGATTGGACATAATTGGCGATGTTGCGCAGATAGACCGAGGGCAGGATACCCATCCGCTGGTAGCGGTCGAAGATGATCAGGTCGAAATCATTGAGTTTGAGTTCGAACAATTCGCGATAGGGAAAGGCAATCAGGCTCAGCTCACGCACCGGCGTGCCATCCTGTTTGTCGGGTGGACGCAGAATCGTGAAATGCACCAGATCGACCGAAGGGTCCGCTTTCAGCAGATTGCGCCAGGTGCGTTCGCCCGGATGGGGTGCGCCGGAGACCAGCAGCACGCGCAGCCGGTCGCGGATTCCATTGATGGTGACCACGGCGCGGTTGTTGGCGAGGGTGAGTTCCTGTTCGCCTTCGCCCACCGTGATTTCGAAGACACTTGGCCCGCCACGATCCACGATCATGTCGATGGCGTGATCGACCCCAACAGGCACCAGCGTGGTGCGGCCGCGAGCCTCGCCGTCACGGCGAATGGTGATCTGGGCCTGCCGGGCCTGCACCGCGCGGGGTTCGTCGATGCGCAGGGTCAGGCGTACTTCGTCTCCGACAATGCCAAAGCCCGGGCTCTGGACGATGGTCAGGCGTCGGTCACCCTGCTCGCGCGCACCGGTGACAAGGGTGTGGACCGGGCCGGTCAGGTTCAGCTTCGCCACATCGGCAGGGGCATCGTGAATGCGCCCATCAGTGATCAGCAGGGCGCCAGCGAAGCGTTCGCGCGGAATATCGGCGAGTGCGTGTTCGAGCGCGGTAAAAAGATGGGTACCGTCGCGCAGCCCCGCTGCTGGCCGGCCCGCATCACCGTTGACCCGCGGCGCATCGATCACCCGCAATTCCAGATTGTCCCGGTCTGCCGCCCAGTCGCGCAGTTCGGTCAGCGCGCGCTCGGTCTGTGCCATCCGGTCTCCGATGGACTGGCTTTGCGAGCGATCGACAATGACCAGACCGATATCGGAGAGGGCCTCCCGGTCCTCGAGGATAAGGGACGGATTGGCCAGCGCGACCAGAATGCCCGCCACCGCCAGCGCGCGGAGCGCCAGACCCGGGGCCGGGTGGCCCGGTCGGGGTGCCAGCAGGCCGAGTGCGAGAACCAGCATGCCCAGCGCGCCCATGCCGGCGAGGACAGGAAGCGGGAGCAGGGGCGCCCAGGTGATCAGAAGATTGCCCATCACCGCGCCTATTGTCCCAGCCGCTCGAGGATTTCGTCCACATGGACCTGATCGGCCTTGTAGTTGCCGGTCAGGGCATACATGACAAGGTTCACGCCGAACCGGAAGGCCAGTTCCCGTTGTCGCGGGCCGCCGGTCATGATGGGAAACATCGGTCGTCCGTTGATATCGATGGCCCAGGCGGCTGCGTAGTCATTCGAGCCGATGATCACGGAGGACACACCGTCATTGACCCGCTCATCAGCCTGCTGCACCCAGACCCGGCCCCCTTCGGAGCGGCCGGGAAATTCGTGCAACAGGTAGAAGGCCTTGGTCAGGACATGGTCCTGGGGGATTTCGATCAGCGCGGGCACATCCAGACCTTCGACGAGGCTGCGCAGGGCGCGGGTGCCGGGGCCGACTCCGCCGATGCCCGACAAGCTCTGGTCGCGTGTGTCGAAGACGATCGTGCCACCGTTGCGCAGGAACTGGTTGATTCGAGCCCGGGCCGCGTCGCTCAGGGTGGTCTGGGCATCGGTCATCGGCCAGTAGATCAGCGGGAATAAGGCCAGTTCGTCCCGTTCGATGTCGAGGCCCACCGGCGTGCCGGGTTCCACCGATGTGCGGCGGGAGAGAATTTGCCCCAGGCCGAACAGCCCGGCCCGGCTGGTTTCGTCGAGCTTGCTGTCACCGGTCAGCACATAGGCCAGATGGGTACGCCCGGTGGACTGAATGGCGAACTGGTCGCTCGACTGGGCGTCCGCGCCCTGTGGGGCGGTCAGCATTCCGGTTGCGAGCAAACCTGCTGCCAGACCCGCTGTCGCCACGCGACGCCGTCCGGGCAGATGGCCGCGCAGGCCCAGTGCGATCACGATATCGAGGAGCAACAGCGCAAAGGCGGCGACCAGCAACCAGACTCGCAGATCGGTCTGCCGGGAGGGACCATAGGTCACGATCTCCACACCGGTTGCGCGACTTTCGAACCGCACTGGCGCCAGCGCCGGCCCCAGATTGAAGGCGAGGCGGGCTTCCGGGTTGCCGTAAAACCCTGGCGGCAGGGTGGGCCCGGGGGTGACCTCGCTCAGATCGCCGGCCGGCAAAGGCCGTGCGGCAGGCAGGGGTTCGTTCAGGCGGCCAAAGCCGTCCAGACTGGCCAGCGGTGGCCGCGCCCGCGCGACGGTGTCGGCGCTGACTCCCTGGCTGAGCGCGATCAGGCGGCGCAGCATGTCCACATAGGTGCCCGAAAGCGCGAGGGAGGACCATTCGGCATTGGCGGTAGTGTGAAACAGAATCAGCCAGCCATTGCCGCGCTTCTCGCCCGTGACCAGCGGGGTGCCGTCATTCAGGCGTGCCCAGGTCTTGCCCGCCAGATCGGGTGCGGGCTGGGCCAGAACCTGTCGCCGCACGAGGATTTCCTCCGAAGGCGTCAGCCCGGCGAAGGGGGAGGTCTCTTCGAAGGGAGACAGGGTGACCGGCTGTTCCCAGCTCATCACCCCGCCGAAGACCCGTCCGCCGCGTCGCAGGGCTACGGGCAACAGCGAATCGTTGCCTTCGGCAAGGTTAGGTCCGGCGAAACGCACCAGAACTCCGCCGCGTGAAATCCAGCTGTTCAGGGCTTCGATCTCCGTCGTGGTCAGATTCCCGATATCCGAGAGCATCAGCACGGCAAGCCGACGCTCGAGGAGTTTGGCGATCGTGCCCGTGCGCAGATTGGCATAGGGTTCGAGTGCCCGGCTCAGATAGAAGGCGTTGCCCAGCAGGGGCTGGTTGACCTGCGCGATGTCACCGGAGGCCAGCCCGACCGGCCGCCGGCGCGATGTTTCATCGAACAGCATGGTTGCCCCGGCGGTCGTCCGGTCCTCGACGCTGATCCGGGTGATGCGATTGCGCACCTCGCTCGGGATCGCGATAGTGGTTTCCGTCGTCACTCCACCCTCGGGAAAACTCACAGTCTCGCGGGCCAGCAGCCGTCCCGCTTCATCGGTGGCGATCAGCGCCACCGGGGTGGTTCCCTGGGGATCAAGGCGCGCAATTTCCAACCGCAGACCGTCCGACGTGTTCTCGCTGGCGGCAAGATAGGCGGGCATGGCATCGGCGTCGGGCCGGACCAGACGCAGGGAGCCCAGCCGCTGCAAAGCCAGTTCCAGAACGCCGGCGCGGTCAGTCTGGTCTCCCGGACCGGGGTCACCCAAGCCACTCGATAGCCAGACCGCATTGGCCGAGCCGTCCAGTTCCAGCGCCTCGATCTGGGCGATCACACGACCATGGTCGCTCTCCCAGGGTTGCGGGGCGAGCACCCGGACCCGGTCCCGCGCCTCGGCGGCTGAGAGGGGGCGCAAGGCTGCGCGGGTGGTGGTGTCGGTGCGCGCGCTGGTCGCGAGATAGACCGCGCGGCTTTCCCGGTCGGCCTCGTCGATCAGGTTCAGTGCGGTCTCGCGCCGCGCATTCCAGTTCTGTCCGGCACTCCAGTCATTGTCGATCACCAGAACCAGCGGGCCGCTGCCGCGCAATGTCTGGCCGGGATCGAGCACCGGGTGGGCGAGTGCCAGAATGACGAGCGCGGCCAGTATCAGGCGTAGCGCCAGCAACCACCGCGGGGTGCGGTGCGGTGTTTCCTCGTGCTGGGCCAGCCCGAAGAGCAGGCGAATCGCGGGAAAGGCAACCCGGTTGGGCGCCGGTGGCACGGCGCGGAGAAGCCACCACAGCACCGGCAGGGTCACCAGCGCGAGCAGCAGCCAGGGCACGGCAAAGGAGAGCGCGCCGAGTGTCAACATGGGTGTTCACGTCCGGGCATGCGGGGCCTCGGTCATGTTGGTGAAAAGGCTGAGCATTGCTGGCTCGGGCGGGCCATTCGTCAGGTGGGTCCCATAGGTCCAGTTGGCACGCCGCGCAAAGGTGGCGAGGGTCGACTGCAGGCTGTCGAGACGTTCCAGGTAGGATTCGCGCAGGGATTCCGCGCGTCCGACCAGCAGTTCTCCTTCGGATTCCAGTCCTTCGAACCGGGTCCGTCCACGAAACGGCAGGCTGACCTCGCTGGGGTCGAGGATCTGCAGCAGATGCCCGCGCACACCGCGGGCCGCAATCCGTCCCAGCAGATCCATCAGCCGGTCCGTGTCGACCAGAAAGTCGCTGATCAGGACGACATTGCTGTGCCGGGGCAGCAGCGGGGGTGTTGGCAGATCGTCTCCGGACGGGTCCTGGCTCATGTCCCGCAGCACGCTCATGGAAATTCTGTCGAGGACGCTGCGTCCTGTTGCCGGCGATTCGGGCTTGTCCAGCAGCGCAACCCGTTCGCCGCCCCGGATCAGCAGGGATGCCAGCGCCAGGGTCAGAACCGCAGCCCGTTCCTGTTTCTGGGGCTGATTGCGCTGGGAACTGTACTGCATGGAGGCGGTCAGGTCGGGCCAGAGCCACACGCTCTGGGCGGCTTCCCATTCGTTCTGCCGGACATAGAGCCGGTCCGACCGGGCGGAGCGTCGCCAGTCGATCTGCTGCGGGCTGTCGCCATATTCGAAGTGCCGGTACTGCCAGAAGGTTTCCCCCTGGCCGACCCGGCGGCGTCCATGGACTCCCTGCGCGACGGTGGATGCAACACGGTCGGCGGCCACCAGCAGCGCGGGAAAACTTGCCGCAACTTCCTCGCCGTGGGGGCGCGTTGGCGGCTCGGCTGCCGGGATGGTGTCTGCGGTGACGCTCATGATGGGCTGTGCGATTCCGTCTGTCCTACTGGAACGGATCGCAGAGGCGGTCGATCACGTCACCCAGTGTCCGGCCATCGGCCCGGGCAGCGAAGTTCAGGGCCATGCGGTGGCGCAGGATCGCGGGTGCCAGCGCCACGACATCATCGATGGAAGGGGACACGCGGCCTTGCAGGAGCGCCCGCGCCCGTGTGGCCAGCATCAGGGCCTGACTGGCGCGCGGGCCCGGACCCCAGGCCACCCAATCATTGATTTCGGCGCGATCCGAAGTGCCCGGACGTCCCGAACGGACAAGGGCAAGGATTGCTTCGACCACGGATTCGCCAATGGGCAGGCGCCGGACCAGGCTCTGGGCCGCGATCAGCTGGGCGGGATACATCACCTGCACCGGGCTGGGGTCGTCCATGCCGGTCGTCACCAGCAGCATCTGACGTTCGGCCTCCACATCGGGATAGTCGACATTGACCTGCAGCAGGAAACGGTCGAGCTGGGCTTCGGGCAGTGGGTAGGTACCCTCCTGCTCGATCGGGTTCTGGGTCGCCAGAACATGAAAGGGCGAGGGCAGTTTGTGGGTCTGTCCCGCAACCGTGACTTCGCGTTCCTGCATCGCCTGTAGCAGCGCGGATTGCGTGCGCGGGCTGGCGCGGTTGATTTCGTCGGCCATCAGGACCTGAGTGAAGATCGGGCCAGGAATGAAGCGGAAGGCGCGTCCATCGCCGGTCTCGTCGAGAATTTCCGACCCGACGATATCGGCGGGCATCAGATCCGGGGTGCACTGGATGCGGCGGCTGTCGAGGCCGAGCACCGTGCCCAGGGTTTCGACCAGCCGCGTCTTGGCCAGACCCGGAACGCCGAGCAGAAGAAGATGTCCGCCCGAGAGCAGGGTGATCAGGGTCTCATCGACGACATGCTCCTGTCCGAAGATGACGCGGCTGATACCGGTGCGCACGGCCGACATCTGCTCGCCAACCCGTTCGATATCTTCGAAGATGGAGTCGTTCGCTGTGGTGTCGGAATCGGGACGAAGGAGATCATCTGAAGGCATTACATTGCTCCTGCTGATGCTAGTGTGGGCACATCATGTGTTCCGAATCCAGCAAGCCGGCCGAATCCGGCACTTCTTCTGCGGGTGACCCACAGGGGCTTTTCGAACGGATCGAAAACGCCCGGGAAACCACCCGAACCAAACGCGCGCCCATCGTTTCCGGTCACTTTGACATGCGGATCACGGGCGACGGGACATGGCATTATTGCGGCTCCCCAATCCACCGTAAACCGCTGGTCACGCTGTTTTCATCAGTTCTCAAACGCGACGGTGACGGCCAGTTCTGGCTAGAAACACCTGTTGAGCGTGGCCGGATCGATGTTGATGATGCGCCCTTTACGGCTGTGGACATGAATGTGGAAGGCGAGGGCCCGGATCAGAAGCTCATATTCCGGACCAATCTTGACGAAACCATGACGGCGGGCGCTGCCCATCCGATCCGGATCGCATTTGACGAATCGACCGGGGAACCCTCTCCGTACATTCTGGTCCGTGATCGCCTGGAAGCGTTGCTGACGCGCGCGGTTTACTACGCGCTGGCGGAGTTGGTTGTTACAGATTCGGTCAGTGGAAATCTGGGTGTGTGGAGTGATGGCATATTCTTCGTTCTCGGACCGGGTGACGAAATTACGGATATGCAGGGATCATCGGTTTGAAACGTGAACATGTCATCGAGCGCGTGCGGGACGCCCAGAACAATCTGGCGCGCCGCAGCAGCATGGGGGCGGCGCTCACGCAGATGCTTGGGGACAACCCGTCCCATGATCCGGATGCGGCCGGATCGGATGTTCTTGCCAAACATCGCGGCGATCACGACCTGAACGAAATTGGCATGCGTCCGCCGCCGCCTTTGGTGCCAGCCGCCGTGTTGGTGCCGCTGGTATCCCGGGAGGATGGCTTCACGATATTGCTGACCGAACGCGCCGCTGATATGCGCGCCCATGCCGGGCAGATCAGTTTCCCTGGTGGCCGGATCGATCCCGAAGATGCTACCCCCGAGCATGCCGCGCTGCGGGAAGCTCATGAAGAGATCGGCATGCCCCATGACTCGGCAGAGATCATCGGCCGGCTGGACACCTATGAAGTACGCACGGGTTTTGCGGTCACCCCTGTGGTTGGGTTGATCGAGCCGGGATTCGAGATGGTCTATGAACCCGGTGAAGTCGCCGATGTCTTCGAAGTGCCCTTGGCGTTCATTCTCGATCCGGCGAACCATGAACGCCACAACCGGCTGATCCGGGGCAAGCGGCGTTACTTTTATGTGCTGCCCTTCGAGGAACGCTACATCTGGGGGGCGACCGCGGGTATGCTGATCAACCTCTACGAAGTTCTGACAGGACAAAAGGCACGCTGGCGCTAGATTCGCGCAGCTGTGTCGCAACAAGATGACGCCCGCTACCACCATAGCCCTGCAATCCTGGATGTCCGATCCCGGCGCACAGGAGATTCTGGCCGTGCTCGCCATGGCGGACACACCCGCCGCGCTGTTCGTGGGCGGCTGTGTGCGCGATGCCCTGCTCGGGCGTGAGGTGACGGATGTGGATATCGCAACGATCCATGCGCCCGAAGAGGTGGTGCGTCGTCTGGATGCCGCCGGAATCGGCTATCACACAATCGGCGCGGACCATGGCACGGTCGGTGCCCATGCCGGGGAGCGCACCTACGAGATCACGACACTGCGCGTCGATGTGGAAACCGATGGTCGCCATGCCACCGTTGCCTATACCGATGACTGGGCGCTGGATGCGGCGCGTCGCGACTTTACCATGAACGCGCTCTACGCTGATGGTGCGGGAAACATCCATGATCCTCTCGGCGGGATGGATGACCTGACGGCCCGGCTTGTGCGTTTCATCGGTGATCCCCATGACCGCATTCGCGAAGACGCGCTGCGGATCCTGAGGTTCTTCCGTTTCAATGCGCAGCTGGACAATACGGAGCTGGACGAAGCGGGGCTGGCCGCGTGCATATCCCATGCGCCGATGCTTGCCGGACTGTCCGGTGAGCGCGTTCGTGACGAATTGCGCAAGCTCCTGTTGTCACAGAGTCCCGCTCGGGTATTTGCTGTCTTCGCAACTCACGACCTGTTGGATGATGCCCTGTCCTCCTTGCACGATGTGGCGGGGCTTGTCGCACTGACCCGGATTGAAGACCAGCACACCGCGCCGGATTTCGTGCGCCGGCTTTGCGCGCTGATGGGCGATGCTTCTGATCCACAACCGGTGGCGACCCGGTTGCGCCTGTCGAGGGCAGAGACACAGAAGCTGGAATTTCTGGGCCAGCGACGCCGTGATCTCGAACCAGCCATGCCGGCCGAATTACAACGCCGGCAGCTATTCCGGTTGGGGCCGGAGGCCTGGCGCGATCAGGTCCTGCTCAACTGGGCCGCGGATACGAGGCATGCGGATGCGAACCGCACCGGGGCCTGGGTTGCGCTGCTGAGTCTGCCCGAAACCTGGCCCGTTCCCGTTTTTCCGTTGCGGGGCAGCGATGTCCTGCCGCTGGGCGTTGCGCCGGGTCCGGAGATCAGCCGCTTGCTGACCGCGGTCGAAAACTGGTGGATCGACGGGGGATTCGTCGCTGACCGGAAGGCCTGTCTGGCCGCGCTGACACAACAGGTGCAGGCCTGAGCTTCTACTTGTCGGGTTCGACCACGACTGTGCCTAGCTTGCTGTCGCTCTCGACAAATTTATGCGCTGCCGCACATTCGGCGAGCGGGAAAGTACCGGCCACCGTATGGATGGCGCGGCCGGCAGCAGGGTCTTCGACCAGCCAGTCTGCAATATCGGCACGGGCCTGATCGATGGCTGCGCGGGGCACACTGTGGAGCACCATGAAGCGCACCACCGCGTTCTTCAGTGCCATGCGCAGCAACAGATTCTGTGCATCCCCGCTCGAAGCATAGGTCGAGATCATGCCCTCGGATTTGAGGACGGTGCTGCTCAATCCCAGATTGGCGGCCAGATCGACCTCGATGATCCGGTCGACGCCGGCACCCTCGGTCAGATCCATGATCTGCGTGGCGGCATCGTCGTCACGGTAATTGACGATGTGAACTGCGCCGCCGGCAACCGCATGGGCAGCCTTCTCGTCGGAGCTCACCGTGGCGATCACTCTTGCACCGCCACGTCGCGCCCATTGCACGGCGTAGTGTCCCACCGCGCCCGCACCACCATTGATCAGCAATGTCTTTCCCGTGACCGGACCATCGGCAAAGACATTGCGATGGGCGGTCATGCAGGGAATGCCGAGACAGGCGCCTTCGGCAAAGCTGAGATGATCGGGCAAAGGGGCCACCAGCCAGGCATCCAGAGCGATATATTCGGCTGCCGTACCAAAGGCACGTCCGCCGCGTTGACCGTTGAACAGCCAGACTCGCTGTCCCAGCAAGCCGGGATCGGCGCCTTCGCCCACCTGATCGACTATGCCCGCACCATCGCTGTTGGGAATAATGCGGGGGTGTTCCAGCCCATAGGTCCCCAGGCCGCGTCGTTTCGCATCAGCGGGATTGACGCCGGATGCCGAAAGCTTCACCCGAACTTCGCCGGGCCCGGCTTCGGGAGCGTCCATATCGCCGACGACAAGAACGTCATCGGCGGGACCGAGTTCTTCGTACCAGACAGATTTCATTGCGCGTGCTCTTGTTAAAGGCCGAGATGCCAAGTTTCGCCGATCCACGGGCGTGTGTCTTGTGGGCGGATCGCCATTTTGCGGTTGGAGCTGACCAGATGGGAGTGCCAGAATACCTGTAAAGAGGTGGTGGTTTCATGACGGACTCCATGAATGCTGGCGCAGGTGGCGTCTTGATCAACGGTGAGTCCGGCGATTTGCAGCGCCCCGGCGGCTCCGATGCGATCGAATTTCGTGGTGAATGCAAGCCTCTGGCCGGGATCATCGTCAAAAATATGCTGCTGACAATCATCACCTTCAGCATCTATCGGTTCTGGGCGCGGACCAATATCCGGAAATACTACTGGAGCAACACGCTCCTGCTGGGGGACCGGCTCGAATATACTGGCCGCGGCGGAGAGTTGTTTGTAGGGTTCCTGATCGTGATGGCGATCCTGGTACCCGTGAGTATCGTCTATCAGATCATCGAGGTGTTTCTGCTGACGCGATATCCGGATGTCGGCTTCATTGTTACCCTTGTCTATTTCGTCGGGTTCATCTGGCTCATCCATTTCGCCTTTTTTCGCGCGCGCCGCTATCGCCTGACACGGACGGTCTGGCGCGGCATTCACGCGGGCCAGACCGGGTCGGGCGTAAAATATGCAACGCGCGCTTTGTTATGGGGCTTTGCGTCCATCCTGACTCTGGGGCTCTCCGTTCCTTGGGGGCATGTGGCCCTGCAGCGATATGAAATCACCAATGCCCAGTTTGGCAGAACCGCATTCGGCTATGCCGGGCGGGCCCGGGAGGTGTTTCGCCTGTGGTGGCCGGTCCTGGCGCTGATGGGCGTGGCCCTAGTGTACTGGGGTGTGTTGATCGGTCTCAATCAATCCATCGGCCCGAGCCGGGCGGCAATCGACAATCCGGATCCGGATGTGAGTGCAGCGGCGGCGAGGGCGTTTCTGGAATTCTGGGCCATCCTGCTGGCGCCCGGGCTGGTTGTCTGGATACTTGCGATAGCGTTTATGGTCCGGTTTCGGATTGCCCTGATCCGATATTTGTTCAACGTCCTTTCTCTGGCAGGTGCCCGGTTTGAATCGTCCCTGAGCATCTGGCGCATTGTCGGTTACTGCACGGTCGCATTCGTGCCGCTCCTACTGGTTCTGGTTTCGCTGTTGATCATCGTGTTTGTTGTCGCAAACTCCGGGACATACCAATTGGGCGGGCTGGGCTTGCCGCTTGGTCTGATCGTGTTTTTTGGCTTTTTCTTTTTGCCGCAACTGATGGTTCATTTGCTGTTCTACGTTCCACTTATTCGCCACATCTCAGAAACCCTGACAATCGAAAACGCTGAAGAAGTTGAAACTATTGTTCAGGGCGTGCGAGACGATCCGCGCTTTGGCGAAGGTCTTGTCGATGCCTTCTCCTTTGACGTTGGCGCGATCTGACCCCGGATATGCATGCTTTCCCGGCACGATATTTTGACGGGGTGACCGCCCGTCCCACGGATGTCGAAATTCAGATTGACGGGGACGGGGTGAGCATCCGGGAGCTTGCCGGGGGGCGTGTCCTTGGCGTCTGGCCGGCGGATGAAGTGCGGCTGGTCGAACGTCCGCGGCCTGGTTCGGCGCTGCGCCTGCGCCGGGACAGTCACGGTGCTGAACGGTTGTTACTGGCCGATGATCGCGCGCTGATTGACCTGCGTGCGAACTGCCCGAAACTGAATCGCCTGCATGGGGGTTTTCGCAACAGCTGGCGTCCCATCCTGATCTGGGGAAGTGCAGCAGCTGTGTCTGTCGCGTTCATCTTTTTTGTCGCAATTCCTGTTCTGGCTGAGCGTGCCGCGAGCTGGATTCCTCAGGAAGTCGAAGATGAAATGGGCGCGCGTGTGGCAGATCAGATGGCAGGTCTCTTTTCCCAAGACAGCGAGGAGAACCTCTACTGCTCAACGCCCGAGGGTGATATCGCTCTCCAACGCATGGTCGACGCCCTGCGCGACAAAATTGACTATGCCGGGGTGGTCTCGGTTCGTGTTGTGCCCACCCCGGTCGTCAACGCGTTTGCACTGCCCGGTGGTCAGATTTTACTCTTCGATGGACTTCTGGATTTTGCCAAAGATGCGGAAGCGGTCGCGGGTGTGCTGGCCCATGAATTTGGTCATGTGGAACATCGACATCCCCTGAAAGTGTTTCTGAAGAATGCGGGCGCCGGTGCGCTTCTGGGCCTGTTGCTGGGTGATGTGTCGGGTGGTGCGATTATCGTTCTTGCGTCTCAGTTATACCTTCGGGCGAGCTACGGGCAGGAGGCTGAGCGTGAAGCCGATGACGTTGCAATTCGGGTGCTCAATGAAAGCGGAATTCGCGGGGGTACCTATGCAGAATTCTTTGCCCAGTTACGAGACAAACACGGCGGCTTGCCCGACGAGCTGGCCCTGTTCAGCACCCATCCGGAGAATGAGGAACGCGAAGCCCATGTGCGTGCGTCGAGCACGGGACGCGGGTCCGTGTTGAGCGACGGGGACTGGGATGCGCTGCGGCACATTTGCGACACGGATGCGGATTGACGCTGCCGCGTCGTGCATGAAGGGGGTGAGCCATGGGCCGGATCGGGTTAGGGTTGGTCGTCCGAAACCCTGCCAGAAATGAGCGTCCTGATGTTCCAGCTTCACCCGCAACTTGCTGCCGACACCGTTCCGGTGGCGACCTGGCCGCTCTGTCAGCTCCTGCTGATCAAGGATGCGAATTACCCCTGGCTGGTGCTGGTTCCCGCGCGGGATGACTTGCGGGATCTCGATGATCTCGCGCCCGGATGACCTGCAGCAGCGCCAGTGCGGAAATCGTCCGGGCCAGCCGGGCACTGAAAACCGTATTCACGCCTGACAAGATCAATGTGGGCGCGCTGGGCAATATGGTGCCGCAGCTGCACATTCATGTGATCGCGCGGTTTGCCGATGACCCGGCCTGGCCGCAGCCGGTCTGGGGCGTGGTGCCCGCGCTGCCCTATACGGCGGATGCGCTCGAATCGCCGGCTGACGTCTCTTGCGGGACGCATTCGGGGCGTCGTGACACCCGATCTGCCCGATATCCTTGCTGACTGGTTCGCCACGCGTGGCTGGGCCCCGCACGGCCATCAGCTGGCGATGCTCGATGCGGCGCCGCGGCGCGCCTCCGCACTGCTGATCGCGCCCACCGGCGGCGGCAAGACCTTGGCCGGGTTTCTGCCCAGCTCTGACTGAACTGATTCCGCCGATCCGCTGCCCGATGGATTGCACACGCTCTATATCTCGCCGCTGAAGGCGCTGGCGGTGGATATTCACCGCAATCTGGAAGCAGCCGATTGCGGAGATGGCGCTGCCGATCCGGGCCGAAACCCGGACCGGGGATACGCCCGCAGTCCAAGCGGCAGCGCCAGAGCAAGAAACCACCGCATATGCTGATGACGACGCCGGAAAGTCTGGCGCTGTTGCTGTCCTACGAGGATGCGCCGGAGATTTTTCCTCCCTGCGCTGTGTGATCTGGATGAGTTGCACGCCATCGAGGATAACAAGCGCGGCGATCTTCTGTCGCTCGGGCTGTCCCGCCTGCAGGCACTGGCCCCGCATGCCCGCCGGGTCGGGTTGAGCGCCACGGTCGCCGAGCCGGACCGCCTGCGCCGCTGGCTGTCGACGAGCGGGCATGCGGAAGATGTGCAGCTGGTGCTGGGCGAAGCCGGCGCCGAACCGGATGTGAAGGTGCTCGAAACCGTGCGAGATGCCCTGGTCCGGGCATATGGGGGCGCATGCGGTACCGGAAATCTATGAACGGCTGCAAAGCGGCGCGGACAACGCTCGTGTTCGTGAACACGCGCGCCCAGGCCGAGATCGTGTTTCAGGAACTCTGGCGGCTGAACGAGGACAAGCTGCGGATCGCCCTCCACCACGGCAGCCTGGCGGTCGAACAGCGCCGCAAGGTCGAAGCGGCGATGGTGCGCGGCGATCTCGATGCGGTGGTGGCGACCTCCTCGCTCGATCTCGGGGTCGACTGGGCCGCGGTCGATCTGGTGATGCAGGTCGGCGCGCCCAAAGGGCGCGACCCGCCTGCTGCAGCGAATCGGTCGCGCCAACCATCAGCTCGACAATCCCAGCCAGGCCGTGCTGGTGCCGGCCAACCGGTTCGAAGTGCTCGAGTGTCGCGCCGCGCTGGATGCCATTCGCCGCCCATACACTCGACGGCATTCCCGAACGCCCCGGCGGGCTCGATGTGCTGGCCCAGCACATTCTGGGCACGGCCTGTGCGGGGCCGGTGGATCGGGCGGCTGCTTACGCGCAGGTCCGCACGGCCGGTCCCTATGCGGGCTGTCGCGTGAGGATTTCGATGATGTCTTCGAGTTCGTCGCGACCGGCGGCTACGCGCTGGGCGCCTATGAGCGCTTCCGGCGGCTGCACGAGAACGACGGACGGGCTTTACGAGATTCCGAGCAAGACTGCGATCCGCGACTACCGCATGAATGTGGGCACCATCGTCGAGGCCCCGACCCTGAAGGTGCGGCATGGGCCGCGGCCGGGTGCTGGGCGAGGTCGAGGAGAGCTTCGTCAACTATCTGACCGCCGGCGACACCTTCGTCTTTGCCGGGCGCTTGCTGGAATTCGTCGAAGTGCGCGAGACAAGCGTGATCACCCGGCCGGGCAAGGGTGATGCGCCGGCCGTGCCCGCCTATGTGGGCGGGCGGTTGCCGCTCTCGACCCATCTGGCCGACCGGGTGCGGACGATCCTGTCGGACCCGACGACGCTGGCCGGCACTTGCCCGAACAGGTCGCGGAATGGCTGGAGGTCCAGCGCTGGCGTTCGCTGCTGCCGAGCCGCGACGGGCTGCTGGTGGAAAGCTTTCCGCGCGGCAACAAGCATTATCTGGTCGCCTATTGCTTCGAGGGACGGAACGCCCACCAGACACTGGGCATGTTGCTGACCCGGCGCATGGAACGCGCGGGCTCTAACCCGCTCGGCTTTGTCGCAACCGATTATGTGCTCGGGGTGTGGAGCACCCGATCGGCCGAGAATGCCGATCTGGCTGCGTTGTTTTCCGAAGACATGCTGGGCGATGATCTGGAAGCGTGGATGGCGGAATCCTCCATGCTCAAACGCACATTCCGGAACGTCGCGGTGATCGCCGGGCTGATCCAGCGCCGTCATCCCGGCGAGGAGAAAGCCGGCGACAGGTCACCTTCAACTCGGACCTGATCTATGACGTGCTGCGCTCCCACGAACCCAACCACGTGCTGCTGCGCGCGACCCGGGCCGATGCCGCGTCGGGCCTGACCGATGTGCGGCGGCTCGCCGACATGCTCGCCCGCGTAAAGGGCAGATCACCCATCGGCATCTGGACAGGGTCTCACCGCTGGCGGTGCCGATCCTGCTGGAGATCGGCCGTGAGAGCGTCTACGGCGCGGCGATCGACGAGTTGTTGGGGGAATCAGCCGACGCGCTTATCTCTGAAGCCATGGAAAACACCGGCACAAAGGAACTGGGCTTCGATGCCGCCTGAACGCGAGACCCACCGCACCGACCTTCCCTGTCACCATCGGTGGGCAGACGGTCGTGCTCGATCATTCCGGGGCGCGCCTGTCTGCCCGAGACCGAGGATCTGCTTGTCGCCGATCTGCATTTCGAGAAGGGCTCGGCCTTTGCCGCGCGCGGGCAGGCGATGCTGCCGCCCTATGACACGGCAGAAACCCTGCGCCGGCTCGAAAAGGTGATCGCGCCGGGTAAGCCCGCCCGGGTCGTCTGTATGGGCGACACCCTGCACGACCTGTCCGGGGAAGCCCGCATGTCGGAGAGCGACCGCAACCGTCTGGCCCGGATGGTTGCGCGCAGGACTGGGTCTGGATCGCCGGCAACCACGATCCGGCCCCGCCCGCAGGGCTATGGGGGCAGCGCTACGGAAGAATTGCGGGTCGGTGATCTTCTGCTGCGCCACGATGTGGCCCGCGGTGCCGATGCCGCGATCCCGGCAGGCGAAGTGATCGGTCACTATCATCCCAAGGCTGCCGTGCGCGCGCGGCGGGCGGCGCATCTCCGGGCCGGTGCTTTGCGACCGACGGCCGGCTGCTGATCCTGCCGGCCTTTGGCGCCTTCACCGGGGGGTTGAATGCCCGCGAGCCTGCCATTGCAGGTCTGCTGAAGGGAGATTTCCAGGTCTTCATGATTGGCAAGAACGGCCTGTTCGGGTTTCGCCGGGAACAGCTGATCGCTGATCCGAAACGCGCGGCGTGACGTAAAAATAGATTAATTCTGCTTCAACGGTTGCCCCATGTCTTTAAAGCCGCCCGTCATCGTCTGGTTCCGTCAGGATCTGCGGATCACAGACAATCCTGCTCTGGCGGCTGCGGCTCAATCCGGGCGCATCCGATCCGCGCGCTCTATGTGCTTGACGAGGACAGCGATGGTATCCGCGCCCATGGCGGGGCGTCGCGCTGGTGGCTTGCACAATTCCCTCGAATCCCTGACGGATGGCCTTCTGACCGCGCGGCCTGACGCCTGTCCTGGCGGCGTGGTCCGGCGGCCAACGTGCTTGCGGACCTGATCGAAGAGACCGGAGCCAGCGCGGTTTACTGGAACCGCTGCTACGAGCCTTGGGCGGTCGCGCGGGATACGGCAATCAAGGAGCAGTTGAAAGAGCGTGGCGTTGAGGCCGAAAGCTTCAACGGCTCTTTGCTGCTGGAGCCGTGGCAGATCAAGACCGGGCAGGGCGGTCCCTACAAGGTCTTCACGCCTTTCTGGAAGCAGTTGCGGGATATTTATCGGCTGCCCGGTGCGGTGGATATTTCCGATGACCTGCCGTGTGCCACCGATGTTCGCAGCGATGATCTGGCCGACTGGGGCCTGTTGCCCACGGCACCGGACTGGGCGGATGGTATTCGTGCGGCCTGGACGGTCGGTGAGGACGCGGCGCGGGACCTGCTGGCTGACTTCCTCGATGGTCCGGTGGCGGACTATCCCGACGACCGGAACCGGCCGGACCGTGTGGGGACCAGCCGCCTTTCGCCCTATCTGCACTGGGGCGAGATCGGGCCCGATCAGGTCTGGCGCGCGGCTGTGCCGCTTCTGGACAAGGGTGGCGCCACGGCCAGGGGCGCCGAAAGCCTGCTGCGGGAGCTGGCCTGGCGGGATTTCAACCACCACCTAGTGTTTCATTTCCCCGAAATCGCGACGGAAAACTGGAAATCCCAGTTCAACGACTTCCCGTGGCGGGACGATCCCGAGGGACTTGCCGCGTGGCAGCAAGGATGTACCGGTTATCCGATTGTCGATGCCGGGATGCGTGAGTTGTGGCACACGGGGTGGATGCACAACCGGGTCCGGATGGTGGTGGGTTCGTTCCTGATCAAGGATCTTCTTACACATTGGCGCGACGGAGAAGCGTGGTTCTGGGATATGCTGGTCGATGCGGATCTGGCGAACAATGCCGGGAACTGGCAATGGGTTGCCGGATCGGGCGCCGATGCATCGCCGTTTTTTCGCATCTTCAACCCTATCACTCAGGGTGAAAAATTCGATCCCGAGGGAGATTATGTGCGCCGCTGGGTTCCGGAGCTCGGGAATGTGCCAGCGAAGTGGATTCACAAACCTTGGGAGGCGCCCGAAGAGGTGCGTTCCCAAGCAGGTGTCCGGCTGGGCGAAGATTACCCCGAGCCGCGGGTTGATCATCGTGTGGCCCGGGACCGGGCGCTCGCAGCTTACAAATCCCTGCGCGAAGAAGAGCCCGACTGATCTGCCGTCGAAGTCATTCAGTCTTCAAAACGTCAGCTTAGTGTCACCAATGCATCTCTGATACGAGCTGTTCAGGGCCCGTATTTCCTTTTACTGTCCGGCCGGAGCCAGACCGATGACCACCGATTCCGACGAATTCGCCACCCGGGCGGAAGCCTTCGAAGCTTCCGAAAATCGTCCCGCAAACTCCTCCACGACCGCCAATCTCGGCGATGTCGTTCAGGCGCGCTATCCCAGCCGCCGCAGTCTGCTGCGCGGGATGACCGCCGTGGCCGCAGTCACGGCGATCACCACACCGCTGGAAACCCTCGTGTCCCGCGCTGCCCGTGCGGCTAGTGCGCCGTTCACATTCGCCGAAATCGAACACGGCATTGATGAAACTCACCACGTGTCTGAGGGCTACGACGCCGATATCCTGATCCGCTGGGGCGATCCGGTTCTCGCGGATGCGCCGGAATTCGAGCCTTCGGCGCAGACGGCTGCGGCTCAGGCCCTCCAGTTTGGCTACAACAATGATTTTGTCGGCATCGCGCCCCTGCCGTTCGGGTCCGGGAATTCGACGCGCGCTCTGCTCTGTGTGAATCACGAATACACCAATGAAGAAGTGATGTTCCCGGAAATTCGTCGTCAGGATGAAATCGGATTTCCCGACATGACCCCGGAACTGGTCGCGATCGAGATGGCGGCCCATGGGGGCACGATCCTGCAGGTCGAGAAGTTTGCCGGAAAATGGCGGCCCGCTCGGGATCGGACCTATAACCGTCGAATTACCGCCGACACGCCCATGCAGATATCAGGCCCGGCAGCCGGGCATGACCGGTTGAAAACGAAGGCGGATCCGACCGGCAGGCAGGTGCGCGGTACTCTCAACAATTGCGCCGGAGGCATAACGCCCTGGGGCACCTATCTGATGGCCGAGGAGAATTTCCATGGCTATTTCTGGGGCAAACTTTCCCGATTCCACCCCGAAGTCCGAAATTACAAACGCTACGGGGTGCCGGGTAACTGGTACGTCTGGGGCCGTTATCACGACCGGTTCGATATCGCGAAAGAGCCCAATGAAGCCAATCGGTTTGGCTGGGTGGTCGAGGTCGATCCCTATGACCCCGCCTCCACACCGGTGAAGCGCACGGCCATGGGTCGTTTCAAGCATGAAGGCGCGCATCCGATCATCAATGGCGATGGCCGGGTTGTGATCTATCAGGGTGACGATCAGCAGTTCGACTATCTCTACAAATTCGTCTCCGAGGGTCGCTACGACCCCAACAACCGTGCGGCGAACCGCGATCTGCTCGACCGGGGCACCCTGTATGTCGCGCGCTTTGATGCGGATGGCACCATGAGCTGGCTGCCGCTGGTGCACGGGCGGGGTCCTCTGACTCTGGCCAACGGGTTTGCAAGCCAGGCTGATGTGCTGATCGAAACCCGGCGCGCGGCCGACCTGCTCGAAGCCACGCCCATGGACCGGCCCGAGGATGTGGAGCCCAACCCGGTGACCAATGCGGTCTATGTGATGCTGACCAACAATTCCCGGCGCAAGACCGGCAAGGCGGATGCTGCCAACCCCCGGACCCGGAACATGTTTGGCCATATTCTGGAGCTCACCCCGCCGGATGGAGATCACGGTGCTAAGACATACCGCTGGGACATTCTGGTGATGTGCGGTGACCCGTCAAAGCCCGAGCACCGGACTCGGTGGGGGTCGGCGACATCCGAGAATGGCTGGTTCGGCTCCCCGGACAATTGCGCCGTCGACCATCAGGGGCGCTTGTGGGTGACCACCGATCAGGGCGAAAGATGGGCCCGGACCGGCACGGCGGACGGGGTCTGGGCGCTGGAAACCGAAGGTTCCGGCCGGGGCAGCGGTCGGATGTTTTTCCGCGTACCGGTCGGCGCAGAGATGTGCGGCCCGGTCTTCACACCGGATGACCAGACCCTGTTCGTGGCCGTGCAGCATGTCGCGGTGGATGGCGCAAAGGATTACAAGCCTTTCGGCAAGGTCTCGAGCTTTGCGGATCCTGCGACCCGCTGGCCGGATTTCGATCCGAAGATGCCACCGCGCCCGTCAGTCGTGGCAATCACCCGCAACGGCGGTGGCCGGATCGGCGGCTGATCTAGCGTGCCACCGGCGGGCGCAGTTCGAAGACGAACCAGATGATGGCGGTGAACAGGACCATCGCACCGGCCTGATGACACGCGGCCAGATGCACCGGGACCACCAGCAGAAGTGTGCTGATTCCCAGCGCGACCTGCAGCAGGGCTGTCGTAAGCAGGATATTGGCCGCGCGACGTGCGCGTGGAATCAGGGCCAGCCAGCGGCTGCGCCACCAAACCGCAACCGCCAAGGCAAAACCCGTCAGGGCCAGCAGTCGATGGTGGAACTGGATCGTGCCATGGTCCTCGAAGGGGGCGGCGAGGGTTTCGAAATAGCCCGGCGGGATCAGCCGTCCCTCCATCAGCGGGAAGGTGTTGAAGATCAGCCCGGCATCGGTACCGGCCACAAACGCGCCCGAGACAGTGGTGATCGCAATCAGGCCGAGTGCCATCAGGGCCAGCTGACGGGTCTGACGGTGACGTGCATCGCCGATCGACATGCGCTGGGGGTAGAATAGCGACAGACCGGTCCAGACCAACAGGCCGTAGATCAGGAATGCCAGTGAGAGATGGGCGGCGAGCCGGTACTGGCTGACCTCAGGCACGTCGACCAGGCCGCTCTTGACCATGTACCAGCCCAGGATACCCTGAGCACCACCCAGAACGAAGAGACCCAGCAGCTTGACGGCAAGGACACCGCGCACGCGCCCTCGGATCAGGAACCAGAGAAACGGTAGGAAAAACACCAGTCCGATCAGCCGACCCCAGAGGCGGTGTACATACTCCCACCAGAAAATACCGCGGAAGGCATCCAGCGTCATGCCCGCATTCACTTCGAGATATTGCGGACTGGCCCGGTACAGATCGAAGACCCGCTGCCAGGCCTCACCGGAGAGGGGGGGCAGGAAACCATAGACCGGGCGCCATTCGACCATCGAAAGTCCCGAACCGGTCAGCCGGGTGACGCCGCCGATCACCACCATCGCCAGCACCATGCCGGCGCAGGCAAACAGCCATAGCGCCACGGCGCGGCTGTCCTGTGGCCGTTGTTTCGGGGCGTCAGATGTCTGTGTGGTGCGTGTGGTCATCCGGGTGTCCGTTTCGCGAGAAATCTGGAACCCAAAGATGCCATGTGCAAGACGGCGCGCCTATCGGTCGCAGGCGCGCCACAACTTGCAGAAGTGGTGTTCTACTCGACGGTCCAGGTCTGTCCGCCATGCAGCAGCTTGGCGAGATCACCCTCGCCATCCTTGCGGGCATGCTCGATCTGGGCATGAACCGAGCTGTCATAGGTGGGCGCGCTCTCGCAATACAGAACACCCAGCGCGACCGGCATGGTTGGCGGGTCCATCTGGGCTAGCATGGTCGCGAGCGACCGGTTGGTCTCGTCATGCACGGCGATATCGGCTTCCGTGATGCCGTTTTCGCCCAGAGTGACAACATCAAGGCGCATCTCGTCCTTGTTCAGGACCAGACCCTTGCTCTTGTCCTTGCCGAACAGCAGCGGCTGGCCGTGCTCCACATGAATCTGCATCTCGTCCTGCACGCTCTTCTCGGTGAAGTGCTTGAAGGCGCCGTCATTGTAGACAATGCAATTCTGGAAGATTTCCACGAAGGAGGTCCCGCGATGCCCATGGGCGCGCTTGAGAACTTCGGGCAGATGCTTCTGCAGAATGTCCGAGGAACGGGCGATGAAGGTGCCGCCAACGCCCAGTGCAAACTGGGCCGCGGACACCGGGTTGTCGATCGAACCCATCGGGGTTGATGGCGAACGGGTGCCGATCTTCGAGGTCGGGGAATACTGCCCTTTGGTCAGGCCGTAGATCTGGTTGTTGAACAGCAGAATCTGCAGGTCGATGTTGCGCCGGATGGCGTGCATCGTGTGATTTCCGCCGATCGACAGCATGTCGCCATCGCCGCCGACCACCCAGATGTCGAGCTCCGGATTGGAAAGCTTCACGCCCGTGGCAACAGCCGGTGAGCGGCCATGGATCGTGTGGAAGCCATAGGTTTCCATGTAATAAGGGAATCGAGCTGCACAGCCGATACCCGAAACGAAGACGGTGCTCTTCGGGTCAGCTTCCAGCTGGGCCAGCGTGTTCTGGACCGCCTTCAGGATCGCGTAGTCACCGCAACCGGGGCACCAGCGAACTTCCTGGTCGGTCGCGAAGTCGCGCGCGGTCAGTTTTTCCGGGGGGCTTTGGACATTCATCTTATTTCTCCAGCCGTGTTCGGATTGCGTCTTCAAGTTCGCCAATCAGGAACGGTTTGCCGTTGACCTTGTTCAGACCTTCGGCGGGCACCAGATATTCCGCACGCAGCAATGTGCGGAGCTGACCGGTGTTCATTTCCGCGACGAGGACCTGATCGTAGCTTTTCAGCAGTTCCTCGAGATTGCGCGGCAGCGGCCAGATGTAGCGCAGATGAATCTGCGACACGTCGTAACCATCATCGCGCATGTTGTTCACAGCGCGGTTGATCGGCCCGAAGGTCGAACCCCAACCCACAATCGCAAGCTTGCCACCGGGCGCGCCGACCTCGACTTCCTGTTCGGGAATGTCGTCGGCGATGCCGTTGATCTTGGCCGCACGCACATCAGTCATTTTCTGGTGATTGTCCGGGTCATAGGAAATATGGCCGGTGTCATAAGATCGCTCGATGCCACCGATGCGATGCATCAGCTCCGGCGTTCCCGGTTTCACCCAGGGACGGGCCAGGGTCTTGTCGTCACGCAGGAACGGATGGAAATTTTCCGGATCGGTACGGAATTCAACGTCGAACCGCTCATAGCTCGACGGGTCGGGGATTCGCCAGGGTTCCGAGGCATTGGTGATGTAACCATCCGTCAGCACCATGACCGGCGTCATGTACTTGGTCGCGAGGCGAATGGCCTCGATCGCCACGTCATACCCGTCTGAGGGCGTCGACACGGAAATCACCGGCATCGGCGCGTCCGCGTTGCGGCCGAAGACTGCCTGATAGAGATCCGACTGTTCGGTTTTTGTCGGCAGACCGGTCGAGGGCCCGGCGCGCTGCGAGTTCACGATCGACCATGGGCAATTCGGTGCCGATGGCCAGGCCGATGGCCTCCATCTTGAGGGCAATCCCCGGGCCCGAACTCGATGTGACGCCCAGCGAACCGGCATAGGAGGCGCCGAGTGCGGCTGCGGCCGCCGCGATCTCGTCTTCGGCCTGGAAGGTCACGACGCCGAAATTCTTCATCCGTGCCAGCTGATGGAGCAGGGCCGAAGCCGGTGTGATCGGATAGGAGCAGAACGAGATGTTCAGACCGGCAAGCTGTGAGCCAGCGAGCAAGCCCAGAGGAACGGATTCGGCCCCGGTGATCGTCCGGTAGACACCCGGTTCGATCTGCGCCTCGTTCCACTTCGAAGGTGCCCAGTTCGGCGGGCATTTCGGCGGTTTCGCCAAAGGCATGACCGGCATTCAGCGCGGCGATATTGGCATCGGCGATCTCCGGCATTCTTGGCGAATTTGGTCTTCAGCCAGTCGACCGAGGCCTGCCGCTTGCGGCCATACATCCAGTAGATCAGGCCCAGCGCCCACATGTTCTTCGAGCGGAGCGCTTCCTTGTTGGAGAGGCCGAATTCCTTGACCGCTTCGACCGTCAGTCGCGACATGTCGATCTTGACCAGCCGGTAGCCGTCGAGGCTGTCGTTCTCGAGGGGGCTTTCCGTGTATATCCCGCCTTGGTCAGGTTCCGGTCCGTGAACGCGCCGCTATCGGCGATCACGATCCCGCCGGGTTTCACGTCCGCCAGATTGGTGATCAGGGCGGCCGGGTTCATCGCGACCAGAACGTCGAGCTGATCGCCCGAGGTCATGATCTTGCGAGCGCCGAAATTGATCTGGAATGCCGACACGCCGAATGTGGTGCCTGCCGGGGCGCGAATCTCTGCCGGGAAATCCGGGAAGGTCGAAAGATCGTTCCCTTCAATCGCTGCCGTCATGGTGAAATGACTGCCGGTGAGCTGCATTCCATCGCCGGAGTCGCCTGCAAAACGGACAACTGCGGATTCGATTTCCTGCCGGTTCTCGTCCGGATGATCGATGGCCGCTACTTCAGACATCGGGTATTTCCTTCCCGTTAGACGTCAAACAGTTTGAAACAAACGCAGACCAGAATTCCCCCGGGCCAAATTGCGCGTAGCTTTATCTGCTTGCACATGTGTTTCAAGCACAAACTCGGGTTTGTGCCGTCGAGTTGAAGAGTTTTGAAAATCAGTCAAGGGCCGCAACCATCGCTTCGATGGTCACGAATTTGCGCCGCGGTGCGCCGGGCTTGGCCCCGCTCACCTCTGCGGCATCGATGCTTTGCCAGTCCTGATAAGCTGACCACGCGCACATTCGCGCTCGCGCAGCAGCGGCGTCGAGCGCGTCCCGACCGGGCTTTGGCACCCTCCGCAGACGTCCTCGAAAATCTGTGTCGCCGCGATGTCGCCGTCGGGCTTGTTGGAGCCGATCACGCCGGTGGGGCCGCGCTTGATCCAGCCCACGGCATAGATGTTGTCGCCAACCCGGCCTCCGTCATGGACTACGATGCCGTTATCCGCATCGAAGGGCACGCCCGGGAACGGATCGGAGACAGATACCCGATCGCCGGGATCACCAGGCCGCAGTCGATGTCGAAGAACTCGCCGGTCCCGACCGAGCGGCCATTTTCGACCTTCGTAGCTCTCCATGCGGATGCCTTCGACCTTGTCACCACCCAGAATTTCCGCCGGCTTGGCAGTAGAAGGTGAAGTGGACGCGCTTGGCCTTGCCGGCCGGGTCCACATCCGGGAATTCCTTCATGGTCGCCAGATTGCGTTCCTTCAGGCGCAGGTCGCGATCCGACCATTCGCCTTCGACCGTCTCGGGAAGCTGGCTCCGCGTCGATGACCGGCACGCAATTGTCGAGCTTGCCCATCTCGCGCAGCTCCACATTCGTGAACTTGGCTTCGATGGGGCCGCGGCGGCCGACCATGTAGACATCCGTGATGGGGGACGCCTGAATGGCGTCGGACGGCGTGATCCGCCAGATCGGTGGCCGTCATTTCCTCTTCGGTCTTGACCAGAACCCGCGCGGCATCGACCGCCACATTGCCATTGCCGATCACGACGACGGTGGGGGTGTTCAGATCCGGTGCCAGATCGGTGAAGTCCGGATGGCCGTTATACCAGCCGACGAAATCGGCTGAACCGTAGACGCCGATCTTGTCCTCGCCGGGGATGCCGAGCTTGCGGTCGCGCGGTGCACCCACCGCCAGAACGATCGCGTCATACATGTCCTTGAGTTCTTCGATCGAAACGTCCCGGCCCACTTCGACATTGCCGTAATAGGCAACGCCATCGGCCAGCGCGGACTTCTCATAGACACGTGCAACTTTCTTGGTGGTTTGATGATCGGGGGCGACACCGCCGCGGATCAGTCCGAATGGGGTTGGCAGACGATCGATGATGTCGATCTGAACGTCCTTCTCGCCCTTGAGCAGGGCGTCGACTGTGTAGAATCCGCTCGGTCCCGAGCCGATGACAGCAACTTTTATTGTCATGGTTCCCCCCTGAAACTAATGAACTATAGCCATACATTGCGCGGTCGACCAACCCGTCCTTTGCAGGATTTCGCACACAGGTGTTGATCGGATTCGACCTTCGCGCGTGACTGACCATATGATGGGTCACGGCGAATCGGTTTTCGCCGAATTGGGGAACGGAAGAGCGTGGCGAACACGCCTTTTATATCGACTGCACAAGGAGACGATCATGCCGCGCATGAACGTTCGTTACTATTTCTCTGCGCTGTTCGGCGCGTTGCTGGCCACGCTGACCTTTGCTTCGGCAAATGCACAACAGGGACCGATCCGCGTTGGTGAGATCAACAGCTACACCGGCCCGTTGGCTGCCTTCACCGTGCCCTATCGCAATGGCTGGCAACTCGCGATTGAAGAGATCAATGCCAAAGGGGGTGTCCTCGGTCGCCCGCTGGAAGTGATTTCCCGCGATGACGGCGGCAAGCCGGCCAATGCCATCAAGTTTGCCGAGGAATTGCTGCGGCGTGAGAATGTGGACCTGCTGGCGGGGACTTTCCTGTCGAATATCGGTCTTGCGGTCGCCGATTTTGCCAATCGCAACAAGACGCTTTTTGTGGCCTCCGAGCCACTTTCGGATGCGGTCGTCTGGTCGAAGGGCAATCCCTATACGTTCCGTCTCCGGCCCTCGACCTATATGCAAGCCGCCATGCTGGCGGAAGAAGCGGCCAAGCTTCCCGCAAAACGCTGGGCGACAATTGCGCCCAACTACGAATATGGACAATCCGCCGTGAAGGCCTTCAAGGAGGTCCTCAAGGCACGGCGTCCGGATGTGGAGTTCGTGGAGGAACAGTGGCCGGCACTGTTCAAGATTGATGCCGGTGCCACCGTGCAGGCGATCGCCCGAGCCAAACCGGAAGCGATCTTCAATGTCACCTTCTCCATCGATCTTGCGAAGTTCGTCCGCGAGGGACAATTGCGCGGCCTGTTCAAGGATCGCGAGGTTGCCAGCCTGCTAACCGGTGAGCCGGAATATCTCGACACGCTGAAGGGCGAGACCCCGGAAGGCTGGATCGTCACAGGCTATCCCTGGCAGGCGATCAAGGCGCCAGCGCATAGGGCCTTCCTCGATGCCTATCAGAGCCGCTTCGACGACTATCCCCGGGCGGGCTCGATCGTGGGCTACAGCACCATCCTGACGATTGCCGCGATGCTGGAAAAGGCCGGGTCGACCGACACCGACGCCATGGTTGCCGCCATGAAGGGGCTGGAGCTTGATACACCTTTCGGGCCGATCACCTATCGCAGTCTGGACCATCAGTCGACGATGGGCGCCTATGTGGGCCGCACGGCAAAGGTTGACGGACGGGGCGTGATGGTGGATTTCCGGTATGCAAATGGTGCGGATTATCTTCCCGATGACGCAACCGTCAGGAAGCTGCGCCCGGGCAGTTAGCGCCATGCGGCCATAGGGCCATGGGGTGGCGCTGGAGGATTTTGTGAGTTTCATCGTCGCCCAGGCAATTGCCGGACTGGCCAGCGCCGCTTCGCTGTTTCTGATCGCGGTCGGTCTGTCGATCGTCTTCGGCGTCACACGTGTGGTGAACTTCGCGCATGGTTCGCTCTACATGCTGGGCGCCTACATCGCCTATAGCCTGGTTGTCGTGATGGGCGACAGTTTTCTCGGCTACCTTCTGGCCTTGTTGCTGGCGGCGGTGGCGGTGGGCGTGATTGGCGGGGTGATCGAATCCGCTCTGCTGCGGCGAATCTATCACGCGCCGGAATTGTTCCAGCTTCTCGCGACCTTTGGCGTGGTCCTTGTCGTGCAGGATCTCACCCGGACAATCTGGGGACCGGACGATCTCTTTGCGCCGCGGATGCCCGGGCTCGATGGGGCCATCGAGATTCTCGGCTATGCGATTCCCACTTATGACCTGTTTCTGATTGGGGTCGCCTTTGCCGTTCTGGGAGGGCTTTGGCTGCTGTTTCGCAAGACACGGTTTGGCGTGTTGCTGCGGGCCGCCACCGAAGATCGTCAGATGGTGGCGGCGCTGGGGATCGATCAGCGCTGGCTCTTCACCGCGGCCTTTGTGCTCGGATCTGCGCTGGCCGGGCTGGGGGGCGCGCTGCAAATGCCTCGGCAGGCGGCGAGCCTGTCTATGGATCTTTCCATCATCGTCGATGCCTTCGTTGTGGTCGTGATTGGCGGTATGGGCTCGATTGCCGGCGCTTTCATTGCAGCCGTACTGATCAGCGAGTTGCTGGCCTTCGGCCTGGTCATCTTTCCCCAGATCACGCTGGTGCTGATTTTTCTAGTGATGGCCGTGACGTTGGTTCTCAAACCCAGCGGGTTGTTCGGCAAGCCGGAATTTCTGACCGCCGAAGATGTGCGAAACCCCGATCCGCCCTTGCAGCCCTCGGGGCCCATGGCCCGGACCGGATGGCGTTTGCTGTTGGCAGCAGGGCTGGTGGCGCCACTTGTTCTGGGTGAGTTCAGTACGGTTATTTTGACCGAGATTGCCATCCTCGCGCTGTTCGCTGCGAGCCTGCATTTCCTCATCTGGGGCGGTGGACTGATTACCTTCGGGCATGCGGCTTATTTCGGTCTGGGGGCCTATGGCGCCGGACTGGCCGTGTTCCATCTGTCTGTCGGCATGGCACCGGCGCTGTTGCTGGCGCCGATCGCCGGTGCGCTGGGCGCGTTGCTGTTCGGCTGGTTCTGTGTGCGTCTGACCGGCATCTATATGGCGATGCTGACTCTGGCCTTTGCGCAAATTGCTTGGTCGATCGCCTTTCAGTGGATCGAGTTTACCGGCGGTGACAATGGTATTCTCGGGGTCTGGCCCAGCGCCTGGGCCGCCGATGCTACGGTCTTCTACTATTTGGCTTTCTCGGTCTGTGCCGCAATGATCTGGGCCCTCCGCCATGTCTTGTTCAGTCCCTTCGGTTACACCCTGCGCGGGATACGTGATTCTGCGCTGCGGTCCGCCGCGATCGGTGTGGATGTCACGCGCCATCGCTGGCTGGCCTTCACGCTGGCCGGTGCCGCAGCGGGCGTGTCTGGTGGTTTCTTTGCCTTTGCCAAGGGCAGCGTCTTTCCCGAGGTCCTGTTCGTGTCCACATCGGTGGATGGGCTGGTCATGGTGCTGCTGGGCGGGATGCAGTCTCTGGCCGGACCGATCCTCGGGGCGATCGTCTATACCGAAATCCAGACAGAACTGAACCGCCTGACTGATCTCTGGCAGCTAGTTTTGGGTGTCTTCATTGTCGTGCTGGTGGTGATATTGCCACGCGGTCTGGTCGGCCTGTCGGCTTTGCTGCTGGGACGGCGGGTATCGTGAGTGTTCTCATCGTCAGCGATCTGGCCAAGGCCTATGGCGGCGTCCGCGCGGTGGATGGGGTGTCCTTTGCCGTGGAGGCGGGTGAGCGTGTGGCGCTGATTGGTCCGAACGGGGCCGGCAAGACAACCCTGTTCAATGCGATCCATGGTCAGGTCCGCCCGGATGCCGGACAGGTGATACTGGGCGACAGGGAGATCACGGGACTCGCGCCACACCGGGTGTGGCGTCACGGGGTCGGGCGGACATTTCAGATCACCGCGACCTTCATGAGTATGACCGTGATCGAGAATGTGCAGGTGGCGCTGGCCAGCCATCACCGGGTGGCCGCGCGACTGGGGCGGGCCCTGCGGCATCGCTATCGCGATGAAGCCGGGGCCCTGATCACCCAGGTCGGGTTGGGTGATGCGGCTGAGCGCGCCGTGTCCGAACTGGCCTATGGAGATCTCAAGCGGCTGGAGCTGGCGGTGGCGCTGACCAATGAACCATTCCTGTTGCTGATGGACGAGCCCACGGCAGGCATGGCCGGGGATGGTCGCGGCCAGATGATGGCGCTGGTGGACCGGCTTGTGAGCGATGTCGGTGTCGCCGTGCTGTTTACCGAACATGACATGGATGTTGTCTTCGGCCATGCCGACCGGGTGATCGTGCTCGACAGGGGTCGGGTTATTGCTTCGGGATCGCCCGAAGCGGTGCGCGCCAATGCCGATGTCCGCGCGGTCTATCTGGGAACCTATGACGATGAAGAGGCGGTGACATGACGGGCGCTGCAAACCCGGAAATGCCCGCGCTGCGAGTGGACGGGCTGGAGGCCTATTATGGGCCTGCTCAGGCCCTGTTCGGAGTAGATCTGGAGGTGCCGGAGGGATCGGTGACGGTCCTGCTGGGCCGCAATGGCGCCGGAAAATCTACCACCATGAAAGCGATCATGGGGCTGTTGAAGCTGGGCCGCGGCACGGTCACGGTTGCGGGTCAGGAGGTCACCGGCTGGCCCGCCTATCGGGTGAACCGGGCCGGAGTGGGCTATGTGCCCGAGGAGCGGCGGGTCTTTGCCGGGCTGAGTGTGATGGAGAACCTGCTGGTCGGCACCCGCGATGCAGACACATCATCGCGGGAGTGCTGGACTCATGAGCGGGTGTTTGACCTGTTTCCGCCGTTGGCCGCATTGCGGGACCGACTCGCGGGTCAATTGTCGGGGGGCGAGCAGCAGATGCTGACCATTGCGCGCACCCTGATGGGCAATCCCGGGATTATCCTGCTCGACGAACCTTCTGAAGGTCTCGCGCCGGTGGTGGTGCAACAGATCGCAACCTTCGTGAACATCCTGTCTGCTCAGAACCTCACCGTCCTGCTGTCGGAACAGAATGTCCGGTTTGCGACTCATGTGGCCGATCGGGCCGCCGTGATCGAACGGGGCAGAATTCTGGTCGCCGGCTCGATGGCCGAGATTGCGCAGGACACGCAGTTGCGTGATGCCTATCTGACACCCTGAGTTCGGGGGCTAGTGAATCTCGAATGATGCACTGACCGTGGCAAGCTTCGGCGGTGTGAGTATTTCCACATGTCCGACCCGGACGGAGTGAAGCGGGCCGTCCAGATTGTCTGACCAGAAATCCAGAAATTTCAGCAATTTTGGAAACTCCGGCGGGTAGTCCAGCCGTTGCCAGATAAAGCTTTGTAAAATGCCGGGATGGTCAGGCATGTGATAGAGAATTTCTGCCGAGGTCATGCGCCAACCGTTCAACTGCAACGCCATCTCTTTTCGCATCAAAAACACCTCGCTCAGTACCAAACGAATCACCTTGATGGAAAAATTATCGGGAAAGCGTTTCACATTCGTAAATAAATAAATGTTTTATTTCAATTGATTAGAACCGGTCTGGGGAGAGTGCTGCCAATTCGGGCGTGAAGTTTCTCGATTTCCCGCCGGACCACCGGTTGACAGGGGAAGCCCAGATCACTACCTGTCTGGCACTCGCGCTAAGGGAGTGCTAACAACGCGGCTCTGATGCGCGAATTATTCTGATTTAACAGGAGGATATAGCGATGGGTTTTCGCCCCTTGCACGACCGAGTGGTTGTACGCCGCGTCGGTTCTGACGAAAAGACAGCCGGCGGAATCATCATTCCCGACACGGCTCAGGAAAAGCCGTCCGAAGGTGAAGTTGTCTCTGTGGGCCCTGGTGGCCGCGGCGAAGACGGAAGCTTCATTGCGATGGATGTGAAGGCTGGAGATCGCGTGCTGTTCGGCAAATGGTCCGGCACCGAAGTGTCCATTGATGGCGAGGAGCTCCTGATCATGAAGGAGTCCGACATCATGGGCGTGATCGAAGCCACCAAGAAGGCCAAGAAGGCCGCTTAGGCCCGAATTCGAGGAAGGATTACAGAAATGGCTGCTAAAGAAGTCAAATTTTCAACATCGGCGCGCGACAAGATGCTCAAAGGTGTCGACACGCTGGCTGATGCCGTCAAGGTGACTCTCGGTCCCAAGGGCCGTAATGTCATCATCGACAAGGCGTTCGGCGCACCGCGGATCACCAAGGATGGTGTTTCGGTCGCCAAGGAAATCGAGCTTGAAGACAAGTTCGAGAACATGGGCGCGCAGATGGTGCGGAAGTCGCCTCCAAGACCAATGACATCGCCGGTGACGGCACGACGACCGCGACCGTTCTCGCCCAGGCGATCGTTCGGAAGGCTGCCAAGGCCGTTGCGGCCGGCATGAACCCGATGGATCTGAAGCGCGGCATCGACATGGCCGTTGACGCGGTCGTCGACGGACATCGTCAAGCGCTCCAAGAAGATTCGCAGTTCGACGAAATCGCCCAGGTCGGTCGTATTTCCGCCAACGGCGACACCGAAGTCGGCGAGCTACATCGCCGAAGCCATGGAGAAGGTCGGCAACGAAGGTGTCATCACGGTCGAAGAGGCCAAAGCCTGACCACCGAGCTGGACGTCGTCGAGGGCATGCAGTTCGACCGCGGCTATCTCTCGCCGTACTTCATCACCAACGCCGAGAAGATGATCTGCGAGCTCGACAACCCGTACATCCTGCTGCACGAGAAGAAGCTCTCCAACCTGCAGACCGATGCTGCCGGTTCTCGAAGCCGTGGTGCAGTCGGCCGTCCGCTTCTGATCATCGCCGAGGACATCGAGGGCGAGGCCCTGGCCACCCTCGTCGTCAACAAGCTGCGTGGCGGCCTGAAGGTCGCGGCCGTCAAGGCACCGGGCTTCGGTGATCGTCGCAAGGCGATGCTCGAGGATCATCGCGATCCTGACCGAGGGTCAGGTGATCTCCGAGGATCTCGGCATCAAGCTCGAGAACCGTCACTCTCGACATGCTCGGCACGGCCAAGCGCGTTCGATCACCAAGGAAGAGACCACGCTCGTTGACGGCGCCGGTAAGAAGAAGCGACATCGAAGGCTCGCTGCAACCAGATCCGCGCGCAGATCGAGGACACCACTTCGGACTACGATCGCGAGAAGCTGCAGGAGCGTCTGGCGAAGCTGGCCGGCGGTGTTGCGGTGATCCGCGTCGGTGGTGCGACCGAGAGTCGAGGTGAAGGAACGCAAGGATCGCGTCGACGACGCGATGCACGCGACCCGGGCCGCCGTCGAGGAAGGCATCGTCTCCGGTGGCGGTCGGCTCTGCTCTACGCGGCCAGGCGCTGGACAAGCTCGAAGGCGACAATGACGACCAGAATGTCGGCATCAACATCGTCCGCAAGGCCCTGACAGGCGCCGGTGCGTCAGATCGCTCAGAACGCCGGCTATCGACGGTCGCGTCGTCGTCGGCAAGCTGCTGGAAGCCAAGGACACCAGATTCGGGCTTCGACGCCCAGGTGGCGATGCTACGCAGACCTGGTGAAGGCCGGCATCATCGACCCGACCAAGGTCGTGCGCGCCGCGCTTCAGGACGCCGCATCGGTCGCCGGTCTGTTGATCACCACCGAAGCCATGATCGCTGACAAGCCGGAACCTGCTGGTGCCGGTGCTCCGGCCATGCCGGACATGGGCGGAATGGGTGGCATGGGCGGCATGATGTAAGCCTGTCCCATCCGGACGAATACGAAAGGGCCACACCGGCAACGGTGTGGCCCTTTTTCTTTCGAGCCGCCCTGCTGCGTGGACAGGATTGCCGGCAGATGGTTTTGGCGGGCTGTCTAGTCTTCCTCGACAGCGCGAATGATTCCGGCTTGATCGAGATTCTGCCAGCCCCGGTCCATCATTTTCTGCCAGAGTTCGAGATTGGTCTTGAGGGAGACCAGATCGAGATCGACCTGATCGGCCAGTTCCAGTGCCTGCAGGATGTCCTTGTGGTGCACCGATGCGCGGCCATGGGGCTTAAAGGCCCGTTCGACCATGCGGCCGCCATGCAGGTCCAGAACCCTGGATTCGGCAAATCCACCGAGCAATGCGGTGCGGACCTGCGCCGGGTCGACGCCCGAACGCGCCGCGAGTGTCAGGCCTTCGGCCACCGCAGCCAGGGTCATGCCGACGATGGCCTGATTGGCGGTCTTGGTGACCTGACCCGCGCCGATATCACCGATATGGTTGATGTTCTGGCCCAGCACCTCGAGAACCGGCATGGCGAAGGGCAGGGATGTCTCCTGCGCCCCGATCATGATTGTCAGATTGCCCGCTTCCGCACCGACCGTGCCGCCTGAAACCGGCGCGTCCACATAATGGGCGCCCAGCGCCATGACCTCCGCGCCCCATGCGCGGGTTTCGCGGACCTTGGTGGTGCTCATGTCGATCAGGGTCTTGTCGGGCGACAGTCCGGCGATGGCTCCGTTCTCACCGTGCAGGACCGCGTCCACCGCGCTGGTATCGGTGACCATGAGCACGGTGATCTCGCTGGCGGCAACGACCTCGCGCGCCGTTGCCACTGCGGTCATGCCCTCTCCGGCAAGTTCCTCGGCGGGCCCCGGGCTGCGGCTTGTCACTATCATGGAGGCACCGGCCGCATGCAGGTTGCGCGCCATGAGTTTGCCCATCAGGCCAAGCCCGATGAACCCGATCTTTCTTCCGTCCAGCGCGCCCATGATGGCGGCTCAGGCGGTGGCGTAACGGGCGCCGGCCGCGCGCTCGATGGCGGCAGCGCTCAGCCGGTCGATTTCCAGCGTGTGGCGCAGCATCTCCAGCAGGCGCAGTTCTTCCTGCTCGGCCTTCAGATCCGCAATGGCGATGTCGCAGGCCAGCACATAGGCGGTTTCGCGCAGATGGTCAGGCAGGGCGTCGCGGATCTGCTCCAGGGCGAGATTCAGGCCGTTCTCCTGAGCCAGAACGCCGGCGCATTCCTGCGCAACCGTTGCCATCTGTTCGTCATCAAAGCCTTTGAAGACCGGCAGCTGGCGGACGATCTCACCCATGCGGGTGATTTCGGAATCGCTCATTTCGTTGTCGGCGGCGGACACCATCACCATGGTGTAGAGGAGGGCGGTTTGGGATTCGATCATTGCTCGGCTGTCCTTGTCTGGGTTGCCTTGGTTAAAGCCTTCGCTGTCCGGGCCGTCAAGTCACCGGTCACACAACTCTCGTGACCCGCGCGACTATCGACAGTGCCGGATGCGCGACCTATAGGTGGTGATCATGTCTGCCGTTGTCGATGTCGCGCTGCCTGTTTTTGCCATTATGCTGGCTGGCTATCTGGCCGGACGGTTTCGGATTCTGGGCGATACCAGTTCCGAAGCCCTGAATGCCTTCGTTTACTGGTTCGCGCTGCCGCCGGTTCTGTTCCTGTCTATGGCGACGGTCCCGCTCTCCGATGTCTTCAACTGGCCGTTCATCTGGACCTTCGTTCTGGGCATGGCTGCTGTAGCGCTGCCTTCGATCCTGATCGCGAAATTTGTCTTTCCGAACACCTTTTCGGGCCTAACCCTGCACGGCCTGACCTCGATTTTCGCTAATACCGGCTATATGGGGATTCCCCTGTTCATCGCGGCCTTTGGGACGGCGGGGACCCTGCCGGCGGTGATCGCGACCGCGGTCAATTCCGCTCTCATCATCGGCCTGTCGATACTGTTCGTGGAGATTGGCAGCGGTACGGGGCACGGTGCGCGCCGGGTCCTGGGGGATGCGGTTCTCGCGGTTATCTGTGGACCACTGTTCATCGCACCGGTGGCGGGCATCCTCTGGTCAGCCTCCGGGTTCGGCCTGCCTGTCTGGTTGTCGAATTTCGCCGGACTGATGGGGGATGCCTCGGGTCCCTGCGCCCTGTTTGCCATGGGCCTATTTCTCGTCGGCAAGCCGGTTTCGACAGGGCTCGGTGAGGTCAGCTGGCTGGTGCTGGCCAAGCTTGTGCTGCACCCTCTCGTGACCTGGGTGCTCGCCGTACAGGTCTTCGAGCTAGATTTCGAGTTTACCCGGGGTGCCGTTCTGATGGCGGCCTTGCCGACGGGCGCGCTGTCCTTCGTGATCGCCCAGAAATACGGCATTTTCGTGCAGCGCAGTTCGGCAGCGATCCTGATATCGACGGTGCTCTCGGTCGTGACCGTCAGCGCGCTACTCGCCTGGTTCGGCACCGGCTAGTCGGCCAGGAACGCCTCGGTCGCCTCGATGGCATCCACCAGTCCGACCCGCTCTGGCACGACCGTATCGGGAAATGCGCCGAACAATCGGGTTGGGGTGGCCGCATCCAGCACCACGAACACACCTTTGTCGTCACGCCGCCGGATCAGCCGGCCATAGGCCTGTGCCAGACGCAGCCGGGCCAGCATGTCGTCGTAATTGCGCCCGCCAAAGGCATCACGTCGGGCCCGGTGCAGGATGGTCGGACGTGGCCAGGGGATGCGGTCGAAGGCCAGCAGGCGGAGCGAGCGCCCCGGCACGTCGACGCCATCGCGCACAGCATCCGTGCCCAGCAGGCAGGCTTCGGTTTCCGCGCGGAAGATATCGATCAGGGTTGCCACATTGAGCTGATCGATATGCTGGCTATAAAGCGGCAGCCCGGCGGAATCCAGCGCGTCGGCCATACGGGCATGTACCTGACGGAGACGCGCAATCGAGGTGAACAGCCCCAGGGCCCCCCCGCCGGAGGCTAGAAACAATTCCCGCATGGCGGCCGCGACCTGATCGGCATCGTTTCGGCGCACATCGGTGACCACGAAGACCCTGGTTTGCTGAGCGTAGTCGAAGGGCGATTCGACCCGCGTTCGGATCGCGGGTTTGGGAAGATGAAACGCGCCGGTCCGGGTTTCTGCCGTCCGCCAGTCAGCTTCGATGTCATCGGTGCGATCGGTCAGGGTGGCCGATGTCACCACCATGCCATGGGCCACCGGTGCCATGGAGGCAGCGAAAGGCACGGTGGGATCGACCCAGTGGCGGAACAGGCCCGCATCGATCTCCCGTCCGTCGATCCGCTCGACCTCCATCCAGTCGACAAAGGCGTCCGAGGCGGGTTCGTTGATGGCATCGAGCATGTCGATCCAAGCGCCCAAGGTCATCTCAGCGCGCCGCTGCAGGGCGCGGCTGACGGCTTCGATACGCACGCGCATGGCACTTTCGAGTTCGTCGGCATCCTCATCAAGGCGTCGCAGCAGTCGTGTGCAGAGTTTGCGCAAGGGCGTGGCCAGAGCGACCAGAGCCTCGCGCAGATCCTCGGCCGCACCGGGCAGGTCTTCGGCCGGCGGGCGGACATCGGTTTCCAGCGAGTACGGACCGGCATCGGCCGGCGCCCGCGCGAAGACCTGCAGGCGACACTTGGCGAGAAAGGTCTCTGCTGCACCTTCAGGAGTGTTGCCGGACAGGCGATTGAGCCAGGCCGGAGCGGGCAGCACCTGCGCGGCCTCGAGCGCGGCGGCCAGTGCATCCTGAGAATCGGAATCATCGGCCGCGATCAAATCCTCGACCCGTTCCCGCAAACCCCGGGCGCGGCCCCCCGAACGTCGCCGCCCGGCGCCTTCCGCTCCCAGCAGCCAGCGCCGCAGATCGGCCATTTCGCGCCCGCTGAGATGGGCGGCGAAGGCCGAATCCGCAGCGTCGAAGACATGATGTCCCTCATCGAAGACATAGCGCGTCGGCAGGGTGCTCTCTTCGCCATTGCCGCTTCCCATGGCCGCCTGGATCATCACCAGCGCGTGGTTGGCGACCACAAGCCGCGCACGCCGGGCCTTGCGGATCGAATGCTCAACGAAACAGCGGCTGTAATGCGAGCAGGCCGAATAGATGCATTCGCCCCGCCGGTCCGCCAATCCCAGAGTGGCGCCGACCCCGACAAGATCGACCAGCCAGGCCGGGAAATCACTACCCAGATCGCCATCCCGTGTCGCCTGCACCCAGCGTGCGGTCAGGGCGACGCCGACCGCATTGCGTTTCTGCAGGGCCGTGAACCGCCCGGCGACATCTTCCAGATTGAGCAGGCAGAGATAATTTTCGCGTCCCTTACGGATCACCACCTGCCGCGCCTTGGTGTCGGGATCGGGATAAAGGTGGTCGAGTTCCTGATCGATCTGCTGCTGCAGGTTCCGGGTATAGGTGCTGATCCAGACCGGGCCGGCATTCTTCTCCGACCAGACACTGGCGGGCGCGATATAGCCCAGGGTTTTGCCGGTCCCGGTGCCCGCTTCGGCCAGAACCACATTGGGCGTGTCGGGGGCGCTGGGTGGTGCAAAGGCAGCCGAGACAGCGGCTGCGTAGTCACTTTGTCCGACACGGATTTCGGCATCATCACCCAGCAGGGCGCCCAGCCGTTCGCGGGCTTCGTCTTCCGACACCGCGTCATTTGCACGTGGGGGTTCGAGCGCGGCTTCGGCCCATTCGGGGACCTTGCGCCACACGGCCAGCGCACTGGTCGCGGCGGCGGCACCGGTGTCGCTCAGAGCCACCGCATCGAGAGCATCGAGAACGAGGGGCCCCCAGAGCCATCCGGCCCGCTGGAGCGCCTTGGCGATCGATACCAGATCGTTCCGTTCGTCCAGATTGGCGGCGATGTCATCCAGCAGGAAACCCGCAATCGCGACGAGGATTTCCACATCCTCCGCGCTTGGGGGGGCATCGATCCCCAGAGTGCGGGCGAGGCCGCGAATCGTCGGCAGGGTGAAAGCTGCGGGACGGGCATAGGCAAACAATTCGAGCACGTCATAGCCGTCGATATGCTCGACCCCGAGACGTCGGGCGGTGGAGGGTGCGTGGCACAGAATGGGCGGGCTTGCCTGGGCGCGGCGTGCGGCTTCATCGGCGGCCAGAGCTTCGCTGTCGCCCCCCGGCGCGCGCCATGACGCAAAGGACCGTGACGCCACAAGCGCGGGCAGTTCGTGGGAGATGGCGGATGAACCAGACATTGGCGCGACATTAGCCGGACGGTCCCGAATCTCTAAAGTTTTCCGGAAACTTTCGTCGAATTCGCGTCAAACCTGATTTGTATCTCGGCAAAATCCTGAGCGAAACGAGGTGACGTGGCCGCCCGGAACGCCAAAATAAGGGCCTGCGATCATCGGACTGTTTCGGCAGTGCGTGATTGCTGTCCAGCAAGAGGAGTGGGAAATGAATATCGGATCAGTAAGTCAGGTATCGACACTCGTCCCGGATTCGGCCGCCGGCAAACCCGCCTTCCCGGCCGGTGAAACTCAGGCCCCCGGTCAGTCCTGGGCGACTTCCACGGAAGTTGAAAACTGGGCCGGAGACAAGCCACCGGCTGAACCTGCTTCACAGAGGGTCGACATCCGGGTTTGACGATCCGGGTCGTGGTTATCAGGGCCATGCAGCCCGGTTGACCTGATTCCGCCCCGCGCCTAGGTTCCGCCCCGGGTTCACAGGCGAAGAAATACGGGCGCAGATGGCGATCGATCGCGAGTTGGCACAGGCCACAAAGGCCTGGCCGTTTCAGGAAGCACGAACAGTCATTGATCGGCTGGGGGGCGCAGGTGCGTCCAACACGCCGGACAAGGGGTATGTGCTGTTCGAGACCGGCTATGGCCCGTCCGGACTGCCGCATATTGGAACCTTTGGCGAGGTTGCACGCACGACCATGGTGCGCAACGCCTTTGCGGCCATGTCGGATATTCCGACCAAGCTGATTGCGTTTTCCGATGACATGGACGGGTTGCGCAAGGTGCCGGAAAACGTACCCGAGCAGGAAATGCTGACCGCCCATCTCGGCAAGCCCCTGACCGAAGTGCCGGACCCGTTTGGCACCCATGACAGTTTTGGTGCTCACAACAATGCGCGCCTGCAGGCCTTTCTCGACACCTTTGGTTTCGACTACGAGTTTCGCAGCTCGACGAAATGCTATCGCGCCGGTGAGTTCGATACGACGCTGCTGAAGATGCTCGCGAATTACGATGCGGTCATGCAGGTGATCCTGCCCACTCTGGGCCAGGAGCGGCGGGCAACCTACAGCCCGTTCCTGCCGATCTGCCCGCGCACCGGTGTCGTCCTGCAGGTTCCCATGGAACAGGTGAACCCGGATGCCGGGACCATCGTCTATCGCGATCCCGAGACCGACGAGATGGTGGAAACACCGGTCACCGGAGGCGCCTGCAAGCTGCAGTGGAAGGCTGACTGGGCCATGCGCTGGGTGGCATTGTCCGTGGACTACGAAATGTCAGGTAAGGATCTGATCGATTCGGTGAATCTCTCGGGCCGCATCTGCCGCATTCTTGGTGCGAAGCCGCCCGCCGGGCTGACCTATGAACTCTTCCTCGACGAAAATGGTGAAAAGATTTCCAAGTCCCGCGGAAATGGCCTGACCATTGAGGACTGGCTGACCTATGGGCCGCCCGAAAGCCTGTCCCAGTTCATGTTCGCCAAGCCGAAGACGGCCAAGCGCCTGTTCTTCGACGTCATTCCGAAATCGGTTGATGAATATCTGTCTCATGTGACGAAGTTTCCGACCCAGGAATCCGACCTGCAGCTCGCCAATCCAGCTTGGCATATCCACACCGGTGACGTGCCACCGCCGGGCGCCGATCTGTCCTTCGGGGTTCTGCTGAACCTGGCGGGTGCCTGCAACTCCGAAGACACGGAGGTGCTCTGGGGGTTCATCGCGCGCTATGCCGCAGGTGCTACGCCGGAGAACAGCCCGATGCTCGACCGGCTGGTCGGCCATGCGATTGCCTATTACCGGGATTTCGTGAAACCGACCAAGCAGTACCGCGCACCGACGGAAGCCGAACAGGCCGCGCTGGCCGATCTGGCTGCGCGGTTCGCCGCGCTGCCCGACAATCCGGATGCCGGCATGATGCAGGACGAAGTCTATGCCGTCGGTAAGGAACACGAATTCGAACCGCTGCGCGACTGGTTCAAGGCGCTTTACGAAGTTCTGTTCGGCCAGAGCCAAGGACCGCGTTTCGGGTCCTTTGCCGCACTTTATGGCCGTGATGAAACGGTGGCGCTGCTCAACCGCGCGCTGGCTGGTGAGGATTTGAGCGCGGGATAGGTTTCCCTTCCTTCGTCCGATCTGTCGTGGTCCCGCCATGGATGCCCGGAGCACGTCCGGGCATGACGATCAGGTTTCGAATCACCCCGAATGGGCGAAGTCCCAGTACAGCTCCCGTGCCCGGCGATAGATCGGGCCGGGTTGCAGCTTCCGGTCCTCAAAGCGCGTCACCGGCTGGACCTTGCCGTAGTTGCCGGAATTGAAAATTTCGTCGGCGTCATGCAACTCGGCCACCTGCACCGTGCGCTCTTGCACCTCGATCCCGTCGTCGCGCATCAGTGTGATCAGGCGTTGCCGGGTGATGCCGTTGAGGAAGGAATCATTCGGGATCGGTGTGATCGCGACACCATCTTTCACGATCCAGATATTGGCTGTTGCGAATTCGGCCACATGTCCCATGGAATCGCACATCACGGGGTTCTGAAATCCGCGGTCGCGGGCATCGATGATCGCGCGCGAGGAATTGGGATAATGACACGATGCCTTGGCATCCGTCGGCGCGGTTTCGGAATTGGGCCGCCGGAACGGGCTCAGGCAGGCGCTGAAGCCTTCACCATCGGGCATCGGCGCATCGAACACGGTCAGGACAAATCTTGTGCTTGCGGGATCAGGTGCCAGCAGGCCGCTCCCGGCATCGGCATAGAGCATGGGCCGGATATAGACTTCCGCATCGGGTCCGAAACGGCGAACACCGTCGAGCCCGATTTCCATGATGTCTTCTGCGCTGAGGGGTGATTTCAGGTGCAGGCTGCGTGCGGAATTCACCACGCGCTGGCAATGTCGGTCGAGATCGGGTGTCACATTCTCGAAGGCGCGCGCGCCGTCGAAAACGATGGAGCCCAGCCAGATCGCATGGGATGTGGCGCCGATGACCGGAACATTGCCCTCATGCCAGTCGCCGTCGATGAACGTCAGTGCGGTCAAGTCTGCGCTCCTGCGTTAAATTCCGTGCAAAGGATAGCGTTATCCGCAACGCGGGCGCGACCCTTCATTGCGATGCGCGCATCTGTCCTGTCGGCAGGGCTTTACGGTGAGGCCACGCGAACGCATATTCCTGATATGGCCATACTCAAAATCGCCCGCATGGGGCACCCGATTCTGCGCACCCGCGCCAGTGAAGTCCCTGATCCGACCGCACCCGAAGTGTCGCGGCTTGTTTCAGCCATGGTGGAAACCATGGAGGATGCCGATGGTACGGGACTGGCCGCGCCCCAGGTCCATATGCCCTGGCGCATCGTGGTCTACATGGTGGATGGCCAACGTGCTTCCGAGGAAGAGGAGGGCGATATCGTCGGCGGTGTGCCCCTGACCGTGCTCGTGAATCCGGTGATCGAATTTCTCGACGAGGAAACGAGCATTGGTTTTGAGGCGTGTTTGTCCGTCCCTGGCATGGCTGGCCCTGTACGGCGTCATGAAAATATCCGCGTGACCTATCAGACACTCGAAAATGAAGAGATTGTCTTCGAGGCGCATGGCTTTCACGCCCGGGTGATCCAGCACGAATGTGATCATCTCGACGGTGTTCTCTACACCGCGCGGATCGAGGACATGTCCCAGTTCGGTTTTGTTGAGGAACTCGGCAAGGCGCAGGCGGACACCGCGGACGGGGATGATGGCTGAAACGACGCCGGAATATCTCGTGCGCGAACGCCAGCTGATACTGGAGGCCGCGTTGCCGCATGTTCCGTTTGACGGCTGGTCGCAGGCGACTCTGCGTCTCGCGGCAAAGGAGGCCGGGTTCGACGTGAACATGGCCGCGCTCGCCTTTCCGGGGGGTATGACCGAGATTGTCGAATACTGGAGCGCGACGGCAGATGCCGCAATGGTGGCACGCTATGGCGAGGCCGACACCGATTCCATGCGGTTTCGGGACAGGATCACGTTTTTGGTGCGTGCGCGCATCGAAGTGGTCGTTGATCATCGCGAGGCGGTGCGTCGGGCGATGACCCATGTCACCCGTCCCTCGAAAGCGCAAACCGGTGTTCGCGGACTTTATCGAACCGTGGATGACATGTGGTGTGCGGCCGGTGACACGTCGACGGATTTCAGTTTCTACACCAAACGCGGGACGCTCGCGGCGGTCTATGCGTCGACACTGCTGTACTGGCTGGATGACGCATCGGAGGAGTCCGCGGCGACCTGGGCATTTCTGGATCGCCGGATTGCCGGCGTGATGCGTATTCCCCAGAAACGGGCAAAGCTGAAAGGTGCGGCGGGCTATGTGCCCGACCCCAAACGGTTCGCACGGATGCTGTCCGAACGCCTGCGCGAAGGCCGCGCCCGCTAGTCGTTCGTCGGTTTTCCCAGAAAGTTCACATGACCCATCTTGCGTCCGGGCCGTGTTTCCGTCTTGCCGTAGAGATGTAGTTTTGCCTTCGGGTCATCGAGAAAGTTCGGCCAGTCATCGACATCCGCACCGATCAGGTTCTTCATCACCGCATCGCAGCGGCGTGACGGATCACCCAACGGTAGGCCACAGATGGCACGGACCAGCTGTTCGAACTGACCGGTGCGACAGGCATCCATGGTCCAGTGTCCGGAATTGTGTGGCCGAGGCGCGACCTCATTGACCAGTACATCGCCTTTGGCTGTCACGAACATTTCGATGGCGAGCAACCCGACCACATCCAGTCCTTCAACCAGACGTATTGCGATATCGTTTGCCGCAGCAGCCATGTCCGGGCTGATATCGGCGGGTGCGATCGTTTCGTCCAGAATGTGATGTGCGTGCCGGTTCTCCACCGGGCTGAAGGCAGCTGCCGCGCCATGCGTACCGCGTGCGACGATGACGGAAATCTCGCAGGTAAAATCCACGAAACCTTCCAGGATGCCGTATTCGGTCGCGGGACCCGCACCGCTTTCGGTCCAGGCGGCTGTCAGGTCTGTGTCAGCCTTGATCGAGACCTGACCCTTGCCGTCATACCCCATGCGGACCGTTTTCAGGACCGATGGGGTGCCGATATCAGCGACGGCCTGTTTCAGTTCTTCTGCAGTGGTCACGGCCCGGAAGGGAGCCGTGGCAATGCCAAGGCTGTTGGCGAAACTCTTTTCGCTGAGGCGGTTCTGGGCAACGGCCTGCACGGCGGGGGCAGGATGGACGGGTGTCCGATCGGCGATCCGCTCAAGGGTCGTGATTGGCACATTCTCGAATTCGAGGGTGGCCACGTCCACGGCGGCTGCGAAGGCGTCCACCGCCGACATATCGTCAAACGCTGCAAGGGTGGTCTGCGCTGCGACCTGCGCGGCGGGTTCGTCGGCGCTCTGGCAATAGATATGGCAGCGATAGCCCAGATTGGCAGCTGCAAGGGCCGTCATCCGGCCCAGCTGACCACCGCCAAGAATTCCAATGGTTGCCCCGGGTGGGAGCGGAGATCCCGACATCGGCTCAGGCGTCGTCGCGCGGTGCATCTGCCACCGCATCAGTCTGGGCAGCGCGCCACGCATCCAGTGCCGTGGCCACGGCGGGGTCGTTCAGCGCGACAACCGAGGCGGCTATCAGGGCTGCGTTAACGGCACCGGCACGGCCGATGGCCAGGGTGCCGACGGGGACACCAGCGGGCATCTGGACGATGGAGAGCAGACTGTCCATGCCGGACAGGGCCTTACTTTCAACTGGTACCCCGAACACCGGCAGGGGAGTCATGGCAGCGGTCATGCCCGGCAGATGGGCGGCGCCGCCGGCCCCGGCAATGATCACCTTGAGGCCGCGATCGCGGGCGGTATGCGCATAGTCGCGCATGCGCTCGGGTGTGCGATGAGCTGAGATGATTTTGACCTCATGGGCGACACCCAGTGAATCGAGGGTATCGGCGGCATGATGCATGGTTTCCCAGTCGGACTGGCTTCCCATGATAATTCCGACGACCGGTGTGTCGGCCATATCGTGCTCCTGAAGCGGCTTTGAGGGCAATGATGCCCGGAAAAGCGGCGGATTATAGAACCGGGAGTGCCTGTGGCAAGCTCGCAGGCGTGAGTCCTGCAATTGGCCCGACTGTTAAAAGCTTTGTTAACCATTGGCGGAATAGGCTGAAGCAGCTTATTTTGGCGCTATCCGCGAGGCTGGCGCCCCGATTGTATTGGAATCAACGGGCCGAAATACGAAGATTGACCGCAATCGTCCCCAAAGTACCGGCCAGGTTGTTTCAGCACGATCAGCAGAAGCGGCCAGCCGCGCTTATGGTGCGCAGGATGCCACGGCCGCCTCGCCGGCGCGCGCGACCGGCGATGTTGCGACCATCGCAGGACTGTTCGAAGCGGAACTGACCCCGAAGGTGCGTCAGGCGCTGGATATGCTGATGAGCGAAGTGCAGCGGATGCGTGAGGAACTCAGTCAGGCCCGGCACCGCATTTCCTATCTCGAAAAGCTGGCGGATGAGGACACATTAGTTCCGGTGGCAAACCGGCGGGCCTTTGTGCGTGAGATGAGCCGGATGGTGGCTTATGCGGGACGCTATGGCGCCCATACCAGCGTGCTCTATTTTGATGTCAACGGCTTCAAGCAGATCAATGATCAGCATGGACACGCGGTCGGCGATGCTGCGCTTCAGCATGTCGCCATGTTGCTGGCGGAGAATATCCGGGAATCCGATATCGTCGGACGCCTTGGCGGTGATGAATTTGATGTGATCCTGGCGCAGGCTGACAGTGAAGCCGCAAACGAGAAGGCAACATCCCTGTCTCTCTCCGTGTCCTTCGGCGCCTATTCGTTCTCAGGGGGCGAGGATGCGGGTGAAGCACTATAGCAGGCTGACAAGGCGATGTACGCCCAGAAACAGAGCCGCGCCGCCGGCTAGACAGCGTTTCAGGCAATGATGTCGGGCAGCAGCACGCTCTCGAGCTTCAGAATTTCATCCTTTAATCCAAGCTTGCGCTTTTTCAGGCGCTGAATCTGCAACTGATCGAAAGGCTGTTCGGCGCTGATCCGGGCAATCACATCATCGAGGTCGCGATGTTCGGTTTGCAGCTCTGTCAGGCGATGCTGCATTTGCTCGATACTGGTCTGGTTGTCTTGCGACACGTGTCACCCTGATTGGTCGTTCCGGGGATGAGTATGTCAAAGCTTGGCTTCGAAAGCAGACTATCGACATTCCGTGGTCCGACTATTGTCTGGCTTTTCAGAGCGCGGAGAATCGTCCTAACATTTTCCTGATAATTTCAAGTTGCCCTAGCTCAAGAAGGAGACGCTTCACGTGACAATGCAGCCAAGGATCAATGAGTTGAAACGCCGCCACGCCAGTCTCGATGAGGCCATCAATGGCGAGGCACACCGACCAGCACCCGATCAGGCCGCGCTCGCGGAACTCAAGAAGCAGAAATTGAAGCTGAAAGAAGAAATATCCGTGATGGAAAACACCTGACGATCAGGTGCCCATTCCGGAGACAAACAGCAAAAAGGCGGCTCGCAGGAGCCGCCTTTTTCGTTGTGGAGTCTGATTTCTCTAGGCTGCGGCGTTGGCCAGTTCGACGGCCTGATCGCGCAGTTTGAACTTCTGGATCTTGCCCGTTGAGGTCTTGGGCAGGGGGCCGAAAACCACATGCCGCGGGCATTTGAAGCCGGCAAGGTTGTCCCGGCAATGGGCGAAGATATCGTCTTCCGTCGTCGTGGCGCCGGGCTTGAGTTCGATGAAGGCACACGGTGTTTCGCCCCATTTTTCATCCGGCCAGGCGACCACGCCCGCTGCCGAAACATCGGGATGTTTGTAGAGCGCATCCTCGACTTCGATGGAGGAGATGTTTTCGCCACCGGAAATGATGATGTCCTTGGAGCGGTCCTTGAGTTCGGCATAGCCATCGGCATGCCAGACGCCCAGATCACCGGTGTGGAACCAGCCGCCCGCAAAGGCTTCCTGGGTCGCCTTCGGGTTCTTCAGGTAACCCTTCATGGTCACGTTGCCGCGGGTGAAGACCTCACCCATGGTGACGCCGTCCTGTGGGACCGGTTCCAGGGTTTCCGGATCCGCGACCATCATGTCTTCGAGAACCTCATAGGGAACGCCCTGGCGTGACTGCAGGCTGGCCCGTTCTTCGAGCGGCAGGTCATCCCACTCATCCTGCCAGGCGCAGATGATAGCCGGGCCATAGATTTCGGTCAGGCCGTAGACATGGGTGACCCGGATGCCCTGTTCGGACATCTTGGCAAGCACTGCGGCGGGCGGCGGAGCGGCGGCGGTCATAAACTCGACATCCTGTTCGAAGTCCCGGCGATCCGAATCCGCAGCGTTGACGATCAGCTGCATCACTACCGGGGCACCGCAGAGATGGGTGATGCCCTTGTCGGCGATGGCATCGTAGATCGTGGCGCTTTCTACACGGCGCAGGCACACATTGGTGCCGCCCACGGCGGTCACGCCCCAGGTGAAGCACCAGCCATTGCAGTGGAACATCGGCAGGGTCCAGAGATAGACCGGTCCGCCGGTGGCTCCCCAAGTGTAAGTGTTGCCAATGGCGTTGAGATAGGCACCGCGATGGTGGAAGACGACGCCCTTGGGGTTTCCGGTGGTGCCGGAGGTGTAGTTCAGAGCGATGGCGTTCCACTCGTCATCGGGGAAGGACCAGTCGAATTCCGGATCGCCCGTGGCGATGAAGTCTTCGTAACTCATCTCGCCCAGGGTTTCGCCGCCGGGTCCTTCCGGATCGTCGATGTCGATCACGATGGGTTTGACCGTGGCCAGTTCGAGGGCTTCCTTGATGATGGGGGCAAACTCGGTATCGGTCAGCAGCACCTTGGCTTCGCCATGATCGAGGATGAAGGCAATCGCCTTGGCATCGAGCCGGTAGTTGAGGGCGTTGATCACGCCGCCGGTCATCGGAATGCCGAAATGCGCTTCGAGCATCTGCGGGATATTGGGGAGCATACAGGCCACGCAATCGCCAATGCCGATCCCGCGCTGGGTTAGGGCCGAAGCGAGTTGCCGGCTGCGGTTGTAGAATTCGGCATAGGTGAAGCTGGTATCACCATGCACAACGGCCTTGCGGGTTGGGTAGACCTTGGCAGAGCGACGCAGGAAGCTCAGGGGCGAAAGCGCCATGTAGTTGGCGGGGTTCTTGTCGAGGTCGATCTCGAAGTGATTGGCCATAATTCCTCCAGACACGCATCTGTTGCGTGTGTTCTTGTACTAACTTTTGAACAACGCGTCAGCGTCTCCGCGAAGTGCTTCGCGGCTTTTGATTTCATTCTGCGCCCGCGTGATTTCCGCATTCGCGTGGGCGATATATTCGTTCAGTTCCTCGATCGACAGGGTTTCGACATTCATGGGTTCGAAACCGGGCTTCACACCCTGAAATGTGGGTTCGAGATCATCATCCATGCTCATCTTTCCCCTTAATGTCATATCCGATACCTGGTTATTGTGTCGGAAGTTTCGCGCGCCTAGATTGCGCCCGCAACTGTTCGATAGTCTGAGAAACATACGCCAAGCCTGGTGGAGAGAGAAACCATGACACTGCCCACAGAGATGCAGGCCATTGAGATCATGGAGCCCGGTGGACCCGAGGTGCTGAAACCGGGAACGCGCCCGGTCCCGCAACCGGAAAGCAATGAGGTTCTGATCCGGATCGCTGCCGCCGGGGTCAATCGCCCCGACGTGGCGCAGCGCAAGGGGGTCTATCCGCCACCGCCGGGAGCTTCGGATATTCCCGGACTGGAAATCGCCGGAGAGATCGTGGCAACCGGGGACGGCGTCGAGAGTTTTCAGGTGGGGGACAAGGTCTGTGCATTGGTCACCGGCGGCGGCTATGCCGAATATGTGGCCGCACCTGCACCGCAGGTTCTGCCGGTGCCGGACGGACTGGACATGGTGCAGGCGGCCGGATTGCCGGAAACCTTCTTCACGGTCTGGTCGAATATCTTTGACCGCGGGCAATTCACGCCGGGTGAAAGCGTGCTGATCCATGGCGGTTCGAGCGGGATTGGCACGACGGCCATCCAGCTCTGCAGGGCTCTGGGGGCATCGGCGATCTACACGACGGTCGGCAGTGCGGAGAAGGCGGAGTTTTGTGAAAATCTTGGCGCGACCAGGGCGATCAACTACCGGGACCGGTCCTTCGATGAGGAGATCATAGCCCTGACGGAGAAGGCCGGGGTGGATGTCATTCTGGACATGGTCGGCGGTGACTACCTGCCGCGCAACATCTCGTGCCTGAAGCCGGACGGGCGGATCGTGCAGATCGCGCTGATGGGCGGCGCCAAGTCCGAAATCAATCTGGGCCGGGTGATGATGAACCGCCTCACGATCACCGGGTCGACCCTGCGTGCCCGGTCCGTGGACTTCAAGGGCGAGATTGCAAAATCCCTGGCCGGCAAGGTCTGGCCGCTGCTGGCAAGCGGCGATGTGGCACCGGTGATTCACAGCACATTTCCGCTCGCGGAGGCTGCGGCAGCCCATGCATTGATGGAGAGCAGCAGCCATATCGGGAAGATCATTCTCGATCTGGCGTGATTGTGCGCTTTGCAATTCCGGCAAACGCCGCATATATAGAGGCAACCCCCCTTCAGGGATGACGATTATGGCCGGTTTGCCCACGTGATTGTGCGGTGGATCGACGAAAGGAGAACCCATGGCACCTCCCTTGATGCCGAAAGCCACCGCCGTGTGGCTTGTCGAAAATACCTCGCTGTCCTTCGCACAGATCGCCGATTTCACGGGGATGCACCAGCTTGAAATCCAAGGCATTGCGGATGGCGAAGTTGACGTTGGCATGCGCGGCCTCGACCCGATGACCAATGGTCAGCTGGACTGGGAAGAGATTGAGCGTGTTCAGGCCGATCCCTCAGCACGTCTGGTTCTCAAGGAGACCGACAATCCGGCACCGGTCAAACGGACCAAAGGGCCGCGTTACGTGCCGGTGTCCAAGCGCCAGGACAAACCCGACGGGATCGCCTATCTGGTCCGCTACTACCCTGAACTCAGCGATGCCCAGATCGGCAAGCTGATTGGCACCACCAAGCCGACCATCGTCGCCATTCGCGACCGGACCCACTGGAACTCCTCGCAGATTCAGCCACGCGATCCGGTGACCATCGGATTGTGCCGTCAGGTGGACCTGGATGAAGCCGTCGAAAAGGGTCGCAAGGCCGGCCGTGCACCGGCGAGCGATGATCGTCGTCCGATCAGCGCGGATCTGATCCCGCAGGAAGAGCCGGCAGCCAATCGCATCCCGGACTGGATGGCGGATGTGCGCATCGGCGGGAACAATCAGGGCGACAACTAAGTATCTGAAAAACAAATAGAATGATGTTGAGCAGGGCCCGTTTTGTGGGCCCTGTTTCGTTTTTATTCGCGCGTTAACCATTCTTTAGCGCTTTGCACCGATATTGGTTGCGATGGAACCTCCCTATGAACCATCCGGATCTCTCCGAGATTCATTTTTATCTCCCTGTTTAAGACTTTCACCGCTCCGAAATCCCCCCTTCGGAGCGGTTTTCTTTTGCGCAAAGACACCGCTCCCGGTTCAAGCGCGCCACGGCTTGCGATAAGTTGGGATCCTCACCCACCACGAACCCGGCTCTGATGGCCGATGGGATATGGGACCGGCACATGATTGATCCGAAACATCTGAAATTCTCGACCCTGAGTCTGCATGCAGGCCAGCATCCCGATCTGGTGACCGGTGCGCGGGCGACACCGATCTACCAGACGACATCCTATGTCTTTCCCGATGTGGATCACGCGGCCAGCCTCTTCAACCTGGAGCGGGCCGGTCATATCTATTCGCGCATTTCCAATCCGACCGTTGCGGTCTTCGAGGAACGCATGGCCGCACTGGAAGGTGGCGTGGGCGCCATCGCCACGGCGAGTGGTCAGGCGGCCATGTCGCTGGCGGTGATGACCCTGATGGGCAGCGGTGGACATATCGTGGCCTCGCGCAACATCTATGGCGGCACCCACAATCTGTTCGTGCACACCCTGCCGCGCTTCGGGATCACGACGACCTTCGTCGATCCGCGCAACCCGGATGAATTCGCTGCAGCGATCTGTGATGAGACGCGGCTGGTGTTTGCCGAAACCATCGGCAATCCCGGGCTGGAGGTTCTGGATATTCCCGCCGTCGCTGAAATCGCCCATGCGGCCGACCTGCCGCTTCTGGTGGATGCCACATTCTCGACCCCGGCCTTGCTGCACCCTTTCGCGCATGGCGCGGATCTGATTATGCATTCGGCCACCAAGTGGATCGGCGGCCACGGTGTGGCGATCGGCGGCGTGCTGATCGACAGCGGGCGGTTCGACTGGGAGGCTGCGGGCAAGTTCCCGGGGATGACCGAACCCTATGCCGGTTTCCACGGGCTCGACTTTGCCGAGGAGTTTGGCCCTGCCGCCTTCGTCATGCGCGCCCGCGCCGAAGGCCTGCGCGACTTCGGGGCCTGCATGGCCCCCCAGACCGCCTTCTATCTGCTCCAGGGGCTCGAAACCCTGCCGATCCGGATGGCCCGGCATGTGGCCAACGCCCAGGCGGTCGCGGAATTTCTCGAAGATTGCGACGAGGTCGGCTGGGTCTCCTATCCGGGGCTGGCCAGTCATCCCGATCACGCGCTGGCTGCCCGCCTGCTGCCCGACGGGGCGGGTGCGGTGGTCACCTTTGGCGTGAAACCGGGCACCGATGGCCCGCGCCGGGCCGGTGCAAAGTTTATCGAAGCGCTCGAACTGTTCTCGCACCTCGCCAATGTGGGGGATGCCAAATCTCTGGTGATCCATCCCGCCAGCACGACCCATCAGCAGATGGGCCCGGCCGAACTCGCGGCTTCGGGGGTGGGAGAGGATATGGTGCGGCTGGCTATCGGGCTGGAAGACCCGGGCGATATCATCAGTGACCTCAAACAGGCGCTGCGCGCCTCGCAGAAATAGGGGCGTCGATCATGGAACTGAATGTCGACGGTCACACCGTCTATGTGCACACCGGCGGGCAGGACCACTCCGCTGACAAGCCAGCGCTGATCTTTGTGCACGGGGGTGGCAACGACCACACCTATTGGAGCCTGCAGACCCGCTTCTTCGCCCATCATGGCTACAGCGCCCTGGTGCCGGACCTGCCCGGACATGGCCGCTCGGGCGGCCCCGCGCCGGACAATATCGACGATTATGCAATCTGGCTGTGGCGATTTGCGGATGCGATCGGTGCTGAGAAAACCGCTTTTGTCGGCCATTCCATGGGATCGCTCGCGGTGCTGGCGGCCGCTGCACAACAGCCCGAACGGATGCTGGCGCTGGTGCTGGCCGGCACATCGGATCACATGCAGGTTCATCCCGACCTGCTGGCGCTCTCGGCGACCGATGATCCCGCCGCCTTCGAACTGATTACCGATTGGGGCTTTGGAAAATCCGCCCACAAGGGCGGACACCAGGCCCCCGGCCTGTGGCTGCGGGGCGGGGGACGGGCCCTGCTGGCCGCCTGTCATTCCGGTGTGCTTGGGCGCGACATGGCGGCCTGCAATGCTTGGGAGGGGGCGCTGGACGCTGCCGCGGCGGTGTCATGCCCGACCCTGTTCCTGCTGGCGGATGCAGACCGGATGACCCCGCCGCGGGCGTCCAAAGGGCTGCAGGCTGCGATCGCTGGTGCGCAGGTCGAAATTCTGCCCGATACCGGTCACATGATGACCGTCGAGCGACCCAATGAGAGTATCGATATCATCCATCAATTTCTGCGTGGCGCGATATGAGCACAGCACCGGACAAGAAACACGAGCGTGACGAGACGCGGGACAACTACCCGCATTTTCTGCAAATCCCCACGCGCTGGATGGACAACGATGTCTATGGCCATGTGAACAACGTGACCTATTACTCGTATTTCGACACGGCCGTGAACGAGTTCCTGGTGCGGTTCACCGGGCTGGATTATCGCAGCAAGGATCCCGTCGGCATGGTTGTGGAAACCGGTTGCCGGTTCCACAGCGAGATCGCATTCCCCGATGTGCTCGATGTCGGTGTCCGGGTGCGGCGTCTCGGAAATTCCTCGATCACCTATGAGATCGGCATCTTCCGGCAAGGCGCCGACCGCCCGTCAGCCACCGGCCATTTCGTTCATGTCTATGTACGGCCGGGCGAAATGAAACCGGTCAGCGTGCCCGATCAGGTGCGTGAAGGGCTGCAACGACTGGTGGTCGCGGATTAGTTCCACAACCGATCGGAAGCGATCTCCGCGCCGGCCACCAGCGAGCGGAATTTCTCGTAGGCGATATCCGGGTCAACCTTGCCGATTCCGGCAAAGGTGGCGAAGCCGCAATCGGCCCCGGCGATCACCCGTTCCCGGCCCACCAGATTGGCGTAGCTGCAGATGCGATCTGCGACCACATCGGGATGTTCGATGTAGTTGCTCACACTGTCGATTATGCCCGGCATGATGATCTTATCGTCCGGGAGCTTCTTGGTCTCGAACACACGCCATTCATGGGAGTGCCGGGGATTCGCGGATTCGACGAGCAGCCCCTGTGGCTTGGCCTGCATGACCACATCGAAGATGGTCTCGAAGGGAATGTCGAGATGATGGGGGCCTTCGTAATTGCCCCAGCAGATATGCATCCGCACCCGGTCGGCGGGAATATTGGCCAGCGCGGCGTTCAGCGCCTCGATCTGCATGGCCGCGTGTTTCAGGAAGTCGGCCTCTGACAATTCGCGGTATTCCGTGTGCCGGCCCATGGCGAGATCGGGGCAGTCGATCTGCAGCACGAAGCCGGCATTGGCGATGGCTTCGTATTCCTCGCGCATCACGCCGGACAGCGCGTCGAGATATGCATCGTCATCCGGGTAGTATTCATTGCTCTGGAAGACGGAAATCACCCCGGGTGAGGCGGCGTTCATGAAGAATTCCGTCGCGTCACTGCCTTGCGCGGCGGCGGTCAGGTTTTCCAGATCCTTGCGCAGGGGTTCGCGGTCCCGGATGACAACCTCGCCTGTGCAGCACGGTCGGTTGAGACGCCGGGTCTCGGCCATGCGGGATAGCATCTTCCGGTATCCCGGGAAATTGGACAGATCATCGAACCGGACCGAGGGGCTGTCGCCGGAAAAGCCACCCAGGCGCTGCTGGATATAGGTGGCATAGCCGGTCTTGCTCATCTCGCCATCATTGATGATGTCCAGGCCCCAGCTACGCTGCTGGGCCACCATTTCGGCCACGGCCTCGGTCACGGCCACATCGAGTTCGGCGGGATCGTAGGGCTCTTCGAACTCGACCTTGTAGAGCAGGTCTTCGAGTTTGGCCGGGCGCGGCAGGCTGCCCACATGGGTCGTCAGGATACGGTCGGTGCTTGTTTTCATGATGATCTCGGGCGTTGTCGTGTTGTTTCGTTGACTGCAGTTATACACGCCCTGCACGACCAAAAAAGGCCCGCTGTGTCCAGCGGGCCTTTGCAACTTTTTATTGGTTTTGACGGCAGGACCGTTAAGCGGCTTTCTTGTCGTGCTCGATGGTCTGGGTATTGGCACTCGAACCAATCGCGATTTTGCGTGGCTTGAGTTCTTCGGGAATCTCACGCTGCAATTCGATCACGAGCATGCCGTTTTCGAGGTCGGAACGGACCACATTCACGTGATCAGCCAATTCGAACTGGCGCTCGAAGGCCCGCGTCGCAATGCCGCGATGCAGGAACTGGGTCTCGTCCGCAGCCTTGTTCTGCTCACCCTTCACGATCAACGCGTTGTTGTTCTGGGTGATATCGAGATTCTCTGCATTGAAACCGGCGACCGCCATCGTGATGCGATAGGCGTCATCGGCGAGTTTCTCGATGTTGTAGGGCGGATAGCTCGGGGCCTCGGTGTTCGAGACCGTGTCGAGCAGACGGCCCATGCGATCAAAACCGACCGTGGAACGGAAAAGGGGGGTTAAATCGAGATTGTAGGTGCGCATTTCACTTGTCCTCCTGTTGAGCAACTGTGACGTCGGCGGGTCCCGCCAATTTGGCCGGGATGTGCCGGGTTTACGCGATTTGGAACCCAATAGTGGCGTTCCTCGCGACCACCCGGAGATAGGAATTATGTGTCCGCGATCAAGGGTTTGAGCCCGATTTTGATATGAAAATTTTGCATGGCGTGGGCCAGAAGCCATGCCGGAATCAAAACGGGCGCCGCAATGCGACGCCCGTGGAAACTCGGTCTGAAAGTCAGGCTATTTAATGCCAATGCCTTCGTAACGCTTGTTGAATTTGGCAACCTGGCCACCGGTATCGATCAGGCGATGCTGACCGGTATAGGCCGGGTGGGTCTTCGGATCGATGTCGAGACGCAGCGTGTCGCCCGGTTCGCCATAGGTCGAACGGGTCTTGTACTCGGTGCCATCTGTCATCTGGACAGTGATTTCATGATAATCGGGATGAATATCTTTTTTCATCGCATTTACTCCGGTCGAAGAAGGCCGGGTTATAGCCAAGGTTTCGGCGGACCGCAAGGGCGCCCATGCAATGCATTGTGCCGGGTAACTGTGCCGGTTGGCGCTGCTGCGCGGGCCTGCTACACCGTTTGTCTGATATGGCTCGAAAACGCACGACAGATATCGCCCCCGAGGCGGACGACAACCAGCCGCCGAAGCGCAAGATCGGCGAGTTGCGCCGTCTTGGTCGTTTCCTCAATCCCTATCGAATTTACGTTGTCGGGGCCCTGCTGGCACTGACGGTTGCGGCGGGTACGGTGCTGACCATCGGTCAGGGTGTGCGGCGGCTTGTGGATGACGGCTTTGCCGGCGGAAATATTGATCTGCTGAACGAATCCCTGATGGCCCTGCTGGTCATCGTGGTGGTGCTCGCGGCTGCGACTTATGCCCGGTTCTTCTTTGTATCCTGGCTGGGCGAACGGGTTATTGCCGATATGCGCAAGACGGTGTTCGACCACACGCTGAGCCTCGACCCTGCTTTCTATGAAACCATGCGGATCGGCGAAGTGATGTCCCGCCTCACGGCCGATACAACGCTGATACAGACTGTTGTCGGAACCTCGGCCTCCATGGCCCTGCGCAATGTGCTGCTGATGCTGGGCGGCCTTGTGATGCTTGCGGTGACAAGCCCGCAGCTGACCCTGCTTGTCTTGCTTGTGGTGCCGATTGTGCTGGTACCGATCCTTGTTTTTGGTCGCCGGGTTCGCAAGCTTAGTCGGACGAGTCAGGACCGGCTGGCCGATGTTGGATCCTATCTGGATGAATCCATCGCCAATATCCGCACGGTTCAGGCCTTCGGCCATGAGGATGTGGACCGGATGCGGTTTGCGGGTCGGGTCGAAGAGACCTTTCAGACATCCGTCCGCCGTATTCGCGCCCGGGCGGCGCTGACCGCGGTTGTGATCCTGCTGGTGCTCGGCGCCATCGGCGTCATCCTCTGGGTCGGCGGCCGCGAAATGTTTCTGGGCGGGATCAGCGCGGGTGATCTTTCCGCGTTCATCTTCTACGCCATTGTGGTTGCAACATCGGTCGGGGCGATCTCCGAGGTGGTGGGTGATCTACAACGCGCTGCGGGTGCTGTCGAACGGCTGTTCGAGTTGCTGGATATGCAGCCCAATATTGCCGCGCCGGCGGATCCCCGGTCACTGCCCGAGATACTGGTCGCGCGCGTGTCCATGGACAATGTGACCTTCCGATATCCATCTCGTCCCGAACACCCCGCCCTGATGGATTTCACGCTGGATGTGGCACCGGGCGAAACCGTGGCGCTTGTCGGGCCTTCGGGCGCGGGCAAGACATCTGTATTTCAGCTGCTGCTGCGCTTCTATGATCCTGACACCGGACGTCTGGCGCTGGACGGGATCGATTTGCGGGAGCTGGATCCGGCAGACCTGCGTGCCCATATCGGTCTGGTGCCTCAGGAGCCCGTGGTGTTTTCCGCGAATGCCTGGGAAAACATCCGATATGGCCGCCCGGATGCCTCGGATGCCGAAGTGCGCGATGCTGCCGAAGCGGCTTCGGCGGCTGGATTTCTGGATGCGCTGCCCGAAGGGCTCGATACTTTTCTGGGTGAAAAAGGCGTGCGGTTGTCCGGCGGCCAGCGACAGCGTATCGCCATTGCGCGCGCGGTCCTGCGCGATCCGAAGGTACTCTTGCTCGATGAGGCCACCAGCGCATTGGATGCCGAATCCGAGCGCGCCGTGCAGACCGCGCTGGCAGGCCTGATGGAAAACCGGACAACGCTGGTCATTGCCCATCGTCTGGCAACGGTGATGGCGGCCGACCGGATTGTGGTTCTTGATGAGGGCCGGATCGTTGCCGAGGGCACCCATGACGCACTGGTCCGGCAGGATGGGCTTTATGCGCGCCTTGCCGAACTCCAGTTTGATCTCGGGAAATCCAGCGCGGCAGCTCAGTAGCCCAGCCGATTTGATCAGCGCTGGTCGAGTTTGAATTCGATCCGGCGGTTTCGCAGATAGGCGATCTCGTCGCGGCCGGCATCAATCGGCTGATACTCACCAAATCCAGCGGCGACCAGATTTTCCGGGGCGATCCCCTGTCGGGCCAGGAACTTAACAACCGAGATAGCACGGGCTGATGATAGTTCCCAGTTCGACGGGAATTTCGCAGTGCTGATCGGGCGTTCATCGGTGTGTCCGTCGACACGAAGTATCCAGTCCAGATCATCGGGAATCTGACTGGCGATTTCCTTCAGCGTTCCGGCGAGCTGTGCCAGCTGTGCTTCGCCGTGCGGGTTGAGGACCGCTTCCCCGGATTCGAACAGCACTTCGGACTGGAACACGAAGCGATCGCCGACAATGCGGATATCGCTGCGTTCACCCAGCACCTCGCGCAGCCGCCCGAAGAATTCGGATCGGTAGAGCGCCAGTTCCTGCACCTTCGTGGCCAGGGCCTGATTCAGGCGCTGGCCGAGATTGACGATCTGCACGTCCTTTTCTTCGTTCAGGGCTTCAGACGCTTTCAGGGCTTTGTTCAGGGCTACAATCTGCGCGCGCAGCTGAGAGAGCTGCTGATTGAGCAGTGCGACCTGGGACTGCGCCTGTTTGGACAATTCCCGTTCCTCGCTGAACGAGGTTTCGGCCGTTTCGGCGCGCTGGAGGAGTTCGCTGAGACGGATGTCCCGGGCGTCCAGTTCCTTTTGAGCAAGAACCGTGCGTTCTTCGGTGTCTGCCAGTTTGGCTTCGAGTTCCTTGGTCAGGACGCGCACCTGACCCAGTTCACCGGTGATCGAGGCGACCTCGGCTTCGAGTGTGGCGCGAACTTCGCGGAGCGCCTCGATGTCTCGTTCGAGACGTGCCAGATCAAGAAGCTGCAATTCGATCGTGTCTCTGTCGGCACTCATCTGTTCGCGCAGGGCAGCCAGTTCCTCGGCGCTTTCCTGACGAATGGTGGTGAGTTCCCGTTCGGCATCTGACAACCGTGCCGCCAGCGCGTCCCGTTCGGAAATCGAACTCTGGAGCTGGGCGGAAAGCTGGGAGACCGACAAGCGAAGCTCGGTGTTGGCTGATCGCTCCAGGTCAAGCATGCGGGCAAGCTCGTCGATCTGCCGGGTCAGCTTCCCAAGGGCTTCATCCCGTCCCGAAAGCGCATCGGACAGGAATGCCTGTGCCAGGGCGAAGACCATGATGAGGAAGACCACGACCACGAGCAGCGCAGCCAGTGCATCGACGAAGCCGGGCCAGTAGTTGACGCTACCTTGTCGCCGTCGGGAGGATGAACCGGGCACCGGGCGGGCCTGCTAGCGGGATTCTTCTTCGGCAAGCGCGGCGATTGTGCGCGCCAGCAAGCGAATTTCTGCTCGCAATTCCTGCACGATCTCGGTGCGACCCAGCTGTTCGGCTCTCTTCGAGCAGGCGCGCCATATGTAAGTGTCCAGATTGCGGATATGGCCGCGTGTGGCCTCGTCCATGCCACCACCGCTTGCGCCTTCCGCCAGACGTTGCAAAACCGGTCGCAGTTCCGACTGGTTTTCGGCCAGCCGGACCATCAGCTCCTGCTCGGTACGCATTTGATCAGTCAGGGTGGTCATGCGGTCCGTCAGGGTGCTCAGGCCCTGATCGCTCTGGCTGCGTGCGGCTTCGGCGCGGCCGACGGTGCGTTGCAAATTGTCGAGCGAATCTGCCGTGGTCTCCAGCAGGGCCTGAATATAGGCCGGCACCGACTGGTCGCTATCGCCCAGCAAAAGCGAGCCGCCGCTCGAAACCCGTGTTGTGCTGCTCAGCCAGTCTTCCAGATCATTGTAGAAACGGTTCTGTGCCGCACCGGCCTGCAATTCCAGAAAGCCCAGCAGCAGTGATCCGGCCAGTCCGAAGAGCGACGAACTGAAGGCGGTGCCCATGCCGCCAAGGGGGGCTTCCAGACCGGATTTGAGATCATTGAAAATCTGAACTGTGTCGCCACCGCCGACCTGCAGTCCGGCGATCACATTGGCGACCGCACTAACCGTTTGCAGCAGGCCCCAGAAAGTGCCGAGCAGTCCCAGAAAGATCAGCAGGCCAATCAGGTAACGCGAGATGTCGCGGGATTCATCCAGACGGGCGCTGATGCCATCGAGGATCGATCGCAGTGAAGTCGTGTTGAGCCGCAACTGGCCGGCATGGTCGCCGATCATGGATGCCATGGGGGCGAGCAGGCGCGGCGGGTCCGAGACGGAGGCGCCGGGTTGCTGGCTGCGATAGACCTTGATCCAGGCAACTTCGACATTGAGGGTCCAGACCTGCCGGAAGACGAACAGAATGCCCAGCACCAGCACCACGAGGATGATCCCGTTGATTGCCGGATTGGCCAGAAAGGCCTCGATCAGCTGAACATGGAGTACGGCAGCGCCGGCAATGGCGAGCATCAGAAAGATCGCCATGCGGGTCATGTAAATACGCGGGTTCGTCATCCCGATCCTGCCCGGTTATGTGGTGGCCGATGAATTTGCCTGATCCGCATGCGGATCGTGACTCACATTGTCTTTGCTATGTGACGAATTTAGGGCGCGGGACCCGGTAGTCACTATTTCTGAACGACGACGGCGTCCACACGGTCTGCGGGTCCGCCAGTGGATTTGATGCCGAGCGCACGAACATCCATGCGCGTATTGCGCACATTGCGCTCCACGAGATGGGCGCGGACGTTCAGGGCCCGTTTAAGGGATAGCCGCCGCGCTTCGGGTGCGGTTTCATCGGTGCCCGATGCGAAGGCCTGCAGCTGGATGCGCAGCGAATCATCTGCGTTCAGGCTGGCAGCCAGTGCATCCAGTGTGGATTTCGCGGCATCGGACAGGTCGGGCGACCCGGTCTCAAACAGAATGCGGGTTTCCTGCGGCAACGGGCCAGCCGGCGGTGTCGCGGCGGTCTGGACCGGGGCCGGTGGTGCCGGAGGAGATACGGTCGCGGTCTGCACCGGTGTTTCTGCCGGTGACGGCGGCGCTGGCGGCGCGGTCACGGTGGGGGTTGTCGGTGCCGCAGCTATCGGTGTCGGCGCTGGTATAGTTTCCGCTGCCTTGGGGGCTGTTGTGACAGGCGCGCGCAGGACGGGGGCAGGTTTGGCCGGCGCGGTCAGCGTGAAGGATTGATTGGCAAGCGGGCCTTGCAGGCGAGAGACAGGAGCTCGGGGCGGGGGAAAGAGAACGATCCCGCCATGGGTGCTTGATACTGCTGTTTCGCCGGGACCGAGAGGCAGGGACCGTCCGCTGCCGCCGCCACCGAGAACGCTCAGGTCAATTGTGACATTGTTACTGGCACCCAGAAAGCGCTGCTGGGCTGTTGCCGGTGCTGCAATCAGCAAGGCTGTCACGGCCGCAGCCACCGCAATGCTAGCACGGTTCAAATTCGATATTTCCTTGATCGGTCGCCGCCGTATCATGTCGCCCAACCCCTTGTATTTCCTCGCATCGACCATCCGGGCCGATTTGCGCATGCGAACATACCGTAACGGTGCCGAAACCGACAACCGCTTATAGGACAATCGCTTATGCAGGGTTTTGGGGGCCTGGGTCCGCCGCTTTGACGAGGCGCAGAAGTTTTTCATGAATGCGGTCATTGCCGGCGACGACATCGCCGGTTTCCAGTGAACGGTCGCGACCGGTCGCATCGGTGACGAAACCGCCGGCTTCGCGCACGATCAGGACGCCCGCCGCGATGTCCCAGATTTTCAGACCGTATTCCCAGAATCCATCACAACGCCCGGCGGCAAGATAGACCAGATCCAGGGCCGCAGAGCCAAATCTGCGGATGCCCGCGACCTCTCCGATCACCGCTTGCAGGGTGGGGATATAGCGGTCCGGGTCACCATGCCCCATGAAGGGCATGCCCGTGGCGATCAGTGCATCGGGCAGGTGCTGGCGCGCGGAAACCCGCAGGCGCCGGTCATGCAGAAAGGCGCCATTGTTCTTTTCGGCCCAATAGAGTTCGTCGTTCAAAGGTTCATAGACGACCCCGGCGACGATCTGCCCGCGTTCCTCTAGCGCGATCGAAATCGCGAAATTGGGAAGGCCGTGCAGAAAATTCGTGGTGCCATCGAGCGGGTCGACGATCCAGCGATGCACCCCGTCGCCTTCTTCCTTCAGGCCGCTTTCCTCGCCGAGGAACCCGAAATCCGGGCGCGCCTTCATGAGATGATAGTGCAGCGTCTCTTCGGATCGGGTGTCCGCGGCGGACACAAAATCTGCCGCACCCTTGCGGGAGACCTGCAGTTGCTCGACTTCGCCGAAGTCACGGGCGAGGTCACGACCGGCGCGGCGCGCGGCCTTGTCCATGACGTTGATAATCGCTGGGCGCATAGGGCTCTGGTTTCTATGCCGGCTTCAGAAGCCGGACGGGAGAGAAAGATTAATCGCGGGCGCGTTCGACATAGGTCGCATCGGCCGTCAGTACGACCACCGAGGTGCCGGATTCGATATGCGGCGGCACCTGAATGCGGACACCGTTTTCGAGCAGGGCCGGCTTGTAGGATGATGTGGCCGTCTGACCTTTGACAACCGGGTCGGCTTCGACGATCTGCAGCGTGACCCGCTCGGGCAGAGCCACTCCAAGCGGCTCATCCTCATAGGATTCGATCTGCACCAGCATGCCGTCCTGCAGGAAGCGGGCCTGCTCTTCAACGAGGATATCGCTGCTGAGGGTGATCTGCTCGTAATTTTCCTGATCCATGAAGGTGTACATGTCGCCGTCGGCGAAAAGGAACTGGTATTCCTTCTGTTCGAGCCGGACCCGTTCGACCGTTTCGGCCGAGCGGAACCGCTCGTTCAGTTTGGTGCCGTCGCGGATGTCCTTCAATTCGACCTGAAGGAAGGCACCGCCCTTGCCGGGTTTCACGTGCTGGGTCTTCACCGCACGCCACAACCGGTCCTGATGTTCGATCACGTTGCCCGGGCGGATTTCGTTTCCGTCGATTTTCATGTCTTCTTCGCCTGTGGAATTCTGTCTGCGGCGCGGATGACTAGCAGTTGCGGGGTTTGTTTTCTACCCCGTCCCGTGATCGGCGTTGTCGAATATCTCGTTGAAAGCCGTCACGGCTGCGCCCGGGCCTTGCGGATGCGACCAGACCCCGGCGGAGACGGCCAGGAAATCGGCCCCGGCAGAGACCAGCGGTGCGCAGTTTTCCACGGTGATCCCACCAATGGCCACACAGGGCGCTTCCATGATGTCGGACCACCAGTTCAGAAGGTCCGGACGGGCGCTGAATTTCGGGGTTTTCGTACTCGTGGGAAAGAACGCGCCGAAGGCCACATAGTCGGCACCGGCTTCCGCTGCGGCCATCGCCAGATGCCGGGAATCGTGACAGGTCACGCCGACAATGGCGCGGCTGCCCAGCAACCGACGGGCCTCGTCATAGGAGGCATCTTCCTGGCCTACATGCACGCCGTCACAACCCAGATCGGCGGCGAGGTCAGGACGATCATTCAGGATGAACGCGACTTCGTGCTTCTGGGTGATAGGCAGAAGGGCAGTGGTGGCGCGCCGGACGGCGTCGTCATCGGCTGCGGATTCGTCTTCGGCCTTGAGGCGAAGCTGCAGACAGGCGACATCGCCCGCCGACAGGGCTTCGTCCAGTGCTTTCGCAAAGGCGGCCAGTCGGTCACCGTCGAGATTGGACGGGCTGATCAGATAAAGACGACAGCGCGGTCTGTTGTCGTCGTCAGCAGAGGAATCCGAAATCAGAACTTACCCTGATAAATCTTGACGATGTTGCCCAGCAGATTGAGCGCATCCTCGCGGGAACGCTGGAAGCTGTTGCGCCCGATGATCGAACCATTGGCCCCGCCATCGCGCAGGCCGCGAATTTCGTCATAGATCGCATCTTCACCCTTGGCGGCACCGCCGGAGAAGACCACCAGCCGGCGACCGCCGAAGGAGGATTCCATGATGTGCGAGATGCGTGCGCTCAGGGTCGAGATGTCGATCTTCTGGGCGTCATAGACCTTCTTGGCATCCGCATTTTCGATGAAATCGGTCGGCGGCTTCACCTTGATGATATTGGCACCCAGCTGGGCGGCCATATGCGCGGCATAGGCCGTGACATCGATGGCGGTCTCGCCATCCTTGCTCAGATCGCCACCACGCGGATAGGACCAGAGCACGACGGCCAGGCCGACGGATTTGGCTTCCTCGGTGATTTCGCGGATTTCCTCGATCATCTCGAACTGCTGGTCCGAGCCGGGATAGATCGTGAACCCGACCGCGGTGCAGCCGAGGCGCAGCGCGTCGCCGACCGAACTGGTGATCGCCTGGTCCTTGGTGGTCGCGTGGGAGTTCGAGGAATTCATCTTCAGGATCAGCGGCACCGAGCCGGCATAGCTGTCGGCGGCGGCTTCGATCTGACCCAGCGGCGCGGCATAGGCGTTCAACCCGGCATCAACAGCCAGCTGCGGGAAATAATGCGGATCATAGGCCGGCGGATTGGGTGCGAAGCTGCGCGCGGGGCCGTGTTCCCAGCCCTGATCGACGGGCAGGATCACCATTTTGCCGGTCCCGGCCAGCTTGCCGGTCATCAGGATCCGGGCGAGATTGGTTTTGGTGCCCGGGTTGTCGCTTTCGTACCAGGACAGAATTTTGCGGACGCGTTGCGTGACTTTCATGTGATGTCTTCCTGTGTTCGGAACCGGTCCCTTGCACCGCGCAGCCAGATCAAGGGCGGAACGTCTGTTACTAGTGAATTAGCCGAGGGCGCGTGGATTTGCAACGCTGCCAGAGCGCTTGAGAAGGTGGTTTTCACACTCTGCTTGTGGATCGTTCGTGCCGATCAGATCGCAGACATTGTCCCAATCGACCGTCTGGAGGGTGACTCCGGATTGGGCGCCGATGTCGCGGACCTTCGACAGGGTCGCTGCCGGTGCGGACAGTGCAATGGCTTCCACTCCTTCGCGGATCGCGGCCAGCGCCATGCCGGGCGCATCGGCGCAGTCCAGGATGCTTGTTGCATCGGCCTCAGGCACCACGTGTTGCGCCTGGGTGATGATCGCGCGCCACCAGCCTGCACCGCCGGTTCCCGCCGCCCCGGGCGCGCTGACCAGTGTCACCGGGATACCATGACGCTGCGAAGCCGCACGCACGGCGACGGCATGGGCCAGTTCATGAACCATGAAGCCGACACGGGTCCGGGTATGTGCGGGAACGGATACCATGAGGGCGTTTTATGGCGCGGGCGGGGAAATTGGCAGCGTTATTTCGATCAGTGTCCGTTCTGCGACTTGAAATTACGGCCCGGAGACCGTACACCAGTTGTGCCGGTGTGGAACAAAACGAGGATTACTATGGACACCCTGACATCAATGGAACTCTTCGTGAGTGCGGTTGAATCGGGAAGTTTCTCGGCAACGGCGCGTTCCATGAACCTGACCCCGTCCGCCGTGAGCAAGCAGATTTCCCGTCTCGAGGACCGGCTCGGCGCGCGGCTGTTCAATCGCACGACCCGCCAGCTGGCCCCGACCGAGGAAGGTCGCGCCTATTACGAGCGCTGTCAGCGGATTCTCGCCGATATACAGGAGGCGGAATCCGCCGTGACCGAGCTCAATGCCGATCCGCGCGGGGTGCTCCGCCTGAACATGCCGGTCGTCTTCGGGCGACGGCACATCGTGCCCATCTTGGGCGAGTTTCTCGAACGCTATCCAGATGTCTCGATGGAACTGTCCATGTCGGACCAGTTCGTCGATCCGATTGCCGAGGGCTGCGACATGCTGATCCGCGTCGGGGAGCTCAAGGATTCGAGCCTGATTGCGCGCAAGCTGGCCGAAGCGCGGCGGGTTGTGGCGGCGACGCCGGGATACTGGAAAAAGCACGGCCAGCCCGACAGGCCCGAAAGTCTGCGTACCCACAATTGTCTGACCTATTCCTATCTGTCCAGCGGCAACACCTGGCGCATGACCGATACCGACGGCAAGGAACATGTCGTGCAGGCAACCGGCAATCTGGCGTCAAACAATGGTGAAGCGCTGCTCGAAGCCGCGCTGGAAGGCCTCGGCGTGGTGAACCTGCCGACCTGGATGGTGGGCCCCGATCTCGAAGCGGGCCGGCTGGTGGAGGTCATGAGCGACTACGCCCAGCCCGAACCCTCGGTCCATGCGATCTATCCGCCCGGACGCCATCTTTCCGCGAAAGTCCGCGCCTTTGTCGATTTTCTTGCCAACCACTTCAAGGAACGCCCGCTGGGCAAGGCGGCATGAAAAAGGGCACCCGAAGGTGCCCGTTTCCGTTCTCTGAACTGCGTTCGCCGGACTAGCGCAGCTTGGCCATCTGCACGGCCGTGTCGCTCATCCGGTTCGAGAAACCCCACTCATTGTCGTACCAGCTCAGCACGCGGACCATCCGCTTGTCGGTGACCTGGGTCTGGGTGGCATCGAAGGCCGAACTGGCCGGGTTATGATTGAAGTCGATCGAGACCAGCGGCGCGTCATTGACGGTCAGGATGTTCTGCAGCGGGCCATTTGCGGCGGCCTTGCGCATTGCATCGTTGATTTCCTCGACGCTGGTGTTCTTCTTGGCTTCGATCACCAGATCCACCATCGACACATTGGCCGTGGGAACCCGGACGGCCGTGCCGTCGAGCTTGCCGGCAAGATCGGGCAGGACCAGACCCACGGCGCGTGCAGCGCCGGTGGATGTGGGGATGATCGAGCTGGCCGCGCCACGGGCCCGACGCAGGTCGCTGTGCAGCGTGTCGACCACCGGCTGATCACCGGTATAGCTGTGCACGGTTGTCATGAAGCCGTGCTTGATCCCGACCACTTTGTCGAGGACCGCAGCAACCGGGGCCAGGCAGTTGGTGGTGCAGGATGCGTTGGACACGATCTTGTGGGACTTGCGCAGTTTCGTGTGGTTCACGCCCTGCACGACGGTCAGGCCGGCACCGGATGCCGGGGCGGAAATCAGAACCTTCTTGGCGCCCGCTTCGAGATGTTTCCCGGCGGCTTCCTTCGAGGTGAAGATGCCCGTGCATTCCAGCACAACATCGATTCCCAGATCGCCCCAGGGCAGGGCCGCCGGGTCACGCTCAGAGAAGACCTTGATGGAACGACCGATGGTCGATTTCGCACCAAGATTGATCGAGGATTTCGTGGTGGTGACCCGACCCGGGAAGATGCCGTGGGAGGTGTCGTAGCTGAGCATATGCGCATTTGCATCGACCGAGCCCAGATCGTTGATCGCCACGAACTCGATGTCCTTGCGGCCCTGCTCGTAAGCTGCCCGAAGGACCAGTCGTCCAATTCGTCCAAATCCATTGATCGCTACGCGAACCGCCATCATTCTCTCCTCAGTCTTCACGCTTGTCGAAATTGCGCCGGTCAGCCGATCGCCGACTTGACGCGTGCGACCACGGCGTCTGCCGTGATCCCGAAATGTTCATACAGTTCCGCGGCCGGTGCCGATGCACCGAACCCCGGCATGCCGACCACATTGGCCTCTTCTACGCCATAACGCGACCAGCCGAAGGTGACGCCGGCTTCCACGGACACACGCACGCCTGCGCCCAGAGTGGCGTTCTTGTAGGCGTCGTCCTGGGCATCAAACAATTCCCAGCACGGCATCGAGACCACCGCAGTGGGAATGCCATCGGCTTCCAGCTGCTCGCACGCGGCCATGGCGATCTCGACCTCTGAGCCTGTCGCCAGGATCGTGGCGGCGCGTGTCCCCCCGGCCTCGCGCAGCACATAGGCACCGCGGGCGCTGAGATTTTCGTCGGTATGGGTCGACCGCACCGTGGGAATGCCCTGCCGTGTCAGGGCCAGCACCGAAGGTGTGCCCTCGCTCTGGAGCGCCAGCGCCCAAGCTTCGACGGTTTCCACGGCATCGGCGGGGCGGAACACATGGACGTTGGGCATGGCGCGCAGACTGGCCACATGCTCCACCGGCTGATGGGTCGGCCCGTCTTCGCCCAGACCGATGGAGTCGTGGGTCATGACATAGATGACCCGCAATCCCATCAGTGCCGCCAGACGGATCGACGGGCGGCAGTAATCGGTGAAGGTCAGGAAGGTGCCCGAATAGGGGATCATCCCGCCATGCAGGGCCATGCCGTTCATCGCAGCGGCCATACCGTGTTCGCGGACCCCGTAATAGATGTAGCGTCCCGCGAAATCGCTGGCGGAGACAGGATCCATGCAGGCGGCTTTGGTGTTGTTGGAGCCGGTCAGATCGGCAGAACCGCCGATCATGGTCTCGACAACGGGGGTCAGAACCTCAAGCGCTTCCTGACTGGATTTGCGCGTGGCCCATTTGGGCTCGTCGGCGCTCAACTGTTTCTTGTAGTCGTTGACGACGTCATCGAAATTGCCGGGCAGGGCGCCGGAATGGGCAAAGGTGAAGGCCTCGCGCTGGTCGGAACCGGCGAGACGGGATTCCCAGGCCGTGCGTTCCGTGGCGCCGCGTGATCCGGCAGCGCGCCATGCGTTGAGCACATCCTCGGGAATCTCGAATGGTGCATGGGGCCAGCCCAGAGCTTCGCGGGTGGCGGCGATTTCATCGTCACCCAGCGGGGCGCCATGGGTTGCCGATGTTCCCTGCTTGGATGGCGAGCCATATCCGATCACCGTGCGGCAGGCGATCAGCGACGAGGTGTCGCTGGCCTTGGCATTGGTGATGGCCTGATCCAGCGCTTCGGGGTCATGCCCGTCGATCTGGGCAACGTCCCAGCCGCTGGCCTTGAACCGGGCCAGCTGATCGTCAGAGACCGAAAGGTCGGTACTGCCATCGATGGAGATGGCATTGTCGTCGAACAGGACGATCAGACGGCCAAGCTTGAGATGCCCGGCCATCGAGATGGCCTCGTGGCTGATGCCCTCCATCAGGCAGCCATCGCCGGCAAACACATAAGTGTGGTGATCGACCAGATCATCGCCATAGCGGGCATTCATCATGCGCTCGGCCAGCGCCATGCCGACCGCATTGGCAATCCCCTGTCCCAGCGGGCCGGTGGTTGTTTCGATACCGGCGGCGTGTCCGTATTCGGGATGGCCCGCCGTGCGGCTGCCCATCTGACGGAAATTCTTCAACTCCTCGATTGTCATGTCCGGCGAGCCTGTCAGATACAACAACGCATAGAGCAGCATCGACGCATGGCCGTTCGACAGGATGAACCGGTCACGGTCCGGCCAGTCCGGGTTGGCGGCGTCAAATTTGAGATGGCGCGAAAACAGCACGGCGGCCATATCGGCCATGCCCATGGGGGCACCGGGATGTCCGGAATTGGCGCGCTGGACGGCGTCCATCGACAGGGCGCGAATGGCATTGGCCAGCTGGGAGTGGTCGGCGGAAGGAGCGGCTGCGTTCATGGTGCGTCTGACGCCTTTCACGGGGGCGATTGTTTGACGGAACGAGGATTCACGCGGCTTGGCGCGCGGCGGCAACATGCCGTCCCGCCTGCGGGCCGTCAACGCCTGTTTCTGGTGGTTTTCCACTCGGGGAATTCCGGGGCTTTCCGCGCCACCCTCCGGTTGACCACACGACTCGCGGGCGCGTACGATGCGACATATCGGAGACCGGACCCAATGTCGAAACTCAATGAAGCGAATGACCGTCTCGACGCCGCGATGACGAGTATGGAGAAGGCCGTCGAAGCGCGACGCGAGGTGTCGGCCCAGGCGGGTGAGGCAAACGCGCAGAACGATCAATTGCAGGCCGAACTCGACACGTTGCGGGCGGACTTCGCGACCTTGCGTGATACCTCCGGTACGGTTTCCAGTCGCCTGAATGATGCGATCGGGCGTTTGCGCAACATGCTCGACGAATAAACGGCGAAGTGCAGTGGCTCAGGTCGAGATCAAGATCAACGGACGTGACTACCGTATTGCCTGCGAAGACGGTCAGGAATCCCATCTCTCGAGTCTGGCCAGATATCTTGACGAAAAGGTTGGCGAACTCGTCGGTGAGGTTGGACAGATTGGTGATACCAGTCTGATGGTGATGGCGGGGTTGCTGGTGACTGATGAGTTGTCCGATCTTCGCATCGAACTCGAAGAGGTGCGCAATCAGGCCGCCCGGGAAACCCAGTCAGTGATCGACAACACCGAAGACAAACTTGCCGCGCAGATCGACGGGCTGGCGGCCCGCATCGAAAAAATCGCCGGTGCGTTGGCGACAAACTGAGCCGTTCCATACAGAAGAAGTTGGTCGCGGGTGTTGCCGGGGCCCCTTTGCACGCCTACCTTTGTAGATGGACGGTCAGCTGGGTGCCGTGTCAGGCGGCAACTAGTCCTGGAGACCTTACTAATCCACTAGGGAACTGTCCCTGCCGGGATCCTGGTCTCGGTATATGGTGCCCACCTGCACTTAGCAGGTCTCGGTGGACTTCCCGTTAGCCGACCTTCGCCTGGCGCCGTTCACTCTGCTTATCTTCAAATTCCGAAAGTCCGTGTCATCGACGAGTTGCCCACCGATATCGACGCCGCGAAGGCGCAGCATCGTGCGGAAGCGCGTGCAAATCGGGATGCGCCGGGGTCTGGTCTTGGTGCTGCCGCTGCAACCGGGGTCACGGCGCGTTTCATGACCACCCCCGAACTGGTGGGGCGGACCGGCATCGGCACCGTGATTGCCGGATATATGCCGATCGGCAGTGAAATCGATCCGCGCATTCTGATGGAACGTCTCGCCAGACGCGGATCGGAACTGTGCCTGCCGGATGTCGTTGTACCCGATGCGCCGCTCGCGTTTCGCAGCTGGACGGCGGGCGCGCCGCTCCGGACCGGTGCCTATGGCATTTCCGTTCCGGAGGCAGACGCCGAAGTCGTGACACCTGATCTGCTGCTGGTGCCGATGCTGGCATTTGACCGGCGCGGGTATCGCCTCGGCTATGGTGGTGGCTTTTATGACAGGACGATGGCGCGCCTGCGCGAGACATCAGACATTTTGAGCGTGGGGCTTGCCTTTTCGGGTCAGGTTCGCGACGACTTGCCCGTGGGTCCGCATGACATGCGGCTCGACTGGATTGTAACGGAATCTGCGGCACTGCGTGTCTCTGGCTAGGACTTGGAAATGAAAATTCTGTTTTGTGGAGACCTTGTGGGGCGTGCCGGCCGGGATGTGGTGCTCAAACACCTGCCCGGATTGCGTGCCGAACTGGGGCTCGACTTTGTCGTCGTGAATGCCGAGAACGCAGCCCATGGTTTCGGGCTGACCGGCAAGATTTGTGACGTTTTGTTCGAGGCGGGTGCCGATGCGATCACCACGGGAAACCATGTCTGGGACCAGCGTGAGATCGTGTCCTATATTGATGCTAATCCACGCGTGCTGCGCCCGCTCAACTATTCGGTCGGGACACCGGGTCAGGGTGCGTCTGTCGTCAAGGCAAGGGATGGGCGTTCTGTTCTTGTCGTCAATGTGATGTGTCGGCTGTTCATGGAATTGCTCGACGATCCGTTCGTCGCACTCGATACGGTGCTCAATCAGCACCCTCTCGGTTTAAACGTGGATGCGGCACTCATCGATATTCATGGCGAAGCCACATCGGAAAAGGCCGCTTTGGCCCATATCGCTGATGGTCGCGCGAGTGTGGTTGTTGGCACCCATACCCATATCCCGACGGCCGACGCGCAGGTGTTGCCCGGCGGCACCGCGTTTCAGTCGGATGCGGGGATGTGCGGCGACTATGATTCTGTGATCGGTATGAAGAAGGACATTGCCGTCGCGCGCTTTCGCAGCAAGCTGGTTTCGGAGCGGTTGTCGCCGGCAACCGGCCCGGCGACCCTATGCGCGATGTATGTCGAGACCGATGATAAGACCGGTCTGGCGACCCGCACATCTCCGCTGGTTCTGGGCGGTCGTTTGCGTCCGACATGGCCGGACTTCCTGCCGCCACGTCGTGAGAGCGCCGAATAGACAGAAACCGACCTGAATTCGGGGGTTCTCGACGCGGGCGAAAATCCGCTAAACCGTGATAACAAGAGTGTGGTTCGCAAGGCTTTACGTGTTGGGCACGCGCAGACAGCGCGCTTTGCACCGCCATTGCGGGATCAGGTTTTCTCACAACGCCGGAGAGCGGGTATGGCAGGCCATTCCCAATTCAAGAACATCATGCACCGCAAGGGTGCGCAGGATGCCAAGCGCGCGAAGGTTTTTGCCAAGCTTGCGCGAGAGATCGAGGTCGCGGCGCGCAGCAGTCCGGACCCGGACCAGAATCCGCGCCTGCGCACGGCCATTGTGGCGGCACGTGGCCAGAACATGCCCAATGACCGCATCAAGCGTGCTGTCGAAAAAGCATCCGGTGGCGGTGAAGGCGACAATTATGAAGAGGTCCGCTACGAGGGTTACGGCCCGGGTGGTGTGGCCGTGATCGTCGAAACCCTGACCGACAATCGAAACCGGACCGCGTCGGAGGTCCGTTCGGCATTTGCCAAGCATGGCGGCAATCTGGGTGAAACCAACAGCGTGGCGTTCATGTTCGATCAGATCGGCGAGGTGATCTATCCAGCCGACAAGGCCAGCGCGGACGAGATGTTCGAAGCCGCGCTCGAAGCCGGCGCGTCGGATGTTGTGAGTAGCGACAGCACCCATGAAGTTGTGTGTGATCCCGGGGATTTCGGGCAGGTGGCGGAAACGCTGGATTCGAAGTTCGGAGCCCCCGAAACGGCCGGACTTAACTGGCGACCGCAGACAACTGTCGATCTCACGGCGGACACGGCACGCACGGTGTTGAAGCTGATTGATGTGCTCGATGACAATGATGATGTGCAGCGCGTGGCGACGAATTTCGAAGTCAGCGATGACGTCATGGCCGAGCTCACAGGCTGATATGCAGGTCAAACCCATCGGACGCGGGGATTGATCATGCGGCTGTTGGGCATTGATCCGGGCCTGCGGTTTACCGGCTGGGGTGTCGTCGATGCCGAAGGCAATCGTCTGCGCCACGTGGCAAACGGCGTCATCAAGTCGGGTACGGGTGAACTCGCCATACGTCTCACGCGCCTGCATGACGGGCTACAGGAGGTCATCGCGGCCTATGGCCCGGACGGTGCCGCGGTGGAGGAAACCTTTGTGAACCGGGATGGCCAATCAACCCTGAAACTTGGTCAGGCACGTGGCATCGCGATGCTGGTTCCCGCGCTGGCGGGTATCCCGGTTGCAGAATATGCGGCGAACTCGGTGAAAAAATCCGTGGTCGGCTATGGCCATGCGGACAAAACCCAGATCGGGCACATGATTGGTGTGTTGCTGCCCGGCGCGATCGTGGATTCTGCGGATTCGGCAGACGCCCTCGCCGTCGCGATCTGTCACGCACATCATGTCTCGGCACGTCAGATTGTCGAGGCTGCACAATGATCGCGCGGCTCAAGGGTCTGCTGGAGGAAATCGGTCCCGACTGGGTTGTGATCGACGTCGCGGGCGTGGGCTACCTCGTCTATTGCCCCGGACGTGTAATCGGAAACCTGCCCGGCCTGGGCGAAGCGGTTTCGCTCTTTATCGAGACCCATGTCCGCGAGGATCACATCCATCTCTATGGGTTTGCCAATGCGCGCGAACGCGAAACCTTTCGCATGCTGACAACGGTGCAGGGGGTTGGCGCAAAGGTCGGACTTGCGATTCTCGGCACGCTCACCGTGGACGAACTGACAACGGCGATTGTGGCGCAGGACAAGGCCATGCTGTCGCGCCCGGACGGGGTTGGCCCGCGGCTGGCGGCGCGTCTGATGACGGAATTGAAGGACAAGATCGTAAGCCTTGGCGGCGGGTTTGCGTCTCAGGCTGCGCCCGTCGCGATTGACGATGGGGCCGCTACCTACCCCGCTGTGGAAGCGGGTGACGGCGTGACCACGGATGCGATTTCTGCCCTCGTCAATCTGGGTTACGGACGCGCCGAGGCCTTTGGTGCCGTTAGCCGGGTCGTCCAGTCCGAAGGTGTGGATATCGGGCTGAACGCCCTAATTCCTGCCGCGCTGAAGGAGCTTGGCCAATGAGCGAGCTGTCGGCTGAGGATGCGGTGGAGCGGATTGTGGATCCGGCAGCTCAGGGGGATGACCGGGTTGATGTGGCGCTGCGTCCGGAGGAACTGGATGCCTTTATCGGCCAGCCCGGCGTCCGCGAAAACCTGTCCGTGTTCATCTCGGCCGCAAGAACCCGTGGCGAAGCGATGGACCATGTCCTGTTTCATGGTCCGCCCGGTCTCGGCAAGACCACACTGGCGCGCATCGTGGCGCAGGAGTTGGGCGTCGGCTTTCGAGCGACGTCAGGTCCGGTCATCACCAAGGCAGGGGACCTGGCGGCCGTTCTGACGAATCTGCAGCCGCGTGATGTTCTCTTTGTTGACGAGATACATCGGCTGAATCCGGCAGTGGAGGAAATCCTCTATCCCGCAATGGAAGATGGCGAGCTGGATCTGATCATCGGTGAAGGCCCGGCGGCACGTTCGGTGCGGATCGAATTGCCGCCCTTTACGCTTGTAGGGGCGACCACCCGGCTCGGTCTTCTGACCACGCCGTTGCGAGAGCGGTTCGGAATCAATCTGCGCCTCGAATTTTATTCACCCGAAGACCTGACCACCATCGTGAGTCGGGGTGCGCGCTTGTTCGAACTGGATATGACCGAGGATGGCGCGACCGAGATTGCGCGTCGTGCGCGGGGCACGCCCCGCATCGCCGGTCGTCTGTTGCGGCGCGTCCGGGATTTTGCCCTCGTCGAAAACAGCCTGCCGGTCAATCGGAAGGTTGCGGATGGTGCACTGTCCCGTCTCGACGTGGATGATCGTGGGCTCGATACCATGGATCGCCGCTATCTCCATCACATTGCCGAAGTGCATCTGGGAGGTCCTGTCGGGATCGACACGCTGGCCGCAGCTCTGTCCGAAGAACGCGATACGCTCGAAGATGTGGTGGAGCCTTTTCTGATTCAGCAGGGCTTTATCCAGCGCACGCCGCGCGGGCGCATGCTCACGCCAACAGCCTACGGACATATGGGACTCGCGATGCCGGCGCGCAGTGGCGAACAGGGCGATCTGCTTGATGGTCATACGGTTGCCACAAATGCAGATGATGATTCGATTCAGGAAGATGGCGATGAAGGCTGATTCCGGAATCCGGGACTGCCCGAACGGGTGGTTTGAGAATACGTGCCATGTGTTTCCTGTGCGCGTGTACTTCGAGGATACGGACGCGGGCGGCATCGTTTATTACGCCAACTACTTGAAGTTCGCCGAACGTGCGCGGACGGAGATGATGCGATGTCTGGGCACCGAGCACGAGGGGCTGTTGGAGACTGCGGGAATCGCCTTTGTGGTGCGCAGCTGTCAGGCAGAATATCTGCAGCCGGCCCGGCTCGACGAGGCGCTGCGGGTGCGGACGCAGATTCGCAAGGTGCGTGGGGCCAGTATGCAGGCGTCGCAGATCGTCATCCGGCCGGGACCAGACGGGACGGAAACAAATCTTGTGGAACTGGCCATCCGGCTGGCCTGTATGAGTGGCGATTTGAAGCCCGCCCGGCTGCCGGCGGCGGTGCGAGAATCGTTGGGCAATCTGGTCGAGGACCAATAAAGCGACAGGTATGCCTTGGCATACAAATTGCCTCGGGGGAGGCAACGTCGAAAAACATAACAAGAGGCTGTTTTTCCAATGGAATCAAACATCGTCGAAGCGGTCACCGTAGCGGGTGGCGTGGGGATTGCTGATTTTTCGGTATGGGGGTTGTTTCAGCGTTCCGATCTGGTCATCAAGGTCACCATGATCATTCTGTTTGTCGCGTCCTTCTGGTCGTGGACAATCATCATCGACAAATGGCTCAAGCTGCGGCGTCTGGCCGGGGATGCCGAGAAGTTCGAGGAGAATTTCTGGTCGGGCGGATCGCTCGATGAACTCTATGAGCGTCTTGGTACGCGTCCCGGAGATCCCATGGCGGCGGTCTTCGCTGCCGCGATGTTTGAATGGCGACGAAGTTCGTCACGGGGATTGTCCACCACCGATGAACTGCGTTCGAACCTGCGCGAACGTATCGAGCGGGTCATGGAAGTGTCGCTCACCCGCGAAATGGAGCGGATTGAACGCTACATGGTCTTCCTGGCATCGGCCGGTGCGACCGCGCCCTTTATCGGCCTTTTCGGAACGGTCTGGGGCATCATGAACAGCTTCCAGGCGATTGCCGTGGCCAAGGATACTAACCTGGCTGTTGTTGCACCGGGTCTGGCAGAAGCGCTGTTCACGACAGCCATGGGCCTGATCGTCGCGATTCCGGCGGTCGCCGCATACAACAAGTTCAGCACGGATATGTCCCGTTACTCCCAGCGACTGGAAGGCTTCGCGGCCGAGTTCAGCGCCATTCTCTCGCGTCAGCTTGAGGAGGGGAAATAGGTCATGGCGCTTTCATCAGAAAGCATGCGGCTGCGGCGACGCCTGCGTAGCCGGCCCATGACGGAAATCAACGTCGCGCCCTTTGTGGATGTGATGCTGGTGCTCGTCGTGATCTTCATGATTGCGGCACCTTTGTTGACGGTCGGTGTGCCCGTCGATCTGCCAAAGGCTGCTGTGGACCCGCTGAACGAGGAAAAAGAGCCACTGATCATCACGCTTGATGCCGAGGGGCGGGTCTATCTTCAGGAATCCGAGATTTCCCACGATGTCCTGATTCCGCGTCTGGTGGCTGTGTCCAATGCCAACCCGGACCTGCGCGTCTTCGTGCGCGGCGATGAGGCCATCAATTATGGCCGGGTGATGGAAGTCATGGGTCTGGTGTCCGAGGCCGGGTTCTCGAAGGTTGCGCTGATTGCCGAAGTCCCGATTCCGGGCGAGACGAAGAACTGAGCGGAGGCGCTGTAATTCGATCATGCGCGCGGCGTTGGCAAATCTGAGAGCAAGCGGACTCACGTCTGCCAGTGTTCATATTGGTGTCATCATCTTCGCGCAGTTCGGATTGCCGTTTCTGTTCACGGCCCCGCCCGTGACGGCGACCGTCATCCCTGTGGACGTGGTCCGACTGGATGATGTGACCCGGCCACCGCCGGCAGCAACGCCCGAACCCGAGCCGGAAACGACCCGCGCAGCCTCGCCGGCTCCGCCGCCACGACCCCCGCAACCCGTGCCCGAACCGCCGAAACCAGAGCCGGTCGCGCGCGCCGAGCCGACGCCGCCGCCGCCGCCGGTCGTGATTCCGAAGCCTGAGCCGGCGCCGCCCATTGCCAAACCGGAACCGCCGAAGCCGAAACCAGAACCGGCACAGCAGGTTGCGAAGGCCAAGCCCAAGGCCAAACCGAAACCGCCGGAGCCCCGGCGTGATTTCGACTCCATCCTCAAGGATTTGTCGGCTGACAAGAAACCACGCAAGGCACCGGAACGGTCCCGCAAGCCGGAATCGGTGGCGACCAAGGGTGAGGAAGCGCCGCAGCAGTCGCAGGTGTCCGAACTGGCATCGATCCGAGAACTTGATCGACTTGGGAACATAATCCGGAGCCAGATCAGCCCCTGCTGGAGCCCTCCGCCGGGTGCGCGCGATGCGGACACATTGCAGGTGTCGCTCGAGATTGTCGTGGACCCCAGCGGGAATGTGACCCGGGTTTCAGTCGTTGATGAGATTCGGATGGTAACGGATCGGTATTTCCGGTCGGCAGCAGAGGCCGCGCAACGCGCTGTGTTGAAGTGCGCGCCGCTGGAGTTGCCGGTTGAACAGTATGAAATCTGGAAAGAGATTAAATTTAACTTCGACCCGAGCAAGATGCTGAGCTGATCATGAATTTCGAACTGAAGCCTCCCCGATTGTTTTCTGCCGTGCTGGCAGCCCTCGCGATCACGGTTTTGATTGTCGCCCCCGCGCGGGCCGAGATCACGGTCGATATCACCCAGGGCAATGTGGAACCGCTGCCCATTGCGGTTCCCGATTTTGTGGCCAATGGCGAGGCCGCGCGTCGGTTCAGCGCCGATATTGCAGGTGTTGTCGCCGCGGATCTCGAACGCTCGGGCCTGTTCAAGCCGATCGACAAACGGGCCTTCATTGCGCAGCCGGATGGTCTGGCGGTGACCCCGCGCTTCAACAACTGGAAGCCTTTGAACGCGCAGGCGCTGGTTGTTGGCGAGATCAATATCGAACCCAATGGTGCGTTACGGGCGTCGTTTCGGCTCTGGGATGTGTTTTCCGAAAATCAGATGACCGGTCTCAGCCTGACCACCACACAGGCAAACTGGCGGCGGGTTGCGCATATCATCGCGGACACGATCTACGAGCGGGTGACCGGCGAGGTCGGATATTTCGACACCCGGATTGTCTATACCGCTGAAAGCGGGCCGCCGGAAAAACGCGTGAAGCGTCTGTCGATCATGGATCAGGATGGGGCCAATCACCGCTTTCTGACCGATGGTCAGACCCTGGTGCTGACGCCGCGGTTCTCCCCGGCACAACAGGAAATCACCTATCTGGCGTACTTCAACAATCAGCCAAGGGTGTATCTGTTCAATATTGACACCGGCGAACAGGAGCTTCTGGGGGATTTCCCGGGCATGACCTTTGCGCCGCGTTTTTCACCGGATGGCAACAGCGTGGTGATGAGTTTCGCGGAGAACGGGAACTCCGATATCTATGTGATGGATTTGCGCACCCGCAGGGTTCGCCAGCTGACGAACAGCCCGTCGATCGATACGGGTCCGTCCTATTCACCTGACGGCCGACAGATCGTGTTTGAATCGGATCGCGGCGGCAGTCAGCAGCTCTATGTCATGAGCGGCGACGGTGGCGGACAGAAACGCATCAGCTTCGGTGAGGGTCGTTACGCGACGCCGGTCTGGTCACCGCGTGGCGATCTGATTGCCTTCACCAAAATTTTCCGTGGTCAGTTCCATATCGGCATCATGCGGCCCGATGGGTCGGGTGAACGCCTGCTGACCCGCGGGTTTCTCGTTGAAGGTCCCACCTGGGCGCCGAATGGCCGCGTGTTGATGTATTTCCGGCAGGAACGCAGTGATGAGCGCGGTCGGGGCGGCACGCCACGGCTGTTTTCCATCGATCTGACCGGCTTCAATGAACGTGAGATCGGGACCCCGGTTGGCGGATCCGATCCGGCATGGTCCCCCGGACCTCTCAAATAATAGTCGGAGATATGGTCAAAGTGCCTGAAAATACTCGCCAAATTGCGTCAAAGGGCGCTGTCGAATGCTTGATTCGGTCATATTCGGCGACTATAGTCCGTGCGCTGACAGGCAAGGGTTTCTGACCTGCTTGATGGTTGCGCGAAAACCGGTAAAAGCCGGGCAACGCACGATGAGGGGGCAATCCACTCATCTGAATTCTGTCACGAGAGACCAAATCTCGTGATCAATTAGGCTTAAGGAGTCCCCCATGCGATTTAACCTCCCCGTCCTCGTAGCAGCAGCGTTCGTGCTGGCTGCGTGTTCTTCGACCGGCGACAACAGCGGCGATACCGGCAGCACCGGTCAGTCAACCTCGAGCGGCAATGCTCAGGTTGCAACGGCACCTGCAGGTCCGAAGCCCGGGTCCCAGATGGATCTCACGATCAATGTTGGTGACCGCGTTCTGTTCGCGTTCGACAGTTCTGCGCTGAGCGCCGGATCACGCACAACCATAGAGCGCTGGGCGGCCTGGCTGAAAACCTATCCCGCGAACAGCGTGATCGTCGAAGGTCATGCGGATGAGCGCGGCACACGCGAATACAACCTCGCACTTGGCGAGCGTCGTGCGGATGCGGCCCGTGACTATCTTGTGTCATTGGGCATCAACACGAACCGCGTCAAGGTTGTGAGCTTCGGCAAGGAACGTCCGGCCATCGCCGGGTCCAACGAGAACGCATGGGCGCAGAACCGCCGTGCGGCCTTGGTCCTCGCCAAGTAAACCCACCTCTATAAGAGTGAACGCGCCCCGGGAAATCGGGGCGTTTTCGTTTTGCGCAAGGCCTGCCTTAGTTTTGCCGAAAATCCGGACGAGTTTATGATGACAACGATGCCGTGGCGTCCGCTGGGCCGACCGGAATTTGGCGGGAATTCTCGATCATGATGACCACTCATAAACACTTCGTCGTCGCCCTGACATGGGCGGCAATTGTTCTGCCGGGCACGGCGCTGGCCCAGTCGCGTGACCGCGATCTGAGCGACACTGTCGACCGGCTGGAACGCCAGCTTCAGACCCTCGAGCGCACCGTCTATCGCGGCGCCCCGCCGCCCTCGGGCGGTGATGCGGCATCGGCGGGAAGTACACCGCCGCCCGCCGCGCTGTCGAACCTGCAGATCACCTCGGATGCCCTCGAAGAGCAGCAGCGTCGCCTGACCGGGCAGATGGAGAAACTGGAATTCCAGGTGCGCCAGCTCAATGACCGCATGGACCGGCTGGTGGGCGATGTGGATTTCCGTCTGCGTCAGATCGAGGATGCGAAGGGCGTTACACCCGCTGCGCGCAATGGCGGCGCTCCGGTGGCGCCCACGGTACCCCAGTCACCCGGTGAGGTCACGGTGCGTGGCGAGGGCAGTGGCGGACCCCAGGTGTTCGGGACACTGACCGAAAGCCAGCTGCGCGCCGCCGGTGTCCAGTCCTCGGCTCCGGTCACAACGACGCCCGACCAGACGGCGGCCACCCCCGTCGCGCTGCCCGCCGGCAGCACCCAGGATCAGTACAGCTATGCCCGCCAGTTCCTGTTGAAGCGCGATTTCGCCAATGCCGAACAGGCGCTGGCCGCTTTCGTCGCGGCCAATCCCGAAGACGCGCTGGCCGGCAATGCACAGTACTGGCTCGGCGAAACCTTCTATGTGCGGGGCGATTACCAGACCGCCGCGCGGACCTTCGCCGAGGGCTTCCAGCGTTATCCCGACAGCGGTAAGGCACCGGACAATCTCCTCAAGCTCGGCATGTCGCTGGCGCAGCTCGAACAGAAGGATGATGCCTGCATCACCCTGAAGAAGCTGCGCGTGGAATATCCCGAAGCCCCGAACAGCATCATTCAGCGCGCCGATCGGGAGATCGGCCGGCTGCAGTGCGGCTAGCCACGACAGCTCCTGACGCCCCGGTGCGGGTGCCGCCGGACGCCCGGCCGATTCACCCCTCCGAGTTCGACGCCTGGATGGCCCGTCTGGGGCCGTTCGAGACGGCACCATGTCTGGCTCTCGCCGTTTCGGGCGGGCGCGACAGCATGGCGCTGGCGCTGCTGGCCGGTGACTGGGCGCGCGCTCAGGGAGGGCAGGTTCTGGCCGTCACCATCGATCACGGCCTGCGTCCGGAATCCGCAGCCGAAGCCGGTCAGGTGGCGGACTGGATGCAGACGCATGGCAATCCCCATGAGATCATGCGCTGGGCATCCCCGGTCTCCGGCGCAGGGCTCGAAGCAGCGGCCCGCAACGCGCGCTACGGGTTGCTCGACGCGATGTGCCGCGAACGCGGCCTCCTGCACCTGCTCGTCGGACACCATCAGAGCGATCAGGACGAAACCCGCGAGATGCGCCGCCAGCGCGGCAGCGGGGTGATCGGTCTGGCCGGGATGGCCGCGATCCGCGAGATGGCCTCTATGCGGGTGCTGCGCCCTCTGCTGACCGTGCCCCGCGACCGGATCACCGCGACCCTTCTCGATCGCGGTCAGGACTGGATCGAGGATGCGTCCAACGGCGATCTGCGGTTCGAGCGCGCGCGCCTGCGAAATGTCGCCGTACAGAGCGAATCCGGGGCGACCTTTGCGTTGGCCGGACAGCATCGCCGGGATCACGAGCAGGCGGTGGCAGCTCTGGCCGCCCGTGTGGTCGCGGTCGACCCGGCGGGTGTCATGACGATCGATGTTGCGGCCTTTCGTGACAGTGATGCGGCGCTGTCGCGCAGCCTGCTCGCCAATGTAATCACCAGCGTGTCCGGCGGGATTTACCCGCCGCGTGGCGCCCGTCTGTCCCGCCTGTGGGAGCGGGTCACCCGGGGAGATCTCGATCGCACCGCGACCCTGGGAGGCTGTGTCATCCGTCCGGGCCGCGCCGCTCGGGCCGGGCAGATCGACATTGCCCGCGAAAACGCCGCGATTGCGCCTGCGCTTGCGGTCACCGGGCCGGAGATGTCCTGGGATGGCCGGTTCCGGGTCCGGGCCGACGCCCCTGGGACGCCCGGTCTGTGCATCGATGCGCTGGGCCGGGCGGGGGCCCGGCACCCCGACGGGGCCGGGCATCCCGACTATGCCCGCCTTGCGCCGGATGTCCGGGCGGGCCTGCCCGCGCTCTATCGGAACGGAGAATTGGCCGCCCGACCGTGCTTTTCCGCCACCGCACAGGCCCCAGAGAACTGCCGGATCCGCTTTGCCCCCCGAAAACCGCTGGCGGGTGCGGCATTTGGTAACGTCTGATTATCTTCACGGTCGTATTATCGGGATGATTTTCGCATTGCCCTCAGCCGTCCGGAGCACCATGTTAGGGGTTCAATGGATATCCATTCATGCGAAGCGGCGGCGTTGTCCGCGGGCAGTCGTGTGTGATGGTTGATCGTATGGAGAGAGTCCTTGAATAATTTCAGCAGAAACCTGGCGCTGTGGGTGATCATCGGCCTTCTTGTCGTGGCGCTTTTCCAGCTGTTTCAGAGCTCGGGCCAGCAGGCTGGAAGCCAGAAGCTGGCCTTTTCTGATTTCGTCGGTCAGGTCGAAAGCGATCAGGTTCAGGATGTCACGATCCAGGGCCGGGAAATCACCGGGACTCTGCGGAACGGTGCGTCGTTTGAAACCTATGCGCCCGATGATCCCAATCTGGTTCAGCGTCTGACCGATCACAATGTTCGGATCACCGCGGCCCCGCGCGAAGAGGTGCATCCGCTGCTGGGCATGCTGCTGTCCTGGTTGCCCTTCATTGTCATTGTCGGGGTGTGGATTTTCTTCATGCGCCAGATGCAGGGCGGCGGAAGCCGCGGTGCGATGGGCTTTGGCAAGTCCCGCGCCAAGCTGCTGACCGAAAAGACCGGCCGCGTCACATTTGCCGATGTGGCCGGTGTGGAAGAGGCCAAGCAGGAGGTCGAGGAAGTTGTCGAATTCCTGCGTGACCCGCAGAAGTTCCAGCGCCTAGGCGGCAAGATTCCCAAGGGTGTGCTGCTGGTGGGGCCTCCGGGAACCGGCAAGACATTGCTGGCCCGCGCCATTGCCGGTGAAGCCAATGTGCCCTTTTTCACCATTTCGGGTTCCGATTTCGTGGAAATGTTCGTCGGCGTCGGCGCCAGCCGCGTGCGCGACATGTTCGAGCAGGGCAAGAAGAATGCGCCCTGCATCATCTTCATCGACGAACTGGACGCTGTGGGCCGCCATCGTGGTGCTGGTCTGGGCGGCGGCAATGACGAGCGCGAGCAGACGCTCAACCAGTTGCTCGTCGAAATGGATGGGTTCGAAACCAATGAAGGCGTGATCATGGTGGCGGCCACCAACCGCCCCGATGTTCTCGACCCCGCGCTGTTGCGCCCCGGCCGGTTTGACCGTCAGGTGACGGTGCCGAACCCGGACGTGATCGGCCGCGAGATGATCCTCAAGGTCCATATGGGCAAGGTGCCCCTGGCTCCCGATGTCGATGCCAAGGTCATCGCCCGCGGCACTCCGGGGTTCTCCGGTGCCGATCTCGCCAATCTGGTGAACGAGGCGGCTTTGGTCGCGGCGCGCAAGAATCGCCGCATGGTCACCATGGCAGAGTTCGAGGAAGCCAAGGACAAGGTCCTGATGGGCGCCGAACGCCGTTCGATGGTGATGACCGAGGACGAGAAGAAGCTGACCGCCTATCATGAGGCCGGTCACGCGCTGGTCGGTCTGCATATTGATGGTTGCGACCCGCTTCATAAGGTCACCATCATTCCGCGTGGGCGCGCGCTCGGTGTGACCATGTCTCTGCCCGAACGGGATCGCTACACCTATTCGATCTACGAGTTGAAATCGAAGCTGGCGATGATGTTTGGCGGCCGCGTGGCGGAAGAGCTGATCTTCGGCAAGGAACATGTGACGACGGGTGCCGGCAACGACATCAAGGAAGCCACCAATCTGGCTCGTCGTATGATCACCGAATACGGCTTCAGCGAGAAGCTGGGGCCACTGCGCTACGAAGACAATCAGGAAGAGGTCTTCCTGGGTCACTCGGTCTCTCAGCACAAGAATGTGTCGGATGCGACCGCCAAGGTGATCGATGATGAAATCCGTGTGTTGATCGACAATGCCGATGCCGAGGCCCGGCGCATTCTCACCGAGAATATCGATGAGCTGCATACGATTTCGAACGGCCTTCTCGAATACGAGACCCTGTCCGGTGATGAGGTGCAGAACCTTCTCAAGGGTATGCCCATCGACCGCTCCGACAATGACGAGGGCGGGTCCTCTGATCGTCCGCGTTCCTCCGTTCCCTCCAGTGGAACGGCGAACAAGAAGGATCGTCCGAGCGGTGGCATGGAGCCGGAACCGCAGCCCCAAGCCTGATGTGTTCGCGCTGTCGCGATGATGAATGATTCCGAAAGGGTTCCCGCCGATCAGCGGGAGCCCTTTTTCGACCCTGCGTCATCCCATATGGATTTGGCCATTGAACCTCTGGGCCTGATATCGGGACCTGCCGCGCTCGATCTGTGTGACTCCGGGGCTGCCTTCGCGCTGGCCGGGGGGCCGATGGCCTTCACCCATGCGCGGATCGGGGGGGACATCCTGACCGCCGTCGAATTGCGAACCCATGTGATGCAGGCCGGGATGTCCGGGAATGACCTCCTGGCGCACCGTCTGGAGACCCTGACACGGCCACGGGCGGATTTTGCGGGCCTGCCGCTCGCGGGAGCCGGGCCGCGAATCATGGGGGTGTGCAACGTCACCCCTGACAGTTTTTCAGATGGCGGCACCCATGACGATCCCCGGGCCGCAATTTCCTTCGCGCGTAGTCTGGTGGCGGCTGGCGCCGATATGATTGACGTGGGCGGTGAATCCACACGCCCGGGTGCCGAACCGGTTTCCCTCGACGTCGAATTGGCACGGGTGTTACCGGTTGTCTCCGCGCTCGCAGAAGCGGGTATTCCCGTGTCCATCGACACCCGTCATGCCCGGGTCATGGCCGCGGCCATCGCATGCCGGCGCCACCATCGTGAACGATGTGATGGCCCTGACGGACCGGACGCACTTGCAACCGTGGCCGGATCGGACGCATCGGTTGTTCTGATGCATATGCAGGGGACCCCGCAGACCATGCAGGACGGCCCGGCCTATCGGGATGTCGTCTCTGACGTCTATGGCTGGCTGGCAGAACGCGTGGCGGCGTGTTCCCGGGCCGGGATCGCGTTGGAACGTATGGCCGTGGACCCGGGCTTCGGGTTCGGCAAGACGGTGGAACACAATACTGCCCTGCTCGCACATCTGGGTGTTTTCCACGGGCTTGGTTGTGTGGTTGCGGTCGGGTTGTCGCGCAAGAGCTTCATCGGTGCGCTGACGGGGGAGGAAGACCCGGCGGCGCGGGTGTCGGCGTCGGTGGCCGCCGCTCTGGCAGCTGTCGGGCAGGGCGCGCAGATCGTGCGTGTGCATGATGTGGCCGAGACCAGGTCGGCATTCGCCATCTGGCGGGCGCAGGCCGGTTTGGCACGTTGACAGGAATGTTAACGGTCACGGGCGCGGTGTTATAAGGCCCTGACGAGAACTCGTGAGACCCGATATGGCACGCAAACTTTTTGGTACAGATGGCATTCGTGGCAAGGCCAACCAGGAACCGATGACGGCGGAAACGGCCCTGCGTGTGGCGATGGCCGCGGGGCATCGTTTCACCCGTGGCGATCACCGCCATCTGGTGATTATCGGGAAAGACACCCGCTTGAGCAATTACATGATCGAGCCCGCCATGCAGGCCGGATTCACGGCCATGGGGATGGATGTGGTGCTTGTCGGGCCCATGCCGACCCCGGCGGTTGCCATGCTGACCCTGTCCCTGCGGGCCGATCTGGGTGTGATGATTTCGGCCTCTCACAATCCCTATGAAGACAACGGAATCAAACTCTTTGGCCCGGATGGGTTCAAGCTCTCCGATGAGGTGGAAGAGGAAATCGAAACCCTGATGGAGAACGGGCTCCTCGATCATCTGGCCCCGGCGAACAGTCTTGGTCGTGCCCGGCGTCTGGAAGACGCCCAGGGTCGTTACATCGAATTCGTGAAGCACAGTTTTCCGCGGGGGCTGCGTCTCGATGGCCTGAAGGTGGTTGTCGATTGCGCCAATGGCGCGGCCTACAAGGTCGCCCCCCGTGTGTTCCATGAACTTGGCGCCGATGTGGTGCCGATGGCGATTGAGCCCGATGGCACCAATATCAACCGCGACTGTGGCGCGACGGCGACCGCAGCCCTGCAGGAACAGGTCGTGGCCCATGGGGCCGATCTGGGCGTGGCGCTTGATGGTGATGCGGATCGGGTGATCCTGTGTGACGAGAATGGTGCGGTCGTCGATGGCGATCAGGTCATGGCCATGATTGCCCGGTCCTGGCAAGAGGCCGGCCGGGTGACCGGTGGCGGCATTGTGGCCACGGTGATGTCCAATCTGGGGCTGGAAAAATATCTGGAATCTATCGAACTGAACCTCGTGCGTGCTGCGGTTGGCGACCGGTATGTGCTCGAGAAGATGCGCGCGGGCGGGTTCAATCTCGGTGGTGAGCAATCCGGACATCTGATTCTCAGTGAGTATTCGACAACCGGTGATGGCTTGATTGCGGCCCTTCAGGTGCTGGCCGCAAAGGTTGAATCCGACATGCCGATGAGTACCTTCTCGCGGGTCTTCGAGCCCTATCCGCAGGTGCTCAAGAATGTGCGCGTCGCCGATCGGTCGGCGATGGATGCACCCGATGTTCTGTCCGCTGTGGCGTCGGGCGAAACCAGACTGGGCGGCAGTGGACGCATCCTGATCCGCCCGTCCGGTACGGAGCCCCTGATTCGCGTGATGGCAGAGGGCCTTGATGAAGGGTTGGTCACCTCGGTGGTCGACGATATCGTGGATGCTATTTCGGCCGTATCGGCTTGAATGCGGAACAGATGATGGATGGACGTGTATTGATCGTGGCCGGTTCGGATTCCGGCGGGGGCGCCGGTATTCAGGCTGACATCAAGGCTGTCACCGCGCTGAACGGGTTTGCGATGACCGCAATCACGGCTCTGACCGCACAGAACACCCACGGTGTGCACGGGATTCACCCGGTCGATCTGACCTTCGTGGCCCAGCAAATGGACGTTGTACTGGATGATCTGGATGCGGATTGCATCAAGACCGGCATGCTTCACAGTGTTGACGTGATCGAGATCGTGGCCGGGGTGTTGTCGGCACGCGCCGGAAGCATTCCGCTGATTGCCGATCCGGTCATGGTGGCCAAGGGCGGTGCCAAATTGCTTGATGACGGTGCTCATGCAGCGCTGGTCTCGCTGATCCTGCCCCATGCCACCGTACTGACCCCCAACGCCCCTGAAGCCGGGGCCCTGAGCGGGATCGATGTTGTTGATGAAGCCTCGCAGCAGCGTGCAGGAGAGGCCCTGCTGAAACATGGCGTTGGCGCCGTGCTGGTGAAGGGCGGTCATATTGAAGGGACCGATGTGGTCGACCTTCTGGTGATGCCGGATGAAACTGTACGGTTCTCCGATCCGCGCATCGACAGCGTCAACACCCATGGCACGGGCTGCACGTTGGCCTCGGCGATTGCGGCCGGGATCGCCCAGGGGATGACGCTTGCCGATGCCGTGGCGCGGGCGCGTCGACTATGTACGGGCAGGCCATCGCCGTCCGCGCCGGGCTTTGGTCAGGCGGTCATGGTCCGCTCAATCACGCCGTGACGTTCGACGCGTCGCAGATCGAATCTCCGTCTTGAGCGCCGGGAAAAACACCTCTCCGCCGGTCACGCCGGTTTCGGGATTTTTCTCGCTGGCAACTCTCGGGGCGCTGTTCACAGTGGTGATCTGGGGCGGATCGCCGCTGATGACGAAGCTCTCCACCGACACGATTGGCGGTTTCGATCTGGCGATGATGCGTACGGTGGCGTCGATTCCCTTTGCGGTCCTGCTGATTGTGCTCATGCGACTCAAACTGCCGCGGCACGGTCGTGATCTCTTTGACATTGTTGCCGTCGCGATCACGGGTCTGATCGGATTTCCGGTCCTGTTCACCATGGGTGTTGCCTACACCACGGCCGGGCATGCGGCAGTCGCCACCGCGGCCACGCCGGTGTTTGCTGGGCTTCTGGAAGCCGCGGTGAACCGCCGCTGGCCGGGATGGCGTTGGTGGACGGGAGTCTCGGTTGCCTTTGCCGGTGCTGTGATTCTCATTGTCGAGGCCGTCGGGTTGTTCACGGCGGGCGCGACCTGGCAGGGTGATCTGCTGGTGATTGGCGGCGGCTTTTCGGCGGCGCTCAGTTTTGTTTTTGGCGGGCGTCTGACGCCGCGTTTCGGGGCGCCGGCGGTAACCATGTGGAGCGTCGTAATCAGCAGTTTCATTCTGCTGCCAATT
>CALSML010000005.1 GCA_943787445.1 uncultured Alphaproteobacteria bacterium
TCAACCCCACGGAGATGGCCCTCGCGGATGCGCCCCTTTCCGAAGCCACAACGCTCACCTATGACGCGCTGGGGGACGGGGCGACCTTCCTGGCCCCGCCGGTGACGGAGGACACTGAAATCACCGGGCCCGTTACGGCGAAGTTGTTCATTTCGTCCGAGACGGAAGACGCCGATCTTTTCCTCGTTCTGCGGGTCTTCGCTCCGGATCTGAAGGAAATTGTCTTCAAGGGCGCAAACGATCCGCATACCCCTGTGGGACTTGGCTGGTTGCGGGCATCCCATCGCAAGCTGGACCCGGAACAGACCCTGCCATACCGGCCGTATCACACCCATGACGAGCTGCAACCGCTCACACCGGGTGAGATCTACGAGCTGGACATTGAAATCTGGGCGACCTCGATTGTCCTGCCGGTCGGGTATCGTCTTGGGCTTAGTATTCGGGGCCGGGACTATGTTTATCCGGGTTGGACCCCGGGTGACCCCATGATCGCCGGTCGTATCCAGTACGGTGTCGGACCGTTCAAGCACGAGATGAAGGGCAATCGACCGCTCGATGTCTATGGCAAGAAGGTCACGTTACACACCGGGCCAGATCATCCCGCGCACGTCCTGCTCCCGGTCATTCCGGAGAAATAGGGCCGATCATTTTCGAGTGGCGTCGAACCTGTCTTCAAGACCGGCCCAGCACGTTTGATAATCGTCCTGACGCAGGGGTGTTTCCTGCGCGAAGGTGGTTGGGCGGACGATGTAGCGCGTCTCGAACATGAAGGCGAGTGTGTTGTCCAGCTTCTCGGGCTGAAGCTCAGCATTGCTGGCCTTCTCGAAGGTTGCTGCGTCCGGGCCATGGCCCGCCATGCAATTGTGCAGGCTGGCTCCGCCGGGTGCAAAGCCATCGGCTTTGGCGTCGTAGCTGCCTGTGACCAGCCCCATGAACTCGTTCATGAAGTTGCGATGGAACCAGGGCGGTCGGAAGCTGTGTTCAGCCACCATCCAGCGGGGCGGGAAGATCGCAAAGTCGACATTCGCGACACCGGGCTCGTCGGACGGGGCGGTAAGGACCGTAAATATCGATGGGTCGGGATGGTCGTGGCTGACAGTGCCAATCGTCATGAAATTGGCGAGGTCGTATTTGTAGGGTACGTGGGTGCCGTGCCAGGCAACAACATCCAGCGGTGAGCGATCCAGTTCGCAACGCCAGAAGCTGCCGTCGAACTTCTGGACGAGTTCGAACGTACCGGACCGGTCCTCAAATGCCGCGACGGGGATCAGAACGTCACGCCGGTTGGCGAGCCCTTGCGTCCCGATGGGCCCAAGTTCCGGCAGCCGGAACGCTGCGCCGTAATTTTCGCAGACATAACCGCGTGACGGACCGTCCGGGAGTTCGGCCCGAAACTTGATGCCGCGCGGGATGAGGGCGATTTCGCCCGGCGCGGCATCCAGAACGCCGAGTTCGGTGTGAAACACCACCCGGCCCTGTTGGGGCACGAACAGCATCTCACCATCGGCATTGTGAAAGAAGCGCGCGGTCATGGATGTATTGGCCGCATAGAGATGAATGCCGATGCCCGTCTGGGTGTGGGCATCGCCGCAGACCCCGTAGGACGTCATTCCGTCGATCAGGTCGGTCGGGGTATCGGGGATGGTCAAAGGGTTCCAGCGTATCTGGTTAGGGCTGTTCAAGCCTGAAACTCCCGGTGCTGTGTGCCAGGAGTCATGTGCCATGGGATAATAAGGCGGATGCTTGGCTGTCGGGCGAATGCGATAGCACCAGGTCTGTCGTGACTCCGCGCGGGTGATTGTAAAGGCAGTGCCACTAAGACCTTCGGTATAGAGACCATAAGCCCGCTTTTGAGGCGAGTTTTGCCCCTTCGGCAAGGCATCAGGCAGGGCTTCGGTGGAGAAGTGATTCCCCAACCCGCTTTGATAGTCCGGTCTGGTCATCTGTTTGGCTCTGGTCATTACTGGATTGTTAGCCGCGACAATAGTTACGGACGAAACTAAATCAAGCCTTAAGAGAGTTTTGTGTGGGTGAAGTGATTCGAACGAAGCAGTGCCGAACTGCTGTGCCGTCGAATAGCCCGCTGATGTAACCGTTGGTCTCAATTATGCTGGGGGAGGTCGCCGGTGATCGAATACATACAACCTGTTTTGGGACTGCTGTTTCTTGTCGGCCTTGCCTGGGCGTTGAGCGAGGACCGTCGGCGCGGGTCGATCAGGCTCGTTCTGATCGGGGTGGGCCTGCAGCTGGCGATCGCGGCGATCGCCCTCTTTGTACCGGTTGTCAGGGAAGCGATCGGTGCCATCAATGGTGTGGTCCTGGCGCTTGATGCGGCAACCAAGGCGGGCACCAGTTTGGTCTTTGGCTTTGTCGGCGGGGGTCCGCTGCCGTTCACCGAGTCCCATCCGGGTGCCAGTTTCGGTTTGGCGTTTCGTGCGCTTCCCATTGTTCTTGTCATTTCTGCGCTCTCTGCTGTGCTCTGGCACTGGGGGATCATGCCGCGGGTGATTCGTGGATTTGCGGCCGTACTAAAGGCGACATTGCGAATTGATGGCCCAGTCGTGGTGGGGGCAGCGGCCAATATCTTCGTCGGGATGGTCGAAGCGGCAATTCTTATCCGACCACATCTCTCGCGCATGAGCCGCGCTGACATTCTGGTCACCATGACCTGTGGCCTGACGACCATTGCGGGCACCGTTCTGGTTCTCTACGCCACATTCCTCAATGGCATTATCGAGAATGCGGCGGGACATCTGCTTGTGGCGTCGCTGATCAGCGCTCCAGCCGCGATTGTTGTTGCCCGGTTGATGATTCCGGTATCTGCGTTGGATGATGCGGTGTCTGCCCGGACTCCCGATCTGGATGATGTTCTGTCCACGGGGCGGGGAATCTGCGATGGCACGATGGATGCGCTGGTTCAGGGCACCCTTGATGGATTGCGCCTGTTGTTGAACATCATCGCGATGCTGATCGTGTTTATCGCGATCGTAGCGCTGATTAACTAGATATTGGGGATTGTTCCCGATATCTGGGGTTCGCCCTTGACCCTGCAACGCCTGCTTGGTTGGGGCATGGCGCCAGTGGCTTGGTTGATCGGGATTCCCTAAGCTGAAGCCACGACAGCGGGAGGGTTAATTGGCACCAAAATCGTACTCAATGAGTTGATTGCCTATCTTGAGCTGGCTGGAACGCCGGTAAAAGAATTGTCAGAACGTTCGCGCATCATTCTACTTTATGCGATATGTAGTTTTGCGAATTTCGGAAGTGTCGGAATCATGCTTGCCGGAATGGTGGCGATGGCCCCCGAACGGAAGTCAGAGTTCGTTGGTTTGGGACTGAAGGCCCTTATTGCTGGTACGATTGCAACATGTATGACAGGCGCGATTGTAGCGCTGATTGTCTAGGCCGATGTGTTTTCGCATTGGCATCAACGCGGCGGCTTGGTGATATACTTGGCGGTCTAACAGTAACCGGCACAAAAGGTGCTCCCATTACCGAATCACGACCCTTTGACGAAGCGGAACGCAAACGCTTCCACAACCTGTTGCTTCTGGCGAATGAAAGCCCCTATGAGGGCGAGCGCACGGCCGCGCTTGCGGCAGCCAAGCGCATGTCCAAAGCGCGCGGTATGACGCTGGAAGAAGCTGCCAGTGGCGGTCCGCCGCCGCCGGAGCCGAAGAAGAAAAAGCCGCGCAAGCGCAAGCCATCCGGAATGCAGGACAAGGGCATGGATCGTGCGTCGCGCATGACCGATGATTGGCTGGATGCGGACAAGGCGCGCCGGGATGCGGCGCTTGAAGAAGCCCGCGAGCGCGGACTGGATGCTGATGAACGCCGTCGGCAAGCCGCAGCGGCCAATCGGGTTCAGCGGCGCAACGGCCGCAAGCGCGATCCTCAAAGCCATGCCCATGTGCTGTTGTCGGAAACTTCGCTGCCCCTCGAAGAGATCGCATCCATGACCGGTCTGGACATGTATGAGCTCGTCAGCATGAAGCTGAAACTGCGGCGCGCCGCGAGTTAGTTTCATATCCGCGAATTGCGGTCTATTGACGTCGTCGTCGCGGCACAGTTCACTCCCCTTAAATGAAAACGGTCCTCAAGGACCTTCAAGGGGGGTAAGCGTGAACTACGACAGCTATGAAGCGATCAAGGCCGAACGGAATGGCCGTATTCTGACATTGACCATGTCGCGTCCCGGGACGTTGAACGCCGTGGATGCCTTGCTTCATGAAGAATTGTCGCGCATCTTCTATGACGTAAATGCCGATCATGATGTCGATGTGGTGATTCTCACGGGCGAGGGAAATGCGTTCTGTGCCGGCGGTGATCTGCAATGGCTCAACGACATGCACGGCGATCCGTCCGCCTTTGCGCTGACGGTTTGGGAGGGTAAACGTTTGGTTAACGGTCTACTCGATCTTGAAAAGCCGATCATTGCCCGTCTGCCGGGGCACGCGATCGGGCTGGGCTGCACCATCGCGCTTTATTGCGACATCATCTATGCAGCGGAGGAGGCAAAACTCGGTGACCCCCATGTTGCGGTTGGACTTGTTGCCGGCGATGGCGGTGCGGTGATCTGGCCGCAGCTCATTGGATATGCGCGGGCCAAGGAATATCTGATGACCGGCGATACGCTCAGTGCGGCGAAAGCAGCCGAGATTGGCCTCATCAATCATGCGGTTCCGGCCGATCAGCTTGACGAGGCCGTCAACGCCATGGCGGAACGCCTTGCTGGGGGAGCCATCAATGCCATCAAATGGACCAAGGCATCGGTCAATGCGGGGCTCAAGCAGGCGGCCAATGCTGTCCTCGACACGGCCTTCAATTTTGAGGCGATGTCCCAGATGACTAAGGATCACAAGATCGCCACCGAGGCTTTTCTCAACAAGGAAAAGCCGAAATTCACCGGCAATTAGGCGCACCAGATGGAGCATTTTCAGGAAGCTGAGCACGTCACCATGCTGCGCGACACGTTACGGCGTTTCGTGGAAACCGAGATGCCGCGGGAACTGGCGCAGAAATGGGACCGGGAAAATGAATTTCCCCGGGAGATATTCGATCAGCTGTCCGCTCTGGGCGTGAATGCTCTGACCGTGCCTGAGGTGTATGGTGGCGCCGGCCGCGACATCACCGCAACCATGGTGGTGATCGAGGAACTGGCGCGACGATCCATGGCTGTCGCTGTCCCTTTCATCATGTGCGCCTGCTACGGTGCGATGAATATCGAGGAGGTCGGCAGCGAGGAGCAGAAGACCACGCTGCTGCCGAAACTGGCCGACGGCAAGTTGCTCTTTGCGTATGGAATTTCCGAGCCGGATGTGGGCGCCGATGTTGCCAGTGTTCGCACGACTGCCGTGCGCAAAGGCAATGGCGCGACCGTGACGATCAACGGGTCGAAACGATTCTGCTCGGGCGCCAATATTGCTGACTATATCTACACGGTTGTGAAGAGTGACCCCGAGGCCGGTCGCTACAAAAATCTTTCCATTGTGATGATCCCGCCGGATGCGCCGGGGGTGACCATCGAGTTGCAGAATGCGATGGGGATGAAGGGGGCATCGACCTGTGATGTGACCTTTGAGGATGTGGAAATTCCCGCCGAGAATATCGTCGGTGGTGAAGCGGGCTGGAATGACGGCTGGAGCCGGATCGTCGGTCCGGGACTCGATGTGGAGAAGATCGAGGTGGCGGCGCTCGCGCTGGGCAATGCGGCGGCAGCTGTGGATGATGCGTGGGAATACGCGCAGGAGCGCAAACAGTTTGGCAAGCCGGTCTCAGCCTACCAATCGGTGCGACATATGCTGGTGGATGCTAAAACAAAGCTGCACGCCTGCCGGCTGATGACCTATCACGCAGCCTGGCTGCTGGATGAGAAGAAACCCGCTTCGGTGGAGACCTCGATGGCAAAGCTCTATGTCAGCGACACCGCCAAGGACATTGTCCTGTCCTGCCAGCAGGTGATGGGCGCGTATGGCTACATCAAAGAATTCGACATGGAGCGCTATGTCCGGGAAGCGCTTTTGATGCCGATCATTGGCGGCTCGTCGGCGATACAGAAGAACAATATTGCCAATCGATTACGGTTGGCGCGCGAATAGGGGACGTTCATGCGCAAGGATGTGAGTGGCTGGACGACCCGGCTGACCGATGCATTGATTGCGGAGAACACCGCCAGCGGCATCTGGCGCAATCTCACCCTCGCGGATCAGCTGGACGATGTGCGGGCGCGCAACCCCGAGAAAATTCTGCTGATTGAGGGCGACATTCAGCTCACTGTTGCCGAAATCGACCGGGCAGGCACGTGCGCTAGCCAGTGCGCTTGAAAAGCGCGGTCTGGTTGCTGGGGATGTCGTGAGCTTCTCCCTGCCCAACTGGCCGGAAACAGTCCTTATCGATCTTGCCTGTGCGATGCTGGGACTGGTCTGCAATCCGATCATCCCGATTTACCGCGATGCCGAGGTCTCCTACATCCTGCGGGACGCGGGATCGAAGGCGATCTTCATCCCGACGACATTCCGCAATTTTGACTATGCGGACATGATCGAACGGCACCGCGCCGAACTGCCGGCGCTGGGACATGTGATCACCGTACGAGGTGGAGCTGATGGAGCGACGCCGTTTGAAAGCCTGCTCGCGGAAGGCGATCCGGACGGCTTTGTGCGACCGCATGTCGATCCGAACGTGGTGAAGCTGATCATGTACACATCAGGCACCACCGGGCGCCCGAAAGGCGTGCTGCACAGCCACAACACGATAGACACGGAAATTCAGGCGATCGCCAAATTCCTCTCACTCGACGACAGCGATGTGATCCTGATGCCCTCGCCGGTCTCGCACATCACCGGCTATCTCTACGGGATCCAGATGCCGTTTACCCTGAACGCGCCGGCCGTGTTCATGGAGAGGTGGGGCCCTCATGAGGCCGCTGACAGAATTGATGAACATGGGGTGACCTTCACCATTGCCGCCACGGTGTTCCTGCAGGAACTCACTGATTTTTCTGTAAAAAATGTCCGTGACCTGCCGAGCCTGCGCTATTTCCCTTCGGGCGGCGCACCGGTTCCGCCCGAGGTGATCTACAACGCCCACAAGGCCTTCGCGCGCTGTGTCAGTTCCCGGGTCTATGGGTCCACCGAAGCGCCGACGGTGACGCTGGGCGTTAGCAGCCGCGACGAAGAGGAACTGGGGGCGACCACGGAAGGCTATATCGTGGGGCACGAGGTCAAGATCGTTGATCCGGCGACCGGCGCAGAGGTCGCGCCGGGCGTGGAGGGTGAAATCCTCTCGCGCGGCCCGGAGATGTGCCTGGGCTATGCCGCAGCCGACCATAACGAGGAGGCTTTCGAGCCAGATGGGTATTTCCACACCGGCGACCTCGCGACCCTGACCACCGATGGCGCCATGGTGATCACCGGCCGCTCGAAGGATCTGATCATTCGCGGGGGTGAGAATGTCAGCCCGCGCGAAGTGGAGGACGCTCTGCACGAGCATCCCGCCATTCATGAGGCCGCCGTGGTGGCGATGCCTCATCCGCGCATGGGGGAGGACCGGCTGCGCCTTTGTGGTGCTCGAAGACGATGCCGATCTAACATTCGAGGATCTCATCGCGTTTCTGGAAAAGACCGGTATGGCGAAGCAGAAATATCCCGAGCGACTTGAGATCATGGACACCTTCCCGCGAACGGCGGCCGGGAAAATCCGGAAAAACGTTCTGCGAGACCAGGTGGCGGAAACGCTGGCCCGGGAGGCCTGAATCACGGACGGACAAAGGTTGACACCCATTCCGCCAGCAGACACGCTTATCAGGCAGAAACCTTTTTCATATAGGTGAAAAGCCAGGGAAATTGGGAGGGAACAATGGAACGCAAAGTCGAATTCAACAGCTGCGGTGATACCGTCCGCGGCGTCTTGCACATCCCTGACGGAGTGAAAAATCCGCCATTGGTCATCATGGCCGGCGGCTGGTGCTACGTGAAAGAAATCGTCATGCCGTATTATGCGGATGATTTCATGGAAGTTGGCTGCGCCTGCCTGATCTTCGACTATCGCCGCTTCGGTGAAAGCGATGGCACACCCCGCCAGCACATCAACCCCTGGGACCAGATCGAGGATTATCGCAACGCGGTCAGCTATGCGAAGACTCTTGAAGAGGTCGACACGGACCGGATCGGTGTCTGGGGTATTTCCTATTCAGGTGGCCACGCCGTCTGCGTTGCGGCCCTCGATACCCGCGTGAAGTTCGCATTGTCGGTGGTCCCGGTGGTGGACGGTTTCCCGACCATGCGCCGCTGTCATGGCGAACGGAAATTCGGCGCGCTGCAGAAACTCATCCTCGATGATCGGGAGCGGCGCCAGAAGGGCGAGCCGAGCCAGATGATCGCCATGTCGACAACCGATCCTGACAATGTGGTCAGCGCCTGGCCCTTTCCGCATGTCTGCACGATCTTCAATGACATCAAGGAACGGGAAGCACCCAATCATATTCATGAGAACACGCTCGAATCCGTCGAGTTGCTCATGCAGTACGATGTGATGCCCTACGCCAAGCGGCTCTACGAAACCCCCTACATGATGGCCATTGCCAAGGGTGACAACATCACGTCATCGGATCTGGAGATCGATGTCTTCAATGCGGTGCCGTGTCCCAACAAGCAGCTCGCAATCGTCGAGGGTGTGGATCACATGAGCCTCTATTCCAACAACGAGCATCTTGAGAAGGTCTCGAGCGCTCAGGCCAATTGGCTGCGTGACTTGCTGTTTGGACCCGAAGCATTGCTGGCTGCAGCGGCAGAATAGGACGGCTCAGTCAGCTGTGATGTGCGGCGTATTCAATGATGAATGTCTCACATGAGTATAGTTCTGGTCATTGATTTGACCTTTCGAGTGATCGTAAAGCACGATCAAAATCAGGTTGAAGTGAGTTCTTGGTCCCCGAAAACAGACGGTATGTTCGTATGTTGGCCGTTATCACGAATTCTCGATGGACACGGGTCTCACTTTGCTGGAACCTACCCAAAGGACTATAAAAGTTCATGGGGAAATCAATAACAAACAGGGAGGATCACGTGCCCAATAAAGTTTCAAAGACAACGATGCTGGCAATCGCTGCTGCCGCAACTGCTACAGTTGCCGCGACGGCCCCCGCCAGCGCTCAGGAAACCATTAACCTGACCGCGATTTCCGGTTATCCGCCGCCCGCAACCTGGATTGGTTCGCTGGTCGACGCCTATATGCCTGCCGTTGATGCGATCCTTGCCAAGAATGGCAACTACAAGATCAACTGGAACAAGGGCATCAGTGGCCAGATCGTCAAGCCCCGTGGCGAACTCGAAGGTGTTGAGACCGGTATTGGCGATCTCGGCGTCATCGTGACCGCGTTCCATGCCGATAAGGTTCCGTTGTACGACGTCTCCTTCAAGACTCCGTTCTCGACGCTGGATGTGGGCCTTGTCAGTGCCGTGACCCAGAAGATGATCGCGACCTTCCCGCAGTACAACGAGACATGGCTGAAGGAATTCAACCAGGTTCCGCTGGAATCGACCGGTGCGGTTGACAACTACATGCTGTGGTCGGCCAAGCCAATTTCGAGCATCAAGCAGGTCAAGGGTCTCAAGGTTGGTGCGGCTGGTCCGAACCTGCCATGGGTTCTGGCCATCGGTGCTGCCGGTGTGCAGACCAATCTGGCCGATGCCTATAACAGCCTGAGCACGGGCATTTATGAGGCCATGATCGTGTGGCGTCAGGGTGCAGGTGCCTTCAAGCTCTGTGAGCCGGCTCCGTTTGCATTTGATGCCAGCCTGGGTGCCGTGAACGGCTTCTCGCTGAACTTCAACCGTGACGTTTGGGAAAGCCTGCCGGAAGAAGTGCAAAGCGCTATGTCGGCTGCTTCTCCTGCCTGGACCAAAGAAAACGTCAAGCGCGTGAATGACGGTGCCAAATGGGGCCTCAATCGTTGCGAGACGGAATTCGGTACCAAGGTGACGAAGGCCAGCAATGAAGAGCGTCTGGAATGGGCCAAGGCTTTGCCGCCGCTGGGCAAGGAATGGGCCGAAGCACGGAACAAGGCCGGTCAGCCGGGCACCGAAATTCTGTCTGCCTGGATGAACGAGATGCGAGCAGCCAATCAGCCGATCGCACGCCATTGGGATCGCGACTAAGCGTTTCTGGACGTTTCGTGAACTCGAACTGAACTGAGGGAGGGGGGCCATCGCAAGATGGCTCCCCAACTTGCATTGAGCGTAATCACCGGATTTCTGGATGTTCTTCGTCGCATTTTCGACTGGATCGTTCTTGTCAGCAACGCGGTCGCATCGGGCTGGATCTTTGTCCTGATGCTGCTCATCACACTCGATATTGTCTTACGATTTGCGTTCAATGCGCCATTGAGCGGGACGACGGAAATCGTCGAAATCTCGATTGTGACGATTCTTTACCTCCAGCTCGCACATACCCTGAAGGTCGGTCGCGTGACGCGCTCGGATGCGCTGTTCGGAGCCATCCTGCGAAAATGGCCCGCGATCGGGCACCTCATGGGGGTTTTCTTCCATCTGGCTGGTGTCGGACTGATGGTGGCGATCGTTTATGGCGGCTGGCCGAAATGGATACAGGCCTATGACGGAGGCCACTTCGTTGGAAATGTTGGTGTTTTCACCTTCCCCGAGTGGCCCCAGCGTCTGGTTCTGGTCATTGGCTGTACCATGCTGGCGATCCAGTTTTTTCTGGCTGTGGTCGACAATATCCGCGGGATGATGGGCAAACCGCCGCTCGAATTTGAAGAAGCCGTTGATGTCGAAGTGGCTGCTGTCGAGGAGCCCAAGTCATGACCGGTTTTGAAATTGGACTCATCTCGATTGTGGCGATGCTGCTGCTGATCTATGTCGGCATGCACGTCCCTGTTGTGCTGGCCCTGATCTCGTTTGTCGGGGTCTGGATGATCAAGGGCAATATCAAGATTGCCGTGGCGCTGCTCTGGATTTCATCGGCCAAAACCGTTGCGGACTTCCTGTTTGGCGTGATTCCTCTATTCGTGCTCATGGGTTTGCTTGTCAGTGTCGCAGGCATGGGCAAGGACACCTATGACATCGCCCAGAGCATGCTGCGCAAGGTGCGTGGCGGCCTGGGCATGGCAACGGTTGTCGCGAATGCGATTTTTGCTGCGATCACCGGTGTGTCGATCGCATCGGCGACCGTGTTTACCCGCATCTCCGTGCCGGAGATGCTGCGCTACGGCTACAAGGGCCGGTTTGCTGTTGGGACCGTGGCGGGATCTTCGGTGCTGGGGATGCTGATCCCGCCATCAATCCTGCTGATCATCTTCGCTCTGATCGCTGAAGAGTCTGTCGGCGATCTGTTCATCGCGGGGATAGGGCCCGGTATTCTGCTGACCGTCGCATTCTGTGTGCTGATCGCGATCATGGCCTATGGCTTCCCCAATATGGTGGCCGAGCCAGGGGCGCTGGACGCCCAGATGGACCAAGAAAAAATGCCGACCAAGGAACTCTGGTCGAAAGTCATTCCGATTGCCGTCCTGATCTTCGTGGTTCTGGGCGGTATTTATGCCGGGTTCTACACACCCACTGAAGCGGGCGCAGCGGGTGCTTTTGTCGCCTTCATCTTCGCCCTGATGCGACGACAACTGACGGTTCGCAAGCTGTGGGACGTTCTGGTTGAAACCGGGCATATCACGGCCACGCTTCTGTTCCTGATCATCGCGGCCAGCATGTACAGCCGGATGCTGGGGATTTCCGGACTGCCAACGGAGCTTGGCAGGGCCATTGGCGACATGAATGCCAGCTTTATCGAGCTGATGATCCTGTATGTGGTGATCCTGATCATTCTGGGCACGATCATCGATTCCGTTTCGATCATGCTGATCACAGTGCCGCTGTTCCTGGTGGTGCTGAAGCCGTTCGAGGTCGATCTGGTCTGGTTCGGTGTCGTGACGGTGATCGCGACCGAAATCGGATTGCTCACCCCGCCCTTGGGGCTGGCGGTCTATGTGATCAAATCGACGCTGGTACAAAAGGACATCTCGCTTGCGGATATCTTTATCGGTGCGGCACCCTTTGCGCTGATGATGCTCGTGGTCCTCATCCTGGTGATGATTTTCCCCGAAATTCCGCTCTATCTGGTCGAACTCAAGCGTTCGCTGAATTGACGCGTGATGACATTGAATTGAGAACAGGGGCGGTGGTGAATTCCACCGCCCTTTTTCGTATTCCGGTGCTAGGATTTTGTCTGTTCGGGCACATACCGACATGAAACCAAGCTGAACCGGGGGACTACCATGGCTTCAAACGGCACGATTGCCATCGATATGCACGCGCATGTGTTTTCACCATCTGCCAAGGCGCTGATGGACAAGCACTATAAGCCATCCGAAATCCTGACACCCGATCGCGACCCTTACATGTTCTTTGCCCACCCCGCGTCGATGGCGGTCGACAATGAGGCGATCCCGAGTCTGGTTCCCAAAATGATCAACCTGGAGCCCCGCGCCGCGGATATGGACAAGACCCGGGTCGATATCCAGATCGTCAGTCCTGTTCCCATCCAGTTCTACTACTGGACCGATCCCGAACTCGGCAATGAGCTGGCCCGGGTGCAGAATGATGATGTCTCGGCCCTCGTGAAGGGCGATCCCGATCGATTTGTCGCCATGGGAACCCTGCCGATGCAGGACGCGGCCGCGTCGGTCGTCGAGATGCGCCGGGCGGTGAAGAACCTCGATATCCGGGCCTTCATCATTTCCTCCAATATCGACGGGGTCGAGCTTTCGGACCTGCGCTTCGATCCGATCTATGCGGAGGCCGTGAAACTGGATGTGCCGCTGTTTCTGCACCCGTTCGGCTTTACCGATGGCGCACGTCTGCGGCCTTTCTTCCTGCACAATTGTGTCGGTCAGCCGCTGGAGGAGCAGATCGCCGTTTCACATCTGATTTTCGGCGGTGTCCTCGACCGTCACCCGGGTATCAAGATCTGCATCGCACATGGGGGTGGGTATTTCCCCTATTACGCGGGCCGCATGGACCACAGCTGGGAGTATCGCCCCGAGCTGCGCGCAACCATCGACAAGCCGCCCAGCGAGTATCTGCGCGACCTTTATTACGACACGGTCGTCTTCCGTCCGGATCAGCTGGAATATCTGGTTGATATCGTCGGTGTGGACCGGGTGATGATGGGCACGGACTATCCCTTTGATATGCAGGAATTCGAGCCGGTATCCTTTGTGGAAAGTGCCACCAAGTTGAAGGAGGGTGAGCGCAAGAAGATTCTTGGCGGAACGGCCGCGGCCCTGATGGGGATCGGGTAACAACGGGAGACAGGCAATGGAACTCAAGCACGGATTCAAGAAAATGCTTGCTGAGGCAAATGGGGTCATCGAAACGATCTCCGTTGCAGATGCCATTCAGATCCATGGTGAACCCGGATATTGCTTTGTCGACATTCGTGAAGGTGCGGAGCGCGAGACGGGAACGATTTCGGGGTCGGTGCATGTTCCATGTGGTTTTCTGGAGTTTCAGGCCGACCCTGAAAGCCCGATGCACAGTCCGGCATTCTCCAGTGGTGACCGTCTGGCGCTGTTCTGCGCATCCGGCGGGCGTTCAGCGCTGGCCACCAAAACCCTTGTCGATATGGGGTTTACGGATGTTTACCATGTGGCAGGCGGCATGGTCGGAAGCGGGCGGGCCGACCGACTAATTAACCCAGAAGCTTCCATGTCGTCTGGATCAGGGCCACGTGTGTGCCGGTGTCGGCGGTTTCAAGGTCGATCCGTCCGAAGATCATGCGTTTGCCGCGCTTGATGACCGTGCCCCGGGCGATCACATCCGTGTTGTAGGCCGGGGCGAGAAAACTGGTGTTCATGTCGATGGTGGCCATTTTCTGAAAGCCGCCAATCGCCGATGAAATCACCACGACCATGGCGGCATCAGCAAAGGACATCAGCGCCTGACCGGTGATCAGGCCACCATCCCGTGCAATGCGGGCATCCCAGGGCAGGCGTACCACGGCGCCGGTTTCCGATACCTCTTCGACCGTCATTCTGAGGTCATCGAGCCACGGCACCATGACCGTATCGATAACCCTCTGACCCTCTGCGACTGAGAAGTCCGACATCTGCCCGCCCTATGCGCCCTTGAACCCGGGTTTGCGCTTTTCGACAAAGGCCGCAACGCCTTCGGCAAAATCATCCGTGCCCGCGCAATGAAGGAAGGCATCGCGCTCTGCGGCCAGTTGTTCGCTGAAATTGGCAGCTTCGAAGCTCTGATTGATCAGGGCCTTGGTTTGGGCGAAGGCTTTGGTCGGTCCGGCGGCAAATTTCTCGGCGAGTTTCATCGCCTCGGATTCCAGTTCGTCTGCCGATACGACGCGATTGGCGAGCCCCAGATCCACGGCCTGCTCGGCCTCCAGCGTGTCGCTCAGCATGGCGAGTTCGAGGGCCTTGCGGCGTCCGACAATGCGCGGCAGCAGATAGGTCGAGCCACCATCGGGATTCGTGCCCAGCCAGATATAGGCCATGGTGAACTTCGCATTGTCTGCGGCGAGAACGTAATCGGCATTCAGGGACATGCTGACACCGGCACCTGCGATGGGACCATGGACGGCGGCGATGACCGGTTTGGGCATGGCCGCGATGCCTTCGACACTTTTGTGGAAGATGCCGATCAGGTCGCGGATCGTGTCGTCGATGGTGTCGATATTGTTGTGCATGGTGGCGACGTCACCACCGGCCATGAAACCGCGCCCGGCGCCTTTCATAACAACCGCACGAACATTGTCGTCATCGGTCAGTTCCGTGACCGCTTCGCCCAGTTCGAGCGCCATCTGCCGGTCCAGTGCATTCAGCACATCGGGGCGATTTAGCGTCAGGGTGGCGACGGCGCCCTGCTTCTCCAGTAGAATGGTCGGCATCGGATTTGGCTCCGGTTTGTATGCAATGAAAGGCAAGCTTAGAGACGGGCTGTCGAGGCTGCAATCCAGCGGGCGAAGAGAATTGGGGAAGCTATGAACACGTCATTTGACCTGACAGGACATGTTGCGTTTGTGACCGGCGCATCCAGCGGTCTGGGCGCACATTTCGCACAGACCCTTGCTGATGCCGGGGCCAAGGTGGTGATCGGAGCACGTCGGGCTGACAGGCTGTCCGATCTGGCCGATCGCATCACGGTGCAGGGCGGAATGGCACTGGCGGTCGATCTGGATGTGACCGATGCCGATTCGATTGCTCGGGCGGTGGCAACCGCCGAAGACGGTCTGGGACCGATATCCGTTCTGGTGAACAATGCGGGTATTCCCCCGAAAGACCTGTCGCTGGAGATGGACGAGACCGAGTGGGATGCGGTGATGGACACCAATCTCAAAGGGGCCTGGCTGATGGCGCGTGAGATCGGCCGTCGCATGGTGGCCCATGGCAATGGGGGGCAGATCATCAATATTGCCTCGGTGCTGGGCTGGCGCACGGCGGCCAAACGGGTGCAGTCCTATGCGGTTTCGAAAGCGGGGATGGTGGCCCTGACCGAAACCCTTGCCCTGGAACTTGGCCGGGACGGCATTCGCGTGAACGCCATCGGGCCGGGTTACATCAAGACCGAATTGAACACCGAGTTCCTGGAGAGCTCTTACGGGCAGCGTATCGAGAAACGAACCGCGCTGGGGCGCTTTGGTGAAACCTCTGACCTGGATGGTGTTCTGCTGTTGCTGGCCAGTCCGGCCGGGGCCTACATCACCGGCGCCGTGATTGCCGTTGATGGCGGTCTGACGCTGTCCACACTGTAAAGACCGAAACAGGGAGTATCGATCGTGGATTTTACACTTTCAGCCGAGCTTGAGGATCTGCGTCTGCGGGTCAAAACCTTTGTGAACGACGAAATCATGCCCCTGGAGGCGGATCCTGCGAATTTCGACGATCACGAGATGATCGACGAGACGCTGCTGGCGAAGGTTCGTGAAAAGGCACGATTCGCCGGCCTCTGGGCGCCGCAAATGCCAACCGATCGGGGCGGGCTGGGCCTGAACACTGTCGGCATGGCGGTGTTTTATGAAGAGGCCGCACGTTCACGCTTCGGGCCGCTGACCTTCAACTGTTCGGCGCCGGATGACGGCAACATGATCCTGCTCGACCGTGTGGGACGCGAGGATCAGAAGGATCAGTGGTTGCAGCCCATCATCGACGGCAAGGTCCGATCTTCCATCGTGATGACCGAACCGGCTCCGGGCTCGGGCTCGGACCCGACCATGATGCTCACCCGGGCCGAGATACAGGGCAACGACAAGTGGGTGATCAACGGGCGCAAATGGTTCATCACGGGGGCTGAGGGGGCGGAGCATTTCATTCTTCTGGCGCGCACATCCGATGACAAACGCCGCAGTCTGACGACCTTCCTCTTTCACAAGGATCAGCCGGGCTGGCGGATCATTCGGCGCATTCCGATCATGGGCCCCGAGGAGCATGGTGGCCATTGCGAGATCGAATTCGACGGGCTGGAGATCGAAGATTCGAACCGCCTGATGGAAGTGGGTGAGGGCATGAAGTCGGTCCAGATCCGACTGGGGGTGGCACGGCTGACCCATTGCATGCGCTGGCTGGGCATGTCGAAGCGGGCGCTGGAGGAATGCCTCGACTATGTCGAAGACCGCGTGAGAATTTTGGCTCGACACTGGCCGAGCATGAAGGCGTCCAATGGATGCTGGGTGATGCGGCGATGGATATCGAGATCGGACGTTTGCTGACCATGAAGGCCGCGGCCAAGCTGGATACCGGGGATCGCGCGCAGAAAGAGGTCTCCATGGCCAAGATCTGGGTCTCGGATATTCTGCACAAGTCGATCGCCACGGCGATCCAGCTGAACGGCGCGCGCGGGCTATTCCAAGGACTTGCCGCTGGAATGGATGTACCGCTATGCGCCGCCAGGCGAAGCTGGTCGATGGCGCGTCCGAGGTTCACAAGATGGTCGTCGCCGGCAATCTGCTGGTCCGATGGCATGGATTTCTGGCGCTGGGGCTGATCGGCCATGCCCGATGGCCCTGTCCCGGGGGGTGAACCCGAACTTGCGTCCCATCACGGGGACCTGACGGACTGGTTACGCGCCCGGCTGGGCACAGGCGATCTGACGCTCGGCGCGATCACGCTGTTGCCCGGAGGGGCCGTGCAGCGCAACTGGCGGCTTGAAATCGAGACGGGCAATCAGGTGCAGGCTGTTGTCTTGCGCGTCGGACCGGATATGCCTCTGCCGGAGAGCCGGCCTAAGCCTCAGGAGTTCATGCTTCTGCGCCGCGCCCATGCACGGGGTCTGGCGGTGGCAGAACCACTCTGGCTGGAACCCACGGGCACGGTGATCGGGCGTGAATTCATGGTTTCGGAATTCTGCGATGGCACGGCGGACCGGAACCACCTGTTCGCGCATGCAGCGGGGCCGGTGATCCTTGAGAAGCTGGGTGTTGCGCTGGCGGAGATACACGCCATGGGCGTCCCCGACGGACTGGTACCGGACTCACCGCGGGATCGGGTGGAGACGCTGCGGGGCTGGGCCCGGGCGCTTGGTGATGTTCCCGCGGGCGTTGCGCTGGGTCTCGACTGGTTGGATGAACACGTCCCGGACTCCGGAACGGGTGGTGTGGTGCACCGGGATTTCCGGACCGGCAATTTTCTGCTGCACGACGACCGGCTGTCGGCGGTTCTGGACTGGGAATTTGCCGGTGCGGGGGATGTGGCGGAAGATATCGGCTGGTTCTGCGCACGATGCTGGCGCGGTGAAAATGTGGACCGGGACGCCGGTGGCCTTGGCTCACGTGACGCGTTCTATCGAGCCTATACGCAAGCCGGTGGGAGATCGCCCGAGCCCGCACGGGTGCATTTCTGGGAGGTCTTTGCCCATCTTCGCTGGGCCCTGATCGCCATGCAGCAGCGCGCACGCGCGGCCGCCGGGGAATATCCTGTCTGGGAACTGGAAGAGGCCGGAAACAGGGTTCCCGGCCTCGCCCAATCCATTCAGGACATGCTGGGTGCGGACTAGACCCCGTCGGGGACCACGACGACGCGGCCGATGATCCGGCCGTCCTCGAGATCCTGAAGCGTCTGGGTCACTTCCGACATGGGGCGTGCGGAAACCGGAATCGGGTCGACCTTGCCGGCTTTCACCAGCTCCATCAGTTCGTGCATTTCACCCAGATTGCCAACGTAGGAGCCGCGCAGGGCGATATCCCGTGTGGGCAGGGCCAGTGTCGGGAAGTTCAGGCGGCCGCCATAGAGACCCACCAGCACATAGGTGCCACCGCGACGCAGGACTTCCATGCCCAGCGCGGCGGTTTCGGTGGAGCCGACGAAATCGACGACGGTACCGGCACCGGCCGTGGTGAGTTTGGCAATCTGTTCGCTGGCATTTTCCCGTTTGGGGTTGATCGTGTGGTCCGCGCCGGCTTCCCGGGCGGCGGCCAGTTTCTCTTCGTCGATATCGACGACGATCATGTCGTTTTCGATGTAGTCAGCGGCAATGCCAACGCCGGTCAGGCCCACGCCACCGGCACCGATGATGACCAGCTTGTCATCCGCTGCGATGGCCCGAGCTTTCTTGATCGCGCTGAAGGCGGTCACACCGGCGCAGGCTAGGGTACAGGCATAATGGGGGTCGACGCCGTCAATATTCACCAGATAGCGGGGATGGGGCACGATGATGTGGTCGGCATAGCCACCGGGGCGACGCACCCCGAGCGGGGCGACATTGGCGCAATCCTGTTCATTGCCTTCATCGCAACGGGCGCAGTCACCACAGCCCGTCCAGGGAAAGACCATGCGGGTTTCGCCGATCTTGATATCGGTTTCCACATCCGGGCCATAGGCCAGGACTTCGCCGACCGGCTCATGCCCCATGGTGAAAGGCAGGGAGATGTTCCGGTCTTCCAGGGTCATCTTGGTGCCGTCCCCCAGATCGTAGAAACCGTGCCAGAAATGCAGATCGGAATGGCAAACGCCACAGGCGGTAACCTTGACGAGCACCTCGGTGCCCTGGGGCGTGGGGGTTTCGGATTCGACGAGTTCCAGCGGAGCATCGGCGGCGACGAGTTGGTAGCTTTTCATGACGTGGTGTGTCCCTTTCTGGCGTCAGACCATTGTAATGGAAATCGCACCCAAACCGGAAATTTCGTGGTCGATCCGGTCGCCCTGTTCGACCCAATGGGTCGGGATCACGGAGCCTAGGGTGACAAACTCCCCGGCCTTGAGGTGCCGGTTGCGCTTGCCAAGCCGGTTGGCGAGCCAGGCCAGCGCTTCGAGGGGGTGGCCCATGATCAGCGCACCTTCGCCGCGCCCGAGTTCGCTGCCGTTGAGCTGCACTGTTGCGGCGGCACCGGCGAGGTCGAAATCTTGCCAGTTGGTGACCGGTTCGCCCAGCAGCACAGCGGCATTGAAGAAATTGTCCGCGGCCATGGTCGGCGTGTCGAGTTCGCGATAGTCGCGGTAGCGGGCATCCACCAGTTCGATGGAGATCATCACCGCGCCGATGGCATCCCGCACGCGCTCGCGGGTGTAGGGCGTATCGGAGATGGGCAGGTCGTCGGACAGGGTGACGGCGATTTCGGCTTCCACACCGGGATTGACGAAGGCGGCGCGGGGCAGTTCGACATGATTGTGGAAGACCATGGGCTCGAATACCTCACCATAGGAGGGCTCGTGGATGTTCATGTATTCCTGCATCACCGGCGTGGTGCAGCCGATCTTGAAACCTGCCAGCCGGCCCATGCCGCGTTCCGACAATATCTCGTTGTGGCGTTCCTGAACGGCATAGGCATCGTTCAAATCCATGGGGCGTATTTCCGGATCGAGCGCGTCGAGACGGGTTCCGTTCAGGCGGTTTTCGGCGATGATCGTCGCCGCGCGGTTGATGGTATCGGGTGTCATGAGTTCCTCATCCTGTCTGGGCAAAGGCCCGTTTGAGGGCGGCAATATTGAGCTGGAGGGCTTCGCCGGCTGCATCGATCAGTTTTCCATAGTGCCAGTAGCCATGGATCATACCGCGCATGCAGGTGTATTCCACCGGCACCCCGGCTGCGGTCAGGCGTTCGCCATAGTGCTTGCCGTCATCGCGCAGGGGATCGAATTCGGCCGTGATGATCTGGGCTGGCGGCAGACTGGTAAGATTCGCTGCCTTGCAGGGGGAAAGCAGGATATTGTCGGTGGTGGTCATGCCGGGCGCATAGCATGCCCCGTACCAGGCCATCTGATCGCGGGTGAGGAAATAGTCCTCGTCCAGATACCGGTAGGACGGCAGGTCCTGTTCGAAATACATATCCGTCAGCGGGTAAACCAGAATTTGTGCCGCCAGGGCCGGGCCGCCGTCGTCACGGGCGCGCAGGGCCAGTCCGGCGGCCAGATTGCCGCCCGCACTTTCACCTCCCACGGCGATGCGGGCCGGATCGCCCCCCAGGTCGGACGTGTTGTCGGCGCACCATTGCAGGCTTGCCCAGCAGTCATCGGGTGCCGCCGGGAAGGGGGCTTCGGGGGCGAGCCGGTAGTCCACCGAGACGACGATACAGTCCGCACCCCGGCAGATCAGGCGGCATTGGGGATCGCGACTCTCGATGCTGCCGATCACGAAGCCGCCGCCATGGATGAAGAGGAAGATCGGACGCGGTCCGCTGTCGCCGGCGGGGGTGTAGATCCGGATGCGCATCGCGCCGCCGGGACCCGGGATCATCCGGTCCTCGATCCGGCCCAGCGGAACCGGGTCGAAATTGCGCGGCAGGATGAACCGGTCATAGGCCGCGCGGGCGTCTGCCGGGGGCAGATCCTTGAGCGGGGTCGGCGCGGCGTTGAGCAGGTCGAGCACGGCTTGTGCCTGAGGGTGTAGGGTCATTATCCATCCGATATGTGTCCGCAAAGCATCCTTTGCCGTCGGCAAGGGGTCAACCGGTTTCCGGACTCCGGGAAATCGTGCCGTCAACAGGAGATAATCCTTGAACCCTGCGCCGGGCGTGTTTGAATTCAATCCGGGATGAGAGAGGACAGTTCTGATGCGTTTTGCTTGTGACACCGGGGGCACCTTCACCGATCTGATCGTGGAGGATGATGACGGCGCGCTGACCATGTACAAGGCGTCGACGACGCCTGCCGATCCGGTCAAGGGCGTGCTCGATGCGCTGGCGCTGGCAGCCGAGGATCGCGGGATCGAATTGTCGGGCCTGCTGGCCCAGGGCGACATGCTGATCCATGGCACGACCCATGCGATCAATGCGATCATCACCGGCAACACCGCGCGCACGGCCTTTCTGACCACGGCGGGACATCCCGATATTTTGGTGCTGCGCGAGGGCGGGCGGATCGAGCCCTTCAACTTCGTCGCGCCCTATCCCGAACCCTATGTGCTCCGTGCCCTGACCTTCGAGGTGCCCGAGCGGATCAACAGCGCGGGTGCGCCCCATACGCCGCTGGACGAGGCCGCGACGATCGAGATTATTGGCAGGCTCAGGGAGGCGCACGTCGAGGCGGTCGCGGTGTGTTTCCTCTGGTCGATCTCCAACCCGGCCCATGAATTGCGGGTGGGGGAATTGCTCACCGACCATCTGCCCGGCGTGCCCTATACGCTCTCTCATCAGATCAATCCGGCTCTGCGGGAATATCGCCGGGCGTCGGCGACGGCGATCGATGCCTCCCTCAAGCCGCTCATGGGCAAATATCTGGGCGGGCTGACCGAACGGCTGACCGCGGCGGGGTTCGAAGGGCGCACCCTGGTGCTGACCTCCCAGGGCGGCATGCTGGATGCGAGTGATCTGGCGCAACGGCCCATTCACGCGATCAATTCCGGGCCGTCCATGGCCCCGATTGCGGGGCGGAACTATGCGGAGATCGAGTCGGCTTCGGCCAATGTCATCATCGCCGATACCGGTGGGACGACCTATGACGTCAGCCTGGTGCGCGACGGGCGCATTCCCCTGACCAAGGAGACCTGGATCGGCCAGCCCTTCCGCGGCCATATGACGGGGTTTCCCTCGATCGATATCAAGAGCGTCGGCGCGGGCGGTGGTTCCATTGCCTGGGTGGATGCGGGCGGATTGCTGCATGTGGGGCCGCAGAGTGCGGGTGCCGTGCCGGGACCGGTCTGCTACGGCGCGGGAGGCACCGAGCCCACTGTCACCGATGCCTGCGTGACCCTGGGATATCTCGATCCGGGCTATTTCCTAGGCGGCAGCATGGAACTGGATGCCGCGAGCGCCCGCAAGGCGGTGGAAAACCATGTCGCCACGCCGCTGGGGCTGAGCGTCGAGGATGCGGCAGCTTCGATCCTGAGCGTGGCGACGGAGAACATGGTGCAGGCGATTTCCGACATCACCGTGGATCAGGGCATTGATCCGGCTGAAGCGGTGCTGATCGGGGGCGGCGGGGCAGCGGGCCTCAACTCGATCTACATCGCCCGCCGGCTGGGCTGTCCGACCCTGCTGATCCCGGAAACCGGAGCCGGGCTGAGCGCGGCCGGTGCCCTGATGTCCGATCTGTCCAATGAGTATCGCGCGACCTTTTTCACCACCTCCGACGCGTTTGACCGCGATGGGGTGAACCGGACCCTTGACGGGCTGCGGGCCGAGGCCCAGGCCTTCATCGACGGCCCGGGCTCGAACGCGGTGTCGGCGCAGATCGAGTTCGCGGTGGAAGCACGCTACGCCTCCCAGGTATGGGAAATCGAGGTGCCACTGCCGATGGACGCGCTCACCAGCGATGACCAGCTCAATGCCCTCGCCGAAGCCTTCCATGCGATGCATGAGCGGATCTTCGCGATCCGGGACCCCGGTTCGGCGATCGAGTATGTCGGCTGGACAGCCACCGCGCGGTGCGGGCTGCGCGATGGTGGCCCCGGGCGCCTTGCCGTCGGCAAGGGGCACGATGTGTCCGGCACGCGCCGGGTCTATTTTGCCGGTGATGGTGCGGTGGATGCCGTGGTCCATGATTTTGAAACCATGACCGCCGGGGAGCAGCACCAGGGCCCGGCGATCATCGAATCACCCTTCACGACGGTGATCGCCGATGGGGCGACACGTTTCGAACGGACGGCCTCCGGCAGTCTTCTGATGCGGCCATAGGGAGTTGAAGAGATGACAGACAAACAGCTCGACGGCGCACAACTCGCCATTCTGGCCAACCGGTTCGAAGGCATTTCCTCGAAAATGGGGAACACGCTGCTGCGCACGGGCCGATCCGGTGTGCTCAACCGGGCGAAGGATTTCTCCTGCTGCATCCTGACCGCGGATTGCGACCTGCTGGCGGTGGCCGAAAGCCTACCGATCCATGTGCTGTCCGGCCCGGATATTATGGCCCGCTCGATGAAGGAGTTTCATCCCGACCTCAAAAAGGGTGATGCCTTTCTGCACAACTCGCCCTATCACGGTTGTTCCCATCCCGCCGATCACACGATCATCATGCCGGTGATCGATGATGAGGGGACCCATCATTTCACGGTGCTGGCCAAGGCTCATCAGGCGGATATCGGAAATTCGATCCCGACGACCTATCACGGCACGGCACGGGATGTTTACGAGGAAGGTGCGTTGATCTTTCCCGCCGTTCAGGTGCTGAAGGATTATGAAACCGTCGAGGATATCGTGCGCATGTGCCAGTTGCGTATCCGCGTTCCCGAGCAATGGCACGGCGATTTTCTGGCCATGCTGGGTTCGGCGCTGATTGGCGAACGTGAGCTGCTGGCGCTCGGCAAGGAAGTGGGCTGGGAGACCCTGCACGCCTTTACCGGCCAGTGGTTCGCGTATTCCGAGAAACGCATGGCCGATGCCATTGGGGATATCCCGAAAGGGGCGGCGTCAGCCCAGTCAACCCATGATGCAATCCCCGGCACACCCGATGAAGGCATTCAGGTGACGTCCAAGGTCTCGGTGGACCCGGAGGCCGGCCGGATCGAAGTGGATCTGCTCGACAATGCGGATCAGATGAATTGCGGGCTCAATGTCTCGGAATCCTGTACGCGCACGGCAGCCTATATCGGCGTGTTCAACTCCATCGATCACACCGTGCCCAAGAATGCCGGATCCCTGCGCCGGATCGAGCTGAAGCTCAAGGATGCGGGGGTGGTCGGTATACCGCGCCACCCGATCAGCTGTTCGGCCTCCACCACCAATCTTGCAGACCGGATTACTTCAGCGACCCAGCGCGCCATGGCTGAACTCGGCGACGGGTTTGGCATGGGTGAAGTGGGCTGCTTCTGTCCGCCGTCCACGGCCGTGGTCTCGGGTGATGATCCGCGCAACGACAAGCCTTATGTGAATCAGCTTTTTCTCGGCCATACGGCTGGCGCAGGCGCCCCCCATCAGGATGCCTGGATGACCATGCTGCATGTGGGCAATGGTGGCATGTGCTTCATCGATTCCGTGGAACTGGATGAGGTCTACACACCCATTCATGTGCACACCCGTCGGCTGATTCCCGATAGCGAGGGGGCCGGCCGTCATCGCGGCGCGCCCGGTATCGAGGTGGAGTTCGGTCCGGTGGATTGTCAGATGGAAGCGGGCTTTGTGCATGACGGCAATATCCATGTTCCTCAGGGTGCACGCGGTGGACTGCCATCGGCCCGTTCGAACCAGTTCAAACGCACACGCAACAAGGATCTGGAGACGCTCGATCAGTGTTCCATCGTCTGGATCGAGGATGGTGAGACCCTTGTCTCCATTGCGCAGGGCGGCGGGGGCTATGGTGACCCGACAACCCGGGACCCGAATCAGGTTCAGAAGGATGTGCGCGAGGGTCTGATCACCCGCAAACGCGCGAAAGAGATTTACGCTGTGGCGATCACCGATGACCTGTCGGTCGATACGGTTCGCACAGCGGAACTGCGAAACCAGTAAACAGGAGAGACGTTATGAGGCTTGAAGGAAAGAACGCGATTGTTACCGGATCATCCGTGGGAATCGGAGCGGCCATCGCCAAGCGCTATGCTGCAGAAGGTGCTCAGGTTGCCATCAACTACAAAAGCAATGATGACGGCGCGAACGGCATCATCAAGGACATCACGGATGCCGGCGGCAAAGCCAAGGCCTTCAAGGGAGACGTCTCAACTGTTCCCGGGATCGAGACGCTCATTGGTGAAGTGATCGCGGATTTCGGGCGGGTTGATATTCTGGTCAACAATGCCGGTGTGTTCCGCACGGTTCCGGTGATGGAGACCACCGAGGAAATCTGGGACGAGCAACTCGACCTGAACCTCAAGGGTTATTTCTTCATGGTGAAGACACTCGTGCCCCATTTCCGGAAGAATGGCGGTGGCAAGGTCGTCAATATTTCCTCAATCGCAGGCACCGGTGCTTTTCCGAACTGCCCGGGTTATTGCGCCTCCAAGGGGGGTGTGGTGAACATGACTCGCGCGCTGGCAGCCGAACTGGGCAAGGAAAAGATCAATGTCAATTCCATCGCGCCAGGCAATGTGGCCACGCCGCTGAACGCGCATCTGCGCGGTCCGGGCAATGAGGAATACATGGAGCTGATGAAGACCTTCACGCCGACGGGTATCGATTTCATCGACCCGGACGACATGACCGGCACTGCCGTGTTCCTGGCCACCGAGGATTCCCGGATGATCCACGGCGAGACTATCATCGTCGATGCCGGCTGGAGCGTCTGGTAGGGGAGCCGCATTGACCGACCGCGAGAATGTCCATTTTCTGCTTTTGAATATCGGGCATTTTCTGACTCATCTGTTCATGTTGATCTTTGCAACCGCGGCAGCGCTTTCGCTGTCGCGCGACTGGGGCATGAGCTATGGCGAACTGATCGCCTATGCGACGCCGGGTCTCATCGCTTATGCGGTGTTTACCCTGCCATCTGGCTGGCTCGCGGACCGGTGGAGCCGGGAAGGAATGATGGTTATCTTCTTTCTGGGGATTGGGGCAGCCTCGGCGGCCACAGCTCTCGCCCAGACACCGGTACAAATGGCGGTCGGGCTTTCCGCCATTGGTATGTTCGCAGCGATCTATCATCCTGTCGGGATTGCGCTCGTGGTTCACGGGCGCCAGCGCACCGGCGTACCCATCGCGATCAACGGCATCTTCGGGAATCTGGGTGTGGCAGCCGCAGCCCTGATTACCGCACTCTTCATCGACCATGCGGACTGGCGGTCCGCCTTTGTCTGGCCGGGCCTGTTTTCGATGGCGATGGGCGTGACCTTCATGGTTGTCGTCGCCGGACGGAGTGTTGAAGCCCGTGAAAGCGCCCGGCCAAATTCCAAGCAGGCGACCGCGCAGATGTCGTTCGACCGTGCCATGGTGTTCCGCGTTCTGCTGATCGTGTTCACGACATCATCTCTGGGCGGTTTGGTCTTTCAGAGTACAACCTTCACCCTGCCAAAAGTCTTCGACGAACAGCTTGGCGATCTCGCGGTGTCGGTGTCGGATGTGGGTTGGTTTGCGTTTCTAGTACTGTCGATCGCGGCAGTCGGGCAACTCATTGTGGGCTATCTGGTCGACCGGCTTCCGGTTCGTCGCATCTTTGTATTCGTTGCAGCGCAGCAGGTGGCCCTGTTTGCGATGATGCCGGGCCTGACGGGCTGGCAGGCGCTTGTCGTGGCGATTGCCTTCATGTTCGCGGTGTTCGGGCAAATTCCGATCAACGACGTCTTGATCGGACGGGTCACCCACAGTGCATGGCGCTCTCGGGTCTATGCGCTGCGTTACATGATCAATTTTTCGATCATCGCATCCTCGGTGCCTCTGATCTCCTGGATCTACAGCGGTTGGGGTTTTGATACCCTGTTTGTGCTATTGGCGATGACCGCAGCGGGCATCCTTGCCGCCGCTGCAATGCTGCCTGTGCTGCGATTTGCTGCTGCGCCAGCGGAATAAGGATACTCAGCTCAGGCTGAAACCCTTGGCGCGGATATAGTCTCCGAAATCCGTGCGTTGCGGCTCGGCATATTGGCGTGCCTTGTCTTCGGACCAGGTATAGGGATCGCGGGTGCCGAAGCGGTCCGGGTCCCGCTGCGAGCCATAAGGACGCAGTTCGGCACGTCGCGCGTTATAGGCCTTGATGGCGTCCCACTGGGCGGCTTCGTTGTAGGTGTCGGTGTGGACCGTGGCGGCCAGAGGCAGGCGGAGATTGATCCGCGGTGTCCGGGCCGGCCAGCCCAGAGTCATGCCGGCGACAGGGAAGACCCAGTTGGGCAGTTCGAGCAACGCGTTGATCGTTTCCAGATAATCGCGAATGGTGCTGATCGGGCAGGTGCCCAGCCCGGCCGCATCGGCCGCAAGGGTGAAGGCTGACAAGGCGATGCCGGCATCCACGGCGGCGTTGAAGAAGGCGTCCAGATGGTCGTTTTCGAATGGATGCCCGTGACGTTCATGAATCTGTCGCAGTCGGCGGTTGTTGCCACAGAAGATCAGAAACACTGGGGCGCCCGCGATCCAGGGACTGCCGGGGAACAGGTCATTGATCGTGGCGCGTTTGTCGGGGTCGCTGACGATGATGATGTCGCGCTGCTGCAGATCACTCTTGGTGGGTGAGCTGAGCGCGAGGGCGCAAAGCTGTTGCACCAGCTCAGGCCGAACCGGCCTGTCTTCGTATAGGCGACAGGACTGGTGATTGGCGATGGAGTGCCAGTGGCTGGTGTCTGCTCCGCCGGCAACGTCCTGAGGGGCGTCGTCGAAGCGAAGCCGGAGCAATTCGTCGAGGGTGGGGGTGTCGGTCATGGAGCACGGCTTTCAGGGTTTGAATTTCGAACAGCCTGTTTTGTCATGCCCGCAACAAGTCCGGCCATGACGATACGTGAGATCAAGTGGTCGGCAATTCATGATCTCCGAACTGTTCGCGGAGTTTGGCCTTGAGGACCTTGCCGGTAGCACCGATCGGCAGTTCATCGGTGAGGACCGTATCATCGGGCATCCACCATTTGGCTATCTTGCCGTCGAGAAACCGCGTGATCTCGCCATGGGTGGGTTCCCTGCCTGTCTTGGGCACAACCACGATCAGAGGGCGTTCATCCCATTTCGGGTGTGGCACCCCGATCACGGCCGCCATCTGCACATCGGGGTGGCTCATAACGTGGTTTTCGATCTCTATGGTGCCGATCCATTCCCCGCCGGACTTGATAACATCCTTGGCGCGGTCGGTGATTTCCATATAGCCGTCTTCATCGATGGTCGCGACGTCTCCGGTGGCAAACCAGCCGTCTTTGCCATGGGCTTCGGAGTGATCGAGCTTGAAGTATCCGCTGGTGATCCATGGGCCGCGGACCTGCAATTCTCCGAAGGCCTTGCCGTCATGGGGAAGTGATTTCCCCGCGTCATCCACAATGCGCATTTCCACGCCATAGATCGGGCGTCCCTGTTTGATCTGTTTGCGCATCGTCTCGGCGTCATCAGAGATGCGGGGTTTGGGAATGGCGACACTGCCCAGGGGACTCATTTCCGTCATGCCCCAGGCATGGCGAACTTCGGCGCCGAATTCCTCCTGAAATGCCCGGATCATGGATTCCGGGCAGGCCGAGCCGCCGATGATCACCCGCTTCAGGCTGGGTACGCGGGTTCCAGTCTCACGCCAGTGATTGAGGAGATTGAGCCAGACTGTGGGCACGCCGGCGGTCATGGTGACGTCTTCGGCGAGCAACAACTCGTGCACACTCTTGCCGTCGAGCATGGCGCCGGGGAAGACAAGCTTGGCGCCAACCATGGTGGCGCCATAGGGGATACCCCAGGCGTTGACATGGAACATGGGCACCACCGGCAGGATCACCTCGCGCTCGCCCATATGCAGTGCGTCGGGCAGGGCCGAGGCATAGGCATGGATCATGGTGGAGCGGTGACTGTAGAGCGCACCTTTGGGATTACCCGTCGTGCCCGATGTGTAGCAGAGCGAGGATGCGGTGTTTTCGTCAAAGACCGGCCATTCGAGATCGTCGGAATGGCCGTTGACCAGCTCCTCGTAGCACAGGGCATTCTGCAGCGAGGTTTCGGGCATATGTGCCCGATCGGTCATGATCACCACACCGCGGAGCTTGGACAGTTCCCCTTCGATGGCTTCGAGCAGTCCAACCAGATTCAGATCGACGAAGATATAGGCGTCTTCTGCATGGTTGATGATGTAGGTCATCTGCGTGGGGTGCAGGCGTGGGTTAAGGGTGTGGGTGACCGCACCGATACCAGAGACAGCATAGTAGATTTCAAAATGCCGGTAGGTGTTCCAGGCCAGAGTCCCGATGCGATCACCAAGTTTCACATCAAGGGATTGCAGCGCATTGGCAAGCTGGCGCGCCCGGCGATGTGCATCGCGATAGGTGTAACGATGGATGGGGCCTTCAATGGTACGGGTCACGATTTCCCGATCGCCGGAAACGAAGTCCGCGTGGATCAGCAGATTAGAAATCAGCTGTGGCTGGTCCATGATCAGGCCGCGCATGCACTGTCCTCCCGTGACGTCGGATGTTGCCCGTTGGAAGCGATTATCCGCGCCGCGGCGCAGTTCCTCAAGGGGGATAGCGGTTTCTGCTAGGCACACACCCGGTTGAGGAATTCCAGACAGACATCTGCAAACATTTCCGGTGCTTCCATCAGGGCCACATGGCCCGTACCCTTGAGAATGCGCAACTCGGATTCGGGGATCTGCGCGTGAATTTCCTCGGACAGATGAGGTGAAGCGATCAGGTCGAGGTCCGAACAGGTCACCAGAGTCGGGACGGAGATCGCGGGCAAGCGGTCATAGGTGTCGCCGAGGATGCAGGCCTCCAGCTGACCGATCCAGCCGGCGTTCACAGGAGAGTTCTTCAACAGGAACTCCCGGTGGGCGTCCATCTCGTCGACATGAGCGTCGTAATAGGCACTCGCGTGAAGCGCGAGCATGCTGATCTCGGCCAGCGCAACGCGCTGGTCTTGGGCGGCCAGATAGCGGCGCGTCTCCTGAAACTTCTTCAGGCGGGCGCCGTTGCGGGTCCAGCTGTGATGGATGCCGAGAGAAAGTACGCGGTCGGGATGATTGATCGCGAGCTCCTGGGAGATATGACCGCCCATGGAAAATCCCATCACATGGGCCTGGTCAATGCCGGCATCATCGAGCACATGGGCGGCGTCGTCGGCCATATCGGCAAGGCTGTAGCCGGGATCCGGGACGCTGGATTTTCCGACACCGCGATTGTCGAACACGATGGTGCGAAACGATTTCGAGAAATGGGGAACCTGACCCACCCAGAAGCCCAGATCGTGCCCGGTCCCGCTGACTAGAATCAGTGGCGGCCCTTCACCGTGAACTTCGTAATTGATGGCCACATCGTTGCGCGGTGAGGTGAGGGGCATGGGCGAACTCCGGGGACATGAAAAATGACAGAATGGCCGTATCGCGGGATTGCATCAAGCATGTGTCGGGTTTGCCTGTGATGCACGAGTACTTATCCGCAGCAATGGTTGCATTGTCAGGCGGTGGAACGCTAAATCTTGGGGACAATAAAACCTGCGCCTGATGCGACAGGTTGGGGGAAAGAGGTCAAGCACATGCCTGAGACACCGTTCGACATACGTGAGTTCCGTAACGCACTTGGCAACTTTGCCACCGGCGTCACCATCATCACCGCAAAAGGCCCCAAGGGCGATCTGGTCGGGGTGACCGCGAACTCCTTCAACTCGGTCTCTCTGGACCCGCCGCTGGTGTTGTGGAGCATCGACAAGAGCTCTCCCAGCTTGCAGATTCTGGAGGATACCAGTCATTTCTGCGTGCACATCCTGCGGGAAGACCAGGGCGAGCAATGCATGGCCTTTGCCAAGTCGGGAACCGACAAGTTCGGTGCCGTCGAATATTCTGAAGGTTTGGGTGGCGCACCGCTGCTGGAGGGGTGTCTGGCCCGTTTCGAGTGCAAAAGCGTTGTGCATCACGAAGGGGGCGACCACATGATCATCGTGGGTGAGGTCGAGCGCTACGATACGAATGAAGGCGAACCTCTGACCTTCTTCCGCGGGCAGCTTGGAAAACTCGCCGAGCCTGGATAGAAACCGCCCGAAGACGGGTTTCACCATAAAACTTGCCAAATCCAGCGCTCCGGGCCTTTCGCTCGGCTCCTCGGGACGGGTATAGTCCGGCCAAATATCGGCGTGCGGCTTGATGCCCGCGTCCCGTGCCTTCTGAGGAGATTTGGCGACATGAAGACCCTGAACCATCTGATCAACGGTGCCGCGACTGCCGGCAGCTCGGGCCGCACCGGTCCTGTGTTCAATCCGGCCACAGGCGAACAGTCCGCCGACGTTGCCCTGGCGAACAATGCTGATGTGGATGCCGCCGTGGCCGCAGCTCAGGCCGCGCTTCCCGGCTGGTCGGCCATGCCGCCGCTCCGTCGCGCCCGGACCATGTTCCGCCTGAACGAGCTGATCCTCGCAAACGAGCAGGAGCTCGCCGAGATGATCACGAGTGAGCATGGCAAGACGATTGATGATGCCAAGGGCGATATCTTGCGCGGTCGCGAGGTTGTCGAGTTTGCCTGCGGAATTCCACATCTGTTGCGTGGTGATTTCACCGAGGATGTGGGCACCGGCGTGGATGCCTATACGATCCGGCAGTCCGTTGGTGTCTGTGCGGGTATCACACCCTTCAACTTCCCGGCCATGATCCCGCTCTGGATGTTCCCGCTGTCGATTGCCTGCGGTAACACCTTCATCCTGAAGCCGTCCGAACGGGCCCCGTCCTGCCCGACCCGGCTGGTCGAACTGGCCCTTGAAGCCGGTGTGCCGGAAGGGGTGGTCAACCTGGTCAATGGTGACAAGGAAGCCGTGGACGCGATCCTGACCCATGATGGCATCGATGCGGTTTCCTTCGTCGGTTCAACACCGGTGGCCCAGTACATCTACGCAACCGCTGCCGAGCACGGAAAGCGTGTGCAGGCGCTCGGCGGCGCCAAGAACCACATGGTGGTGATGCCAGATGCGGATATGGATCAGGCCGCAGATGCCCTGATCAGTGCGGGCTACGGTTCAGCCGGACAGCGTTGCATGGCCGTTTCGGTGGCTGTTGCCGTTGGCGACGATACCGCCGATGCACTTGTCGAGAAACTGACCCCGAAAATTCAGGAGCTCAAGATCGGACCCGGCAATGGCGAGGGAATCGAGATGGGCCCGGTGGTGAGCAAACAGGCCCATGAGCGCATTCTTGACCTGATTGATCAGGGAGAAAAAGAAGGCGCGACGGTCGTTGTGGATGGTCGCAACTTCAAGATGCAGGGCTATGAAAACGGCTATTTCATGGGCGGCACTCTGTTCGACCATGTGAGCGAAGACATGGCGATCTACAAGCAGGAGGTCTTCGGACCGGTTCTTTCGCTGGTGCGTTCGAACGATTACGAAAGCGCCGTTGATCTGGTGAACCGCAACGAATATGGGAACGGCACCGCGATCTTCACTAAGGATGGTGATGCCGCGCGTGACTTCGCCGAACGTGTGCAGATCGGCATGGTGGGGATCAATGTGCCCATTCCCGTGCCTGTGGCCTATCATAGCTTCGGCGGCTGGAAGCGCTCACTCTTCGGTGACATGCACATGCATGGCATGGAAGGTGTCCGGTTCTACACCCGCCAGAAGGCGATCACCTCGCGCTGGCCCAAATCCGGTGTCCGTGAAGGCCACAGCCTGAACATGCCAACGATGCAGTAGGTCCCGGAATCGGTAGCGCATCGACGACGCATCCATGACCGGGGCAGCACAGCCGAAGATACGACTTTCCGGAGTCACGCGGAGCTTTGATGGCGTCCGTGCCCTCGACACTGTCGATCTGACGCTGAACCCGCGCCAGTCGTTGGTGCTGATCGGCGGGTCAGGCAGTGGCAAATCGCTGCTGCTCAAATGTATCCTCGGTCTGGTGACTCCGGAGGCGGGCACCATCGAGGTGGATGGGGTGTCCACCGTCGGGATGTCCGACACGGCCCGGATGGCGTGGATGAAGCGCTTTGGCGTGCTGTTCCAGCGTCAGGGCCTGTTTGACAGCTTGCTGATCTGGGAGAACGTGGCCTTTCGGCTGCTCCATGAAGGCGATTTGAGCCGTGCCGAGGCCCGGGACCGGGCCATTGAACGCTTGGGACAGGTGGGCCTGCTGCCCGAGGCTGCTGATCTCTATCCGTCTGAAGTGTCCGGCGGCATGCAAAAGCGCGTCGGTCTGGCCCGTGCTATCGCCACCGATCCGGATATTCTGTTTCTCGACGAACCGACTGCGGGTCTGGATCCGATCATGAGCACGATCATCAGCGAATTGATCAATGAGCGGGTGGATGAGCTGGGGGCGACGGTCATTTCCATCGTCAGTGACCTCGCGGTGGTGCGAAACATCGCCAACAGCGTGGTGATGCTGCACGAAGGCCGGGTGGTCTGGAGCGGTCCGATTGCCGAGCTCGATGCGACCGACAATCCCTATGTCCGGCAGTTCATCACCCAGTCGGTCGAGGGCCCCATCGAGATGCCCAAACTGGCGAGCTAGGCCTCGGTTTCGGACGCCAGCCTGTCCCAGACCTCCGATCGCGACGGGATGGTATCGCGGCCGCCGTTACGGGCGCTTATCAGACCGGCCGCGGTGGTCGCAAATCGGCCGGCATTCTCAACCGATTTGCCTTCGCCGATGGCCAGTGAAAAGGCCCCGTGGAATACATCGCCCGCACCCAGCGTATCGACCGCTTCGATGGCGAGCGCGGGTATATGCCGGACTTCGGGTTCCTCTTCGCTCATCCAGTAGAAACCATCCGGGCCTGCGGTCACGCCGACGATCGCCTCAATGCCGTCCCGTGCTTTGGCAAGCGCCGGTGCAATGTCTTTGGTGCCCGTATACTGGATCAGACCGGGGAGCGAAAAAATGGCATGGCTCGACAGTTCGACTAGTTCGCGCGGAACCGGGTCTGGTCCGATATCTGCATCGAGAATGGCAGGTATCCGGTTGAGATGCGCACGTTCGAGGGCCGCCATGGCCGCTTCGGGCCAGCGCGGGTCAACTAGGACCGCACTGGTTTCTGAAATGCGCTCGAGCGGCAGCCAATCGGCGTTGTTGTCCAGATTCTGCCTCGGGAAGACTGTGGCCTGGCGGACGCCCTTGTCACCAATGACAACAGAGGACACCGGCGAGCGGGCGCCATCTATCTGCCGGATATGCTCGGTCTGTACGCCCCGGCGGGCGAGATCGCTGCGGATATATTCTCCGGTATCATCATTGCCCAATCGGCTCCACAGGGCGGCTTTTCCGCCCAGACGAGCCACTGCGACGCTGGCCGTGGCCGCCATGCCACCGCCAAACTGCGCATAGGTGCGGGCAAAGGTCTTGCTGTCGCTGGAGGCGGGCAGATCAGCCTCGAAGACATGGTCTAGAACGGCAACACCGACGCAGATCACCTCTGCCATGACCACCTCAGACCGTCTTGGCGCCGTAGAACAGCATGGCGGCGTGCTGGGCCTCGGCGAAGAACAGCCAACGTTCCAGCAGGACGCCCATGGCGGTGCCGGCCAGACCAACCAGCGCGGCGATCACGAGTACGGGCCCCCCGACAAAGCCAGCGATCAGGAAGGCCAGAACCGGAATTACGCCGCCAAGGAGAAGCGCGACCTTTCGCAGCCGGGCGACATGCTTGCGGGCAATCTGAAAGCCCATCTCGCGCATGATGTAGTTCTCGCCCGAATGGGGTGCTTCGAGCTGGCGGACGGTCCCGAGATGTCCCAGTCCGGTGGCTGATTCCGCTGTTGCGACCGGTGCGGCGTTGTCGATCCGGTGCCAGTAGAAAAGCTTCAGGACCCATGCCAGCGCCGTGGCGAGCGCCACCAGCCACGCCCATTGGGAGTCCAGCGGGCCGAGAATCGCCAGAACCGTGACGATCAGCGCGCCGCCGCTCGACAAGGAAAAGGCGAGATAGACGGGAACCACGGTGGCATCGGTCCAGCGCGGGATTGCCCTGAGGCTGGCATAGATCATGCCGGTGCAGGCGACCGTCACCAGCGCCATGACGCCGGTGATCAGTCCTGCGATGCGCCAGGGTCCGTCGAGGGAGGCAAAGACGATCCAGCCCAGCGCGAACAGCAGGGCCGGAGCATAGGTGATGATTGCGGCGATGCCCTCGCGTGACAGCCAGGAGGACCGCCACTGGGACAGGGCCCGCCAGGCGCGTTCGGGATGGCCGAGATGGAACGTGGAAGACAGCAATCCAGCGGTGATCAGACCCAGCGCAACCGCGAAGGCCGCGATGCCTGATGCGAGACCAGGGCTGACCGCGCTGGTGGCGGCCAGGAGTGCCAGCCAGACAAGCATGCCGTAGCCGGCGCCGGATGCGGTGGTGAAGAAGATGACGGAATAAGCTGGATGCATCGGATAAAGGCTCGGCGTGAATTATCGCGACAGCGTGCGGTCGACCCAGTCAAGGAACGGACTGCCGGTCCCCCCGGGTTCGCGTGTTGCGGTGCTGGTGGGGGTCGGGCTGGGCGCATGTGATTCGGGGCGTGCCCGGGGCGGCAGATACTTGTTGACCGGTTTCATGCCCATTTCCGGCATCAGATCGTAGCCGCCGCGCTCCCGCACGAGCTGACTGACTTCGGACGCGGGATCCCCGAGATCCCCGAAATGCCGGGCGGAGGCCGGGCAGGTGGAGACACAGGCCGGAACCCGTTCGATCTCGGGCAGGTTCTGGTTTTCGATCCGGTCGATGCAAAGCGTGCACTTTTTCATCACGCCGTCGGAATGATCATATTCGCGGGCGCCATAGGGGCAGGCCCAGGAGCAGAGCTTGCAGCCGATGCAGCTGTCGGCATTCACCAGGACGATGCCGTCGGCTTCCCGTTTGTAGCTCGCACCGGTGGGGCACACGGTGACACAGGCCGGTTCTTCGCAATGCAGGCAGCTGCGCGGGAAATGGACGGTCTGACCATCGGCTCCGTCACCGGCCTCGTAGGTGTGGATGCGGTTGAACCAGACCCCGAGCGGGTCGGCGCCATAGGGCTCGTCATCGGTGAGCGGGGCGGAGTGACCGCTGGTGTTCCACTCCTTGCAGTTCACCGCGCAGGCATGACAGCCGACACAGATGTCGAGATCGATCACCAGTCCGAGCTGCGGCCCGCCGGTCTGCTGGGGAAGGCTGGTCATGTGTCGTCTCCCCCGCGGCTGCGTCGCCAGTTGCCCAGTGGCAGGAACCGTGCGCCGTAGCGCGATTTGGTTTTGGCCTTCTCGACCCCCGGCGCGCGCGGGACAGCGGTGCTCTGGCCATCCCCAAGTTCCACATTGTCGTCCTTGATGACCCGCACCCGCAGATCGAACCAGGCTGCCTGTCCGGTGACAGGATCGGTGTTGGCAAAGCGATGGCCATCCCGGGGGGGGCAGCAGATCGGTGATCAGGTGATTGAGCAGGAACCCCTTGTTGGATTCCGGCGCATCCTTGGAGAGGTTCCAGGCGCCCTTCTTCTTGCCGATGGCATTCCAGGTCCACACCGTATCGGTGTTGCAGCCCTCCATCAGCGCAAGAATGGCGCCGGTGGAGCCATAGGGGCTTTCGACGCGCACCTTATCGCCATCGGCCAGACCCTGACCTTCGGCGGTCTTGCGGTTCATATAGAGCTTGTTCCAGCCGTGAATCTGCCGCAGCCAGGCGTTCTGAGAGCCCCAGGAGTGGTACATCGCCATGGGACGCTGGGTCAGCGCATGAATGGGATAGGCCGCCGGATCGGAATGGCTGTCTTCGAAGGGGGCGTACCAGATCGGTAGCGGGTCAAAGGTCTCGGTGATCCGCGCGCGATAGGGCTTGGGGGGCACCACATCGCCGAAGCCCTGTCCGGCCAGTTTGAAGCGCTGCATGGGCTCGCTGTAGAGCTGCAGCACGATCGGATCGGCATTGGGAATCCAGCCCATCTCGGCGGCGTGGTCGAGATATTCCTGGTTGGAATGCTTGAAGTAGCGCTGGCTGGGGGTGAACTTCCCCTTCCAGAAGGCGCCGTTCTCGATATAGCGGTCGAGCTGGTTCGGATTGGGGGCACCCTTGCCATGGGAGTCTTGGTTTTCGCCACGCCAGCCCGCCAGCGGGCCCACACCGGGCGTACGTTCGTGATTGGCGAGATAATCAGGATAGCCGCCCGGGAATTTGGCGCTGCCATCCTCGGTGACGAAGGCAGGCAGGCCTAGACGTACGCCCAGCTCGATCAGTACATCCTGAAAGGGGCGCACATCGCGATCAGGAGCGATCACCGGCTGGCGGATGGCATCGGCCGGACCGTCGGCATCGCTGATCGGGCGATCCAGTATGCTGATGCAGTCCCAGCGTTCCAGATAGGTGGTGTCGGGCAGGATCAGATCGGCATAGGCGACCATCTCGGACTGGAAGGCGTCGGAGTAGATGATCTTGGGAATCTTGTACTCACCGGTCTCCGGATCGGTGTCGGTGAGCATCCTGATGGTCTCGGTCGTGTTCATCGACGAGTTCCAGCTCATATTCGCCATGAACATGAACAGGACATCGATAGGGTAAGGATCACCCGCCCAGGCGTTGCGGATCACCGTGTGCATCATGCCATGGGCCGCGATGGGCGCGTCCCAGGAATAGGCTTTGTCGATGCGCAGGGCCTTGCCGTCATCATCGACCAGCAGATCCTCGGGCGCGGTGACGAAACCCAGAGGTGGTCCGGCCATGGGCGTACTCGGCGCGACCTGGTCCGGCTTGCCGGCAGGCTTGGGCCCCGGCGGGGCGGGACGCGGGAAGGGGGGTTTGTAACGGAAGCCGCCGGGGCAATCGATGCTGCCGAGCAGCATCTGCAGCAAATGGATCGCGCGACAGGTCTGGAAGCCGTTGGAATGGGCCGAGATCCCGCGCATGGCGTGCATCGCCACAGGACGGCCGATCATCTTGTCATGCTTGCGCCCGGTCCAGTCGGTCCAGGGAATGTCGAGGGTGACCTCCTGCTCAAAGGCGGCATGGGCCAGTTCACCGGCAATTCGGCGAATGGTGTCGGCGTCGATCCCGGTCTGGGGCGCGACGGCCTCGGGGCTGTAGCGGGAGTCGGAATAGCGATCGAGAAGCAGCGAGAAGGCGGGGACGGCATCCGTCCCGTCTGGCATTATGAAGCTGCCCCGCATGGCCGGGTCGATATCGGTGCGGGACGCGTCAGCCTGCTGGCCGGTGGTGCGATCCCAGGCCAGTGGGTTGCCATCAGCATCGCGCACGAAGAGGCCATCTTCGGCGGTGCCCGGCGCGTGGCGCACCAGCCAGTGGGCGTTCGTGTAGCGGACCAGAAACTCCAGATCGACCTTGCCATCGCGTAGCAATTCGTGAATCAGCGACATGACAAACAACCCGTCGCTGCCCGGCCGGATGCCGACCCATTCGTCGGCGATCGCGGAATAGCCGGTCCGCACCGGGTTCACCGAGACAAACTTGGCCTTGCCGGCGGTCTTCAGTTTCCCCAGTCCCATCTTGATGGGGTTGGAATCATGGTCTTCAGCCACGCCGAACATCATGAAGTAGCGGGTGTTCTCCCAATCCGGCTCGCCGAATTCCCAGAATGACCCACCGATAGTGTAGATGCCTGCCGCGGCCATGTTGACCGAGCAGAAGCCACCATGGGCGGCATGATTGGGTGTGCCGAACTGGCTGGCCCAGAATCCCGTCAGGGACTGGCTTTGGTCGCGGCCGGTGAAGAAGGCGAGTTTTTTCGGATCCCTGTTCCGTATCTCGCCGAGCCAGTCGCCGGCCGAGGAGAGCGCCTCTTCCCAGGAAATGGGCTCGAACTCACCCGAACCACGGGGGCCAACGCGCCGCAGCGGCTGCGACAGGCGCGCGGGTGAGTAATGCTGCATGATTCCGGCGGAACCCTTGGCGCAGAGGACGCCCTTATTCACTGGGTGGTCGCGGTTGCCCTCGATATAGCGGATTGCGCCATCCTTGAGATGGACATTGATGCCGCAACGGCAGGCGCACATGTAGCAGGTCGTTTTCTTGATTTCGTCGGAGACGGCCGGTGAATGGTCAATCTTTTCATATCGGTCGTCCGCAGCGGTACCGGGGCGAATATCGTCAGGCATAAGTCCTCATCAAACTAGGCGGTCGACCTGCTCGTCGGTCAATCCACCGGGAATGATCGTCACCGGAATGCGGAGCAGGCCAATGGCCTTTTTGGTTAGGTATGTGATCAGAGGGCCGGGACCGCGACGTCCAGTTGAGGCGGCCAGAACCAGAATGCGGATATCATTGTCTTCGTCGATCAGGTCGATCACGGCAGATTTCATGTCGCCTTCGCGCAAATAGAGGACTGGCATGCCGCCATAGAGACGAAAGACTTCGGCAGCGTGTTCCTGCAGAAGCTGCTCGGCCTCCTCGCGTGCCTCGGCCGTCATCAGATTGCCGACGGCCGCCCAGTGCTGGAAATCAGACGGTCGAATGACACGGACCAGACCAACGCGTCCGCCTGTCCGGCGTGCGCGGAGACTGGCCCAGCGCAAGGCGACACGCATTTCGGGCGAGTTGTCCACGACGACAAGAAACACCGCTGGCCGGTCTCCGGCTGCTGTGCTGTGTCCAAGTGAAGAATCGGGTGCGAGAGGATCAGACATTGAACTCAGACCTTACGAAACACGAAGCCGGCAAACCACCCGGCAATCAGAGCAATGAGGACGGCAATGATGCCGTAGAGCGGGGCCTGCTCGAAGGCAAATTCGGTAATTTTGGCTTCCAGACCGACCTTGCGAACGGAAAGTTCACGCGTGGATCGGCCGACAATCTGTCCCTCGTTGACCAGAAAAACTTCCACGGCGTATTTGCCGGTTGGCACATTGGCGGGCAGTTCCAGCCTTGTGCGGAACAGCCGGGAGCCCTGAAATGTAACGCGCCCGCTCTGGGTGGAATAGAGGCCGCTGCGTTGTTTGTTGCGGATCAGGGCCATGCGGAAGGCTTTCTCTTCGTCTGCAGAGAGAAAGGCATGGGGTTTGAAGCCGATATTTTTGACGCCGATCTGATTGGCGCGCCGGATATCATCCGGCAGCAAATCCTCCAGTGGGGCTGAGGCTGCAGCGTGATAAAACCCCGGCGCATCATCGAATGTCAGTTCATCGGAATTCACCCAGATACCCGCCACCCGTGATTTGCGGCGTACGACAACCCGGCTGTTGGGGGAGCGGACCAGTACGATCACACTGCCTTCGCCTTCCGTCGCGCCGAACAGGAGCACACTGGCACCGGTAAAGCCGGTGCTGATTCCGATCAGGTCTTCGCTGAGATCGATCGCGAGTGCGTCGTCACGCGCGGCATCAGCCGGAATGTGCAGCACAGAGGCCAGCGCCATCAAAATGATGGGCATGTGAAACCAGGAGGGAGACCGGCGTGCCGTCATCATAGCCCGAAGCCCTCGATCTCGTTGATCGAATAGAGATCCTCGGGTTTGGCGACCAGTTCAATACCGATTTTGGCGCAAACGCCCAGCACCATGAGTGCCAGAAGTCCGCGCAATTCCTCACCGCGCAGCTTGCCGCTGGCTTTGGTGCCCAGCTGGGCTCCGATCACTGCGCCGGTGAGCAGCAGGAGTGCCAGCACCACATCAACTGTCTGATTGTTGACGGCCTGCAGGAAGGTCACGTTGGCCGTGACAAAGATGATCTGGAAGAGCGAAGTCCCAACAACCACCGAGGTTGGCATGCCGAGCAGGTAGATCATGGCCGGAACCATCAGGAAGCCGCCCCCCACGCCCATGATCGCGGCGAGGATGCCCACGAAGAACCCAATGCCGAGTGGGAGCAGCGCGCTGATGTAGAGCCGGGAACGGCGAAACCGCATCTTGAAGGGAAGGCCGTGCAACCAGGTGTGCTGGTGGAGCTTGCCTCGGGTGGCGGTGCCGGTCTGACGCCGAAATATGGCGCGTCCGCTTTCAAACAGCATCAGCGAGCCGACAATGCCGAGAAATACTATATAACAAAGGCGCACAAGCAGATCGACCTGACCAATTTCCCGCAGAAAGGTAAACAGCACGACGCCCACGCTGGAACCGGCGAAGCCGCCAATGGTGAGAACGATACCCATCTTGAAATCGACATTGCGCCGACGGGTGTGTGCCAGAACACCGGAGACCGAGGCTGCAACGATCTGATTGGCCTCCGTGGCGACCGCGACCGCGGGCGAGATGCCGATGAAGATCAGAAGCGGGGTCATCAGGAACCCACCACCCACGCCAAAAAGTCCCGACAGGAAACCCACGCCGCCACCCATCAGAAGGATCAGGAAGACGTCGACCGACATTTCGGCAATGGGTAGGTAAATGCTCATAGTTCTCCGGCGCGTCGGAAGCGGAGTTCAGGTACTTGTTCTTTGGTTATACGCTCAATCTTTGGGGCCTGTCTCCATCGGCAGATTTTCTTCTGCCCAAGAGAGCATGCCGCCGGCCATTCGGTTTATCTGCCCGCTATAACCTGTCGCAATCAGGTGCTCGGCGGCAATGCCACACCGGCGCGCACTGCGGCAATGCAAGATTAGTTCCTGCCCGGCCGGCGGTTGAATTTTCGCGGCATCGAACATGGATAATGGATTCAGAGTGGCGTTGGCGATTCGGGCTTCCGTATGTTCGTTGGGTTCGCGGACATCGACGACATAGGCTGTTCCGGCGTCGATGCGCGCCTGCACCTCGTGTGGTGTAAGCATGAAGACTTCCACACCGTTCTGATCAATCGCTTCCATTTTCGGTTCCTGTTTGTTCGAAACGCGCCTAGGCGGATTCCGGTTCGTCGGCGCAGTACAATTCGTAAAGAGTGGCAAGAACAGTCCGCGCTTCATGACTGGTGACAGTGTAGTAGATGGTTTGCGCTTCGCGTCTCGTTGAAACGAGGTTTTCTCTGCGCAACCGTGCAAGATGCTGGGAGAGTGCGGACTGGCTCAGCCCCACCAGTTTCTCAAGTTCACCAACTGACTTCTCACCGGTGATCAAATGGCACAAAATCAGCAAGCGCTTTTCATTCGCGATTGATTTCAGCAAGCGACTGGCAAGTTCCGCTTTGTCTTCGAACGCTTCGATGGCAGATGTGTTCATGAAAATTAGTGTATTCGTATATTAGAAATTTGGTCAATGTGAACGGATGAACAATTCGACGGAAATACAGCCCGATCAGTTGCTCGACGCGAGCGGTCTGAAATGCCCCTTGCCCGTCTTGAAGGCGAAGAAGGCCCTGAAAACGATGATGGCGGGTTCAACCCTCAAGGTAATCGCGACGGACCCTGGCGCCATGGGAGATTTTGGCCATTTCTGCGAGGCAACCGGTGACAGCCTGCTCATGGCGGAAGAAGCCGATGGCGTGCTGACCTTTGTGATCCAAAAAGCGGGTGCATCATGAATATTGACGGGCGGGCGTTCCGAACGATCTGGCTGGCTGATGACGGTGCTTCGGTTAAGATCATCGACCAAACCAGATTGCCGCATCTGTTCGAGATTGTTTCGCTGCGGAGCCTGGATGAGGCCGCCCATGCCATTCGCGCGATGCTGGTACGGGGTGCGCCGCTGATTGGAGCCACTGCGGCTTATGGCGTGGCGCTGGCGATGCGTGAAGATGCTTCGGATGCCGGGATCGAAAATGCCTGTCAGGTTCTCAATGCCACGCGGCCAACCGCGGTCAATCTGCGCTGGGCGCTCAATGATATGCGCGCATGCTTGCAGTATATCCCACAGGATATGCGGGTGGGGACTGCGTATGTGCGTGCTGCCGAGATTTGTGATGAAGACGTCGCGATCAACAGTGCGATCGGCGACCACGGGTTTGAACTGATTTGCGCCGCTCATGAGGACATACCGGACGACCGTCCGGTCAATATTCTAACCCATTGTAATGCTGGCTGGCTGGCAACGGTCGACTGGGGAACAGCGCTGGCGCCTATCTACAAGGCGCATGACGCCGGGATCCCGGTGCATGTCTGGGCCGATGAAACCCGGCCGCGCAATCAGGGGGCAGCGCTCACGGCCTGGGAGCTTGGCAAGCATGGGGTCTCCCATGCGGTGATTGCCGACAATGCGGGCGGGCATCTGATGCAGCACGGGATGGTGGATATGTGCATCACCGGCACGGATCGCACTGCAGCCTCGGGCGATGTGGCCAACAAGATCGGGACTTATCTGAAGGCGCTTGCAGCGCGGGACAATGACATTCCGTTCTATATCGGACTGCCGTCACCCACCATCGACTGGACGTTATCGGATGGTGTGCAGGACATTCCGATCGAGGAGCGCGACCAGGACGAGGTCACGCATATCTCGGGAAAGACGCGTGATGGGCAGATCGTGTCGGTGCAACTGACGCCGGATGGTTCGTCAGCCGGGAATTATGCGTTCGATGTCACACCGGCGCGGCTGGTGACCGGCCTGATCACAGAGCGTGGTGTGTGCCCGGCAAGTCGCGCAGGACTTGCCGGACTGTTTCCCGAGCTTGCCTAACGCGGGCTCGCGTCGCCGCCTTCGACAATCACCAGTTCGTTCGTTGCGACACCGGCGACACGTCGGTGCGCTGCGGCTTCCACATATTCGGGAGAATTGAAGCAGGCTTCGGCATCGGCCATGGAATCGAATTCGACCACAATGAAACGCTCATAGGGCGTGTCACCTTCCAGGACCTTGAATTCGCCACCGCGTGCGAAGGGGCGCCCGCCGTATTTCTTCAGAATACCGGGAACCTCATCGGTGTATTTCTTGTAGGCGACAGGGTCGTTGATCTTTGAACGGGCAAGCCAGTAAGCGGGCATTTAACTTCTCTCAGACTAGGGTTTGAGCGCGAGACAGCAGCGCCATGTATCAGTTCTTGCTATCGATCGGTTCCAGCGAGGTCAAATAGGTGGCGATGGCCTGCAGGTCGTCATCGGTGAGCTTGCTGGTGTTGTCGTCGATCACATCGGTCATCGCCCCACCCATGAAGTCACCATCGGGCAGAAGGCCGGTTTCCAGAGCGGAAACGATGTCATCCGCGCTCCAGTCGCCAATGCCGCTCTTGCCAGGCGTGATGTTGGGAACCGCTTCACCCTCTGGCCCGTTCTTGTTGCCACCAAGATATTTGTTGGTATTCACGGCGCCGAGAATGTTGCGTGGCGTGTGACATTCACCGCAATGACCGGGCCCGTTCACCAGATAGGCGCCGCGATTCCACGCTTCGGATTTGGACGGGTCCGGTTCGAAGGGGTCGTCGTCGAAGAACAGCAGTTTCCAGCCGATCATGCTCATGCGAATGCTGAACGGAAAGGCCAGATCGTGATCGGGAACCTCGTTACGGACAGCGGGGAGGGAGTCGAGATAGGCTTTCAGATCGACAGCGTCTTCGCGGGTCATCCGGGCATAGGAGGTGTAGGGGAAGGTCGGATAGTAGTCGTCGCCATCCGGGGATACGCCGCGACGCAGGGCCCGGACAAAGTCTTCATCACTCCAGCCGCCAATGCCGGTTTCCGGGTCGGGGGTGATATTGGGTGAGAAGAAGGACCCGAAGTCGGTTTTCAGCTCGCGACCGCCCGCAAGGAATGTGCCGCCGTTTTCGGCGGTATGGCAGGTGCCGCAGCCGCCGGTATGGAAAACATATTCGCCACGCACAGCGTCTCCGGCCTGGGCATTGGTCGCAGACAGGAGAAACAATCCGGCGAGTAGGCTTCGTGCAATGTTTGTCATGCTCGTATCCTAAACAAAAAAATCGCTCGGCAAAGCCGAGCGATTTTCTGAAACGTCTGTGGTCTGAGGGCTATGCTTTGGGACCGCGATAGACCTTGTGGCAGGCACCGCATGTAGCGCCAATGCTGCCAACCACGGCTCTCGGGTCACTGCCCATAGTGCCGGCTGCTGCACTGGCTGCAACCTTGTCCGCCGCCGTGCCCATGGCTGCGACCTTGGCATTGAAGTCCGCCATGTTGTCCCAGATTTCCGGCTTCGCACGGGACTCCGCGGGAATTTCCTTATCCTTGAACAAGGCGGGCATCTTTGCCGCAACAGCGCTGATGGCCTTGGCTGCAGCCTCTGCGTCAGCAGCATTGCCGCCTGCGACTGCGCCGCCCAGTTTCTTCATGTTGCCGCCGAGCGATTTCATCGCTGCGTTGCGTTCCTTGTAGTGATGGCCGTCAGCGGATGCGACATCGCTGCTGAAGGTGCCAAAAGCCGCTGCGACAGCAAAGGTCGTTGCTGCAAAGAGGCCGATTCTAAGAGTTTTGCGAACCGAAATCATGTGTATCTCCCTGTTACCCGCCATACCGGGTGGTGTGCGACAGCCCGCCGCACGCGTGAGTATCGGACCCCATTAAGCCACTGGATTTCCATCGAAAAATGAAAATGTTCACAGAAACGTGAATGAAATCCACTTATTGCATCAATCGCTGATGCAATTGGGAATAAACCGGCGACCAGACTGTTAACGTGCACGTGTATTTCATTTTGGAATTCAATGGAGACGGTTCATGAAGACGCTTTGAGTCGCACTCACCGGTCTGGCCCTGGCCGGGCTGTTCGGCACCCACGCCATGGCCGATTCCGCCAAACCGACCACAGTCATCGAACTGTTTACTTCGCAAGACTGTTATTCCTGACCGCCCGCAGAAGCCTATCTCGGCGAGCTGGCCGGTGAAAAAGATATCGTCGCCCTTGAATACCATGTCGACTACTGGGACCGGCTCAACTATGGCCGCCACGGGCGCTGGAAAGATCCCTTCTCAACACCGGAAATGACCCAGCGCCAGCGTGCGTACAATCAGGCCATTCGGAACACCGGCAGCGTGTACACACCACAGATGGTGATCGATGGACGCGAAGAGGCTGTTGGTTCGCGTCGTCGCGAAGTGCGCAATCTGGTCAAGGCGGTTCGCAAAGACGATAAGCCGCGGATTCCGGTTCAGGTCTCGGAAGGTCAGGATGGCTGGATCGCTATCTCGCTGCCCGGTGAAATCAAGGATGGTGCGGACGTCTGGCTGGTGACCTTCAGTCGCGAGCGCACAACCGATGTCGTTCGTGGCGAAAATCACGGCAAAACACTGGTCAGCCACAATATCGTGAGGCGGGTCCAGCATGTGGGCGCATGGAACGGTACGCGCGCGGATTTCACCCTGTCCAAGAGTGACCTGAATCTGGAGCCCGGCCAGGGTTGTGCGATTCTGGTTCAGACTGATCGGCCCGGTCCGGTTCTCGGTGCAGCCTATTGTCCGACGAGTGTTGATCCGGCCTCGTCGTGAGGCGGTGACCTAGCGCGCGAAGCTTTCCGCGTTGAGGGTGCGAAGCTTGTCCTCGTTTTCGAGGAACCAGCCATAGGTCCGTTCAACGCCTTCACGCAGGCTGATCTGTGAGGACCAGCCAAGGGCGGAGAGACGGCTCACGTCGACCAGTTTGCGTGGCGTTCCATCCGGTTTTGACGTGTCATAGGTGAACCTGCCCGTGAACCCGACGACATCTGCGATCATCTCGGCGAAATCCCTGATCGAAATATCATCTCCGACGCCGATATTGACGAAGTCTTCGCCGGAATAATTCTGCATCAGATAGATGCAGGCATTCGCCATGTCATCGACATACATGATCTCGCGGCGTGGTGTGCCCGTACCCCAGATGACGACTTCGTCGGATCCGCTGGTTTTGGCGTCATGCATCTTTCGCATCAGCGCGGCAGGCATATGGGAGGTTTCGTAGTCGAAATTGTCGCCGATGCCGAACAGATTGGTGGGCTGGACGCTGATCGCATCAAATCCGTACTGACGTCGATAGGCCTGACACATCTTGATGCCCGCGATCTTGGCGACCGCGTACCACTGGTTGGTCTCCTCCAGCGGTCCGGTAAGCATATACTCTTCCTTCATGGGCTGAGGTGCATCCCGGGGCATGATGCAGGTCGAGCCGAGAAAGAGCAGTTTCTTCACGCCGGAGCGATAGGCCGTGTCGATCAGATTGGTCTGGATCATCAAATTGCCGGCGATAAAGTCTGCCGGATACTGGTCGTTGGCCTGAATGCCGCCCACGACCGCAGCGGCATCGAAGACATAGTCGGGTTGTTCCGCAGCAAAGAAATTCCGCACATCGGCTTGATCGGTCAGATCGACCTCTTTGCGGGTCCGGGTCACGATATTGTTGTAGCCCTGGGCATTGAGCTGACGGATGAGCGCCTGCCCAACCAGACCGCGATGTCCTGCGACGTAAATCTTTGCGTTGATATCCATGTTCTCGTCTCGAGCGGCGGTTCGGGTCAGACCTGATACTTTCGGAATTCGGGCTTTCGCCGTTCCTGAAAGGCACGTCCGCCTTCCTTCGATTCCTCTGTGGCGTAATACAACTTCAGCGCTTCGAATCCCATCGCCCCGATGCCCTTGATGTGGTCGGTGTCGATGTTGAAGGAGCGCTTGGCGATGGCCAGCGCCGTGGGGCTGCGATCCATCAGGTCGGCACACCATTGGGCGACCTCGGCATCCAGGTCACGATCCGGCACAACGGTGTTGGCCAGACCTATGTCCAGAGCTTCCCGTGCCGTGTACTGGCGGCACATGTACCAGATCTCCCGTGCCTTTTTCTCACCGACAATTCGTGCGAGATAGGCTGTACCGTATCCCGGATCGACCGAGCCCATGCTCGGGCCGACCTGGCCGAAGATTGCGGTCTCGCTGGCGATGGTCAGGTCACACACGGTGGCAATCACATTGCCGCCGCCGATGGCATAGCCCCGGACTTTTGCGATAACGGGTTTGGGAATATCCCGGATCAGTCCCTGCAGTTCCTCGATCGGGATGCCGATAGTGCCGCGGCGGCTGCCATATCCCTCGGTCGATTTGTTATCGAGTGACTGATCGCCGCCCGAGGAGAAGGCGCGATCACCGGCGCCGGTGATCACCACGACGCCGATGGATTTGTCCCATCCGGCATCCTGCAGCGCATCGATCATTTCCTCGACCGTCTGACCACGAAAGGCGTTGAGTTTGTCCGGGCGGTTGATGGTGATCGTCGCGACGCCGTTTTCGGTGTCGTAGAGTATGTCTTCATAGGCCATGATTGCGTCCCCTGATGTGTCGCCTCTTGGCGTTCGTGGTTGAACTGAGTGTATTGTTTTTTAATTCCTGCTGCACACCCGGATATGGAGAAGGCCCTGACATGGCCAAGAAGACAGACAAGCGCCCGCCGGTTGCCGTGGGGCATTTGTCCCTGCATGTAAAGGATGTTCCGACTGCGAGTGCGTTCATGCAGGTGCTGGGCCTGCGTTCGGTGTTCGAGAAGGACAACTTTGCGGTGCTGGAACTGCGCGGTGGCACGCATTTGATTTTGAACAAGTCGCGCAAGAAGATCACCGAAGGTGCCGTCGCCCCGGTCGATCTGATGGTCGATGATCTTCACGCCATGCGTGACTATTGCAAATCGAAGAAGCTCAAGCCGTCGAAGATCACGACCGGATCGGTGCACAGTTCGTTCTATGTTCCCGGACCCGATGGCTGGTCCATCAAAATCACATCCTCCCATGCCGGGGATCGCCCGGTTTGAGCCAGTCATTCATGGCTGTCACAAACCTCGTGACACAAAGCTGTCTTCTGGACAGGCCGCTGCAACGGTAAGTTCATGGTCTGAATTGTCTGTCCGAAGGGAGTGCCGCTATGCCCGATAGATTTGGCCCCCGTGGTGTTGTTGCCGTTCTGATTCCGTTGCAGAACTCCAATATGCTGCCCGAATACGAGGCCATGCGGCCCGCCGGCATCAACAATCAGATGTATCGTTTCAGCTTGGTACGCCATGACAAGGCGGCCGACGCGGTTCTGGACGCCGTACCGGACACGCGGCTCTGCTGGCCAGATGTGATCATTGGCGGGAATTCCATGGAGATGCACCCGTGGTCCCATCAGCTGCAGGAAGAATACCGTGCGGCCTTTCAGACGCGCGCGCAGGGTGTGAAAACCGTGCTCGCCACGGATGCAACGCTTGCGGCCTTGAAGACCATTGGGGCAAAGCGTTTCGGGATACTTTCACCCATGTCGAACGAAAATTCCGAATATGCCCGGACTTATTATGCAGGCCACGGTTTCGAGGTGCCGTACACCACGGCCCTGATGGTCAAGAAATCCGAGGACATAATCAAGGTCACGGTCGAATAGGCAATTGCGGCCTTCGAGGAGATCAACAAGCCTGATGTCGATACGCTGGTGCATGTCGGGGGGCGCTGGGAATAGTCTCGATGATCGCGGAACTTGAAGAACGCTTCCAGAAGCCCATCATTTCGGTCAATGCGGCAACCTATTGGTACGCCTTGCGTCAGATTGGCGTGGCCGATCCGATGCCCGGATTTGGTTCATTGCTGATGAACGAAAATGTCCTGTCCGACTGAACCCATCAACACGTCACCAACAGAAAGCCTGATTTATGCCTGATCGCTTTGGACCCCGCGGCGTCGTCGCCGTTCTCATTCCCGTGCAGAACTCCAACATGCAGCCGGAATACGAGATGATGCGCCCGGAGGGCATCAGCAATCAGATGTACCGCTTTAACATCAACAGTCCGGATACGGTCGGTGAGGCGATGCTGGAGGTTGTGCCGCACACCCTGAAATGCTGGCTGGATATGATCGTTGGCGGCAATTCGCTGGAGATGCGGGACTGGTCGCTGGAAAAACAGGACTGGTACACGGGCGAATTCGCCAAGCTGTCCGAGGGCAAGCCCTTCGTGCTGGCCACAGATGCAGTGATCGCCGCGTTGCGCACCGTGGGGGCCAAGCGCGTGGGCATGATGTCACCGCTCTCGGTTGAAAACGCCAAAAGTGCCGTCGACTATTACACCGCCCACGGGTTCGTCATTGCGGCATCGACGGCGCTGCTGGTGGATCATCCGGTCAATGCTGTGAACGTGCCGATGGAGCGCGTGGTCGAGGCCTTTGAAGAGGTGAATAGCCCGGATGTGGACACGCTGCTGCATGTGGGCGGGTCGCTGGGGATCGTGCCGCTGATCTAGGAACTGGAAGACAAGTTCGGCAAGCCGGTCCTTTCGGTGAATGCCGTCGCCTACTGGTACGCGCTGCGCAAGATGGGGATCACGGACCGGATCCCCGGCTTTGGCCGACTTCTGTTGGAACTGAAGGTCGCCGAATAGGACAGCCTATTCGGCGGCCTGTATGCGATCCGCGAAGCGGAAGCCGACCTTGTCCATCGCGACGACTGTATCTTCCCCGAATTTCTCGGCGATTTCCTGCCCCACATGGGGGTGGAACACGACCTCGTCCTTCACATCGCCTTCGACGTTCTGGATCATCACCAGCAGGCGGGCCGTCTCGTCGGAGATGTTGTGAAAATCGCGATAGACCCCGGCGGGCACTGACACGAAGTCCATCGGTTCCAGTTCGACCGAGTTTTCGGCGTTTTCACCCCAGGAAACGCGGAATCTTCCGTTCAAGCAGAAAAAGTTCTCCACCGTGTGTGAGTGGCTGTGCAGCCCCGGATGATTGCCCGGCGGGCATTCGGCAATGGTGACGGTCAGACCGTCCATGCCCTTGACCGGCGCGACGGCGGAACGGCCTTCCCAGCCCACCGGGGACATGATCGGGTAGACCGACTTGGCGGATACGATTTCAACAGCTTCTTCGGGAATGCCGGTGCCGTCCATGATCGAGGTCTTGTAGGGCACGAGATCCTTAAACCGCGCCACGCGGTTGGCCATGTCGTCAGCATTCAGATTTACGGTTTTCATCGCATCCTCCGGAGTTTCGTTTGTTGCGCCCAGCCTAGCCCAATTGGGCGCCATGGCGAAGCGGATTGCGGACCCTGAACTGTTCCCACAGCAAGGTCGGCGTGTGTCACGACCGTGGGTTGCAAATGTGACAATTCCGTCACGGATGGGTTAGTTCAGTGGTTTTGCCTGACGAAAATCATCGCTGAGCCTCCCTAGGCAAATCAAAGTGAAGGGCAGATGCTTGGATTTTTAAAATACGGGGACAAAAAATGTACAAATATTGCCGTGTATTTTTGGCTGCTGCTGCGATTGCAATGATCTCGTTCACAAGCTCCATCGCGAATGATGCTGAAAAAACCAAGGCTATCGTTGATCATCACCTCGCTGCCTTTGGTGCGGGAGACATGAAGGAAGTGATGGCCGATTACACAGAGACATCGGTCATCCATGTCCCGGGTGCAGAATTTCGGGGCAAGGAGGCTATTTAGGCTTTGTTCACGGGACTGTTTGCAGAATTTGCAAAGCCCGGTGCGAGCTTCAATCTGACGAATATGGTCATTGAAGGTAATGTCGGCTACATCGTCTGGAATGCAGAGATAGCTGACAATGTATACGAGCTTGGCACCGACACCTATGTGATCGATGGTGGTAAGATCGCGGTTCAGACCTTGGCAACCAAGGTCATTCCGAAAAAATAGCATTGCGCGGAGACGTCAGGATATGGCCGACTTTTACAAACCTGATCTGGGCCTGAACCCGGAGGACCCGTTCGCGCGGGACGAAGATGGCAAGTTGGTCCGGCGTGGGTTCTGGCTGGACATGGCCGATCGCTCGGTGGTGCAGGCCATGACCATGGGCGTTGGTGCGAATCTGGCCAATGAACACAAAAGGGCGCATCTCGATGATATTGGACGCGCCCATCTGGTGGATCAGATTTGTGTGCAGGAGATTCTCCCGCCCGAGGGTTGAACCCGGTTTACCGCAGTGGTGAGAAGCTCGCCGGCATGAGCATGGTTGAGTGCATTTCCTCAAGATACCTGCGGCCTTTTTCGACGAAGGCTTTCCAGGCGTCTTCCTGCGCTACGCCGTCGCGTGTTTCGGCGCGCTCCTGAAGGCTCTTATAGGCCCAAATGTGACAGACCTCATTCGGGTTGGGGCCTTCCGTGATCCAGGCGCCGACATTTCTCGAATGTTTTTCGCGCGTGGGCATGACCTCCAGAAACGCATCCATCCAGAGCTTGGCGGCACCGGGTTTCACGCGATAATTGCGAAACTCGTAGAAATTTCCCTCGGTCTCCGGGGCGGTGATTCCCTTGGTGTTGATCAGGAATCGCGTCGATTGCGCGGTCAGCAGCGGTCGCAGCCGCGGCACATATTCCTTGGTCCAGCCTTCGACCTTGCCAAGTTCGCCGCGCAGACGCGCGCGCTCTTCGAAACTGTCAAAGCGCCAGAGATGCATGACCTGATTGAGCGGGCCCATCTCGGTGTACCAGTATCCCTCCAGCACGCCGTAGTCGTCGCCGCGGACTTTGCGACCGACCTCCTCATTGGCCTTGAGGACGTCGGGAATGGCGCCTGGAAGGGCGGTGTAGGTGCGTAATTCGTGAAGCATGGTGTCCCTCTGGAAACGGATTTGATTGTTGTTGCGGTCAGCGTGCTGATTCTGGTTTCAAAGTGCAAGCAGCCGCGTGTGAATCGCGTGTCTGGTGAGACGTTCCAAAGCGGGCTGATGGAGCCAATGGTGGTCCGCGCTTCCAGCGATCCCTGCAGCGTGGGGGTAGCTTTGGTGAAGACACCGTCCCGCTATGGCGACACGCATGGTCGGGAGCCGGTTGTCGCGCTGCGCACGGACGGGCAATATCCAGCCGTAAACAAGTTCACATGCAGGGGCAAACAGTGACGCATTGGGTGAGATTTGAGAATGAGGGGACGTATGGTTTCGGAGTCCTGAGTGACGGACAGATCGCCATTCACGAGGGCGATATGTTTTCGGGCCCTGCGCCGTCTGGTGCGCATGTCGCGCTTGATGACGTCGCGCTGCTGACACCTTGCGTGCCGGGCAAGATGATTGCGCTCTGGAACAACTCCAGGTCGTCGGCTGAAAAGCAGGGACTCGAGAAGCCCGAGTACCCGCTGTTTTTCCTCAAGCCATCCTCAAGCTTTCTTGCCCCTGGCGGGGTGATCCGCAAGCCTGCATCCTATGACGGTCGGGTGATCTATGAGGCTGAACTGGGAATTGTGATCGGTGCGGACTGTTCCAGTGTTGATGAGGCAGGGGCCTCGGACGCCATTTTTGGTTACACCTGCGTCAATGATGTGACCGCAATGCAGTTGCTCGATGCGGACCCTTCCTTTCCGCAATGGGCGCGGGCGAAGGGGTTTGACACCTTCGGTGCCTTTGGGGCCTCGATTGTCTGCGGCGCGGATGTTTCAAACAGTTCGATCCGGGCTGAACTGAATGGTCGTGAACGCCAGAACTACCCGGTCAGTGATCTGTTCATGCAGCCGGCTGAAATTGTCGCGCGGCTGTCGGAATCCATGACCTTGGAACCGGGAGACGTGATCGCCTGTGGCACGGGGCCGGGTGCGTTGCCGATGAAACCGGGCGCAACCATAGATGTCATCATCGATGGAGTCGGGACGCTTTCGAACACATACGAGGACGTTTCCTGAATGGCGGATCGCTTTGAACCCTTCGATCCTGACCAACTCTCTGCCGAGGCAAGGGCGGTCTATGACCGTAT
>CALSML010000006.1 GCA_943787445.1 uncultured Alphaproteobacteria bacterium
GCATTGTGCAGGGCAGAGCCGCCGATCACCGTGGAGCGTGACCCCATGGTGCCAATGCCGAAAGGCGACCCGGTCGGTGTCGCCGTCGATCACGCGGATGTCCTCGGATTCCAACCCCAGCCGGTCACTGACGATCTGTTTGTAGACCGTTTCGTGGCCTTGTCCCTGGCTCTTGGTGCCCATCAGGATGGTCACCGTGCCGTCAGTGGAAAAACGGACTTCCGAAAAATCCGGCGAGGGTGAGGCCGAGCGCTCGATCGGATTGGCAATGCCGATGCCCCGCAGCTTCCCGCGCGAGCTGGCAGCTTCGGCCTTGCGGGCTTCAAAACCCGGCATAGTCCGCCATTTTCAGAGCTTCGGTCTGGTTGGCGAGGAACTCACCGCAGTCATAGGTCAGGCCCCAGCGCGTTCCTCACCGGCATGCCTTCGGGCGCGATCATGTTCCGGGCCCGCAACTCGGCCGGGTCGATTCCCAGTTCCCGCGCGGCCTCGTCCAGCATCCGCTCGATCACATAGGTGGCTTCCGGGACGTCCGGCGCCGCGATAGGGCGCGGTCGGGCTGGTGTTCGAATGCACGCTGGTCACGGCCACATGCGCGGCGGGCACGTTGTAGACCCCGATCAGGGTGCCAACATTGGAGAAGACCGAAAGCAGGTTCCGGATCGCCGAGAGATAGGCCCCGATATTGGCGATGGTCCGCACGCGCAGCCCGACGATCCTGCCGTCGGCATCGAAGGCCAGCTCCGCGTCGGTCACATTGTCCCGGCCGTGTTCGTCGCTCTGGATTGCCTCGCTGCGCTCCGAGGTCCATTTGACCGGGCGTCCGACCTTGCGCGCCGCCCAGAGGGTCAGGCGGTGCTCGATATACTGCCAGCCCTTGGTGCCGAACCCGCCGCCCACATCGCGGGAGACGACGCGGATGTTCTGCTCGGGGATCCTGAAGACTCTTCTCGGCCAGCACCTGACGCACCCGGTGGGGGTACTGCACATCGGCATGCAGGGTGTAGCGGTCCTCGCGGGGGTCGTAGTCGCCGATGGCGCCGCGCGGTTCCATGTAATTGGCAAACACCCGGCTGATCACGAACCGGCGACTTGGTCACATGGGCCGCCCCGGCGAGCGCGGCTTCGGCGGCCTCTGCATTCCCCGACTGGAACAGCCCGACGATGTTGTCCGGGGCCGTCGTCCCAGATCACCGCGTGCATCCGCTATCCACGGTCGTGGCGGTGTCCGTGATCGATGGGCGGGATGTCGTAATCCACGTCGACCAGTTCGGCGGCGTCGCGCGCCTGATGCAGCGTTTCCGCGACCACCATCGCCACCGGGTCGCCGACATAGCGCACACGGCCTGAGCGCCAGCGGCGGCTGGGGGCGGTACTTCATGGGCGCGCCATCGGGGCGTTTCCATTTCGCCGGCATGCCGGGATAGCCCAGCCCGTCCGCCGCGACATCCTCGCCGGTAGAAGATACGGCGAGCACACCGGGTGCGGCCTTCGCCGCCGCCGCGTCGATCGACTTGATCTCGGCATGGGCGTGGGGCGAGCGCAGGAAGATGGCGTAGCTCTGGCCCGGCAGGTTCACGTCGTTGACGTAGAGGCCGCGGCCGGTCAGCAGCCGCGGGTCTTCTTCACGCCGGACGCTCTGTCCGATACCAAACTTGCCCATGGGTTTTCCTCGGTATGTGTTTGCTGGCGCGCGGTCTTGCCATCGCCTTGGGCGACGTATCGCCGCCGTTTTCCGAGTAGGATACTTTCGTCGCCAGAATATTGGCGAGCGCGCCGTCCGTGTTCACCAGAGTCGTAATTCACGGCGATGCTGTTATTGCCGCCACTGACATTGGCCCCGGGGAAACTGCCGCTGATGATATTGCCATTTACAATGCTTTCGGTTTCTTCCTGAGTTGCCTGCGATCCGGTGTTGTCGAACAGATTGTGGATCAGCGGAAAATTGGCCACACCCCCGGCAAATCCGTTACCTGTCGACAGCCGGATATTGCCGCTGGTTTTGCTATTTCCGAAATCGACGGAATAGGTCACCTCATAGGTGCCGGCGACACCGGTCCCGGCGAGTGCAAAGGCTCCACCGGTAAAATTGAATATACCCGTGTCGAGCGCGCGTAGCGCGTCCAGATCTGTGATGCCATCCGCGAAGGATTGCTGTTGTTCGGATGCCTCTGCTGGGCGGCGGCCTGATTGGACTTAACGATCTGCGCGTTAAACTGACTCAGGGCAGATCCGGCGGATGACCCGAGATTTTGACCACTGCCCTTCAGGATAGATGCACTGGTACTCGCACCCAGGGCAGGACGAGCCACATTGGCCGGTTTTGTCTGCGAGCCGGTTGCCTGGTTTCGCAATCCCGGACTCGCCGACCTCTGATTGTTCGAAGCCTGTTCAACTTCGGCCGCGCACCAGCCTGGCGGTTCTGGCCAGGGGATTGCGGGCCGCCACCAAGTGGTCCCGTGATCTGTTGAATGGCATCAGCTGAAAAGCGGACCGGCGGGGTGGGGGTGCCACCTACGCCGTCGATGGTCGTGCCGAAACCCGGCCGTGTGATTTCAACAGACTGACCGCCATTGTCGACAATAATTCGCGCCGCTTGCTCATCGGCATTGTTGTCGGGTCCGGGGCCGAGCAGCACCACCTGACTTGATTGCCCGTTCACAACACCCGCCGCGCTTGTGCCGCGAATGCCGATGGTGCCTACAGGCAACTTGACCGACATCCTGTCCGGCTGTGCCTTGGCAACCTGACCCGACACAAACCGGGAGGTGCCCTTCAGAATGCGTGCGGAAACTTCGCCGGCACCGGATGCGGGGTAATAGACGAATGTGTCGATGGTCATCGCCGAGGAATGGCCGATCGTGAAGATGGTTTCATCGAGCAGCATGATCTGCAGTCCGCTCTCGGGACCGGTTTCAATCTCGTCCCCAAGAAAAATTCTGTCGCCGCTTGCGATATCGCGGCCGATCACGTCCGAGAGGGAGCCCGGCGGGCGATCCGTGGCAGACGCCAACAGAACGTTTCCACGTACGGCCGCCGCATCGCCCGCCTGTTCGGGCGCTGCATGGGCGCTGCCGACCGCAAGCAAAGTGGCAGCAGTTATAACGAAAGCGTATCGGGAAGGGCCCCGCGAACCGGGGCGCCGGAATGTGCTCATCCTAGAACTCGGCGTTGAGTGCGATTCTGCCCTTGTCGGTCAGTTTGCAGACAAGCCAGTCCGGCTTGATCGGGTTGTCGAACCACGGTTCGGCAAAACCGTGGCGAATGCAGCTCTTGATGGTGCGGTCACTGACCTTCTGACCGTCCCGGTCAAACAGGGGAAGTTTGCCGCCGGGCTGTGCCAGACCCCGCGCGAGCCAGTCACGCTGGGCACCACTCAGGGCCCCGCGCGGCTTGGATTTGCGATCCCCGCGTGGCCGATGCGGCTGTAAGGCAACCACATTGTTTCCGTCTGCAAGTTTTCTGCTGACCGGCATAATGCCCCCTCAAACCCTCACGAAGTCCGGTCGAAACGCCGAACTTCGAAGTGGCGGACCGTAGTGTAGAATGAAAGCCACGCCAAGAGTCTGCCACAGAAAGGCCAGAAGTGAGCAATTCCGAGACATCCCACACTGCCAGTATGGTCTATGTCACCTGCGGGTCGATGGATCAGACGCGTGATATCGCCCGTTTCGTGGTCGGCGAGAACCTGGCCGCCTGCGGCAACATCATTGGTGGCATGCGTTCGATCTATCACTGGGAAGGTGAAGTGCAGGAGGGGGGCGAGGTGCTGCTGATCCTGAAAACCCGGCGTGACCTGGTCGATACCCTGAGCGCGCGGGTAAAGGAACTGCACAGTTTCGAGGTGCCTTGCGTGGTTGAAATTCCGCTCGGGGCGGGCAATCCGGATTATTTCGATTGGATCGTGTCGGAAACTTCTGAGGGCAAGGCCCGGGAATAAGAGCGGGTTGGTTCACCCCGTTTGCCACCCGTCATGCCCGGACCTGATCCGGGCATCCCGTCTCGGTCTGCGGTGAGATACCCGGATCAAGTCCGGGTATTACGACTGCATTGGGTCCGGGTATGACGTCTGGGTCGGGTCCGGGTATGACGTTAGGAACGCTACAACTGACCGTCTCTCAATGTCATGCCCGCACTTGTTGCGGGCATCCACGTCCATCGGTTCTCCGGCTGCAAATGCGTGACACGCCGACGTGGATGGCGGGAACAAGTCCGGCCATGACGGATGGAGGGTACGATGAAAATTTTGTCGGGAGTCGCAGCTACGCGACCGGTTTGCTATAATGGCTACAACACTGACATTCACAGAAACGCAGGAAAATTCCATGAGCGACAAGGTTTGGAAGATTTATCTGTCAGGCGAAATTCATTCGGACTGGCGCGAGCAGATCATGAATGGCTGCGCGGAAGCCGGTCTGCCGGTCGAGTTTGCCGGGCCGATCACCGAACATGACGATTCCGATGATTGCGGCGTTGCCGTTTTCGGTGCCGAGCCGGACAAGTTCTGGCACGACCATCGCGGTGCGCTGCTGAACTCCGTGCGCACCGGCACGCTGATCGACGAGGCCGATGTGGTCGTCGTGCGCTTTGGTGAGAAGTACAAGCAGTGGAACGCGGCCTTTGACGCCGGTTACGCGGCCGCCAAGGGCAAGGCGATGATCACGCTGCACCCGGAAGCCCATGACCACGCGCTGAAGGAAGTGGACTCCGCCGCCAAGGGCGTCGCCCGCGAGCCCTATCAGGTCGTCCAGGCGCTCGCCTATGCCATCAAAGGTGCGATGCCCCAGCAGTGGTATCAGGCTGAAGCGGCTGAATAGGTCGCATTGAAATCTGAATTGAAGAAGCCGCGCTTCCGCAAGGTTGCGCGGCTTTTTCGTATTTACTCCGCCGCCTTCGCCGCCGCGTAATCCAGCGCTTGGCCCAAATCGGCGAGGATGTCGTCGATGGTTTCCAGCCCGATGGACAGGCGGATCACGTCCGGGCCTGCGCCCGAGGCGATTTGCTGGTCTTCGGTGAGCTGGCGGTGGGTGGTGGAGGCCGGGTGGATGATCAGCGAGCGGGTGTCTCCCAGATTGGCCAGATGTGATAGCAATTCGACGCTCTCGACGACCTTTACGCCTGCTTCGTAGCCGCCCTTCACGCCGAAGGTGAAGACCGAGCCGGGGCCCTTGGGCAGATATTTCTGTGCAAGTGCGCGATAGGGGCTCGATTTCAGGCCCGCATAGGAGACCCATGCGACAGCAGGGTGGCCTTCGAGGAATTCCGCCACGGCCTGAGCATTCTGCAGGTGCCGGTCCATGCGAACCGGCAGGCTTTCGATACCGGTGATGATGTTGAAGGCGTTCTGGGGCGCCAGTGTTGGGCCGAGGTCACGCAGGGCGACGGCCTTGGCCTTGGTCGAGAATCCGAAATCCCCAAATGTCTCGTAGAAGGTGAGGCCGTGATAGGCCGGGTCCGGTTCGGTCATGGACGGGAACTTGTCGTTCTGGGCCCAGTCGAACCTGCCACTTTCCACCACGACGCCGCCCATGGAGGTGCCGTGGCCGCCGAGAAACTTGGTCATGGAATGGGTGATCAGATCAGCCCCCCATTCGAAGGGCTTGCAGAGATAGGGGGTCGCCATGGTGTTATCGACGATCAGCGGTATGCCCGTATCCTTTGCAATGGCTGCCACCGGCTCCAGGTCGATGATGATCCCGCCGGGATTGGCGAGGACTTCGAGGAAAATCGCCTTGGTATTCTTGTCGATGGCATCGCGGAAGTTCTCTGGGTCGGCGGGGTCGACGAAATTCACGTTCCAGCCGAATTTCTTGAAGGCGTGGGAAAACTGGGTGATCGAGCCGCCATACAAATTGCGGGATGCCACGAAATTGTCGCCCGGGTTCATGAGCACATACATGGTGAGCATCTGGGCGGCATGGCCCGTGGAACACGCCACCGCGGCGCGTCCGTGTTCCAAGGCCGCGACTTTCTCTTCCAGTGCCGAAACCGTCGGGTTGGTCAGGCGGGAATAGATGTAGCCGAAGGTCTGCAGGTTGAAGAGCGAGGCCGCGTGGTCGGCATCGTCGAACACATAGGCCGTTGACTGATAGATCGGCACATTGCGTGCGCCGGTCTTCTCGTCGGGGGCGGCCCCGGCATGGATGGCCAGGGTTTCAAAACCCGGCGGGCGTGGGTCGTTGGGGTCGGTCATGGTCTTAGTGTCCATCCTCGGTCGTCGTTCCCGCGAAGGCGGGAACCCATAATCACAAATGCCGAACCTCTTAGATATCAGCAGATATCGGTGTTTACGGATGCCCGCCTGCGCGGGCATGACGATATGTGTTGTGGTCTCTCGTTGCCTAGGCCCGTATCTGCCGGGAGCGGCGCGAGGTGATGACTTTGGTGTTGATGCCGCTCCAGCCGAGTTCGCCGGACAAGCGCGCAAATTCGATTTTCGGACATCGGTCCATGATCACGGTCAGGCCCGCGTCCTCGGCTTTCTTCGCCGCTTCGTCGTGGCGCACGTTCAGTTGCATCCAGACGACCTTGGCCCCGATCTCGATAGCCTCATCGACAATCGGCGAAACCCGTTCGGAGCGCTGGAAGATATCCACCATGTCGACCGGCACGGTGATGTCTTTCAGGCTGGTGACAACCTCTTCACCCAAAAGGGTTTGCCCGGCAGAGCCGGGATTGACCGGGATCACCCGATAACCCTTGTCCTGCATGTACTTCATGGCGAAGTAGCTGGGGCGGTTCCAGTTGGTGCTGGCCCCGACCATGGCGACGGTGTTCACATCGCGCAGGATGCGGCGGATCTGCCAGTCGGGGTAGTACAGTTCACGCATGGGTTTTGTCCTGAGCCGCGTTCTGAAGGCGCGGCAGTTCGATCGCCGGACAGCGATCCATGATGACGGTGGTACCGGCGGCTTCGGCCTTGGTGGCGTATTCCTCGTTGATGACCTTCAACTGCATCCAGATATAGGGCACGCACAGCGCGATGGCTTCGTCGACCACGGGCGGCACCTTCCAGGGCAAGCGGAAGATATCGACCATATCTACTTTTTCGGGCAGGTCGGACACGGTGGCGTAGACCTTCTCGCCATGAATCTCCTGACCCGCGGCATCCGGATTGACCGGGTAGACCTTGTAGCCCTCGTTCTGCAGATAGCGCATGACCCGCCAACTGGCGCGCGTCTCCCCGCGGGGGCTGGCCCCCACCAGCGCGATGGTTTTCACCTCGCGGAAGACTTTCGACAGCAGTTCGTCGGAATAGTCGAATTCGCTCATGGATCAGGAGTCCCCGTCGCGGGGACCCTGGTCCCATTGGGGGTCACGCTTCTCGACAAAGGCATCGATCCCTTCGGCGGCGTCACGGTCCATCATGTTGCGGGCCATCTCGGCACCGGCGAGGGCATAGGCATCGGTGACTCCCATTTCGAGCTGCTTGTAGAACGCGGTCTTGCCGAGAGCCAGTGCATAGGCGCTCTTGCTGGCGAGCTTGCGGGCCAGCGCGTCGACTTCGGCATTAAGCCGGTTGTCAGGAACAGCAGAATTGATGAGGCCGATTTCGGCTGCGCGCTCTGCACTGATGAAATCTCCGGTGAGCAGCAGGTCCATGGCGTGTTTGCGCGACAATGACCGGCCCACCGCAACGCCCGGTGTGGAGCAGAACAGGCCGACATTGATGCCCGAGGTCGCAAAGCGCGCCGATTGCCCGGCAATTGCCAGATCACAGGTGGCGACAAGCTGGCACCCGGCGGCTGTTGCGAGACCGTCCACCCGCGCGATCACGGGCTGGGGCAGGCGCAGCACCGAAAGCATCATCTTCGTGCAGGTCGCAAACAAGGTCTTTTGATATTCCAGACTGTAATTCGCCCGCATCTGCTTGAGATTGTGACCGGCACAGAATGCGCGGGTATCGCCGGCCAGCACGACAACCCGTACGGTCCGATCTTCGGCAATCGCGTCGAGTTCGTTCTGGAGCGCCGCCAGCATGCCCTCCGAGAGGGCATTCATCTCCTTGGGTCGATTGAAAGTCAGGGTGGTAACCCCGTCATTATCGCGCCGCAGCAGATAGGGGGCATCTTCTGTTTCAGTGGATTTTTCGGGGGTTTCGGTGCTGGTCATGCCGGGTTCCGTATCATTAGCGGGAGATTATACCCTGCGACGTGGTTTTCGCGAAGGGGAGCATGGATGACCACCGAACCAGGTGTACTGGTTGTCATGTCCGCGCTTGATGCGGGGTCTCCACGCCGGTATGGCCCTCGCATATTTGCCGTGACTCGCCCGCGTGGATGGCCCGAACACGTCCGGCGATGACAAACACAAGCAGACTTGCGGTACTATAATACCGTTTGTATAAGCCTCTGCGTTTCCATGCATTTTTCGGTTTGACATCCCATTTGGGCTGCCATAAAACCCTCCAGCCGCTGCCCGAGCGTTTGCGCTCTGGTGGCGGTGACTTGTTCGTGCAACGACGCCGGGCAAAGAATTAGCAAGAGAAGGTGGCCAGGGCCATGAAGACTTATTCCGCTAAACCCAGCGAGGTGGAAGCCAAATGGTGGATCATCGACGCTGAAGGTGTGGTTCTCGGACGGATGGCATCGGTGATCGCCATGCGCCTCCGCGGCAAGCACAAGGCCATGTACACGCCCAATATTGATTGCGGCGACCATGTGATCGTGATCAACGCCGACAAGGTGCATCTGACCGGCAAGAAGCGTTCGGACAAGCTGTATCACTGGCACACCGGTTATCCGGGTGGCATTCGCAGCCGCACCGCCGCCAATTATCTGGATGGTCCGAAATCCGATACGGTTGTGCGTAAGGCTGTCGAGCGCATGCTGCCGAAGACCAAGATGGGTCGCGAGCAGTATCGCAAGCTGAAGGTCTATGCCGGCAGCGAGCATCCGCATGAAGCACAGCAGCCCGAGGTCCTGAACCTTGCGGCTATGAACGACAAAAACAAGAGGGGTGCTGCGGCATGACCGACGAAACCCAAGCCAACGATCAGGCACCGGCCGAGGGCGGCACGATTGCCGCTGCCGCAGCGGCACTGGCAGATGTGGCCGGACAGGCCGCTGTTGAGGTTCAGGCCGAACCGAAAATCGACGAACTGGGCCGCACCTATGCGACCGGCAAGCGTAAGGACGCGGTGGCCCGCGTCTGGATCAAGCCGGGCAATGGTCAGCTGACCGTCAATGGTCGTTCGGGCGAGACCTATTTCGCACGTCCGGTGCTTCGGATGGTGCTCTCGCAGCCTTTCCAGGTCACCGACCGGATCGGCCAGTACGACATTGTCTGCACGGTTGCAGGCGGCGGGCTTTCGGGCCAGGCCGGCGCGGTGCGCCACGGTATTTCCAAGGCGTTGATGCTGCGGGAACCGGAGCTTCGCGGCATCCTCAAGAAGGTCGGCATGCTGACCCGTGACTCTCGCGTGGTTGAACGTAAGAAATACGGTCGCGCCAAGGCCCGACGCAGCTTCCAGTTCTCGAAGCGCTAATCGTTCTCGATCCTGTTATCGAGTTTGGAAAGAGCGCGTCCGGGACGCGCTCTTTTCGTATCTGAACCTTGTCCGTAGCTGAACTATGAATGTAAACCGGTGATGTCATGACAACGAAGGTCTTCATCGATGGGGAGGCGGGAACCACCGGCCTCCAGATCCAGGAACGGCTCGCCCCGCGGGCCGATATCTCTCTCATCCAGCTGGGCGAGGATGCCCGCAAGGATGCGTCCGCGCGACGGGATGCCCTGAACGCAGCCGATGTCGCGATCCTGTGTTTGCCTGATGATGCGGCGCGGGAATCGGTCGCCATGATCGAGACGGACACCGCCGTGATTGATGCCTCGACGGCCCATCGGGCGGTGGATGGCTGGGCCTATGGCTTTCATGAATACGAGCCAGGTCATCGGGACAGGATGCGTGGGTCCAAACGGATCAGCAATCCGGGCTGCTATGCGGTCACCTCGGTGGCCATGCTTCACCCGCTGGTTGCGGCCGGTCTGTTGCCGGGCGACTACCCGGTCACCATCAATGCGGTATCGGGCTATTCGGGGGGCGGCAAGTCGCTGATCGCGGCCTTCGAGGACCCGGAGGCGGAGAACAGCACCGACAGCGTTGTCTACAGCTACGCCCTGTCCCTGCAGCACAAGCATCTGCCCGAGATCGCCCGCTGGTCCGGCCTGACCCATCCGCCGGTTTTTGTGCCCAGCGTGGGCCGCTACCGGCAGGGGATGCTGGTCCAGGTGCCGCTGGCGCTCTGGAACCTGCCGGGCACACCGAAGGCTGCTGATCTGCATGGCGCGCTGGCCGCACATTATGAGGGGGAACGCTTCGTGACCGTGGCGCCCTTCGAAACAACCGAGACGCTGGCCGCGCTGGACCCTGAAAGCCTGAACGGTACCAACGAACTCCGTCTTTATGTGCTGCACAATGAAGAAACCGATCAGGCCGTGCTTGCAGGCCTGATCGACAATCTGGGAAAAGGGGCGTCCGGACAGGCTGTCCAGACCCTGAATTTGCTGATGGGTGCCGATGAAGGCGTAGGCCTCTAAGCGCAACGAAGAAGGAACGTCATCATGTCGAATGCCATCAAATCCTATCTCGGGATCACGCCAACCATCGCCGATGATGTGTTCATCGCCGACACGGCCGCGGTCATTGGCGATGTGCATATCGGTGCCGGGTCGAGCGTCTGGTACAACTGCGTCATCCGCGGCGATGGCGGCAGTCACATCCGTATCGGTGAGCGGACCAACATTCAGGACGGGACGATCGTCCATGTGAATGGCCCGCGTGAGGATGGCACCGAACACATGCCGACCTATATCGGCAGCGACATCACCATCGGTCACAATGCGCTGATCCATGCCTGCACGCTCGAAGATGGCTGCTTCGTGGGCATGAGTTCCACCGTGCTCGACGGTGCCGTGGTCCAGACCGGTGCGATGGTGGCCGCAGGCGCGGTGGTGTCGCCGGGCAAGGTGGTCAAGAGCGGCGAGCTCTGGGCGGGTATTCCCGCCAAGCCCCTGCGCGAATTGCGCGAATCCGAACTCGCCTTCTGGCCGCAATCGGTGAAGATCTATTGCGGTCTCGCCCAGGATCATATCAAGTCCGGCAACGACGCGAAGTAGTGCGCGCGCCGCACAAGAACGCGCGATCTCTTCTGGGGTTTCGCCGGCGTGTTCCCCGACGCCCGCTGATCGTGACGGCTATCCTGGCGGTTGTGCTGGGATTTCTGGCCTTCAGTGAAGCTCATGATCTGTCGCCGGACGCAGCGCGCCAGAAGGCGGTGGATCACCTTCATGGGTGTGTGGCACCGGGGTTGTGCTGTCGGAAGTTCGGGTGCGCGAAGCCCGCGACGAGGACGGCCGGTTTGATCGCTACGATGTCACGGCGGTCGTGACGCGCGCGCCCGGAGATGTGCTGAGCGTCCGGGTCTCGGTCTGGCCCGACATCACGGTGGGGCCGCGGATCCCGACCGGCGGTGGCGACCACGTCGCGCTGCTGGAGTTCAACGACAATGTGGAACTGCGCGAGGCTGCGACCGGCTGCTAGTCGGCGGGAGTCTCGGCCCCGATCCGCAGCGCGGCATAGCTGCCCGGCGCGGCCTCGATGACCTTCAGCTTGCCGTCACCCGGCGTGCGCGCGGCCACCTGACCGCCGGCATTCTTCTTGAGCCATTTGCGCCATTCCGGCCACCAAGACCCTTCGTGCTGGGTGGCGGACTCGAGCCATTCATCGGCGGTGGTCGGGTTTTTCGTGTTGGTCCAGTAGCCGTATTTGTCCGCGGCGGCGGGTTGACGACACCGGCGATGTGGCCGGACCCGGCCAGACAGAATCTGACGTCGCCGGATAGATCTGGGTCGCGGCGTAGGTCGATTTCCACGGCGCGATGTGATCTTCCTTGGTCGACAGGATGAAGGTCGGCAGATCGACCTTCGTCAGATCGATGGGCACGCCGGCCAGCTCGATCCCGCCCGGCTCGATCAGCTTGTTTTCCTGATACATGTTGCGCAGATAGAAGCGATGCATCTCGGCGGGCATGCGCGTCGAATCCGAATTCCAGTACAGCAGGTCGAAGGGGAAGGGGTCCTTGCCGAGCAGGTAGTTGTTGACCACGAAGGACCAGATCAGGTCGTTGGCGCGCAGCATGTTGAAGGTGGTCGCCATGCGACGAGCCTTCGAGATAGCCATCCGCGTTCATCCGGTCTTCGAGGGAATCGAGCTGCTCTTCGTCGATGAAGACGCCGAGCTCGCCGGGCTCCTGAAGTCGACCATGGCGGTGAAGAAGGTCGCCGGATTTGAACGGGTGTCCTTCTTTTCGGCCATATAGGCCAGCGTGCTGCGCCGAGCAGGGTGCCGCCCAGGCAATAGCCGATGAGGTTGGCCTCTTCTCGACCGGTCGCCTTTTCGATGGCATCGAGCGCATCGAGCGGACCTTCGAGCATGTAGTCCTCGAAGGATTTGGCGCCAGGTCCTTGTCGGGGTTGACCCAGGAGATCACGAAGACCGTCAGGCCCTGATCCGTGCACCATTTGATGAAGGAGTTCTTCGGCTGCAGATCGAGGATGTAATACTTGTTGATCCACGGCGGCACGATCAGCAGGGGGCGCTTGTCGACCTTCTCGGTGGTCGGCTCGAACTGGATGAGCTGCATCAGATCGTTCTGGATAGACGACCTTGCCCGGGGTGGTCGCGACGTTCTCGCCAAGGGTGAAGGCGCTCTTCGTCGACCTGACTGATGCGCAGCTGGCCGTCGCCGCGCTCCATGTCGTCGAGAACAGGTTTTCGAGGCCTTTGACGAGGTTTTCGCCCTCGGACTCAACCGTGGCGCGAATGACTTCGGGATTGGTCATCATGAAGTTGGTCGGCGCCAGCGCATCGACGAACTGACGGGTGTAGAAATCCACCTTCTTGGCGGTCTTGTCGTCGAGGCCGTCGACCTCCTGCGACGGTGTTTGTCAGCCAGCGGGACGACAGCAGATAGGATTGCTTGATGTAGTCAAAGACGATGCTCTCATCCCACTCGGAATCCCGGAAACGCCGGTCATCGGCTGCCGGGGCAGCGCTGGCGTCGACCTCGACCCCCATCATCTTCTGGGTGGTGCTCTGCCACAGGCCCATATAGTCCTGCCAGAGTTGCATCTGCGCCTGCATCATCTGCGCCGGATTGGCCATCATCTGCTGGGTGAGCTCGATGAACGCCTGTCCCACATTCATGGGATCGGCCATCCCCATGGTGCCGGACTGGTTCGACATGAAGCTGGTTACGAGGGCCTGACTGCGCTCGGCAATCTGCGCCATGGAGGCAGCCATATCTTCGGGGCTGGGAATCTGTTTATCGGCATTGTCTGCATTTTGTTGATCCGACATTCGATAATCCTCTATAACTGCTTAGCTTTTTTTCGAATCGCGCCAGATTGGACGTGTTTGTTCGTTGAAATAATGTGTGTGGAATCAACCGTATGTTGCACTGCACACAAGATCAAGCGAATAGACCGGACGGTCACGATTCGTGTAACGCGACGAGGGGTGGACTGAATATGAACAATAGTCCTTTCAAGATTTCAAGCCGGGTCCTCCCGGTGGTTGCCATTCTAGCGCTGAGCGGTTGCTCGGATCTGGACGTGTTCGGTCTGTTTGAGGACGACACACCTGCAGCGCGCAGCGCTTCGGAGCAGGGCCTGCGCGATCGCGCGAGCACCGAGCAGGCCGCCGCAGAAGGGTCGGGCACGCCGTCCCTGACATCTGTCCCGAGCCGACCCGCTGGTGGATCAACGGCGGTCCGTGACCGGGTCGTCGAAGGACTGATCTCCGATCGCGACAATGCGCGCTATTCCGACGAGGCCATTCGCCTGCAGGGCAGCACCCGTCCCACGGCGACGCCTCAGGCCGCTGCCGCGCCGGCTCCCGCGCCCGCACCCGCGCCGGTTGCGCCCTCGACGACACCGGCACCGGCCCCGGCCTCTGTGGCCCCGCAGATTGCAGTCACCCCGCCGCCGGCGCCTGTGGCACCGGCCCCGCAGGTGGCCGCTGCACGTCCGGCACCCGCACCTACGCCTGCACCCGCACAGTCACAATCCGTGGTTGTCGATATGAGCGCACTTGGTGGCGCGTGGATATACCCCGGTTTCAGCCGCAGATTAGCCGGAAGCTCAGGTGGCCACCATCCAGTTCGGTCACAGTTCGTCTCGTCTTGATGCACGGGACCGGCAGTTGATCGCCACGGTGGCCTCCGCCTATCGCCAGAACGAGAGAAATATCCTCGTCGTCGGTCATGCCAGCGCACGCACCCAGCAACTGCCCAATTCCAAACATGAAGTCGCCAATTTCAAGGTGTCATTTGCACGGGCCAATTCTGTTGCGCAGGCGCTCATCCGCGCCGGTGTGGCATCGGAAAGCGTCACCGTGGAAGCGGTCGCCGATGTCAGCCGGTTTATTCCGAAGCGATGCCCTCTGGCGAAGCCGGCAATCGCCGCGCAGAGATTTACTTCCTCCGCTAGGAGGCGAAAAACTCTCGCTCACGCGCTCTTGTAACGGTAAAAGATCGCCCGGCGGCGTTGTGCGCGCCGTGACGCTATTGTGTCTCCATCAACCAAATCGGACAGGTCCCATGAATACCGAGTTCCACCGCATCAGGCGGTTGCCGCCCTACGTTTTCGCCGAAGTGAATGCGATGAAGGCGGCGGCGCGTGCGGCAGGTGCGGACATCATCGATTTCGGTATGGGCAATCCCGACCTTCCGACGCCGCCCCATATTGTCGAAAAGCTGGTGGAAACGGTGCAGGACCCGCGCACCCATCGTTATTCGAACTCGCGCGGCATTCCCGGTCTGCGCAAGGCGCTGGCGGGCTACTACCAGAAGCGTTTTGGCGTCACCCTTGATCCCGAGACCGAGGCCATTGTGACCATCGGGTCCAAGGAAGGTCTGGCCAATCTGGCGCAGGCGATCACCGGCCCCGGGGACATGATCCTGGTGCCCAATCCGTCCTATCCGATCCATCAGTTCGGTTTCATCATTGCCGACGGCACGGTTCGTTATCTGCCGGTCGAGCCCGATGATGAGTTTCTCGACGCTCTGGAACGCGCGGTGCTGCATTCCCAGCCCAAGCCCGTCGCGCTGGTTCTGTGTTACCCGTCGAACCCGACGGCGCTGACCGCCGATCTGGAGTTCTATGCCAAGGTCGTGGATTTCTGCCGCGCGCAGGACATCATCATCCTGTCCGATCTGGCCTATTCGGAGATCTATTTTGATGGCGTGCCGCCGCCCTCGATCCTGCAAATCCCGGCGCCAAGGATGTGGCTGTCGAATTCACCTCGCTCAGCAAGACCTATTCCATGCCCGGCTGGCGCATTGGCTTCGCGGCCGGCAATCCCCGGCTGATCGGCGCCCTGGCCCGGGTGAAGAGCTATCTCGATTACGGTGCGTTCACCCCGATCCAGGTGGCTGCGGCCGCCGCCCTGAACGGTCCGCAGGATTGTGTCGAGGAAACCCGCGCGATCTATCAGGAGCGCCGCGACGTGCTGGTGGATGGTCTGATGCGCGCCGGATGGGACGTGCCGGTGCCGAGCTGCGAGCATGTATATCTGGGCGCCGATCCCCGAGCCGTTCACCGCGCTGGGCAGCGTGGCCTTTTCCAAGCTGCTGCTCAAACATGCCCATGTGGCGGTGTCGCCGGGCTTCGGCTTTGGTGAGAATGGTGACGGCCATGTGCGCATCGCACTGGTCGAGAACACCCAGCGTATTCGCCAGGCCACACGAAGTATCAAACAGCTGCTTTCGGATCCGGACAAGGCCCTTGCCGATGCCGCCGATGCAGCGCAAATGTCCGTTGCGGCGAAATAGGGAAGATTTCATGGCTGACGTTCTCTCGCGTGGCAATTGCCGGTCTGGGTACAGTGGGCGCCGGAACGGTTGACGTGCTGCCAGCAGCATGCTGATCTGATCGCCCGCCGTGCGTGGGCGTGCCATTCAGGTCGTGGCGGTATCCGCACGCACACGCGCCAAGGATCGTGGTGTCTCACTGGACGGCTTCGAGTGGTATGACGATCCCGGTTGCCATGGCCCGCGAGGCCGATGTGGACGTGGTGGTCGAGCTGATCGGTGGCGAGGACGGCCCCGCCAAGGCGGTTTGCGAGGCGGCGATCGCCGGCGGCAGACATGTGGTGACGGCCAACAAGGCCTCTGCTTGCCGTGCACGGCAATGAACTGGCCGCAGCTGCGGAAGGGGCAGGGGTTTCCCTGAACTATGAAGCCGCGATTGCCGGAGGCATTCCCATCGTCAAGGCGTTGCGCGAGGGGCTGGCCGGCAACGAGATCACCCATGTCTATGGAATTCTCAACGGCACCTGCAATTACATCCTGACCGAGATGCGCGAGAAGCGCCTGTCCTTTGAGACGGTGCTCGAGGATGCCCAGAAGCTGGGCTATGCCGAAGCCGAGCCGAGCGTCGATGTGGACGGGTTCGATGCCGCCCACAAGCTGGCGCTGCTGGCGAGCCTGGCCTTTGGCACCCAGGTCAGTTTCGACGATGTCTATACCGAGGGCATCCGCCACGTTTCGCTGCAGGACATCGATTATGCGGAAGAGTTTGGCTATCGCATCAAGCTGCTCGGCAGCGCGCGGATGACCGAGCACGGCCTCGAGCAGCGCGTCTACCCCTGCATGGTCGCGAAGAACGCGCCGATTGCCCATGTGGAGAGCGCCTACAATGCTGTGGTCGCCCGTGGCGATTTCGTCGATGACACCATGTATCAGGGGCGCGGGGCCGGTGCGGGACCGACCGCATCGGCCGTTGTGGCCGATATCATTGATATCGCGCGCGGGTTTGCGACGACCACCTTCGGCGTGCCGGTGAGCGAGTTGCGCGCGGCTGAAGCCGCGCCGATCGAGCGGCATCGCGGGTCCTATTACGTGCGCCTGATGGTCGACGATCAGCCGGGCGTCATTGCCGACATTTCCGCGGCATTCCGGGATGAATCCTGTCTCATCGGCTCCATGCTCCAGCGGGCGCGCTCCCAGACCGAAGCGGTGCCGATCGTGCTGAACACCCATGCCTGCGAGGAAGCCGCCATGCGGCGCACATTGAATCGCATAGAGGCATTGGATTCCGTCGTCGAAGCGCCGACAATGATACGAATCGAATCGCTGGTGTAATTCCGGTCGGAAACCTACCGGAACACCTATACAAAGACTGAAAAGGGAAACGCATGACCAGCCAGAATGAGGCGGTGATGGACCGCAATATGGCCATTGAAGCAGTTCGGGTGACCGAAGCCGGCGCGATCGCAGCCGCCAAGTGGGTTGGTCGCGGTGACGAAAAGCAGGCCGATGCAGCGGCTGTCGACGCCATGCGCACGGCGCTCAATCGTCTGCATATCGACGGCACCGTCGTGATTGGCGAAGGCGAGCGCGATGAAGCGCCGATGCTCTATATCGGGGAAAAGGTCGGGGCCGGGGGGCCGAAGATCGATATCGCGCTGGATCCGCTCGAGGGTACGACCCTGACGGCCAAGGCCAATGCGAATGCCATGGCCGTGCTGGCGCTGGCGCCGGATGGTGACTTCCTCAATGCGCCCGACACCTACATGGAGAAGATCGCCATTGGTGGGGGCTACAGGGACGGCCTGATCGATATCACGGCCACGCCGCAGGAAAACCTGAACGCGCTGGCCAAGGAAAAGGGCGTGGATGTTTCGCATCTGACGGTCTGCATTCTGGACCGGCCGCGCCATGAGGGCCTGATCGCTGCCGTTCGCGACGCGGGTGCCCGTATCTTCCTGATTGCCGATGGTGACATCTTTCGGTGTCATGGCCACATCCGATCCTGACAGCGGCATCGATATGTATCTTGGAAGCGGCGGCGCACCTGAAGGTGTGCTCGCGGCGGCGGCGCTGCAGAGCATTGGCGGTCAGATGCAGGGACAATTGCTGTTCCGCAATGATGACGAGATCGGCCGGGCCCGCAAGCTGGGCATCGAAGACCTGGATCGCATTTACGGCCTGGATGATCTGGCGTCGGGTGATGTGATCTTCTGCGCCACCGGTGTGACCGATGGGGCGATGCTGCAGGGCGTGCGTCGCAGCCCGGGCGTGCTGGAGACCCACTCCATCGTGATGCGGTCGATCACCGGGACGGTTCGCGAAGTGATCACCAAGCACAATTCCGAGCGCAAGACGGTCTTCGACGACTGATCTCACAATGAGCAACACGGCAGAACCGATCCAAGGGGGAGCATCCGCATCGGATGTCCTCGTGGATCGATCGGTGACCGGCCGTCGCTGGATGCTGCGGCAATCCGATGAACGGGCCGGTCTGGCCCTGTCACAGCGCCTCGATATTCCTGAAATTGTGGGCCGGGTCATGGCAGCCCGGGGCATTTCTCTTGAGGGTGCGGAGCAGTTTCTCGACCCGACCCTGCGCAATGCCTTGCCCGACCCGGCGAGCCTCATTGGCATGGACGTGGCGGCCGAACGTCTGGTTACCGCGATCCGCGATGGCGAGCCGCTGGCGATATTCGGTGACTATGACGTTGACGGGGCGACATCCTCGGCGCTGCTGGCACGGTTTCTCTCTGCGGTCGGCGTTCCGGCGCGGGTCTATATTCCCGATCGCATCACCGAAGGTTACGGGCCGACAACGCCGGCCATGCTCCGGCTGCGCGCCGAGGGCATCAAACTTCTGATCACTGTGGATTGCGGCACCACCGCCTTTGAACCGCTCGAAGCGGCAGGCGATGCGGGGCTGGATGTGATTGTGGTGGATCATCATGTGGCCGAACCGGCATTGCCGCGCGCGATCTCGGTGGTCAATCCAAACCGTCTCGACGACACCAGCGGGCAGGGCGCGCTGGCGGCGGTGGGGGTTACCTTCCTGTATGCGATCGCCACCAACCGATTGCTGCGTGAAAGTGGTTGGTACACCGAACAGGGACTTAAGGAGCCGGACCTGCTTGCGCTGCTCGATCTGGTGGCGCTGGGCACCGTGTGTGATGTGGTGCCGCTGGTGGGGGTCAATCGGGCCTTTGTCAGTCAGGGGCTGAAGGTGATGGCACGCCGCCGCAATCCGGGGCTTGTGGCCTTGGCCGATGTGGCGCGAGTGGATTCCAAGCTCTCTGAATATCACGCGGGATTTCTCCTCGGGCCACGAGTGAATGCCGGTGGGCGTGTGGGAGATGCGCCTTTGGGTGCGCAACTTCTGATGACCCAGGACGAGACCGAAGCGACGGAGATCGCCCGGCGTCTGGACGGCTACAACACTGAGCGCAAGGAAATCGAAGCGCGGGTGCAGGAAGAGGCCATGGAACAGGTCGAAAGTTCCGACCTGTCGGCGGCGCTGATCCTCGCGGCCGGGGAAGACTGGCACCCCGGTGTGATCGGAATTGTCGCTGGCCGTCTGAGGGAACGCTTCAATCGGCCGGCCTTTGTCATTGGTCTGGACGGAGACACGGGCAAGGGCTCAGGCCGCTCAATCGAGGGTGTGGATCTGGGCAGCATCGTGATCGCGGCGCGGCAGGCGGGATTGCTGCTCAATGGCGGCGGGCACAAGATGGCTGCCGGTCTGACGGTTGCGCGTGACAAGCTCGAAGACCTGCATGCCTTCATGAATGAACGGGTAGCCCAGGACGTGGCCAGCAATGAGGTTGTCCCCACCCTGCGCATTGATGGTGCGATGGCGCTGTCGGGCGTGAAGCCGGAATTTGTGGCCGCGCTGGAAAAACTGGCGCCGTTCGGCTCGGGCAATGCAGAGCCGCGCTTTGCGTTCACATCGGTGCGGGTGGCCAAGGCCGATGTGGTCGGCGCGAACCATGTGCGGTGCTTTCTGACCGACAGCAGCGGTGGCCGTCTGAAGGCGATCGCTTTTCGTTCTGTTGGCGAGCCGCTGGGTGATGCGCTGCTCGACAAGACCGGGCTGGGCCTCCAGCTGGCCGGCAAGCTTCGTCCGGACAACTGGCAGGGCCGGAACGATGTTCAGTTCATCATCGACGATGCCGCGCGGCTCTGAGCGACGCAAACAGATCACTTTCGCCAACACCGTCATACCCGGACTTGATCCGGGTATCCCGTCTCGGTCTGTGCTGCGAGGCCCGGGTCAGGTCCGGGCATGACGAACCGGGTGTTCAGGCTCTGTCGTAGGACGCCGCGAAGAACGCCGCTTCCAGTTCCAGGGCTTCGACGAAGGCCGATTCGGCCCGCGCCCGCGCGGCGTCATCGGCCCGGGCTGCTTCCCGGTCCAGCTCCGCCCGCATCCAGTTTACGAAGTCGGCGAAGGCCGGGTCGGCGTGCAGAGTGATCCATTCCGACAGATAAAAGCGCGCGGGCGGTGGTGTGCCGCTCTCGACCGCCTCGCTGGCCCATTGCAGATAGACCCATTCCACAGTGACCAGCACGGCCAGAACATCCAGATAGGTGCCTGCAGCCCGCTGACGTGCCATCAGCGCATTGAAGGCATCGACTACCGGATGCGAGACCGGAGCATCAAAGCTGGGGGCCGGCAGGTCGAACGCTTGGAAACTCCGCAGGAAGTAGTCGTTCTCTTCACTGGTCAGCATCGCCAGAAATCCGGCAAATCTGATCTTTGCCGGCATACCGGGGGCAACAGCCACGGCATGACCAAACGTGGCGACCAGCCCGTCGATAAAGGCGTAGTCCAGGGTCAGATAACGGGCGTATACCTTTGCGTCGATCGTGTCGGCCACAAGCTCTCTGTGAAGCGGTTTCGTGTGGCTGCCTGCCAGGCCGGAAGATGAGTCTGGCGGAGATATTCGGTGAAGCTGTCGGACGCTGTGGGCATGGGAGTACCGGTTCTGAAATCGATGGAAAACGCATATCATTGCCGCCCCATCGGTGCACCCGTCGAAATACCGCAGAAACACATGCGGACAGGCCTTGATTTCGTGCCGTGCGGCGGTTATGTCGTGTCCGCCTTACACGGCCCCGACGTCCCCATCGTCTAGAGGCCTAGGACACCACCCTTTCAAGGTGGCGACACGGGTTCGAATCCCGTTGGGGACGCCAACTTTCTTCTCTCATTTGAAATCTGACACGATTTGACCGGCTCGCTGGCGGCAGGTCTGTTTGCGATGTCGTTCCGTTATCTGCGTCGGCGAGCCGCAGTCGGTTTTGCTCAAACCGCGAGCGGGGAATCCAGATTGCGTGACAGGCCCGGACCTTGCGGAATCGACACATCGGCCCAGAAATTCGTGAGGGCGTCCGGGAACAGCCCGGTCGGGAAGTTGTCCCCGGTTGCGCCGAACTGGTCCCGGGAAACTTCGACAATGGTGAGGGCGGGCCAGTGCGCGGTGAGCCAGTCGAGATATCGTTGCTTTGATCCTATGACCGATGCAGCCGGGTCCAACTGCACGCCGATGGCCATATCGCCAGTCCAGAACAGGACGCTCAGCTCGGCAAAGGCGGGACGATCGAAGGCCTCGGGCGGCAGTGCGATGCGCGCATTGGGCAGGGGTAGGAACGCGGAATAGAACCAGTCATCCGGCGTGATCAAGCCGGGCGTCTCGTTGTCGAACTGCGCTCGTGCCCGCGCGCGGGCATTGTCGAGATAGCGATCCACGAACTGCCGGAGGCGCACCGCGAAGGTCGGCAGTTTGGTGTTGAGCTTTTCACGAACCAACTCGTACAGCCGGTCTCCGGACGTGATCAGTTTCAGATCCCGGCTGGCAAACCCGGTCCAGCCGGAACTCGAGATGCGAAAGCCCGGCGTGCCCGGTGTGATACGGGCGTGTCGGCCCCCCAATGGGGGCATGGCACCCTCGTCCGTCAGCGCGGCAAGCACCTGCGCCGGGTCGGATGCCGGTCCGTAAACGAGGTTCAGGTCTATATGTCCATCTCCAGGATGTAGAGCCCGCCGGCCCAGCGGTCGCCGCAATAGACGATGCCGTTTTCGTCCACATAGACCTCGTTCATCTGAATGGTGGGAACGCGGGAGTTCTCCGGCCCCGGCGGGATGAAATAGGCCACGCATTCGGGCTGATAGGGGTTCTTCAGGTCATAAACCCGGATCCCGGCATTGAAGAAGGCACCGACAATGATCTCTTCACTGTGGAAGGACGGGCCGGGACGATTTTCGTGCAGATTGTGCGAACCGAAGCGACCGCCCTTACTGGTGTATTCCTCCACCGGGGGCAGGGGCAGGGTGCTGATCGGGACCAGGTTCTCTTCATTGCGGGCATCGAGAACCCAGGTCAGTTTGGGCCAGTCGGCGCCGTCATCCTTGATACATTCATCGGTCACCACGATCAGGCCGCGATCGAAAAGCGGCATGACGGTGTGGGTGAAGCCCGGATAGGGATTGTGGGGGCTCCAGTTCGAGACAATCGTGGGGTTCGACTTGTCGGAAATATCGAGGATGAACGCGCCGCCATCGATATAGCCGAGATAGGCCCGGTCGGGATGATCGGGATAGACATTGGCATTGTGTAGCCGGAAGGCGTCACCGCCCCGGAGCGTGTCCAGCGGTTCGGGGATGATGCGTTCGGGGGGCGGTGCATCGTCACCTTCCATCGTGCCCGGATACCACCAGCGCCCGGCCTCTTCGGGCTTACTCGGGTTGCGCACATCGATGATCTGGTAAATCTGATCATCCCGGGGGTGCCGCGGCGTGAAGTCCGGCGCACCACTCGCCAGGTGAACGTACTCGCCATCCACGAACCAGAGGCAATGCGCCCCGCGGGAATGGGGTCCGGCCGTGGAATAGTGGCTGATCGATTTCGGATTGCGCGGATCACTCACATCGAAGAGCTCGAAGCCTGCCGGTTCCAGACCGAGTTCATAGACCTGATAGGCGACGGCCAGAATGTCGCCGGTGACTTCTAGCGAGTTCGAACGCATGTTCGAATGGGGCAGTTCGGTCTGGCAGATCACCTTGGGGTTGCGCGGGTCGCTGACATCAACGCCCGTAAAATTCTTGGGCGGACCCTCATGGGCAATCCAGAGAATCCGTTCGCCCTTGCCGGTGACCTGAAGCGCCATGCCTTCGCCCACGCCGCCAAATCCGTTCAGCGGGTCATGCGAAATAAGCGTCATGTTGTGAAAAAGTGTGTCGGACATTGTTCCCCCTGCCGCCGCCGTTGCTTTTCTGTGTGTCGTGCGTGTATTCGATTTAAAACCTTCCTCGGCGCAAGTCGAGACGTACCGGACGTTGTTTTCGCCGCGCCCGTTTCGATATACTCCTGTAATGAACGTGTTGGGCAATATGGATTCGGAGCAAGCCGGAGCGCGGGCCAATTGGGTGCCGGTGAGTCTGATCACGGGCTTCCTCGGCAGCGGCAAGACGACCTTGCTCAATCATCTGGTTGGACAGCCGGGCATGGAAGCAACGGCGCTGATCATCAATGAGTTCGGTGAGGTGGGGCTCGATCACCTGATGGTCGAATCCGCGATCGAAAACACGCTGCTTCTTGAGAACGGGTGTATCTGCTGCTCCATTCGCGGGGATCTCGTCGATACCCTGCTCGACCTCTTCCGCAAGGCCGAAAGCGGCGAGATCCCCCGGTTTGACCGCATTCTGATCGAGACAACCGGCATCGCTGACCCGGTGCCGATTGTCCAGACCCTCGACAGCGAACCGGCGGCGGCGGATCACTGTCGGCTGGACCACGTCGTGACAGTCGTGGACGGGGTTCTTGGGCTTCGGCAACTGGAGGAATATGACGAAGTGGCGGCCCAGGTCGCGGTCGCGGATATTCTCCTGATCAGCAAATCCGATCTGGCGGAGGAGGGGGATCGCCAAAGACTTGGCGACGCGCTGGCCGCCATCAATCCGGCCGGACGCATACAGTCCATGGCAAACGGAGTCGTGAACCCCGATGACTTCTTCGGAGACCCGACCGCATCGGGTCAGCGCGCGCGGCGCACCGACATGCCCGCCGTCCATGGTCATGGAAAAGGTCATCATCACGGTTCCATTTCGACCTGTTCGATCGTGTGTGAACCCGCCATTGAAGAAGCCGCGCTGCGATCCTGGCTGCGCATGATCGTTACCCTTCGTCCCTATGCGCTGTTGCGCGCCAAGGGCTATGTGAATATCCGCGGCGCGGACAGACCGTTGCTGGTGCAAACCGTCGGCCCGGTTGTCAGCCCGCCGGAATTCGTCACGGCCTGGCCGGACGGTCGGGTGGAAACCCGGCTCGTGCTCATTTTCAGAGACCTGAATCCGGCGCAGATACGCGAAAGTTTTGACCGCTATGTCATCGGGGCAGCCGGTTGAGGGGCTCCGCGTGCAAAAAAACTTCGACCCGACCGGGTTGAGCAAGCCGGTATTCCTGCATCATGATTGTCAGGAAGAGTATGTCATTTCGAACAGAGGAGAGGATTTATGCCTATTTACAAAGGCGACGAAATGGAACCGACACCGGACGTTATTCGCCCGCACATCATGATGAACCAGTTCGGCGGCGATCTGATCAAGGCTGGCGTTGTGACCTATGCCGCCGGTGATGCGCCGCCACCCCATGTGCATCCCACCGACGAGCAGTGGATTTATCTGCTTGAAGGGCGCCTTGCGGCGATTCTCGGCGATGAGATGGAGATCATTGGCCCTGGCGATCTGGTCTATATCCCGCGCGGTGTCCCCCACGGGATACGTCTGCTCGGCGACGAATGTCGCTTCTTTACCTGCAAGAGCCCGGCCGGGTCTGGCGCGCTCAGCGAAGACTACACGGCGATTCCCAATCTGGATGAGATGATCCGCCGTCTGGACGAAGCGGCGGCCGCGGCCTGAATCAGGTTCCGTTCCACTTCAAAGCGCGGGCCCAGTTCCTCGGCTGGCAGAACGCGCCAGCCCAGTGCGCCGAGAGCGCCATAGCCGGTATCGAATTCCGCTTCCACATCGAGTGAACGCAACACGGCATTTGCCAGGGCATTCGTGCTGCGGGCGTCCGCATCGTCCGCGAACACACCCGAGAGGGCGCCGGCAACGTAAATGCGCCCGATCCGCGGATCCGCAGAGGGGTTGGCAGCATAGACCGCCGGATCGATCCGGGTGCTCTGCGCCGGCGTTCCAGAGGTCGGAGTTGTTGCCACACGGGAGGCCTGCCGACGCTGGGATTGCGCGTAGGATTCCCGTCCACGCGGCAGGGAAAGAGCCTCGTCATAGGCGCGTTGTGACGTGTGATGGCGCGTTGTTGTGGCATGGGCCAGCTGTGTCGGCGCGGCCTGTGCCAGTTGTGTCGGTATTTCGAACTGGGCGCGCGGGATATCCCAATCCGCAGCCTGCGCGGGCAGGGGCGGCGAGGGTCAGCAATACGGGTGCAAGCAAGTGTTTCATCGCATACGAAGGTAGTGATCGGTCGCGCGTATTGTCAAACCTCTCGAGCGCGTTTTCCGGGGTAACTTGTGTCTTCTTTGCGCACCTCGGGAAGGTTCTCGCACCAACAAATTTCTGGCGCTATCGGACGCTGTTTTCGCTAGCATCGGTATGAGACATCAAACCCGGTGTTGCTCGTTGCGCGTTGTAGGGGCTGGCCGGGACAAAAAACAAAACGAGGGAACACAAGCCATGCGTACACCCCGCCTCGAGCGTGATCGCCAGCAGTGGATTTTTGATTATGTCGTTCAGGAGACCGGCAAGGTCTTTCATTGGGATGAAGAAGGTCGCCCGCTGCCCAAGAGCGTGAAAAGCCACGGCCAGATTTCAAAGCATCTGGGGCGCATCGGACAGCGTCTCGAGCGGGTCGCGGCGGAAGAGGAGGCGGTCGGTCATTCCGCAACGGCCTTCGAACTCTACTACCGGGCTTCGTCGACCTTCGCACTGGCGCAGCATCCTGTGCTCGAGACCAATGATGAGAAGCGCTATCTGCACGGCCGTTGCATTGCGAACTACGAAAAGGTGATCGAACACGCGCCGTACCCGATCGAACGCCTCGAAGTGCCGTTTGAGGGAGACGAACTCCAGTGCAACTTCCACATGCTGCCGGGCAAGCCGAACGCGCCGCTGGTGATTTTCATCCCGGGCTGCGACATGACCAAGGAGAACTATCCCGATCCGCGGATTATGCAGTCACATCTGCGCGGCATGCACATGCTGGTCATCGATGGGCCGGGGCAGGGCATGTCAAACCTGCGCGGGATCAAACTGAAGCCTGACAATTACGAACGCGCGGTGCTTGCGATCTCCGAATACATGGCCGAACGCGCGGAAGTCGATGCGGAGAAGATAGTCATCTACGCATTGTCCATGGGTGCCCATTGGGGTCTGGAGGTGGCTGCCTCGGGACATCCGCTGATCAAGGCGGTGGCTGCACCCTGGACGTCGGCCCTCGACAAGTACTTCATCCTCGACACCTTCTCGCCACGCTATAAACAGCTCTTTGGCTACCTGATGGGGGCGGAAAGCGAGGAACAGCTCGACAGCTGGGTTAGCCAGATGACCGTCGAAGGCCGTGAGGCGGATATCAAATGCCCGGTCCTGTTGACGGTCGGTGAGTATGATTCCCGCAGTCCGGTCGAGCTGGTCTACAACTTCTATGACAAGATCAACGCGCCCAAGGAACTTTGGGTCTACGAAGACACCTACCATCAGGCGCGGATGTTTGGTGAAGCGCAGCCACGCCACGACCATCACATGATGTGTCATGACTGGCTGGTGGATGCGCTGAACGGCAAATACGGCGCTGGTCATGACAAGAAGATGTATCTGCGCACTGGCGGTGGCGGACCCAATGGCACCCAGGGCGAAGGCCAGGATGCCCTGCATTGGTGGGAAAGCTGAGCCGCGCCCGATGAGGGCGGCCTCCTATACGCGACACGGTCCGGCGGTTGACGTTCTGGAGTTTGGGGATTTGCCGAACCCGGTCGCCGGGCCGGGTGAGGTTCTGGTCCGCGTACACACATCGGGCGTGAACCCGTCTGATGTGAAGGCGCGGGCGGGCTACCTCTGGCCGATGATGGCACCACGCACCATTCCTCATAGCGACGGGGCAGGCGTGATCGAAGCCGTCGGCGATGGCGTGGATGTCTCACGTTTGGGCCAGCGGGTCTGGATCTACAATGCCAATCGGACACAGGACGGGCTGGGGCAGGGCGCCATTGGTACCGGCGCAGAGCTGGTGGCCTTGCGGGAGACCCTCGCAGTGCCCTTGCCGGCCGGAGTGGACTTTGTGCCTGCTGCTGCGCTGGGGGTTCCGGCCATGACGGCCCATGCCGCTCTGCTCACCGACGGATCGGTTGCGGAAATGACCGTGCTGGTCACGGGCGGTGCGGGGGCTGTCGGATCACTGGCCATACAGACGGCCCGCTGGGCCGGGGCGAAACGCGTCGTTGCGACGGTGAGTTCCGAAGCCAAGGCCGAACTGGCCCGTGCCGATGGCGCGGATGCCACGGTGAATTATCGAGAGACCGGGTTTGGTGCGGAACTCAGCGACGCGCTGCTCGCAGCGAATGACGGACACAAATTCGACCGGCTGGTGGATGTGGACTTCGCCAGTCATGTCAATCTGGCACCGAGGCTGCTCCATCATGGCGGCGTGATCGGAACCTATGCGTCGATGTCCGAACATCGTCCCGTGGTCGATTTCTATCCGCTGATGATGAACAACATCACCATTCGCATGGTCGAAATCTATGCCCAGACCCCGGATCGCTTCGCCGAGATCTGTGCCAGTGTGAATGCCATGTTGAGCGACGGGGTTCTGATCCCGCACATCGACAGCACGTTTGCGCTGGAGGATATGGTCGCAGCTCACGAGCGGGTTGAATCCGGTCAGCAAATGGGCAACGTCATCATCGAGGTCTAGGCGAAGGCGCGCTCGCAGATTTCACGGGCGCGTTCATTCGCCCGTCGGATGTCGATGGAGAGACCTTCGCGGAAGGCCCGCAGGGCGGGGTTCTGGCGCGCTTCATGGGTGACATAGCCAAACGGCCGATAAGGCCCGGGAAGGCGGAATGGCAGGACGGCGAACACGCCGGATTCCACCAGGCTGCCGGCGATCAGATCGGGCAGCACGGTCAGCATGTCCGAGTGCTCCATGACCGCATGCATGGCCCCGGCCGAATTGCTCTCGAAGGCCGGCAGATCAATGAAGTCGACCCCGACCGCGGTCAGGGCCAGTCGGGTGTCACGATTGAGCAGGCTGCCGCGGGCATGGGTGATCCAGCGCGCCCTGGACAACATCTCGGGCGTGATGGGTTTCTCGGAAAGCAGCTGGATGCCCGGCGCGGCAGACAATCACGTTCTCGCCCCGGGTCAGGCGCTCGACGGTCAGGTTCGGGTTGCCTTCGATCACATCCACTGGTGCCATGATCAGATCGAGTTCCCCTTCGACCAGCCGGGTCAGCAGTGAGGGAGCGTAGTCGTTCTGCAGATTGATCCGGATATCGGGATGACGTTCCAGCCAGGATGCAATGAACCCCGAAGCCACCCGTTGGCTGTGAAAGGGTGGCGCGCCGATCCGCAATTCTCCCTGCTCGCCCGAGGCGACCCTGTTGGCGAGCTGCGATATCTGGTCGGTCGAGGCCCGGATCGAGCGCCCATGATTGGCAAGCTCCGTGCCCAGAGGTGTCGGGGTGACCGGATTGCGCCGCGAGGCAAAGAGCGGGGCACCGAGCTCGGCTTCCAATGCGCTGGCCATGCGGCTGAGAGCAGGCTGGCTGGTGTTCAGGCGCTCAGCGGCCACGGTGAACGAGCCGCAATCAAAGATTTCGGTGAGCTGAATAAGGTGCTTGGGATCAATTATCATATCAGAATGATATGATTACATGAATTATCATGATTTTTCAATCTTTTGTCTCTGGGCTAACCTTGCCGCAACAAAAAACACCGGACAACCGGTTCGATCAAAACCTAAGGGAGGTAACGATGCGTCTTTTCTCACGCCTGACACTCGCAACCGCGACCCTGGCAGCGCTTATGGCGATGCCGGGCATTGCCCATGCGAAAGAACGAATTCTGACCAACTGCTTCTGGCCGCCGCAACACTATATGTGCACCAAGGTGCTGCCGACCTGGGGCAAGTGGGTTGAAGAAGCGACCGAGGGTCGTGTCACGATCCAGATTCCGCCGAAGTCTCTGGCGTCACCGCCCGAGCAGTGGGGCTCGGTCGAAAAGGGCATCGCGGATGCCGCGGTCCAGTTCAATGGCTTCGTCGCCAACCGTGTCGCCGGTCCGCTGGTCGCCATGCAGCCCTTCGTGGCCAGTGCAGATGCGCCGGCCATGTCACAGGCGCTCTGGGAGACCTATCAGGAGTATTTCCCGGACGAGTACAAGGGCGTTCACGCGCTGTCCATGTGGGTGATCACCCCGGCCGAGGTGTATAGCCAGAACGACACGCCGATCAACTCGATCGACGACCTGAAATCCCGCAAGATCTGGGCGTTGCCCGGGACCGTTGCCAACCTGATGAAGAAGGTCGGCGTGGGTGTGGTTGCGGGTCCGGCCGTGCAGGCCAACGAGGTGATCTCGCGCGGCGTGGTTGATGGGCATATCGGGCTGAGCCCGGTTTCCATCGCGCAGTTCCAGATCGGGCCATACACCAAGTCAATGACCCGGTTCAAAACCCGGATCTATTCCACCAGCTTCTCCTTCGTCATGAACGAAAAGAAGTGGGCCGAGATTTCACCGGCAGATCAGGCGGCGATCACCGCTGTCAGTGGTTCCAAGTTCGGTCGCATGGCTGCGCAGTTCTGGGTCGATGGTGATGCCGCGGCCATTGCGCGGTTCAAATCCGAATGGGGTATTCGATGTGTATGATGCTGATACCGGCATTCGAGAATGCGCTGAAGGCTGAATCGAAGTTCCTGACCGATGGCTGGATCAAGAAGGCCACGGCCAAGGGGATCGACGGACAGGGCGCATATGACTTCTATGTGTCCCGGGTCAACGAACTGTCGAAGCTCTAGGTCTCTGAGCCAGGTTCTCTGAACGTCACGTTGTCCTTAACCGGGGAGGGTACGCCATGCAGTCCGTCGCACGCGCCGTGCTGCCGCGTATCCTCTCGGTTCTCGAGAATGTTTCGGCAGTCCTCTTGTTTCTGATGATGGCGTTGACCTTTGTCGACGTGATCGGACGCTATTTTTTCACCGCGCCGGTGTTCGGGGCGGCAGAAATGATTCAATTTCTGCTCGCCATGACGATCTTTGGCGGGCTGAGCCTTGTGAATGCACGCGACAGCCACATCACCGTCGAACTGTTCGAACCTTGGCTGCAGCGGCGCATCCCGCGTCTGCAACCCATCATGGTACAGACTTTCTCCGTTATCGTAATGATCATCATCGCATGGCAGCTCACCGTTTTCGCGATTGAAGCCCATGAACTGGGCAGCATGACGGTCGTGCTGGAATGGCCGCTTGTGGTGGTGGCCGGCACCGTTGCCGGTCTTTCCGTGGTGAGCCTGATTGCACAAATTCTCGGTCTGATGCTGTCCGGTGATCCGGATTTCGTTGCCGATCATGGTGATCCGATATGAGCACCGCTCTGATCGGCTTCGGCGTCCTCCTGCTGCTCTGTTTCTTCGGGTTTCGTGTCGGCTTTGCGACCCTGCTGGTGGGGCTGGTCGGATTTGCCCTGCAGCGCGGCTGGTCGCCGGCCCTGTCCATGACGGGGCAGCAGATCATGGACGACGCGATGGCCTACAATCTGAGCGTCATCCCGCTGTTTATCCTGATGGGCGTGTTTATCTATCGCGCGGATATCTCGCGCGATCTCTACACTGCGGCCTATTCCGGGCTCGGACGTTTCCGCGGCGGGCTTGCGCTGTCGACGGTGTTAGCCTGCGCCGGGTTTTCAGCCGTGTCGGGCTCATCGGTAGCGACTGCGGCCACCATGACCCGCGTCGCCATGCCGCCGATGCGGAAATACAATTATCACGATAGCCTGTCCGCGGGCACGATCGCGGCGGGCGGCACGCTGGGGATCATGATCCCGCCTTCCGTGCCGCTGGTGATCTACGGCATTGTGGCCGAGCAGGATATTGGCAAACTGTTCATCGCGGGTGTCCTACCGGGTATCCTGCTCGTGGCGCTCTTTTTGGGCGCGGTGGCGGTTGTTGTCCGCCTCGATCCGAAGGCCGGTCCGGCGGGCGAGCCGCTCGACAAGGACGAGGCCCGTCGCGCCCAGCGTGCGGTCTGGCCGGTGCTGGCATTGTTCCTGTTGGTGCTTGGTGGGATCTACGGGAAGTTTTTCACGCCCACCGAAGCCTCGGGTATCGGCGCGGTGGGCGCCGCGGTGATCGCGTTTGCACGCGGACATCTGCGCTCGATTGCCGAGTGGCGGGCCGCGCTGGTTGAAGCGACCCGGACCACCGCAACATTGTTCATCGTGATCTTTGGTGCACTGGTGTTTGCCCAATTCATCAACCTGTCGGGCCTGCCCTATGATCTGGTTGATATCGTCGATGATTTCGAGTTCTCGGCTACGCAGCTGGTGATCTTCGTTGCCATCATCGCGATTCTGATGGGAATGATCTTCGAATCCATTGGCATTCTCCTGCTGCTGGTGCCGGTCTTCCTGCCGTCTCTTTTTGCAGCCGGGGTCGACATGATCTGGTTCGGGATCATTGTCGTTCTGGTCACCGAACTGGGCCTGATCACGCCGCCGATCGGCATGAATGTCTTCGTCGTGCGATCGGTGATGCCCGATATCCGGATCGGCCACATCTTTCGCGGGGTGGTGGCCTTCATCGTCGCGGATCTGGTCGCCCTCGTTCTAGTGTTTCTCATTCCCGCTATCGCGGTTTTCCTGCCGGCTCTCATGGAGTGACCGGCTGCCCGTTTGTTGGAGAGTTCTATGGGTAAAATGCGCAACGTTCTCTGGATCATGGCAGACCAGCTGCGCTGGGATTATCTGTCCTGTTATGGCCATCCGCACATGGATACGCCGAATATCGACCGCCTTGCGAGCAAGGGTGTGCGGTTCAACAAGGCCTATGTGCAGTCACCGATCTGTGGCCCGTCCCGGATGAGTTTCTACACCGGTCGTTATGTGCGCAGTCATGGTGCGACCTGGAACGGCTTCCCGCTGCGGGTGGGTGAGCCGACACTGGGCGATCATCTGCGCGAGCTGGATGCGGAATGTGTGCTGGTCGGCAAGACCCACATGATTCCCGACATGGAGGGCATGAAGCGTCTGGGGATCGACCCGGAATCGATCATCGGGGTGCACACATCCGAATGCGGGTTCACGCCGTTCGAACGTGATGACGGCATGCACCCGGATGGCTATTACGACAAGAACCCGCCCTATGACGATTATCTGCGCGAACAGGGCCTTGACGGCGACAATCCCTGGGAAGAATGGGCGAATTCGGCCGAGGACGACGACGGTTCGCTGCTGTCGGGCTGGTTGCTGAAGAACTCTGACAAGCCCGCGCGAGTGCCCGAAGAACATTCCGAGACGCCCTATCTGACGAACCGCGGCATCGAGTTCATCGAGCAGGCAGGCGACAAGCCGTGGTTGTGTCACCTGTCCTTTATCAAGCCCCACTGGCCCTATATCGTGCCGCCGCCCTATCACAACATGTACGGGCCCGAACATATCATTCCGCCTGTGCGGTCCAAAGCCGAGCGGATGACCGATCACCCGGTCTACAGGGCCTGGCAGAACCATCGCGTGTGCAAGGCCTTTGCCCGCGACGAAGTGCGCGAATGCGTGATCCCGGCCTATATGGGCCTGATCAAGCAACTCGATGATCAGCTGGGCCGGATGTTCAAGTTTCTGGAAGACACCGGCCGTATGGACGACACCATGATCGTGATGTCATCGGATCATGGTGACTATCTGGGTGACCACTGGCTGGGGGAGAAAGACCTCTTCCACGACGCCTCCGCGCGCGTGCCCCTGATCATCTACGACCCCCGCGAAGAGGCAGATGGAACCCGTGGCACCGTCTGTGATGAGCTTGTGGAAGGGATCGATCTGGCACCGACATTTGTGGAACTGATGGGCGGGGACGCCAAGCCGCACATCATGGAAGGGCGCTCGCTGGTGCCGTTGCTTGAAGGCAAGAAGGTCCAGTGGCGCCAATACGCGATCTCCGAATACGACTATTCGACCCGTCAGTCGCGGCTGGAACTGGAGCTTGATGAGGCGGACGCGCGTCTGGTGATGATCTTCGACGGACGCTGGAAGTACATCCATGCCGAAGGCTTCCGCCCGTTGCTGTTTGATCTGGAGAATGATCCGGGAGAACTAGTTGATCTGGGTGCGGACCCGGAGCATGAGGACACGCGGGCGCGCCTGCATGAAGCCATGTTCGCCTGGGCGCGCAAGCATCACTCGCGCATCACCCGGACACCGGAGCAGATCAACAAGATGGCCGCCGGTGGAGAGCCGCCGGGAATCCTGATTGGGTACTGGGATGAAGAGGAAATCCGCGAATCCGGGCGCAAAAGCGTGCACCCGCCGGTGAACCTCTAGGTTCGATCAATACGGAATCTTATCTTCGGACACCGCCCAGGCCTTGAATGCCTTGATCGATTCCCCGTGGAGCATCTGCTCGGTCGGGATGGTGCGTTCCGCGATGGGTTTGGGGATTTCCAGATAGAGAAAGGCGTCGTCGAAATCGATTTCGGCGGCGTCGGCTTTTGTGTTGCCGTAGAAGATGCGGTCAAGACGCGCCCAGTAGATGGCGCTCAGGCACATGGGGCAGGGCTCGCAGCTTGTGTAAACTTCGCAGCCTTCCAGGTTGAAGGTGCCCAGCTTTGCGCAAGCCTGCCGCATCGCCACGACTTCGGCATGGGCCGTCGGGTCGTTCGAACTTGTGACCTGATTGGTGCCTTCGGCCACAATCTCGCCGTCACGCACGATGACTGCCCCAAAAGGACCGCCAGTACCGTCCGCGACGTTCTTTTCCGCCAGCGCAATGGCCGCGCGCATGAATTGATTTCGGTCCATGATCCAACTTCCCTTGTTATTCCCCAAACCGTAGCACGCAGCCCCAGTGATCTAACAATAGTGGGGGTCGCCAACACGGTGTGTGGCGTTATAGGCTCAAATGTTTGCGATAGTTTGGTGGGTAAGAATTTGACGATTAATTTCAGCCTGAACGGTGAGCCTTGCCAGGAGGCATCGGTCGCACCGACAAAGACCGTTCTTGAGTATCTTCGGGAAGATCATGGTCTGACCGGAACCAAGGAAGGGTGCGCCGAGGGGGATTGCGGTGCGTGCAGTGTGGTTCTCGTGCGCAACGGGACTGATCAGCGCGTGGCGGTGAATTCCTGTTTGCTGACGGTTGGGCAACTTGATGGCGCCGATCTGATCACGGTTGAAGGTCTGTCGGAGCGGAACGGTGAATTGGAGGCCGTCCAGCAGGCGGTCGTGACCGAGGATGGGACGCAGTGCGGGTTCTGCACGCCGGGCTTTGTCATGGCGCTGCATGCTTTGCGCCACACGGGTGAAACCGTGACCGAAGAAATCATCCATGACGCGCTTGCGGGCAATCTCTGCCGGTGCACCGGGTATCGCTCCATTGTGGATGCGGCCCGTTCGGCCTGTACCGAACCCGCCGAGAATTCCACTCCCCGTGCGGATCGCGAGACCGGTGAATGGCACGAATTCGGTGACGAGAAATTTCTGGCACCCAGGACTCTTGATGATCTGCTGGCTGCACGCTTGGCCCATCCGGATGCGCCGCTGCTGTCCGGTGGCACCGATCTGGGATTGTCGTTCAGCAAGGGACGAAAGCACTTCCCGGTCACGATCTTTACTCAGGATGTTTCTGAGCTGCGCCGGATCGAAAACACCGCCACCACGCTGACCATTGGTGCGGCGGCTACCTATACCGAAGCGCTGCCATTCGTGACGGCGGCCTGGCCGTCTTTCGCTACCCTCATTCGTCGGATCGGGTCCCGCCAGATCCGCAATGTGGGAACCATTGGTGGCAATATCGGCAATGCGTCGCCCATCGGTGACACACCGCCCTGCCTGATCGCGCTAGATGCGAAGCTACATCTGCATGGTCAGAATGGCCCACGGGATATCCCTCTGGAGGATTACTTCCTCGATTATCGCAAGACCGATCTGGCAGCCGACGAGGTCATATCGGCGGTCGAGATTCCCAAGCTGTCGGACGGACAAGTCTTCCGGGCCTACAAGGTTTCGAAACGCTATGATCAGGATATTTCGGCCGTGATTGGCGCGTTTCGTCTGACGATCAAGGACAATATCGTGACGGACGCGCGTATTGCGTTCGGCGGCATGGCCGCAACCCCAAAGCGGGCCGTGAAATGTGAGGCCGGGCTGATCGGAAAGGCCTGGACCGAAGACACTGCCCGGGATGTGGGGGAGCTGATCGCCGAGGACTTTGCACCGATTGACGATCATCGGGCGAGTGCGGCCTATCGGGTCCGAGTGGGGACCAATCTGTTTGTCCGTCTGTTCCGTGATCTGGCGGGGCAGGACGCGACCGATGTGGTGACGCTATGAGTGCTGCAGAAGACATTGTCGGCGCCGTCCACACGAAGGTACGTCATGACAGCGCCCGCGGCCATGTCACCGGCAGCGCCCGCTATATCGACGACATGCCCCAGCTGCCCGGGACACTGGAGGTCGTGCTTGTCACCAGTCCGTATGCCCATGCAAAGATCGTCTCGATCGATGTGAGCGCGGCACGCGCCGCCGCTGGCGTCTCATGGTGTGGTCACGGCAACGGATATTCCCGGCCATAACGATATCGGCCCAATCTTCGATGGGGAGCCGGTTCTGGCCTCCGGGATTGTCGACTATGCCGGGGCGCCGGTGGTGGCGATTGGTGCGGAAACCTATGATCAGGGGCTCGCGGCAGCGGCACTGGTGAAAATTGTCTACGAAGAACTGCCCGCAGTGCTCGAGATCGAGGATGCGCTGGAGCAGGAACTCTATACCTATCCGCCGCAGATCATGACCTATGGGGACCCCGAGACGGCTATTGCCGGGGCTGCACGCAAAGTTGCGGGTGAAGTCCGGTGCGGGGGTCAGGATCATTTCTATCTGGAGAGTAATATTGCGCTGGCGGTGCCGCGCGATGACGGCGATCTGGACGTATTCAGCTCCACGCAGCACCCCAGCGAAGCGCAGCACGGTGTGGCGCATACGATTGGCGTGCCCACCAATGCAGTGACGGTCGAGGTGCGCCGTATGGGTGGTGGCTTCGGAGGCAAGGAAAGCCAGCCCACCATCATTGCGGCGATCGCGGCCTTGCTGGCGAACCAGACGGGACGCCCGGCCAAGCTGCGCCTGCGCCGGGACGACGACATGATCGTGACCGGCAAGCGGCATGACTTCCTGTTCCGCTACACCGCCGGCTTCGATGATGACGGCCGGATCGCTGGTGTGGACATACTGATGGGCATGCGCTCGGGGAATGTGGCCGATCTCAGCCCTGGGGTGCTGGCCCGTGCGCTGTGTCATGCAGACAATTGCTACTACCTGCCCAATGCGGTTCTGCGTGGCTATCCGTGCAAGACCAACACCGTGTCAAACACGGCGTTTCGCGGCTTTGGCGGACCCCAGGGCATGCTGGTCATCGAGTTGATCCTGGAGCATATCGCCAGAGAACTCGGGGTGTCCCTCGATGATGTGCGTGGTGTGAATTACTATGGCACGGATGAGCGCAATGTGACGCCCTATCAGCAGACGGTGAAAGACAACATCATCGTCCCACTGGTGGAGCAGCTGAAGTCCGAGATCGATTTTGACGGGATGTCCCGGGCGGTCGATGCATTCAATGCATCCCACGAGACCCTGAAAAAAGGCCTCGCTCTGATGCCGGTGAAGTTCGGCATATCGTTCAACACACCTAAGCTCAACCAGGCCGGCGCGCTGGTTCATGTCTATACCGATGGCAGCGTGCACTTGAACCATGGCGGCACGGAAATGGGGCAGGGCCTGTTCACCAAGGTCGCCCAGGTGGTGGCCTCAACCTTCCAGATCGATCTCGACAACATCAAGATTTCCGCGACGCGGACGGACAAGGTGCCCAACACCTCGGCAACGGCCGCGTCCTCCGGCTCCGATCTGAACGGCATGGCGGCCCTGAACGCCTCCGAAATCATCAAGGGCCGCATGACCGATGTCGCGGCGGCGCATTTCGGCGTGGATCGCGACAGTATCGCGTTTCGGGCCAATCGCATTTATGCGGGCAATGAGAGTGTTTCGTTCTCCGAGCTGGCACAGATGACCTATGACGAGCGCCAGTCCTTGTCAGCGGCGGGCTATTACAGCACGCCAGGCCTGCACTGGGATGCGGCCAAGCTGGTCGGCAATCCGTTCTACTATTTCACCTATGGCGCAGCGGTGGCCGAGGTGGTGATCGACACCCTGACCGGCGAAAGCCGCGTGCTGCGGGCCGATTTGCTGCAGGATGTCGGCAGTTCCCTGAACCCGGCCATCGATCTGGGGCAGATCGAAGGGGCCTTCGTGCAGGGGCAGGGCTGGCTGACCTCGGAGGAACTGGTCTGGGACGGGCAGGGCCGCCTGATGACCCACGGTCCCTCCACTTACAAGATTCCCGGCAGCCGGGATGTGCCTCCGGTCTTCAATGTGCATCTTCTCGAGGATGCCCCAAACCGTTTCCCGACGGTATTTCGGTCCAAGGCCGTGGGCGAGCCGCCGCTCATGCTGGCCATATCGGTCTGGCTGGCCATCTCGCGATGCCGTGTCGCGAACCATGGATCACCGCCATCTGGTGAAACTGGATGCACCGGCGACGCCCGAAGCCATTCTGAACGCGGTGGAAGACATCCGGATTCGCGATCAGAGCTGACGGACACCGCGAAACCTCTTCGCAGTTGCAGCAAAGTTTCTCGCCACGACCCCGTGTTTCGTGCTAACGCGTGCGCATATTATTCAGCCGCCCGCGCAGGCGGCGCTTTTTTTAGGTGCATCCGATGTCCCAGAACGCTGACAAACTCCGCAATATCGCCATCGTGGCCCATGTTGATCACGGTAAGACGACGCTCGTGGACAAGTTGCTGCGCCAGTCTGGCACCCTGAAGACCCATGGCGAAGGCGCCAGCCAGGAACGGGTGATGGATTCGAACGATATCGAGCGGGAGCGCGGTATCACCATTCTGTCGAAGAACACGGCTCTGGAGTGGCAGGGCTGGGCGATCAACATTGTCGACACCCCCGGGCATGCGGATTTTGGCGGCGAAGTGGAGCGTGTGCTCTCGATGGTCGATTCCGTGCTGCTGCTGGTGGACGCGGTGGAGGGGCCGATGCCCCAGACTGCATTCGTCACCCGCAAGGCGCTCGAAGCCGGGTTGAAGCCGGTGGTTGTGGTCAACAAGGTCGACCGCGTTGGTGCCCGTCCGGACTGGGCCGTGGATCAGACCTTTGACCTGTTTGATCGCCTCGGTGCGACGGAAGAGCAGCTTGATTTCACCACTGTGTTCGCTTCGGCCATTGAAGGCTGGGCCTCCGCGTCATCGGATGAGCGCGGCGAGGATATGGACATCCTGTTCCAGACCATTGTTGATCAGGTCGCACCGCCGGCCGTTGATCGCGACGGACCCTTCCGCATGCAGGTCTCGGCACTTGATTATTCGTCCTATGTGGGCGTGATTGGCATTGGCCGGATCGAGCGTGGACGGATCAGTCGTAATGCCCCGGTCTCGATCATCGGTGCGGATGGCGCGCGCCGGCAGGGCCGGATGCTGCAGATCCTCGGCTTCCATGGCCTCGAGCGGGTGGAACGCCAGGAGGCTGCTGCGGGCGACATCATCGCCTTTTCCGGCTTCGATGAACTGCATATCTCCGACACGTTGTGTGACCCTGCCGTGGTGGAGGCTCTGCCGCCACTCTCGGTGGATCAGCCAACGATTTCCATGACCTTCCAGGTCAATGATTCACCGTTTGCCGGCAAGGAAGGCAAATACGTCACCAGCCGCAACATTCGTGACCGGTTGCAGGAAGAACTGCTGCACAATGTGGCCCTGCGGGTCGAAGACACGCATTCCGCTGACAAGTTTAAGGTATCGGGGCGTGGTGAACTGCATCTGTCGATCCTGATCGAGAATATGCGACGCGAAGGCTATGAACTGGCCATTTCCCGCCCCGAGGTGATCACCCGAGCTGGTCGATGGGGTCGTCCATGAGCCCTGGGAATCCCTGACCGTCGATGTGGAAGAGGCCCATCAGGGCGCGGTGATGGAACTGCTCGGCACCCGCAAGGCCGAGCTCAAGAACATGCAGCCCGACGGCAACGGGCGCGTCCGCCTCGACTACCTGGTGCCGACCCGCGGTCTGATCGGCATTCGCTCCACCTTCCTGACCCAGACCTCGGGCAGCGGGCTGATGTATCACGCCTTCGATCATTACGGCCCGCGTGTGGCCGGGCGACCTCGCGCAGCGGTCTGCGCGGCGTGCTGATCTCGACCGATGCCGGCATGGCGCGCGCCTATGCTCTGTTCAACCTGCAGGAGCGGGGCCAGCTCATGCTCGGCCACGGTGCTCAGGTCTATGAGGGCATGGTCATCGGCATCCATGCGCGGGCCAATGACCTGATGGTCAATCCGCTCAAGGCGAAGCAGCTCACGAACATCCGGGCAGCCGGGACCGATGAGAACATCGTGTTGACCACGCCAGTGCGCGTAACACTGGAATACGCACTGGAATTCATCGATGACGATGAACTCGTTGAGGTGACGCCGGAAACCATCCGCATTCGCAAGCGTTTCCTCAAGGAACACGAGCGGAAAAAGGCCTCCCGCGCCGCCTGATACCCGAGTTCTAGACGGCCTGAGTCGAGGTGTTCACGCCATAGTTGTGGATAATTTCCCGCCTTGCGTGTTTTCGGGGCCAAAATTTTTTGGCGCTATATCAACCGTTTGGTTTCTTTCGGCCTGATGGGGGCTCTTACTTCGGCGGAATTTGAGGGCCAGCCAATTGAAAATTTGACAAAAATTTCATACATCCAACGTCCTGCTTCTCGTGATGTTCGTGTCCTACTTCATAGGGCATGGGCTACCGAACAATCCCATCCTCTGGACCTCTGCAGCGCTGTGGTTGATCGCACCTCTGGTGAACCTTCTGTATATCCGAAAGACTACCTAGTCCGATCCACCTGTTAATTAAGGAAGAGTCGTCTATGTTCGACGGCATTTGATCTTATGCTTGTCTACCGAGGCATCCCACCCAACACGCTAAAGAGTGGAGTTATCGTTCATTTCAGCGATTAAGATGCTCTCAGGACCAAAATGACCAATTCGAAAGCCCCGAAGTCACCCCCACCATCACCGCCGCACCTTCACGATCTGAATGCAGTGCTGGCAGCCGCTCGAAATATCCTTGCAGAAGGTGCCATCAACCGTCACGCGCCGGCACACACGCCGACATTTGCCACAATCAGCCCGGAAGGCCGACCACGCCTGCGAACAATTGTCCTGCGCGGCTTCGAGGAATCATCAATGCAGCTTTGGTTCCACACAGACCGAAGATCTAGAAAAATAGATGAACTATATAAAAATCCGTCCGCCGCAGTGCATATCTATGACCGGGACCAAAAGGTTCAGTTACAAATTAGCGGTCGCGCCACGCTGCATTTGGATGATTATGTGACAGAAGCGGCATGGGCAAAATCCCGGCCGATGAGCCGCATGTGCTATCAAGTAATACAAGCGCCGGGTAGCGTGATCAAAGATCCTCACCACGCTGTGCAAGATCCCTCCCGGAACGCCGGCGGGTCAGATAATTTTATGGTAGCCGCACTACGCATTGACGCACTGGAGTGGTTGTTCCTTGATGCGCGCGGCCACCGCCGCGCACGGTTCTCTCGCAACGGGGGAGCGTGGTCAGGAACGTGGATAGTGCCGTAATCGTACTTGTTGAGAAGCCAGAAGATTCTAGGCTCGACGCGGATCACATCAAGCAGTGGTTCACCTGCTCCGTCTGCGCCCTTGGCGCGCGCGCTGGATGCGGAGTCCGAGCTTGATCACCTTACCGGCGATGCGGGCGGTCTCTGAAGGCGAGAGCGGGCGGCTCTTGAGGGGGGTCATGGGCTTTTCCCAAAAAAATAGTCGAGATTTTGAATTTCACAATTAGCGTAATCAACGAACTTCGGAAGCGTAGTCAGCCGCATCAGAGGCGTACTGCTTGGGTTTCCTGACACAGTCGCCAACGTCATATGGTATTGTCTGATATCGGATTGCTAAGCTTGCCTAGCGTGCGCGGTGAACGCCTATGGCAATGCGGTTGCCGCGGGCAAGTTGCTCCTCGATGGCGCTCACAACCTTTTCAGAGGTCGGCGAGGTTACGGATGAAAACCACCCGACCAATTTGCCGTCTGGTGCAATTAGGTATTTGTGGAAGTTCCAACGCGGCTTCGACAGAGGGCTAAAATGGGTGGCGGCCCACTGGTAAAAGGGATGCGCCTTTTCGCCCCGCACATGAACCTTCTCAGTCATTGGGAAATCGATCCCGTAATTCACTTCACAGAATTGCTTGATCTCGTCCTCTGTGCCCGGCTCCTGTCCACCGAAGTCGTTCGAGGGCACAGCCAAGACCACGAGTCCCTTGTCGCGGTAGCGCGCCCACAGATCAGCAAGTGCGGAATATTGTGACGTAAAACCGCATTGGGATGCCGAGTTCACTACGAGCACGGCTTTGCCTGCGAATTGAGCGAGAGGGAGTGGATCACCCTCGATTGCTATAAAGCTGAAATCGTGGGCGCTAGGCACGCCGCCCTCCGCCGCCTGAACAGGGCCGGAAAACAACGCACACAACGCTATGAACTAAAATTTTGGACGGTGAAACGGGGGCTCGCATAGGTTTCGCTTCAAATTAAACTAGATAAATTTGATACGGTCCGATTTAGGCGCTGGATCAGTCAAATAATTCTCTTAAAAGTAGTAAAAATTTTTTATAAATATGGATAATTTCTTGATTCCACCAATAGGTTCCGGCTTTAGGCGGGACGGTTCGGACGGCCCAAAAGGCCCCGAGCGATGATACCCAGCCTGAATCTCGGCCGCGCCTCTCAAAAATATTTAAAATGCGGGCATCACACAGCACGCGCGAGATGTCGTATTCCTCGGCATAGCCATTGCCACCGTGAATCTGCAGCGCGTTGTCCGCATTGGACCATGCAACTCGTGCGCCCCAGCAGTTTGGCCATGCCGGCCTCGATGTCGCAGCGTTGCCCGGAATCCTTCTGCCGGGCCGCGAAATAGGCAAGCTGGCGGGCCATCATGGTTTTCCGTGGCCATCCCGCCGAGTTTGCCGCCAACCCGGGCGAATTTCACTATCGGCCGGCGAAACTGTTCCCGGTCGCTGGCATAGCCAAACCCAAGCTCGAGCGCGTTCTGGGCTACACCGACCGCACGCGCGGCGGTCTGAATGCGCGCTGTCTCGAATGTCGCCATCAGCTGCTTGAAAGCCTTCACCTTCGCGTCCGCCCAGAAGGTTGTCCGCAGAGACTTCAAACCCGTCAAAGCCGAGCTCGTATTCCTTCATGCCGCGATAGCCGAGCACACGAATTTCTGACCCCTCCATACCTTCGGCGGGGGAAGGGATTGTCTTCGGAGCCCCGGGGTTTCTCGGCGAGAAACATGGACAGGCCGCGATAGCCATTCTCGTCGGGATCGGTGCGAACCATCAGGGTCATCATGTCGGTGCGCGCCGCATGGGTGATCCAGATCTTGTTGCCCTTTACCCTATAGACATCGCCATCTCGTGTTGCGCGTGGAGCGGATATGGGGCTAGGTCCGACCCGTGATTGGGCTCGGTGAAGACGGCGGTCGGCAGGATTTTCTCCGGCGGCGATCGGCCCGAGATACTTCTCCTTCTGCGCCGGCGTGCCGTTGATCCGGATCAGCTCGGCTGCGATCTCCGAGCGGGGTGCCCAGCGAGCCCACACCGATATAACCGCGGGAGAGTTCCTCGGTGACGACGCCACATGGCGATCTTGTCGAGACCCAGCCCGCCGTCTTTCTTCGGGGATGGTCAGAGCCGAAGACACCGAGCTCGGCCATCTCCTGAATGATCTCCAGCGGAATCAGTTCGTCACGTACATGCCAGCCATGACAATGAGGCGAGACTTGCTCATCAGAGAACCGCCGGAACTGATCGGCGATCATGCCCTGGGTTTCATCCAGACCACGATCTCCGAAATCACCGCTTCGGTTGCCCAGTTCCTCTGCGATGCCCTGCCGGACGGCAATGCTGTCACCTTTGGTCATCAGGGCGCGGGCAGCCTCGCTGGTGAAGAAAACCGGATTGATCTAGACCCAGATCCCCGGGCCGCGTGATCTCGTCCTGGCTCATGGCAATGCCGTATTTGAGCTGCTTGAGATAGCTGCCGAACCCGCTGGTCAGGATCATCTGTTCCAGATCGGAGAGCCGGCCGTCATGTCCCAGCCGTTCGGCCCAGCCGAGCAACTGTTCCAGTGCGGTGACATAGGTACTCATCCACGCAAAGCCGTGCAGCGCGAATTGATTGGTGTCGAGCTTGTCCGGTTCCACCGGTCCACCCGGGGGCAGCCAGTGCAGTGGCCGCGCGTGCGGCGGCATCCCGGAAGGCCTGTGCATCGGGCAGGGGCCGCCCGGCAGAGATTGAGTGCGTCGGTCATGTGTCCATTCCTGCAACCACGCCGGCATCATGGAGCCTTGCGATGTCGCCATCGCTCAGGCTCAACTCGCCGGACAGGATTTCATCCGTGTGTTCGCCCAGCACTGGCGCGCGGGGGTGTTCGCGCCTCGAATGCGCCGAACTTGTGGGGGGATCCCGGTACGAGATAGGTGCCGATCCCCGGGCTGCTCGATCTCCGCGAAAAGCGGGTTTGTTTGTCGAGGCACGCGGGTCTTCGGCCACCATCTGTCCGAAGGTCTGATAGGGCCCCCAGCAGACATTATGGGCATCGAAGGCGGTGCGAATTTCGTCCAAGGTATGCGCGGCACACCAGCCGCCGATGGGGCCGGCGATGGTATCCCGTGCGGCATAGCGGTCTTCCTTCCTTCGAGAAGTCCAGTCCGGTTTCGGCCTCCAGCTTTGCCATGGCCGCTGCGGTGTCGGTGGCCTCCACTAGTTTCTTCCACTGGGGGGTACCGACACGGCGATGATCATCACCTGCCGTCCGTCCTTTGTGGGGGAAGTCCCGGCCATAGCTGCCATAGACATCATTGTTGATGTGGGGCCGCGAGGTGCCGTTTGAATCTGTACTTCGCCGATATAGCCGAGATTTCCAACGGTTGCGAAGGCCATATCCGCCAAGGAGAGGGAAACATACTGACCTTCGCCGGTCAGTCGCCGGTGCCGTTCGGCACCCCAGAATACCTGTGGCTGCGGCGTATCCGGTGGAGACGTCCCATCCCGGAAAAACCCTGGTTCACAGGCTGGGTTTCGGCACCGGGGCCGGTAACATAGGGAAATCCGACCGCGGCGTTTACCGTGTAGTCGACCGCGACCCGAGCCATCGGGATTGCCCAGAATGTTGAGGGCGATCAGATCGGCGCGTCTGGCCTGTAGTGCCTCATAGGACAGCCAGCCGCGCATCGGGAAATTCGTCAGCAGGATGCCGCGATCCTCGCCAGGCTGGGGTGATCAGTGCTGCAAGAATCTCCTGACCCTCGGGCTTGCGAAAATCCACGGCGATGGAACGTTTGCCCTTGTTCAGCCCGGCCCAGTAGATCGAGTTGGCCCTCGGCCGTCACCGGCCAGCGTCGGTAATCGATGCCGCCACCGATCATGTCGAAGCGGATCACATCGGCGCCGAGTTGCGCCAATGTCATCCCGCAGGTTGGGGGCCGCCACAAAGGCCGAGCCCTCGATGACGCGCAGGCCGGAAAGAACGCCGGTCATCGGGGTTTTCTCTTCGCTGCAATCGTCATGCACGGACTTGATCCGTGCATCTCAACCCGGTCTTTGCTTGCATGGGCAAAAGGTACCCGGGACAAGCCCGAGTATGACGGCTGTGTTGAACTGGCTGTAATCACCAAACTTCCCCCCAATGACGAATGCGCGCCCGGCGTCTAGACTGGTGCGCATAATAACATTGTTGAGGATGTGTTCGAAATGGCCGGAACCGAAAATACAGCTGCTGCGCTGACCTCTGAATTGCTGGCGGAAGCTGCCGCGATCGATTCTTCCACTTTGCATGAGGCGGCCGGGCGGATCGGGTCGCTGTCTTCGGCGATCAAGGCAATCGCCCCTGGCATGACGATCTGCGGCCCGGCCTTTCCCGTGAAGGGCCCGCCGCTCGACAATCTGGCGATTCACTTCGCCATTGATGAAGCGCAGCCCGGTGATGTGATCGTCGCCGATGTCAGCGGTGGCTATGAGGGCGGCTATTTCGGCGAGGTGATGGCCACCTCGGCCATCGCGCGCAAACTCGGTGGGCTGGTGATCGATGGCTGCGTGCGCGATGGCGCGGCGCTGGCCGAGAAAGGCTGGCCGGTCTTTGCCCGGGGTCTGTGCATGCGCGGTACCCTGAAGGACCTCAATGGTGACTTCAAGATCAACGAAACCCTGGCTTTTGGCGATGTGATCGTCGCACCGGGTGATCTGGTGCTGGGCGATGGAGACGGGGTTGTGGTGATCCCGAAAGCCATGGTGGCCGAGGCCATCGCGGCCTCGATCAGGCGTGAAGCGGCTGAAGCCGAGATGATGGAAACACTCAAGACCGGCGTGACAGCGGTGGAACTGCGCGGCTGGAAACGGCGATAACTGGCGAAAACAGTCGTTCTGCACCGCGAATTTTGCGGTCAGAATCTCCCAAACAGGGCTTCCACCGTGCGTTTTCCTTTGCCGACTTGAATTCGAAAAACAAGAGATTTATTTACTCTTCATGGGTGGGATTGTGAGCCGGTTTCGGTAATATCCGGCCCGTTCGAAAACCACATTGCGGGTTCCAGGCATTCGCCGGCCGATGGCCGCGCGGAGATTCGTCGTCTCGACCCTGACATCGGGAAAACCGGGATGCAGTGCGGGATCGGGGGAACAGGGACGCAAATCGAGGATCCGCGCGGCTGGCGCCGTGCAAATCGGGAAGTGAAGTTGACCATGAACAGACAGACATCAGACGTGCAAAACGCCGAAATCACAGCCCGGTCAGCTGCCACGAAACCCATGCTTTATGACGGCCAGCGTTCGGCCCAGGGCCTCTACAACCCGGCCAGCGAGCATGACGCCTGCGGCATCGGCATGATCTGCTCGATTCGCAATGAGCGTAGCCGTAAGATCGTCGAGGACGGGCTGAAGATTCTCTGCAATCTGGAGCATCGCGGCGCCGTGGGCGCGGACCCGAAGGCCGGTGACGGCGCGGGCATCCTGATCCAGCTGCCCCATGAATTCTTCCGCGTCGAAGCGGACGCACTCGGCTTCAAACTGCCCGAACCCAATCATTACGGCGTGGCGCAGCTGTTTCTGCCCCGTGATTCGGCCCACCATGACCATGGTGGAAGATGCCTATGTGATGGCGGCCGCGCAGGAGGGACTGGAGATTCTCGGCTGGCGCGACGTGCCGGTGGATTCGTCCATCCTCGGTGAGAGCGTGAAGCCGACCGAGCCGGTCCACCGTCAGGTCTTCATCGCGCGGGGTGCGGATATCGCCGATGACGATGCTTTCGAGCGCAAGCTTTTCGTCATGCGCAAGGTCGCCTCCAATCATCTGCGCAGCAATTTTCCCGAGGAAGCCCAGGGCTACTACCCGGTGTCCTGTTCCTCGCGCACCATCGTCTACAAGGGGCTGGTTCTCGCCGACGGCGTGCTAACCTATTTCAAGGACCTTCAGGACGAGCGGGTGATCTCCGCCGTGGCCCTGGTGCATCAGCGTTTCTCCACCAACACCTTCCCGTCCTGGCCGCTGGCCCATCCCTATCCGGATGATCTGCCACAATGGCGAGATCAACACCCTGCGCGGTAATTCGAACTGGATGGCCGCCCGTCAGGCGAGCATGTCCTCCCCGATCTTCGGCGATGACATGCAGAAGCTCTGGCCGATCTCGGTTGAGGGCCAGTCGGATTCCGCCTGTTTCGACAATGCGCTCGAACTGCTCTACCAGGGCGGTTACACGCTGCCCCATGCGGTGATGATGCTGATCCCCGAGGCCTGGGCCGGCAATCCGCTGATGGATGAGGAATTCCGCGCTTTCTACGAATACAACGCCGCGCTGATGGAGCCGTGGGATGGTCCGGCGGCGATCGCCTTCACCGATGGCAAGGTCGTCGGCGCGACCCTGGACCGCAACGGCCTGCGTCCCGCGCGCTATCTGGAGACCAAGGACGGTTTCGTCCTGCTGGCTCGGAAATGGGCGTCCTTGATATTCCCGAAGAGAACATCGCCCGCAAATGGCGTCTGCAGCCCGGCAAGATGCTGCTGATCGATCTGGAGCAGGGCAAGACCATCTCCGATCATGATCTCAAGACCGAACTGGCCAACAGCCATCCCTATCAGGAGTGGCTGGCCCGCTCGCAGATCCGCGTGAAGGATCTGCCCGAAGTCGGACGCGCCGCGCCGCTGTCCGAAACCCCGCTGCTCGATCGGCAGCAGGCCTTCGGCTATTCTCAGGAAGATCTGAAATTCCTGATGCTGCCCATGGCCCATACCGGCCAGGAGGCAACCGGCGCCATGGGCACGGACACGCCGCTTTCGGCCCTTTCGCTCCAAATCCAAGCCGCTGGCTTCCTATTTCAAGCAGCTCTTCGCCCAGGTGACCAACCCGCCGATCGATCCGATCCGCGAGGAGATCGTCATGTCGCTGGTTTCCTTCATAGGGCCGCGTCCCAATCTGCTCGATCTGGAGGGCACCTCGACCCTCAAGCGGCTCGAAGTGCGTCAGCCGATCATCAGCAATGCGGGGCTGGAGAAGATTCGCGCCATTGGCGACATCGCCGACAACCAGTTCCAGACCCAGACCCTCGACATCACCTATGCGGTGGAGCGGGGCGTGGCCTATATGGAAGAGGCGATCGACAATCTCTGCGACCGCGCCGAAGAGGCCGTGGGTCAGGGCTACAACATCATCATTCTGTCGGATCGACTGGTCGGGCCGGACCGTGTGGGCATTCCCTCGCTGCTGGCCACCTCGGCCGTGCATCATCACCTCATTCGCAAGGGCCTGCGCACGTCCGTGGGCCTGGTGGTCGAAACCGGCGAAGCCCGCGAGGTGCATCACTTCGCAACTCTGGCCGGGTTCGGCGCGGAAGCCATCAATCCGTGGCTGGCCTTCGAGACCCTGGCCGATCTGCGGGAAATGGTCGATGAGCAGCTGACCGACGAGCAGGTCATCCGCCGTTACATCAAGGCGATCGACAAGGGCCTGCTGAAGGTCATGTCCAAGATGGGCATCTCCACCTATCAGTCCTATTGCGGCGCGCAGATTTTTGACGCGGTCGGCCTGCAGTCCTCCTTCGTGGAGAAGTACTTCACCGGCACCCACACCGCGGTGGAGGGCGTCGGACTGGCAGAGGTTGCGCGCGAGACTATGGAGCGCCACGCCAATGCCTTCGGAAACAACCCGATTTACAAGGGTGCGCTGGATGTGGGCGGTGAATATGCCTTCCGGATCCGGGGCGAGAAGCATTCCTGGTCGCCTGAGACGGTGGCCGATCTGCAGCACGCCGTGCGCGGGGACCTGCCCGACAAGTACCGCTCCTTTGCCGCGGCCATCAATCAGCAGGATGAAGAGCTGATGACTCTGCGCGGTCTTTTCCGTCTGAAGAGTGCCGAGGATGCGGGCCGCAAGCCCGTGCCGCTGGACGAAGTGGAACCCGCGGAGAATATCGTGAAGCGTTTTGCGACCGGCGCCATGTCCTATGGCTCGATCAGTCGCGAAGCCCACACCACGCTGGCCATCGCCATGAACCGGATCGGCGGCAAGTCGAACACCGGTGAAGGCGGCGAGGAGGTGGACCGGTTTGTCCCCATGGACAACGGCGATTCCATGCGCTCGAAGATCAAGCAGGTGGCCTCGGGCCGTTTCGGTGTGACCACGGAATATCTCGTCAATTCCGACATGATCCAGATCAAGATGGCCCAGGGCGCCAAGCCCGGTGAGGGCGGTCAGCTGCCCGGTCACAAGGTGGATGCAGTGATCGCGAAGGTGCGTCATTCGACCCCGGGTGTCGGCCTAATTTCCCCGCCGCCCCATCACGACATCTACTCGATCGAGGATCTGGCCCAGCTGATCTACGATCTCAAGAACGTGAATTCGAAGGCCGATATCAGCGTCAAGCTGGTCTCGGAAATCGGTGTCGGCACGGTCGCAGCGGGTGTCTCCAAGGCACGCGCGGATCATGTGACGATTTCGGGCTTCGAGGGCGGCACCGGTGCGTCACCGCTCACCTCCATCAAGCATGCCGGCTCGCCCTGGGAAATCGGTCTTGCCGAAACCCAACAGACGCTGGTCATGAACGATCTGCGCGGGCGCATTTCCGTGCAGGTGGATGGGGGTCTGCGGACCGGCCGCGATGTGGTTGTGGGCGCCCTGCTGGGAGCCGACGAGTTCGGCTTTGCCACCGCGCCGCTGATCGCGACGGGCTGCATCATGATGCGCAAATGCCATCTCAACACCTGTCCGGTCGGCATCGCGACCCAGGACCCGCAGCTGCGCAAGAAGTTCACGGGCGAGCCTGAGCATGTGGTCAATTATTTCTTCTTCGTGGCCGAAGAGGTCCGAGAACTGATGGCCGCCATGGGCTTCCGCACGGTGAACGAGATGATCGGCCAGACCGACATGCTCGACACGAAAAAGGCGATTGCCCACTGGAAGGCTCAGGGGCTGGATTTCAGAAATCTGTTCTTCAAGCCCGAAGAGGCCGCTCATGTGGATATCCACCGCACGATCGACCAGAACCACCCGATTGTGGACATCCTCGATCGTAAGCTGATCGAACAGGCCAAACCGGCCCTCGAGGACGCCACGCCGGTGCAGATCGAACTGCCCATCGGCAACACCGACCGGTCGGCCGGCGCCATGCTCTCGGGCGAGGTGGCCCGCAAATACGGCCATGCCGGCCTCACCGAAGATACTATCTGGATCACGCTCAAAGGCGTTGCCGGGCAGAGCTTCGGGGCCTGGGTGGCGCGCGGTGTGACCCTCGATCTCATTGGTGAAGCTAATGACTATGTGGGCAAGGGCCTGTCGGGCGGCAAGCTGATCGTCCGTCCCGATCCCAACAGCGGCATCAACCCGGATGAAAGCATGATTGTTGGCAACACGGTGCTTTATGGCGCCGTAACCGGGGAGTGCTACTTCCGCGGCATTGCCGGCGAACGCTTTGCCGTCCGTAATTCGGGCGCCATCGCGGTGGTCGAGGGTGCGGGCGATCACGGTTGTGAATACATGACCGGCGGCATCGTCGTGGTGCTGGGGGAAACCGGACGCAACTTCGCGGCGGGTATGTCGGGCGGTATTGCCTATGTGCTCGACGAGGATGGCGGGTTCGAACGTCGCTGCAATCTCGCGATGGTCGATCTGGAACCCATCGAAGGCGAAGAAGAAGTCATGGAGAAATTGCATCGCTCGGACATCGAATCCCACGGAATGGTCGATGTGCAGTCGGACATGACGCGGTTTGACGCCGAACGTCTGCGCAAGCTGATTGGGAACCATGTGCGCTACACCGCCTCCACGCGCGGGCAGCACATCCTCGACAACTGGAATGCATATCTCCCGACATTCGTGAAGGTCATGCCGGTCGAGTATCGTCGGGCACTTCAGGAAATGCAGGTAGAGCAGACCGGTGAAATGAACATCGGCATGCGGAGGGGCTAATGGGCAAGGTTACAGGATTCATCGAGATCGAGCGGCACGACCGCACCTATAAACCGGCCGCGGACCGCATTCGGAACTTCAAGGAATTCGTGATTCCGCTCGAGGAACGCGATCTGGAGCGTCAGGCGGCGCGTTGCATGGATTGCGGCATTCCGTTCTGTCACAACGGCTGCCCGGTCAACAACCAGATCCCGGACTGGAATGACCTGGTCTACAATTCCGACTGGGAGGAAGCCTCGCACAACCTCCACTCCACGAACAATTTTCCAGAGTTCACCGGGCGCATCTGCCCGGCCCCGTGTGAAGCGGCCTGTACGCTGAACATTGATGACTCCCCGGTCACCATCAAGACCATCGAATGTACCATCGTGGACCGGGCCTGGGACGAGGGCTGGATCAAGCCCCAGATTCCCGAGAGCAAAACCGGCAAGCGCATTGCCGTTGTCGGCTCCGGCCCGGCCGGTATGGCCGGGGCCCAGCAGCTCGCCCGTGCGGGGCATGAGGTGCATCTCTACGAGAAGAACGAGACCCCGGGCGGCCTGCTCCGCTTCGGCATCCCCGACTTCAAGATGGAAAAGCACCTGATCGACCGCCGGATGGATCAGATGATCGCCGAAGGCGTCGTCCTCCATTGCGGCATACATATCGGCGTGGATATGAGCGCGGCCGATCTGGAAGCCAATCACGACGCCGTGCTGCTTTGTGGCGGCGCGGAAATGCCCCGGGACCTGCCCGTGGAAGGCCGCGATCTGGATGGCGTGCACTTCGCCATGGATTTCCTGCCCCAGCAGAACCGCCGGGTGGCAGGCAGCAACCTCAACGAGGTGGAACCCATTCTGGCTTCCGCTAAGAACGTCGTTGTCATTGGTGGCGGCGACACGGGGTCGGATTGCATCGGCACCTCGATCCGTCAGGGCGCACTCTCGGTGGTCCAGCTTGAAATCATGCCCGAGCCACCGGAGAAGGAAAACAAGGGTCTCACATGGCCGCACTGGCCACTGAAGATGCGCACCTCGTCCAGTCAGGAAGAGGGCGCGGAGCGGGACTTCTCCGTGACGACCATGAGCATCGGTGGCGAGAACGGCCACGTGACCCATCTTAACTGCGCCCGGGTGGATGAACAGTTCCAGCCGATCGCGGGAACGGAATTCGAACTCAAGGCCGATCTGGTCCTGCTCGCCATGGGCTTCGTCCATCCGGTCGCCGAAGGCCTGCTGAACGATCTGGAACTCGAACTCGACGGTCGCGGCAACGTTCAGGCTGACACCAACGCCTATGCCACCAGCCGCGAGAAAATCTTCTCCGCCGGCGACATGCGCCGCGGCCAGTCACTTGTGGTCTGGGCCATCCGCGAAGGCCGTCAGGCCGCCCGCGCGGTGGATGCATTCCTGATGGGAAGCTCGGAACTGCCGCGGTAGGCGACGTTTCTAGTCAAACAGCGCCACAGCCCGCGTCCAGCCCGCCGTGCCGCCCCTGATCTTGCAGGGGAAGCACGTCACCACAAATCCGGTGTCGGGCAGTTGCTCCAGGTTCTGCAACTTCTCGATTTGGCAGTAGGGCTCTTCGATGCCCGCATAGTGGCCCTCCCAGATGATCGAGGGGTCCTTGGTCTCTTCCCAGAGCTTTGCCGTGTGGGCGAATGGCGCGTCCCAGGTCCAGGCGTCGGTGCCGCACACGCGCACGCCCCGTGAGGTGAGGTAGAGGGTCGCCTCGCGTCCCATGCCGCAGCCCCGGTCGATATAGTCATCCTGACCATAGGCCGCGGCGGCCGAAGTGTTCACCACCACGATATCCAGCGGCTGCAGGTCGTGGCCGATGCGTTCGAGTTCGGCTTCGATGTCGGCGGCGGTAACCAGATAACCATCGGGAAAATGCCGGAAGTCGAACTTCACTCCCGGGCGCATGAACCAGTCCAGCGGCATCTCGTCGATGCCGTGCATCGGGTCGCCGTTCTTGTCCACCGGGTGATAGTGCAGGGGGGCATCCACATGGGTGCCGTTATGGGTCGCCAGCGTGATCGTCTCATAGGCCGAGGCCACGCCGCCGGGCAGGTCGTCCGTGTCGAGGCCGGGATAGAGCTTGCGCCACCGGTCCAGATTGTCGCCGTGCTCCATCATCTTGAATGTCGGACGCATGGCCGGCGGGTCGACGATGATCACGTCATCAAGCGCCATGGAGATATCAACGATTTTGCCGGGGATCTGCATTGGCGGGTCTCTCTCTTTTTGTCGTCATGGCCGAATGTGGTCCGGCCATCCACGTGGTGGTGTCAGATTATGACACCGAGTGTGCCGATGGACGTGGATGCCCGCAACATGTGCGGGTATGACACTGCGGGTGCCTTGCCTCACCATTGCGAAATAATGATAGGCTCGAAACCACGCGGTTATGTCGCGTCGACAAGCATGTGAAAGGGTGACTGATGAAGGATCTGGTTCTCAGAATTGACGAGATTTACATCCCCACGGCTCGACGCAAGACGGTCGACCCGGAGAAGGTGGCCGCCATCGCCGAGAGCATGCTCGAAGACGGCCAGCAGACGCCGATCATGGTGCGCGATGACGGCAAGCGCCTGATCCTGGTCGAGGGCCTGCAGCGCATGGAAGCCGCAAAATCTCTCGGTGAGGAAACCATCGTCGGCATCAAGGTGCAGGCGCGCCGGAGATAACTCTCCTTCTCGTAAGTCATACCCCGATCAGGTCCGGGCATGACGATTTAGGGAAACCCTCCCCGCCCTTCAGGGGGGGGAGGGCGAATTCATCAATGCCTATTCCACCAGCCCATAGGGGTTGTCCACCAGACCCGGGAACATGTCCGTGCGTGGGGGCGAGAAGAACTCGACGATTTCGCAGTCCTCGCGATACCAGACCTCGTGCTCGACCCCTCCGGGGATCAGCACCAGCGAACCGGCTTCGCAGGTGGCTTCCTCGCCGGTGGAAAACTTGTAGTCGAATTTTCCCTTCATAAGCCATGTGATCTGCTCGTTCGGGTGGGAATGTGCGGGAATATGGCTGCCGCCATTGATCTTCGCCCAGAAGCCCATCACCTGTTCGCCGCCGAGCACCTTCATTTCGCCGAAAGGCATCTTGTGGACAGGCAACCCATCGAGCTGATGGATCAGGGTCGTCAGGTTTTGGGGCATGGTCATTCCTCCGCTATGTGGTGGTCGGAGGATAGCACAGCCCGCCAGACCTGAACCTGATCCCGGCATGACGCTTTATGGAAACCCTCTCCGCCCTTCAGGGGGGGGAGGGAGTCCGGTTTTCTTCCCGGTTCGTCATACCCGGACTAGATCCGGGTATCTCGTCTCGGTCTGTCATAAGCTGCCCGGATCAAGTCCGGGCATGACGATAAAATTCGTGCTTCCCCCACATCGTCACCCCCGCGAAGTTGGGGGTCCATAGACACAGGCGTTCGCCCGGTCAGGCATCGGCGTTTATGGATGCCCGCCTGCGCGGGCATGACGGGTAGGATGTGCCGTTACCCACTCAGCCGATCTGCCAGTCCAGCGTCTCACCCGCGTGGAGCGGCACTAGGGTCGTCGCACCGGCGGCGACCGTCTCCGGTACGGCGGCAGGTGCGCGGGTCAGGGTCACGGTGCCTTCGTTCAGGGGCAGGCCGTAGAAATTCGGGCCGTTCTCCGAAGCGAAGGCTTCCAGCTTGTCGAGCGCTTCTTCGGCCTCGAAGGTCCGGGCATAGCTTTCCAGCGCATAGGCCGCATTGAAGATGCCGGCGCAGCCGCAGGCGGTTTCCTTGTCGCCCACCGGGTGGGGGGCGGAATCGGTGCCGAGAAAGAATTTCGCCGCGCCCGATGTGGCCGCCCGGCGCAAGGCCTGACGATGGGTTTCCCGCTTGGCCACGGGCAGGCAATAGAAATGGGGTCGGATGCCGCCCTTGAACATGGCATTCCGGTTGAAATCCAGATGGTGCGGCGTGATTGTCGCGGCGATATTCACGCCGGCGGCTTCCACAAAGGCCACCGCATCGGCCGTGGTCACATGCTCGAACACGACTTTCAGTTCCGGGAAATCCGCGACCACGCCGGAAAGCACCTTGTCGATGAAGACAGCCTCCCGGTCGAAGATATCGATCTCAGGATCGGTCACCTCGCCATGAACCAGCAGAGGCATGCCGATGCGTTGCATGGTTTCCAACACGGCGCGGATATTGGCGATATCGGTGACCCCGTGGCTGGAATTCGTCGTGGCATTGGCCGGGTAGAGCTTGCAGGCGGTGAACACGCCGGCGGCGTGGCCGCGCTCGATCTCGCCCGGATCGATATCGTCGGTCAGATAGCAGGTCATCAGCGGCGTGAAGTCCGCGCCCGGTTCCAGCGCGGCCAGTATCCGGTCGCGATAGGACTCCGCCGCCGTCACCGTGGTCACCGGCGGGACGAGATTGGGCATGACAATGGCGCGGGCGAATTGCCGGGAGGTGTGATGGACCACCCCGTCGAGCATCGGCCCGTCGCGCAGATGCACATGCCAGTCATCAGGGCGCCGGATGGTCAGACTGTCGGTGGGCATGAACATACTCCGTGGATTCAGGTGCGGAACAATGATGCCATTCCCGGCACCGTGGAGCCAGAGATTACCCTTTCCGCCCTTCAGGGGGGAGAGGCTGTCCGATTAGTGCCCCGGTTCGTCATACCCGGACTTGATCCGGGTATATCGCCTCGGTCTGTCATGAGGTGCCCGGGTCGAGCCCGGGCATGACGATTTCTTGAGGGACGGACCCCCCGCCTTCGCGGGAGTGACGGTTGCCGGAGGGAATGACGTTTCCGCGCGCCGTCGCTATAGTCGCGCCAACAACAAACAGATTTTGAACTGGGAGACCCGCATCATGGTGAAGCTCGCCGAAACCGACATCCTCACGAAAGAAGTGCTCGACTGGAAGGGGCTGCACCTGTTCCATTTCATGGGCTCCTCCTGTTCCCAGAAGACCCGGATTTCCTTCGGCATGAAGGGCGTCGAGTGGGAATCCCATCATGTGGATATCGGCAAGTTCGAGAACTTCACCGAGTGGTTCATGGGCATCAACCCGCGCGGCCTGATGCCTACCCTGGTGCATGACGGCGATGTGCATATCGAAAGCAACGACATCATCAAATATGTCGACGAGACCTTCGACGGTCCGCGCCTCTATCCGACCGACCCCGAGGAACAGGCCTTCATGGAGGAATCCATGAAGCTGGAGGATGATCTGCATCTCTGCGTGCGGGCGCTGACCTTCCGCTATCTTATGCCGGTCGAGATGATGAAGAAATCCGACGACGCCATCGACGTGATGGAGGCCGAAGGGGCCGAGACGGTCGGCGGTAAGATCGACGACCGCAAGGCGATTGAAGTGAAGTTCTGGCGCGACATGAATGCCAATAACGGCATCACCGACGCCCAGATCATCGAGGCGGTCAGTGAATTCAAACCGGTCTTTGCCGATCTCGACGAACGTCTGGGTCAGCACGAATATCTGCTGGCCAGCGGCTTCTCGGCGCTGGACATCGCCTGGTGGATCACGGTCTTCCGGGTCACCAAGCTGGGCTTCCCGACCGACCGCTACCCGAATCTGAACGCCTGGTACGAGAAGCTGCTCGCCCGCGACGAGTTCGTCCGCGAGGTCGCCCCGCCGCCTGAGATGCTGGAAATCTCCAAGGCCCACCAGGCCGCCTGCGCCGCCGAAGGCAAGAGCATGCAGGACGTGATGGCCGCCAACGGGCTGTAGGCACCTACCTAATTGTACCGTCATACCCGGACTTGATCCGGGTATCCCGTATCGGTCTGTCATGAGATGCCCGGCTCTAGGCCACCAGCACGTAGAGCGAGGAGACCGTCAGGGTCGTCAGGGCGATGATCCGGAAGGTTTTCTCGCTGGCCAGCGGGAACATCTTCGTACCGATCGCGGCGCCAACCACGAAGGGCACCAGCAGCACACCGACCAGCCAGGCGATCTCGATGGTGATCAGGCCCTTGAGCGTGAGAACGACGATGAAGCCGAACAGAATGATCGTGAAATAGGCGATCAGGTTCGCCCGGGTCAGCGCGGGGCTGTCATCGCTCGACATCAGATAGAGGATCACCGGCGGGCCCGCGACGCCGGTGGCTCCGGCCAGCGCACCGCCGACCAGGCCAACCCCGATGGCCGGTCCCGTGCCTCGCGGGCCGCGATAGCGCCAGCCCGACCACAGGATCAGTGCGACGACCAGCACGATGGCGCCAATGGCCCGACGCATGTCATCGGCGGGCACGGAGACCAGAATGAAGGTGCCCAGCGGCAGCAGGATCACCGCGGGAATAGAAAAGGCCCAGACGGTCTTCCAGTGGGCAATCTTGATCGCCTTGGGAGTCAGCTGGATCGCCGGGGCGATCTCCACCAGCGCGGCGACCGGCACACCCACGGTCGGGCCCCAGATCAGGCTCAGAATCGGCGCATTGATCAGCGCCGAGCCAAAGCCCGAGAAGCCGCGGATCAGCCCGGCGGCGAACACCGACAGCACGGCAAAAATCAGCCGTGTGTCGAAATAATCGGCAGGAAAGGGAATGTCGGGCATATGCTGGGTCGATCTGAAGAAAAGGGAAAAGTCGTCATACCCGGACTTGATCCGGGTATCTCTTGTTCAGGCCGCAGCGCGGCGTTGAAAAGATGCCCGGATCAGGTCCGGCCATGACGCTGGTCTGTTCGTGGCGGACTACTCGCCGAACTTGATGCCGATCCCGGCCATGGCGTCACGGGCGTCCTTGCCCCAGCGGCTTTCGATTTCCTCACCGGCCGCAGCGGAATGGATAACCGTGTCGTGCTGCTCGCCCGGCGGTGACTGGATCGCCACGAACAGCCGGCCGAGATCATTCCCCACATTGGTGAACTCGCGATAGACACCGGGCGGCACCGAGATGAAGTCCATCGGCTCCAGTCGGATCGAATGTTCGCCGTTGTTACCCCAGGTGATGTCGAAGCTGCCCTGAATGCAGAAGAAATTCTCCACCGTGGCTGTGTGCTTGTGCAGGCCCGAACTGTCTCCGGGCGGGCATTCGGCGATGGTCACCGTCAGGCCATCCGCACCCTTCACCGGGGCCACCTTGCTGCGACCCTGCCAGCCCTCCGGGCTCATCACCGGATAGACCTTGTCCGAGGACATCATCTGCATGGCTTCCGGGGCAATACCATGGGCCGCGTTCATCGTATCCTTGTAGGGCACCAGATCGTCGAACCGCGCCACGCGCTTTTCCATCTCGTCGGGTGTGGGGGTCGCTGCGGTCTTGGGGGCAGGAGCGTTCATCGGTTCATCTCCGGAAAATGTTGGCACCATGATGGTGCAAAAGTCGTGTCTGTCCAAAAAGAATTCGTCATGGCCGGACTTATTCCGGCCATCCACGTCTGTGTGCCAGGCCCTGAGTTTGAGCATGGGTGACGGACGTGGAAACCCGCACGACCTGCGGGTAGGACGATTGTGCGTGTTGCTGCTGTGGCGCTACTCCCAACCAATCCAGTTGCACAGACCCTTGCCCATCACGAGCTCCAGATCCTCGCCCTTCAGCCAGGGCAGTTCCTCGGTGAACATGGTGACATATTCTCGATAGGTGCCTAGCAGGCGGGTGATGTCCGAAGCCCAGAACATGCGGTGCGGGCCGAAGGCATCAAACACCCGATGCAGCACGTCATGGGTGTTGGCATAGGGATAATTTTCGGTGGAATAGGCCGGCATGGTGGAAGCCTTGACCGACACATTGTCGTATTTGGCCATCTCGATCAGTTGCGGGATCGGCGCAAAGGCCTCGTCGTCGCATTTCTGGCCGGGGAAGCCAAGATGGTCGACGGTCAGCTTGAGACCCGGATGGGCTTCGGCGATTCCCGGTACCACATCGATATGTCCCGACACCATGAACATCACCGGCACGCCGGCGTCCTCGGCCGCGCTCCACAGCCATTCAAGATCACCCGACCGCAGCAGTTCCTGCTCGTCGGGCTTGCCGAAGGTGAAGCGCAGACCGAGCATGCCCGGCTGGTCGTTCCAGTTGGCGAGCTGATCGGCCGCCGAAGGATCAAACAACGGGAACCGCCCGAGCACAGCCAGACGGTCCGGGTGTTCGACTGCAGCGGCGCAGGCTTGGGAATTGTCATCGCCCATCCACATGGGCGGCACGATGACGGCCCGGTCGATCCCGGCTTCGTCCATTTCGGCGATCAGTTCCGGGGCATTGTATTCCGGGATTTTTCGATGCCAGGGGTTTGCGCCCTCGGGCCGGAAGCTCCAGAGATGCACTTGCGCGTCGGCGATCATCATGTGCCGTTCCTCGTTCTCTTGATTGTCTTACTTGTCGCTGGGATGGCGGACATTGTCGGGTCGTTTGAGCGCGACAATGTTTTCGGGTTCGATCTTGGCGTAGTCCAGATAACCCAGCCGGGCGATCAGGTTCATCTTGTGGACATCGACAATGCCATCAGTGATCACATCGTCATCGATGTGAATGCCAACCACTTCGCCGATCACCATATGGGATTGGGAGTTGCGTCCCGGCGGCATGTCGATGGTCTGCAGATGCTTGCACTCCAACGCCACAGGCGAGGCCTTCACCCGTGGCGGGCGCACATTATGGCAGGGCGCAGATTCCAGACCGGCCTTGGCCATTTCGTCGACGCTGGAGGGCGCATGCTCGGCGGTCGCGATCATCTCGTGACGCAGATCCCAGGTGCACATGTTGAACACGAACTCACCCGTGTCCTGGGCGTTCTGATAGGAATCCTTTTTCTCGCCCGTGTCGGGCTTCACCGCATTCGGGCAGTACATCACGCAGGGCGGATCACCGCTGAGTGCGTTGAAGAAACTGAACGGGGCCAGATTAACCACGCCGTCCTTGCTCATTGTGGAGATCCAGCCGATAGGGCGGGGCACCACCAACGCGTTGTAGACGGTGTGCTTGAAGGGTGGCGGCTTCATGCCGACTTCGAGGGGGTTGAAAAACATCGGGTACGTCCTGTGCTGCTGCTGCGGTGATCAGTCTTTTTCCATGGGCAGGCTGTCATCCTTGCCCCATTCCTGCATGGAGGCATCGTAAAGGGCCACATCCTCGTAGCCGAGAGCCTTCTGGGCGAAAAAACTCAGGGTGGCGGAGATGCCACCGCCACAATAATTGACGATTTTGCGGTCCGGGGTCGCGCCGGCGCTCTCGAACATGGCCCTAAGTGTCTCAGCATCTGAGAAAATGCCGGTCTCCATATCGCAAACCTGCGCATAGGGTACGTTCACACTGTTGGCGATCCGCCCCGGACGCCCAAAGGTCATCCCACCCGTTCCGCTGAACTGCTCGGCCGAGAGCGCGTTGACCACCGCCACATCGGGATTGTCGAGCACCGCGAGGACTTCGTCCTTGCCATAGATCACCTCCCGGCGCGGTCGGGCCGTGAAGGTGGCGGGCGCCATGGGCGAGGGGTCGGTTGACACGGGATGCCCGGCGCCGACCCAGCTGTTGTAGCCGCCATCGAGTACCATCGCGCGGTCAAACCCCATGGAGTGGAAGGACCACCAGGCCCGGGTGGACCAGAAGGGCTGGGTGCGGCTGTAGAGGACCAGACGCGTGTCGTCACCAATCCCGAGCGCGCCGACGCGTGCGGCAAAATCCTCAGGCTCGGGAAGCGTGAAGCGGAACTCGTGAGGGGTGATCGACAGATCGTCCTGGCAGTTCAGATAGGCAGCACCGGGAATATGTCCCGCAGCCCAACCCGCCTGATCGCCTTCGACCCGGTATTCGAACTCCGGATCGGGCACCAGCTTTGTGGTGGTATCAAAGACGCGAATATCCGGATCATCAAGATGGGCGGCAAGCCATGCGGTATCCACCAGAAGCGCCGGGTCGAGTTGTGTGTCGGTCATGTGAAATGCTCCCCCAAGCTTCCATCATACAGCCATCGCGCATGGACGCATGATGTAATACATTCAGTTGAGCAATGTGCGCGAGACATGACGCATATGCCAGTTTGAAAACACGGGGAGAAGGTTATGGCCGGACGCTTGGCTGACAAGGTTTTTGCGATCACCGGTGCGGAATCCGGTCTGGGGCGGGCGATGGCGCTGCGCGCGGCCAGTGAAGGCGCTAAGATCACCGTGGCTGGGCTCGACCAGCAGGGGCTTGAGGAAACCGTGGCCTCCATATCCAACCTTGAAGGAACGGGGATTGCGATTACAACCGATGTGACCGATCAGGCGGCCGTCAACGCCATGATCGACGGCACGGTTGCCGAATTCGGCCGTCTCGATGGCGCGATCGCCAATGCCGGCGCGTTCAACGAATGGACTGCCTTTCAGGACTGGGACATTGCCGACTGGAACCGGGTCGTTGCGGTCAATCTGACCGGAGTCTTTGTGACGCTGCAATCGGCCGTCAAGGTTCTGTTGGCACAAGGAGAGGGCGGTTCGCTGCTCGCAACCGGTTCTTCCACCGCGATCCGGCCAGGACCGAGCCTTCTGCCGTATGTGTCCAGTAAGGGCGGGGTCCATCAGATGATGCGGGCCCTCGCGGTTGAGCTGGCCCCCCATAAGATCCGGGTGAACACGATTGTGCCCGGTATGGCGCGTACGCCGCCCGTCGAAAGTCAGGAAGGCTATATCGATGCTGGCCTGCAAGCTGTACCCATGGGGGAAATCGTTGAGCCCGAAGAAGTGGCCGCGCTGGTTGCCTTTGCCCTGTCGGACGAAGCGCCGCACATGACCGGTTCGCTCCTCAAAGTCGATGCGGGCCGAACCTCGGCCTGAGCGATCGACAATCAGAATTACGCAACCGAAAGGGAAGTTAATGGACGTCAAAGGCATTCAAATTGCCAAAACCGGTGGCCCGTCGGTTATGAAGTGGAAAACCATCACGGTTGACAAGCCGAAAAAGAGCCAGGTGACCGTGCGTCACACGGCAATCGGCTTCAATTTCATCGATATCAATCACCGGACCGGGCGTTACCCGTTGGAACTGCCCACGGGTATCGGTTCGGAAGCGGCCGGCGTCATCGAAGCCGTTGGTGCAGGTGTGAAAGACCTCAAGGTCGGCCAGCGTGTGGTCTATGTGGGCGCAGTGGGCACATATGCCGAAGCCCAGAACGTGTCTGCAGATATCTGCGTGCCGATCCCTTGGGATATCACCGACGAGATTGCGGCTGCGACCCATCTGAAGGGCATGACCGTGGAAATGCTCGTGGAACGTGTCGGCAAGGTCAAAAAGGGCGACGTCGTGTTTATGCATTCTGCGTCCGGCGGAGTTGGACTGTTGTTATGTCAGTGGGCCAAAGCCCGCGGCGCAACCGTCATCGGCACAGCGTCGTCAGCGTCCAAATGCAAGGAAATCCTGAAAGCCGGTGCCAAACACGCCATCGACACGTCAAAGAAGGACGTGGTGAAGGAGGTCGCCAAGATTACCAAGGGCGCAGGCGTTGACGTGATCTTTGATCCGGTCGGCAAGGACACCTACGAGATTTCGCTGGGTTGCCTGAAGGATCGCGGATTGCTGGCCAGTTTCGGTGGGGCTTCCGGCCCGGTGCCGCTCGTCGATCTGAACGAGTTCCGCTATATGGCGCGGGCCTGGACCCTGACGCGAGCATCGTTGTTCAACTGGACGGCCAATCGTCCCGACCTGATCCATAGCTCAAAGCGGGTGTTCGCGATGATCCGTTCCGGCAAGGTGAAGGTGAAGATCAACCAGCGATATCCGCTGAAAGATGCACCCCGGCTGCACAAGGATATCGAATCCCGCAAGCTGACCGGCATCAGCATGCTGGTGCCCTAGGCCCGGCCGCGTATCTGAATAAACCGACGGGTGGAGCAGTAAATTATGCGCGTTATCGACTTTTTCGACCGCGGAGCGCTGGTCCACCCGGATCGGGCTTTCATGATCGCAGAGGATGGTTCGACCACGAGCCATGCCCAAGCCCGCGAGCGATCACACAAAACAGCGTTGGCGATGATTGAAGCCGGGTTTGGCTATAGCAAACATGCTGCAATCTACAGTCCAAACCATCCCAGCGCGTTTGACGCCTTGCTGGGATTGTACCGGGCGGGCGGTGTCTGGGTGCCCATAAATGCCCGGAACGCAGTTGCTGAGAATGCGTATATACTCAATAACAATGATGTTGAATTTCTGTTTTATAACAGTGAGTTCGAAGACAATATGAATTTCATAAGGAAGGAGTGTCCGGGTATAAAAACATATGTTTGCCTGAACGGGCCCGGTGCCAATGCACCGTCCTATGAGGATTTCATCGCCGGCCATGACGGTCAGGCACCTGACTTCCCGGACAAACCGGATGATATCTGCGGAATATTTCCCTCCGGCGGCACAACGGGCCGCCCCAAGGGAATTTTATGGACCAATCAGACCTTCGAAACCATGGTTGCTGCGATGGCGGTCCATATGCCGCCAAAGAAGCCGCTGGTCCATCTTTGCGCCGCTCCCATGACCCACGCGGCCGGTGTGACGGCCTTGTCCCTGATGTGGTGTGGCACGACCAATGTCATCATGAATGGGGTTCAGTTACCCCAATTGATGGAAAACATAGAGAAATACGGCGTCACGAACCTTTTCCTGCCGCCAACGGCAATATACGTGATGCTCGCCCATCCCGAGGTGCGGAATTACGACTACTCGTCGCTGGAGTATTTCTTGTATGCGGCAGCGCCGATGTCGGTCGACAAGCTCAGAGAGGCCATTGATGTGTTTGGGCCGATCATGGCCCAGAGTTATGGGCAAGCCGAAGCACCGATGATCTGCACCTATATGTCGCCTGAACAACATATTGAAGCGCTCGAAACCAACAAGGCGCATCGCCTGGCCAGCTGCGGTCAGCCCTGCCTGCTGACACCTGTCGACATCATGGATGATGATGAAAATATTCTTTCCGCCGGTGAGCGGGGAGAGATTGTGGTCCGTGGGACACTGGTGATGGCAGGTTACTACAAGAACAAGGACGCCACGGATGAGGTCTCGACCTCAAACGGCTGGCATCGGACCGGCGATATCGGCGTGAAAGACGAGGATGGCTTCGTCTATATCGTGGATCGCAAGAAGGACATGATCATTTCCGGAGGTTTCAACGTTTATCCATCAGAAATCGAGCAGGTGGTCTGGGGACATGACGCTGTTCAGGATTGCGCGGTGATAGGCGTCCCGGATGAAAAATGGGGTGAGGCGGTCAAGGCAATTGTTGAACTCAAACCCGGGCAAAGCGCGAGCGAGGAAGAAATCATCGCCCTGTGCAAGGACGAGCTTGGCAGCGTGAAAGCCCCCAAATCCGTGGAATTCTGGGACGAGTTGCCCCGATCGCCAGTGGGCAAGGTGCGCAAGAAGGATATGCGCGACAAGTTCTGGGCAGGCCAGGACCGTCAGGTATGAGTGGCAACGCTCGATGATGCGCAAAATCGCGGTTCTCGGGCTGGGCCAGATGGGCGGTACGGTTGCCCGGATGTTGCAGGCAAAGGACTACACTCTCTGTGCTGTGGATCGTCCCGGTGCGCAGTGGCTGCGCGAAGTCGGGGGAGAACTCGTCGCTGATGCGAAGGCACTCGGAGATGTTGCGGATTTCGTGATCCTGCTGCTTTCACGCGAAGAAGATGTAGAGACAGCTGTCTTTGGACCTGCAGGCCTTGCTGAAGGCGGGCGTGAAGGTCTGATTGTTGCGGATATGGGGACGTTTGGTGTCGCCCTGAAAGAACGTATTCGCGACGCGCTGGCGGCGTCGGGAACGATCGTGCTGGATACGCCGATCAGCGGTACACCGGAGGCGATGGAGACCGGGCGGGCAGTGATCATGCGCAGTGGGGATGAGAGCGCCTGTGAGTTGATCCGCCCGGTGCTGGAAGTCCTGGCTCCGAAATGCCCCTATGTCGGGCCTTTTGGCCATGGAATGAAGCTTAAATTCGTTCTCAATGCGATGGTGACAAATCATGTTCTGGTCACCGCCGAAGCCCTTAATATGGGAATTGCGTCGGGTCTGGACCCACAGCAGATCATCGATGCCGTGACCGCAAGTGTCGCGACCTCTACCCAGTTTGAATTGCGGGCACAGGTTATGGCGGAACGGAAATGGCAGCCAGCGCCAGCACCGGCCCGGTTGGTGGAAAAGGATACCCGCTATATCGTCGAACATGCCGAGGCGCTGGGGGTAGCTGCCCCAGTCTCCCGACTGACCCGAGACTATTACGCAAAAATTGCTGAGATGGGCCAGCTGGAGGACGAACTTTCGGTCATCTATGAAGCGCTGGAAACTGACAATACGCGGGGTTGAGGCTTGACGGCGTGTTTGGTCAGGAAGTTTCTGCGCGGATATGTTTCATAGTGCGCAGAAACGAAAATACACTGGTGAGCAAGAGGAAGCCGATTCCCGCATAGGCGGTTTCGAAGGAGACCAACTCGACGACACCGCCGAACACGGCCGGCCCGATGACAATCGCACCAAAGATGACAAAACCGACGGCACCGGTTGTGCGGCTGACATCACCGCCGGGCGCACGCCGTGCGGCTTCGGCCAGATAGACACCATTCCAACCCACCGCTCCGGCTCCGAACAGTATGCCGACGGCATAGATCAGGGCGAGGGGCCATGATTCAGTCAGCGAGGCTGTCAGGAAAGCGGCACAAGCCGCCAGCATGGCGAGCATCAGCAATGTGGCGAGAGGTGTCATCCAGCGGGATGCGATAGCACCGAATATGATGCGTCCAGCACCACCACTAGCCTGTGCGGCGGCCAGAATAGCCCCGGCAGTGATCACGGAAAGACCAATATCCTGCTGAAGGTAAAGCACGATAAAGGTGGTCAGGGCGTACTGGGCAATCACCAGCGGAACGCAGCCAGCCAGCATCCAGCGCAGGATGGGGCTGCGCAATGCGATTAGGACCGGACCGGCCAGTTCCAGTCGCACTTTGATGCTGGGATCAGCAAACCGGGCATATCCGCGTGTCCAGAATTCAGTGATGATGGTGGCAGCAAGGCAGGCTCCGGCGACGATAAGGATCGAGATTTGCCAGTCCCAGAGCAGCATCAGTGGCGGGCTGGCCAGTCCGGCGAGCACACCCCCGATTGGCACGCCTGTTTGCTTGATGGAAAACACGAGGGGCTGCAGCTGCCGGGGCGCCACACGGGACAGAATATGGGAACTCGCCGGGGTTGCAGGTCCAAGCCCCAGACCGATCAGGGCGCTCCCCAACGCGACGAGTACCAGATTGCCCGATGCAATCATGGCGCTGCCCACGGCACAGAGCAGAACCATCGCCTGAGAGGCGCGCATTGGATTGATCCGTGCGACCAGCCCCGCAGACATCATCGAACTGAAGGTGGCGGCCGTGAAAAGGATGGTCGGCTGCATGGCAATCCAGGCCGGGTCAAGACCCATCTCCGGCAGCGCCTGCTTGGCCAGCACGGGCGGCGCGAACACCGCCCAGGAAATCATGATCTGAACCAGGGTGAGCAGAATTGTTGGCCCGACAAACCCGTTCGGTTCACGCGTGGAAGACTGGCTCAGCTTAGTAATCCGGCATCGAGTACAAAAGGACGCCCGCTTTCGCTCCAATGCGCGCGGCTTCGTCAGCGGCGGGTTTTTCCGGATCCCAGGGCTTGGCGTCGTAGCGCATGCCGCTGATCTCGTTGGTTGCATCTGACATCAACCAGACGATCGGGGCCTTCATCAGATCGGCTTCGATCAGGACAGGAGTTTCCAGTGTTTCGTCACGGGCCTTCATTTCGTCGGACATACCCGGTGTGGCAGCGCCGGCGCCCGGATTGAGGATATTCACGGTGACACCGGTGCCGCCTAGGTCCTTGTTCCAGGTCTCCGTCGCGCATTCCAGAGCCGCCTTGGAAGGGCCATATGGTGATGATCCCTGTTTGGTCATGGTGCGATACATTGTTGTGACGTTCACAATGCGTCCCCAGCCCTGATCGATCATCAGTGGGGCACACCGGCGGGCGAGCTTGTCGGCGCCAACGAAATTTGCGTTGATCACATTCTGTATAACCTCGTCGCTGGCTTCCCAGAATTTCGGCATTTCACCGGTCGCGCGCCAGGCTTCGGTCTTGTGACCATCGGGCCAGATATAAGTGAAGGTCAGGCCCGCATTGTTGACCAGGCCATGAATGGATCCGAAGGTTTCAAGTGCCTCGGCGACGATCCGGTCGCAGTCCGCGGACTTCGTGATATCCGCGGTGACACAGTGAACACGCCCCGAATTATCTGCGCAGGCGGCTTCGAGTTCGGAGAAATCATCCGCGATATGCGCGGCGGCGATCACATTGGCGCCCGCCTCGGTGAGGGCTTCGGTCATGGCGCGGCCAAGGCCGCGTCCGGCACCGGTCATGATGATGTTCCGGCCGTTCAGATCGTATTCGTGCATTCGATTTCACCGTTCTTGATGGATCATCCATGGATACATCGCAATGCCATGTCTTGGCGAGAGCGGGGGCGATTTTTTTCATGTCCTTAGTGTGTGACTCAAGGGCAAGAGTCCTGATCGCTGTGGGAAAAGGACACTTGTGTTGGTGTGGAACTCGCTGTTACGTGTCACTGAATGGTGAAGAGCTACTATCTGGGCGCCTGAACCGCGCTCTCAGTCACCGCTCTCTTGGTCGCGGTTGACGTTCCCGCTGCGTGACGGCACGCCGGTTTCCCGGTGACAGATATCCGCCAGCAGGGCGACGCCTTCGCGGATTTCTGTTTTGGCCGGACTGCCAAAGCACAGGCGCATCCTGTGTCGCCCGGATTCAGGGTCCGCTGACCATTCGGCGCCGGGGTTCAGGGCGACACCTTCTTCGATGGCGGTCTGGGCCAGTCGGGATGTGTTAACTGAATCGGGCAGGGTCACCCAGATGAAGATACCTCCCTGGGGCGCGGTGAATTCGGCCGCGGTGCCGAATTCGGCGTTGAGGGCTTCCATGATCGTGTCGCATTTCTCGCTGAGCACGTTCTGCATTTTTGTGACATGGTCATCGAAATGCATGGTGCAGTATTCGGCCAGCATCATTTGCTCAAGTGCGCCGGATCCCGCATCGTATTTGACCGCCAGCGCGCGGGAAATCACATCCCACTCGCCGGCCAGATAGCCGACCCGCAACGCCGGCGCGATGGTTTTGGAGAAAGAGCCGCAATAGATCACCTGACCGCGGTCATCCAGCGCACGGATCGCCTTCGGGCGCGAACCGTCGAAGGTCAGATCGGCGTAGCAGTCATCTTCGAAGATTGGGACACCGTACGACCGCGCCAGTTGCAGGAGGACTAGCCGACGGGATTCGGGCATGACTGACCCGGTCGGGTTCTGAACAGTGGGGATGGTGTAAATATATTTCGGCGTTGTGCCACTGCGCTTCAGGTCTTCGAGAATTTGACCAAGCGCATCCATGCGAATGCCCTCACCATCGAGCGGGGCGGCGACATAGTTCACACCGAGCCGTTCGAAGCGTTGCAAGGTGCCCTGATAGGTCGCTTCTTCGCAGATTACGGTGTCGCCGGGTTCGAGAAAAACCGCATTGACTAAATCAAGCGCCTGCAGGGATCCGGAAACGATGAGGATATTATCGGGGTCCTGCACCATACCGGTACGGTTTTTGAGAGATGAAGCCAGAAATTCCCGCAATGGTAGGTAGCCAAGCGGGCCGCTCGCCAGGCCATAGGTCGAAAGATTTTGGCCCTCACGTGCCAGAACCTGGCGGGAAGCGTCGATGAAGGCATCGACGGGCACGGCATCGGCGTCATTGTGACCGCCGACAAAGTTGTAGCGTGGAAAACCCGACCAGTGGGCAGCCGCAGGCGGCAATCCCGCACGCAAATGCGGTGAGTAATCGAAGGTCATGCCGGTCCCCTTGGGCGGACTAGGCTGCTTTTCGCCGCTGCATCAGTTCCCAGATACGTTCGGGTGTGGCCGGCATATCAATATGCGCCACGTCGAAGTCCCTCAGGGCATTTGTGATGGCGGCAATCAGAACCGGCGGCGCCACGAGCGCGCCGGCTTCACCGGCACCCTTCACGCCCAGAACATTGGTAAGACAGGGCACTTCATTGGTATCGAGTTCGATCATCGGCATATCGTCGGCACGGGGCATCGTGTAGTCCATGAACGAACTGCTGATCATCTGACCGGTTTCATCGTCATAGACCGTATTTTCCATGATGGCCTGTCCAATCCCCTGAGCCACACCGCCATGAACCTGACCGGCCACCAGCATCGGATTGATCACACGTGCCCACATCATCCACGGCACAGTAGCGGACGATGTGAATGACGCCGGTATCTTCCTCGATCTCCAGTTCGCAAACGTGGCAGCCATTGGGGTAGCTCCAGCTCTCGATCGTGTGAGTGTCGGTGCCGGTGAGGGGCCCGCGCAATTCCTCGGGGATCGTTGTGGAGGTGCGCGCGTGCTTTGCGACATCGAACAAGGTCACTGTCCGGTCGGTGCCTGCCACACGGAACTGACCGTCGGCATATTCCACGTCGACCGATGCGGTTTCCAGCATTTCCGAAGCGATCAATGTCCCCTTGCGGATCATTTCGTCAGAGGAATTGAGAGCCGCAACACTGCCCACATGACTGGTTCGTGAACCGTGGCTGCCGCCACCGCTGGGCAGGTTGTCACTGTCGCTGGTGTCGACATGTACCTGATCGAACTCCAGGCCCAGCTTTTCGGAAACCAGCTGCATGAAGGAGGTGTCGTGCCCCTGTCCCATGGGTTGGGTTCCCACCTTGACGATAACCTGCTCGTCCGCGACCTCGACTTCGGCTGATTCCGTGGGGTTTCCAGCCGTTGTTTCCAGATACTGGCTGATCGCGATACCGCTCAGTCGGCCGCGCTTTCGGGCTTCTTCGCGGCGTTTCTCGTGACCGGCCCAATCGGCCATCTTTGCGACCATGTCCATATTGTCTTCAAAGGCACCGCTGTCATATTTCGTTCCAACGGCATTGGTGTAGGGGAAGCTGTCTTTGGAGATCAGGTTGCGGCGGCGCATTTCGACCGGATCGATTCCCAGATCATGGGCGGCGACATCGACGAGACGCTCCATCACATAAACCGCTTCAGGACGACCGGCGCCGCGATAGGGGCCGACCGGGGCCGTGTTGGTGACCACACATTTCACTTCGACATCGGCCACCGAGATATCATAGACGCTGGTGAGAATTTTGGGGCCGATCTGGGTGGGTACCGAGACGCCGGCCGAACAGGAATAGGCGCCGATATTGGCGACGGTTTTCACGCGCACCGCCAGAAACTTACCATCCTTGTCGAGCGCCAGTTCGCAATCCGAAATATGGTCCCGTCCGTGCAGATCGCTCAGGAAGGCTTCGGTTCGATCACTGATCCATCGCACGGTACGGCCAAGCCGCTTGGCGGCGACGAGCACCAGAACCTGTTCAGGATAGGGATGGGTCTTCATGCCAAACCCGCCGCCAACATCGTCGACGAGAACCCGCACCATGGACGGGTCGCATTTTAGGAATGAATTCGCGATCCAGTCCCGCAGCATGTGGCGGTTCTGATTGGACGTATAGAGCGTGTAGCGGCCGTTATCTGTATCATAGCTGCCGATCGCACCACGGACTTCCATGGAATTTTGAACGATACGTTGATTGACCAGTCGCACGGTGGAGACGTGGGCGGCGCTGTTGAAGGCAGCAGTCGTTGCTTGGCTATCCCCAATCTGGGCCTGAAACAGGAAGTTTTTCGGCACATCGTCCCAAAGCTGCACTTTGTCGTCATCCATGGCCGCTGCGGTATCGACGACTGACGGCAATGGTGCGTAGTCGATGTCGATCGCTTCTGAGGCATCGCGTGCGTGATCGAGGGTTTCGGCGATGACAAAGGCCACGGGATCGCCGACATAGCGGACACGATCGGATGTCAGCGCATATTGCGGCGGGTATATCAGTGGCGAGCCGTCCGGCTTGGTCAGCGAGGCGAAGAATGGCGGCGGTCCTGGAAAGGCGCCAATCCCGTCATCGGCGAGATCCTGGCCGGTCAGGACAGCAAGGACACCGGGCATATTTGCTGCACGAGATGTATCGATCGCGCGAATATCAGCATGTGCATGCGGCGAGCGCAGGACAAAGCCCATGGCCTCTCCGTCTCGAGGTACATCGTCATTGAATTTGCCACGTCCGGTGAGAAGACGTGGATCCTCATTGCGACGCACTGGTTGGCCAACACCGTATTTCGCCATGATATTTCCCCCGGTTATCCATGTGTTATGGTGATCATCTTGGAACGAACAGACCCTTCAACGCAACGCGTAAGGGGGGCTTTCTGGAGGATCGAATTTCATGTCCATTCCCAACCAGCGTACGGTTTATCTGAACGGCGAATACATACCCGAGAATGAAGCGAAACTGCCGTTCCGCGACCGGGGCGTGAAATACGGCGATGCCGTGTTCGACACGACACGGACCTTTGGACAGAAGGTGTTCAAGGTGCGCGAACATCTTGAGCGGCTCTATCGTTCCCTGCGTTATGTGGGAATTGATCCAGGCCTGTCGATTGAAGAGATGGCGAAGATCACCGAGGAAATTGTGGAGCGAAACCTGCCCACAATCGCTTCAGACGAAGACCTCTGGGTCTCCCAGCGGATCACCCGGGGTATTGTAGATCCCTAATGAGCGCAGCGCGTGGCCCGATTATGTGGGCCCGACGGTGATTGTCGAAAGCCTGCCACTGCCGCTGGCCAATCGGGCGAAGCTGTATCGTGACGGGATCGACATGATTGTCTCATCGGTGCGTCGTACGGCCCCCGATATGCTCAGTCCGCGGGCGAAGACCCACAACTATCTCAATCTGATCATGGCCGATGAGGAGGTTTCAGCACAGAATCCTGAAGCCTACGCGCTGATGCTCGATCACAATGGCAATATCGCCGAAGGTCGGGGCAGCAATGTCTTCTTTGTTTCCGAAGGCAGGCTGGTCACCCCTCACGAGCGCTATGTCCTGCCAGGTATCAGCCGTCAGACCGTGATGGAACTGGCCGAGAAGGTGGGTGTTCCCTGCGTGGAACAGGATTACGACATGTACGATGCCTATAACGCAGATGAAGCGTTCATCACTTCAACTAGTTTCTGCATCTGTCCCTGTAGCAGCGTGAACGGCCGCGTTTTCGGGGATGGCGCAATTCCCGGGCCGGTCACGAGGCAGTTGATGGACGCTTATGTGGATTTTGTGGGCTTTGACTGGGTGAGCCAGTACACGCGTTACCCGATCGTTGACGCCACCCGGCTCTGATCCTCACGGAGTATGTTTAGCAAACCAGTCGGTGAGGGTTGTCATCGACTTCTCATACTCTTCCATCAGAAAGAAGTGGCTCGATTTCTCGAACACGACCGTTTCCGAGTTGGGGATGCCGGCTGACAGGATATCCGTGCCGTGCATCGAGCAGATCGGGTCCACGCGTCCGGCCATGATCAGGGTCGGGCAGGCGATCTCACCAAGGCGGTCTGACATGTTGTGGGTCAGAGCGGTGTGATTGAGGTTCACATAGGAAATTTTGCTGCGGGCTTCATTGCCGACGAGGGCTTCAATCCGGGCCATGGCCTCGGGATTGTCGTTGTAGAAACCGGGGGCCACGAACATATGGGCCGAATGTCGGGCCCAGTCCTCCCAGTTGTCACGCCATTCGAGAACTTCGCGCATGTTCTCCAGGATACGCTTGCCGATCGGATCCACCTGCGGTGTGGATGCGGCAAGAATAAGCGACTGCATCCGATGCGGCGCACGCAATGCCATATGCTGCCCGATGAGGCCACCAAGTGAACGTCCGACCACATGGGCTTTGTCGATGCCCATATTGTCCATGAGCGCGAGCACGGTATCGGCGAGTTCTTCGGTGGTGCAGGGTGCATCCACCGGTGTGCTGTCACCTGATCCAGGATTGTCCATGGCCACCACACGGTAGCGGTCGCTGAACAGGTCCAGCTGTGGCAGCCAGGCAGTGTGGTCGCCTGCGAGGCCGTGAATAAGAACAACGGGAAATCCGTCACCCTGTTCAACATAGTTCAGATCAAATCGGCCGCAATTCACTTTGGGCATTGTCCGGGTCCTTGTGTTTCAGATTTCACGCAGCGTTCTTTTCGAACCAGGCTTCCATGGTGGCCATGGCCTTGGCGGCTTCTTCCATCAGGAAAAAGTGGCTCGAATTCTCGAATATTTTGAGTTCCGCATTCGGTAGCTTGTCCATCATCCAGTTCTGCGCAGTCATCGAGCAGATCGGGTCGTATTGTCCGCCCATGACCAGTGTCGGGGTCTGAACGTCGGACAAAAGATCCAGAGCTTCATGTTCGATACAGGCTGTGGCGAGATGATCGTAGGAGACGATGTCCCGGTCTTCCCCACTGACCAGAGCGGTGATTTTCGCCATCAGTTCTTCGTTCTCGTTGAAGAATTTCGGAGCGACAAACAGATAGACTGCATGCGGGGCCCATTCCGCCCAGTTTTTGCGCCAGGCCAGCAATTGCTGCAGGTTCTTGATCACCTGTGCACCCACAGGATCGAGCCGGGCAAAGGATGCTGCGAGGGCCAGGGATTGCATGCGCTCGGGCGTTTTAAGGGCCATATGCTGTGCGACAGCGCCACCCATGGAGCGACCGACAATATGTGCTTTTTCGATTCCCAGTTTTTCCATAAGCCCAAGGGTCGCATCTGCCAGATCAGCCGTTCCGGTGGGTTCGGAAACAAGGGAACTGTCGCCGGAACCGGGGTTGTCAAACGCGATGACCCTGTATTTGTCCTTCCAGGCTGCAATCTGCGGTAGCCAGGCAGTGTGGTCTCCGGCAAGCCCGTGGATCAGGAGGACGGGAAAGCCTTCACCTTCTTCGACATAGTTGATGTCAAATCGACCTGTGTTCACGATTGGCATTGGTTTTGCTCCTTATGAAGACAAACGCCGCGAACCGGGAATCCGGTACGCGGCGCCTGATTGGTGTGTCTGCTCTCCGAGTTACCGGATGCGGTCGCCGTTCGCATCGAACAGGAAGATCGCGTCATCCGGGAAGTTGATAGTCACATTTGCGTGACGTTTCACTTCTTCGGTGCCTTCGATAACGGCCACAAAGGGACGGGCTTCTTCGGTTTCGAAATAGAGCAGGGTGTCCTTGCCCAGTGGTTCAACGAGTTCAACTTCGCGCTCGATCGTAGCGCCGCCGGAACTGGCCCCAATCCCGACATTCTCAGGACGGATGCCAAGTGTTCCGCTGCCTGACGTGACAGCACTGAATTTGGCGGGAAGCGGAATATCGAAATGGCCGCTCTTGAACTCCATCCCGTCGCCGCTCTTGGCAAATTCACCATCGATGAGATTCATCGCCGGATTGCCGAAGAAATCCGCCACAAAATAGGAGACCGGATCACTGTAGATCTCCATCGGTGTGCCCTGCTGCACGATTTCACCCTGGTTCATCACGATGATCCGGTCCGCCAGGGTCATGGCTTCTTCCTGATCATGGGTGACGTAGATGAATGTCTTCTGCAACTCGTCATGGAGACGGTCGCACTCGGCGCGCAGTTCGCGACGGAGCTTGGCATCCAGACTGGACAGGGGTTCATCAAGCAGGAAGTTCGATGGCTCGGTCACAAGGGTACGTGCCAGCGCGATACGCTGTGATTCACCACCCGAGCACTGCGCAGGCATTTTGCCCAGCAAATGCGTGATGCGAACGAGTTCGGAGACTTCCTTCACCCGCGCCGCCTGTTCGTCCTGTGGGACTTTCTTCATGCGCAGGCCGAAGGCGATGTTGTCGGCGACGTTTTTGTGCGGGAAGAGGGCGTGGCTCTGGAACACCATGCCCAGATCCCGATCTCCCGGCTCTTTTTCGTTGACGACAGTGCCGTCGATCCGGATTTCCCCATTCGTGGGGTCTTCAAATCCGGCAATCATCCGTAGTGTTGTGGTCTTGCCACAACCTGACGGGCCGACGAAAACGATGAATTCACCGTCTTCGATCGTCAGATCCATTGCCTTCACGGCGACGACGTTGCCGTATTCCTTGCGCAGGTCTACGAGTTCTATACGCGACATGGCTCGCTTACCTCCTCACCATTCCAAAACTAAACCCACGAGCAAGATGCTTGCGGATGATCATACCCACCACAATGAGCGGGAGTGTAATGCCGACCGAGAGTGCGGCCTGACGTCCATAGACACGGCCTTCGGTCGATCCCTGGTATTTCGACAATTCAACCGGGAGGGTCACAACTGCCGTCTTCGACAGCAGCAGTGCGAGTAAATACTCGCTCCAGGTCAAAATCAGGATAAACAGGAAGGTTGCCACCAGGCCCGACCGGACAAGTGGCAGCACCACCTCCCATATCGTGCGGGCGCGGCTCGCTCCCAGAATTTCTGCGGCTTGCTCCATTTCCCGCGGCACTTCATCGATGAAGCTTTTCGACATCCACACCGCGTAGGGAAGGGTGGTCAGGAAATAGAGCATCACCAGTCCGAGGATCGTATCAAGCAATCCAAGGGAGCTGTACCAGATGGAGATGGGCGCCACCAATACGATTGGTGGCACCATTCGCAACATCAATAATTGGAACATTCGTCCTTCAGACAGGATCTGATATCGCGAGACGCCGTAGGCGAGGACGGAACCAAAAAGAACCGACAGCGTGGTTGCGATGACCGAGATAATCGCGCTGTTGCCGAGCGCTTCCCAGGGACGCTGAAGCGACTGGGTATATGTCTGCAGTTCCCCTTTTTCATTGGTCGCGTATTCGCTGACATCAGCCCAGACGACCAGATAGTTCTGCAAAGTGGCATTTTCGGAAATATAGACCGGAGGCCAAGCGAACCACTCACTGTCAGGTTTGAATGACGTCGAAACCATCCAGAAGATCGGGAAGGCAACGATGAGCAACCAGAAGGTCAGCATGAGGTAGCGGAAGGCCGAGAAAGCGTTGCGCCGTTGTGTTTTTGTCATAGCCATGATCTAGGCCTCCTCCGGCTTCGATTCATACATGGCATCCAGGCTCTTCTTCTCGCGACGGAGAAGCCAGATCGCAGATAGAACGATTCCCATCATCATGAACAGCACCAGATAGGACAGAACGGCCGCGTAGGAGAGGTCGAAGAACTGCCAGGCGTTGATAAAGATGTAGACCGGAATGGTTTCGGTTGCCGAGCCGGGACCGCCCTGAAGGAGGCCCCATGTCTTTGGGAATTCGGCCATGGATTCCAGAAACCGCAGGATCAGTGCCAGCATGATCACCGGACGGAGCAGGGGAAGCTGCACTTCCCAGAAAATGCGCCATTTGTTGGCACCGAGGATCTGTGCGGCTTCCTGTGGTTCCTTGGGGAGCGAGGCCAGGCCAGCCATCATGATAATGAAGCTGAACGGGGTCCAGTTCCAGATTTCCATGAAGCCGATCGTCGTCAGCGCAATTTCCTGTTTGTAGAGGAACTGGGCCTCGATCCGCAGGCCCGTGAGATGACTGAGAATGTCGTTTAGCGGACCGTTCTGATAGAGGATCATTTCGCCGGTATAGGCGATCACGATCGGCACCGTCAGCATCGGCAGAGATAAAGAAGATGTAGTAAAAGCCCTGGCCGCGGAACGGACGGTACATCAACAGGGCAAGCGCGAAGCCAAGAACGAAACAGCCGATCGTCACGCCAAGCGAGAACATCAGAGAACGAATAATTGCAAATCCGAATTTGCTATCGGTCAGCGCGTCCTTCCATAGATCAAGCCCGACCCACTGCGAAGCCCGGAAATAGGACCTGATGGAGGTGTCGTCACCCGCATCGAAAATCGAGAAGGCATAGAATGAGAAATAGCCCTGCAACAGGAAAGCCGGCAGCAAGATGAAGATCATCAGCGCCAGAAAAGGCGTCAGGACGGCCCATTTGAACTTACGGATACCCTGCGCGCGTGTTGCCTCACGTTTGTTCGGCTTTGGCGCAACAGACATCGTTGTGTCAGCTGTCATTTTATAAATGTCCCTATAGCCCCGGGGCGCGCAGTGCGCCCCGGGGTGTCTTTAGGAAGGATCCGGCCTGAAAAGGCCGGCCGTCGATCAGGACGGAACGTCGACTTTCGGGAACAGCGACTTGTAGGTCGCGAGTTCTTCCTTGAGACGACGCTTGCCGATGCGGCGGATCGAACGGGTCCAGGCATCGGATGTCTGTGCGACAACCTGCTTGGCGGTCTTGTCACCGGCATAGGCTTCGGACAGGTTCCTCTTCAGCTCGGTCTCGAACTCGAGCAGGCCTGTCAGGAAGATCGGCGGGGTCACGATTTCAAGATTCTTCTTGATCGAGTCCATGCCACCCTTCGTGTAGATCTTCTCGGGCAGGGAGCCTGCCTTGAAGTGATCCACGTGCCACGGATCGTGGAACGTGTTGACCGGATCGCCGACGATGCGGGCGCTGTTTGCGGCCGTGCCGAGATACATTGCCATATGCGCCATGGCCGCCTTGCGGGGGCTGTGACGGTTGACGAGGATGCCGACATTCGGTGTCGAGACGGAACGCTTGATCAGCTTGCCGCTGAAGCGCGATCCCGGAACCGGCCCGTAGGACCACTTGCCAGCTGTCTTCGACTTGGTCGGGTTCTCAGCGAGAGCCACGATGCCGTCCCAGTACTGACAGGAGAAGGCATTGCCGTTGATGATCCGCGGGATCATCTGCGGGGTGCCCCAACCAGCAGCTTCCGGATGGGAAACCTGCTTCAGGTCCAGATAGGTCTGGACAGCATATTCGCCGGCATCATTGTTGATGTTCGGCTCCATATCGTCGGTGAACGGGAATCCGCCAGCGCTATAGAGGTACATGTACCACCACGCGATGGACGACCCACGATCACGAAGGCTCGCGGTGCCCCAAAGACCTTCATCGGGACGATGGAAGTGCTTCATAAGCTCCAGATCATCTTCCCAGGTCTCCGGCCACGCCATTTCCTTGCCGTGCTTGTCAGCAAAGGCTTTGCGCTCGTCCGGATTCTCGTACAGATCCTTGCGGATAAACTGCGTATGGACGTTGCCGTCCGTGGTGATGCCGTAGGTCTTGCCCTTGTAGGTCAGGAATTTCCCGAAATCACCAACCGCGTTGATCTTGAAGTTCGCGGCATCCATATAATCGTCCAACGGCTCCAGAAGACCGGCGGAGGCCAGCGACGGGATCATGTTGGTGTCGACATGGAAGAAGTCGAATTCAGGTGACTTCGAAAGCGCTTCGGCCATGGCACGCTGCGGGATTTCGAAGGTGCTGATGTCCTGAATCTTCGGAAGGGTAATGCCGGTGGCATCGCCAAATTCCTTGATCACGCCGGACACGGCGACCTGATAGTTCGACCACATGATACCTGTTACTTCGGCACCATTCGGCGCAGCCTTTTTGGCTGAGGCGATGATCGCGTCTTCTTCCGAGCCGGCAAAGGCCGCGCCCGACATCATTGGAGTTGCTGCACCGACGGCGGCGGCCGCGGTACCGGCTTTCAGAATCTCGCGGCGCGAGAGTTCCGACCACTTGATAGTTTCGAACATTTAAGTTCCTCCCAGTTCCTGCCTCATTAATTGGGGTACCCAGGCAAGGTTTGAAAAACCGTCGGAGTGCGACGGCCCTTACGAAACGTTACAACACTTTTGTCGTATGGGAAAAGTTTTCTTAAAGTAATAAACCGTGGATAAGGATCATGATGCAAAACCGGCGCTTGGGTGATTGACACCGTACTGGCCGAATAATTCTCAACCGTTTGTTTGAGAAGGTTGTGGCCGCGCGAGTCGCACTGTTGAGGGGCGTTCAATATGAAGAGTATAGATATGGACGACCTGCGCACCGGATCTGCTTTGAACAGCGTGCCGACTCTCGGGCCGAAAGTCCGTGGTCTGCGGAAGGCGCAGCACAAAACGCTTTCGGAAGTTTCACAAGCGACCGGGCTTTCCATCTCCGCCCTCTCGAAGATCGAAAATGATCAAGTTTCTCCGACTTTTGCCAACCTCATGCGCCTGGCGGAGGGGCTTGGTATATCCCTGAGTGATCTGGTTATGCTGGATGATCAGGACGCCAATGTTTCGGCGCGTATGACGGTGAGTCGAAAAGCTGACGCCGCATTTCGCTCGACCCCGAAATATGACATGTATGCGCTTTGTGCCGACTTACGCCACAAGCGTATGACGCCGCTGATTGAGCGTGTGAAGGCGGATGATCCGAGCAAGATCGATGGTCTGCTGGCCCATTCGGGTGAAGAATTCTTCTATGTGTTGCAGGGCTCCATCGAGGTTCACTCCGAGCACTATAATCCGGTGCGACTCGACGAAGGTGACAGCGCCTATCTGGATAGTTCAATGGCGCACACACTCGTTGCAGTTGACGGTAAGGACGCCGATATTCTAATGGTCTGGCTGGGGCCGAACGCGTCCGGAAGCGAGGACGGGGCCAGTCTTGCTGAGGCAATCCTTATTCGTAGCAACACCGAATAAGATGCAGAAATACAACAATAAATTTTGGGTTCAGGGTTATGGAAATACGTCAAATTGATGTGCCAGATACGGACGTTATTCAGGTTGGTGAGGGTCCCGACCTGCTTTTGATGCATACACTGCTGGCCGAGCGCAGTGTGTTTGACCGCGCATTACCGGATTTGGCTAGCCGCTTTCGCGTGACTGTACCGAACCTACCCGGTTATGGCACGACGCCGCCGCTTGAGAACCCCGAACCCACCGTGCACGACTATGCAGATCGCATTGCCGGGATCATGGATGCTGCCGGTTTGTCCGATGATACATCGGTTCTGGGCAATGGGGCCGGCGGTTTCATGTGTGTCTCTCTGGCGATCAATCATGGCGAACGCTTCGGCAAACTGATTTTGGCGGATACAGGCCCGGCCTTTCCTGAAGAAGCAAAGGCACCTCTGCGGTTTCTGGCTAACATGGTGGAAACCGATGGCATGGAGGCCGTGCTTGATGCGGCTATGCTGCGGATGTTCCCGGAGGGCTATATCGCCGAAAATCCGGAAATTATTGCCGAACGCAAGGCTGCACTCGCAACGTGCAATCCCAAAGCCTTCGCCGCCACGGCCCGTGCTCTGGCAAATGTGGAAATGGCCGACCAGATTGGCGGAATCAAGAACGAGACACTCGTGATGATCGGTCTGGATGATCAGACGACACCGCCGGCCCTGTCCTATGCCCTGCACGAGGGTATTCCCGGCGCGCAGTTGGTGGAAATCCCCGATTGCGGACATTGCCCGCAGATTCAGGCGCGTGACACTTTTGTGGAGACTGTTGCCAGGTTTTTTGGCTGATCGGAATCACCATCCGACGAAGCACGGACGGCAGGATCCAGAACCGCACCTGAATTTTCCCCACCGCAATGATTTTGTTTCGCGCAAAGGCGTCCCACGCCTTTCATCGCTCTCACTTATCTGGCAGCGTTGTGGAATCGCTTAGGGAGGGGAAACCATGCGCTTTGCTGTTGATACCGGGGGGACGTTCACGGACCTGATTGTCGAGGATGATGATCACGGCCTCCACATGTTCAAGGCTTCGACAACGCCAGATGATCCGATTCGAGGTGTGATCGACAGTCTGCAGGTTGCAGCTGATGACTTTGGCATGAGCCTTGAAGTCCTGTTGGATAAGGCAGACCTTTTTATTCATGGCACGACCCATGCGATCAACGCGATCGTGACCGGAAATACGGCCAAGACGGCATTCCTTACCACCGAAGGCCATCGGGACATTCTGGTGTTTCGGGAAGGGGGACGGATGGAGCCGTTCAATTTCACGGTGCCCTATCCACAGCCCTACATCCCGCGTGCACTTTCCTACGAAGTTCCGGGCCGAATTCTTTCCGATGCCAGCGAAATGAGTCCCCTCGACGAAGGTCGGGTGGTCGAAATTCTGGAAGACCTGAAACGCAAGGATGTCGAGGCCGTTGCCGTCTGTCTGCTCTGGTCGATCATCAATCCGGCCCATGAAGATCGCGTGGGTGAATTGATCGCGCAGCATCTGCCTGGTGTGCCTTACACGCTGTCCCATGTTCTGAATCCGTCTTTGCGGGAATACCGGCGTGCGTCTTCGGCGGCAATTGATGCCTCGCTCAAGCCGCAGATGAGCGCATATATGGGAAATCTGACAGGACGTTTGAGCGATGCCGGATTTGGTGGGCGTGTTCTGATTGTCACTTCGCAGGGCGGTATGATGGATGCCAGTGACATCGCCGAGCAGCCAATTCACCTGATCAACTCCGGTCCGTCCATGGCACCGGTTTCCGGACGATATTTTGCGCGCGAGGATGAAGGATCGGACACAGCGATCATCGCCGATACTGGTGGTACAACCTATGACGTCAGTTTGGTGCGCAAGGGGCGCATTCCTTGGTCCCGCGAGACTTGGATCGGTCAGCCGTATCGTGGGCATATGACCGGGTTCCCTTCGGTCGACGTTAAGTCCATCGGCGCGGGTGGTGGGTCAATTGCCTGGGTTGATGATGGGGGTATGCTTCATGTGGGGCCGCAGAGCGCCGGTGCCGTGCCGGGACCTGCCTGTTACGGGCAGGGAGGCGATAAGCCGACCGTGACCGATGCGTCGCTGGTGCTGGGCTATCTTGATCCCGCATTTTTCCTCGGCGGCAACATGTCGCTTGATATTGATGCGGCACGGTCTGCGATCGAGCGGGAGGTCGCCACACCGATGGGGCTCAGTCTGAAGGATGCGGCGGCAGCGGTGATTTCGATCGCAACCGAGAACATGGTGCAGGCGATAGTCGATATCACGGTCAATCAGGGGATCGATCCCCGGGACGCGATCCTGATCGGTGGTGGCGGTGCGGCCGGGATCAACTCCACGGCCATCGGGCGTCGTCTTGGCAGTGAACGGGTGATCATCCCCGAAGTCGGCGCAGCGTTGAGTGCGGCCGGTGCCATGATGTCGGATCTGCATGCGCAATACACCCGGACATTTTTCGCGACTTCGGAGAGTTTCGATGCGGCTGGCGTCAATGCGATCCTTGATGTGCTCGAGGCACGTTGCAATCAATTCATTGACGGACCGGGCGCAGGCTCGCTCGAACAGGTCATCGAGTTCTTTGCCGAAGCACGCTATCCAGAACAGGTCTGGGAGATCGAAGTGCCGCTGGCCTCACGTCGTTTCGAAAGCGATGCGGATATAGAAGCGCTGGTGCGGGAATTTCACAAGGTTCACGAAGACATCTTCGCGATCAACGATCCGGAATCCGGTGTCGAGGTTGTTGGCTGGACGGCATCGGTGAAGTGTCGTCTGCGCGAAGGAGAAAGCGGGTCGCTGGCCAAACGTGACTTCAAGACCTTGGTGGATGGCACGCGGAAGGTCTATTTCTCGGGCCATGGCCACGTGGACGCGACCGTGCGGCGTTTCGAAGCGATGAAGGAAGGCGAGGTTCTGTCGGGACCCGCTATCATTGAATCCCCCTTCACCACCGTGGTTGTCGATCCCGGGGCGACGGCCGAACGTCGCGCTTCGGGGAGTGTTTCGATCGTGCCGGGACAGAATGTAACGGAAGGGAGCGCGTGATGTCGGAGAAAACGAGAATCGATGGCGTGCAGCTTGCGTTGCTTTCGAACCGCCTGGAAGGCATTTCCAGCAAGATGGGAAACACCCTCATGCGCACCGGTCGCTCGGGTGTTTTGAACATTGCCCGTGACTTTTCCTGCTGCATCCTAACCGGCGATGACAAGCTCGTCGCCGTCGCCGAGGCCCTGCCGATCCACGTGCTATCGGGCCCGGACATCATGGCGCAAACGATGAAGCAGTATCATCCGGACCTGAAGCGGGGGGACGCTTTTCTGCACAATTCGCCCTATCATGGATGTTCTCATGCGGCTGACCACACGATCCTGATTCCGGTGATTGATGACGATGGAGTTCATCGCTACACGGTCGCAGCAAAAGCTCACCAGGCCGATATCGGGAACTCGATTCCGACCACCTACCACGGCACGGCGCGCGACGTTTACGAGGAAGGCGCACTGATCTTTCCCGCCGTGAAGGTGCAGGAAAACTACGAATACAACATGGACATCGTCCGGATGTGTCAGTTGCGTATCCGGGTGCCCGATCAATGGTGGGGTGATTTTCTGGCCATGATGGGGGCCGCCCGCATTGGCGAGCGGGAAATTCTCGCTCTTGGCCGGGAGGTTGGCTGGGACACACTGGAGAATTTCAACGAGCAGTGGTTTTCCTATTCCGAGGAACGCATGATCGGCGCCATTCGACAGCTTCCGGCCGGTACAGCCACTCGAACATCTACCCATGACGCAATCCCCGGTACCCCGGAGGATGGCATCACCATCAAGAGCATCGTGACCATCGATCCTGATGCGGGAAAGGTCACTGTCGACTTGCGGGATAACCCGGATGCGCAGCCCTGTGGTCTCAACCTGTCCGAGGCCTGCGCGCGGACCTCGGCCATGGTGGGGGTCTTCAATTCCATTGACCACTCGGTGCCGAAGAATGCGGGATCGTTCGGACGGATCGCGGTATTACTGCGCGAGAATAGCGTTTGCGGTATTCCCAAGCATCCCACCAGTTGCTCGGTCGCGACCACGAATATTGCTGACCGTGTCTCGAATCCCACGCAGGCGGCGATTGCCCAAATCGCCGACGGGTTTGGCCTCGCTGAGTGCGGTGCCATCATCCCGCCTTCCACTGGTGTAGTGTCGGGAATTGATGAAGCGCGCGGACAGCCTTTTGTGAATCAGGTGTTCCTGGGACTGACAGGCGGTGCGGGCGCGCCGGACGCCGATTGCTGGCAGTCGATCTGTCATGTGGGCAATGGCGGGCTCTGCTATCAGGATTCGATCGAACTCGACGAGATGCGTCAGCCCATTTTCGTCAAGACCCGCGCCTTTGCGCCCGACACGGAAGGCGCTGGGCGCTTTTGCGGCGCGCGCTCGGCCTATACGGAGTTTGGCCCCCGGACGGGCAAGCTGGATGTGGCTTATGTCAGCGACGGCGGGATCAATGGCCCGCAAGGGTGTGCGCGGCGGGCTGGGCGGTGCCAAGTGCCAGCCAGTTTCGGATCACCCGCAATGGCGAACATGAGGACCTGCCCAATTGCGATGTGGTCAATCTCGTTCGCGGGTGAACTGATCGGCTCGCAGTCGTGCGGCGGCGGCGGATATGGGGACCCGAAAGCACCGTGACCCGGAAATGGTCGCCCATGATGTGCGCGAGGAATATGTCAGCGTCGAACGCGCCGCGTCGGTCTATGGCGTTGTGCTGGATGCGTGCCGGCCATGTGGACCTGGCCGCGACGAGAAGTGAAGCGCGCGGGCATGTCGGATTGATGGTCACCGCCCTGCACAACAACGATTGAGGCCGACGCGCTGGACGGCGTTCAGCTCGCCCTGCTGTCGAACCGGCTCGATGGGATCGTGCGCAAAATGGCCAACACGCTGCTGCGCACCGGCCGTTCGGGCGTTCTCAACACGGCCCGTGATTTTTCCTGCTGTATCGTGACTGCAGACCATCAGCTGCTGACCGCGACCGAGAGCCTGCCCATCCATGTCCTGTCCGGCCCGGACATCATGGCGCGCTCCATGGCGGAGTTTCATCCTGATTTTTGCGCCGGGGATGCCTATCTCCACAACTCGCCTTATCACGGCTGTTCGCATCCGGCGGACCACACCATCCTCGTGCCGGTGATGGACGACGTGGCGGCCGCCATCGGTTCACCGTCGAAGCGAAAGCCCATCAGGCGGATATCGGCAACTCGATCCCGACGACCTATCACGCGCGCGCGCCGTGATGTTGTACGAAGAAGGCGCGCTGATCTTCCCGGCTGTGAAGGTTCAGAAGGACTACGAGAACATCGAGGACATCGTGCGCATGTGCCAGCTGCGCATCCGGGTGCCTGACCAGTGGTGGGGCGACTATCTGGCGATGGTCGGGGCTGCCCGCATCGGCGAGACGGGAGTTGATCGGGCTGGGCGAGGATGTCGGCTGGGACCAGCTCGAATCCTTCGCGACCAAGATTCTTTCGACTACTCCGAATCCCGGATGGAGGCCGCCTCTGCGGGCGCTTCCTGCTGGTGCAGCAAGCCACTCCAGCACCCATGATCCGATCCCGGGCACGCCCGAAGAGGGCGTGAAGATCAACGTCTCGGTGACCGTCGACCCGGACGCGGCGATGGTGAGATGTGGATTTGCGGGACAATCCGGACACCATGCCCTGCGGTCTGAACCTGTCGGAAGCCTGTTCGCGCACGGCCGCGATGGTCGGCGTGTTCAACTCCATCGACCACACCGTGCCGAAGAATGCCGGCTCGTTTCGGCGCATTTCCGTGCAGCTGCGTGAAAACTGCGTGGTCGGTATTCCCATGCTCATCCGACCAGTTGCTCGGCCGCGACGACCAATGTGGCCGACCGGGTTTCCAATTCGGTACAGGCGTCGATGGCGAAGATTTCGGAATCGATCGGGCTCGCCGAGTGTGGCGCGTCCAGTCCGCCGGCCGCGGCCGTGGTCTCCGGCATCAATCCGGAAACCGGCAAGCCCTATATCAACCAAGTGTTTTCTGGGCCGAACATGCGGCGCGGCCAGCGCATCACACAGATGCCTGGTGGACGGTCGGCCATGTGGGCAATGCGGGCATGTGTTTCCTGGATTCGGTCGAGCTGGATGAATTGCGGATGCCGATCTATGTGCACGCGCGGGGATTTCTTCCCGGACACCGAGGGCGCCGGTCGGACCTGTGGTGCGCCGCAGGCCTTTCGCCCGCTACGGCCCCCGGGCCGGCTCCATGTCGCTGATTTACAATTCGGATGGCTCGATCAACGGTCCCAAAGGTGTGCGCGGTGGTCTGGGGGCGGCGAATGCCGGGCAGCACAAGATCTTTGTGCCGATGGCGGGCAGGAAGACGTGCCCCGGGTGGGGCAGGTCTTCCTGGATGCCGGTGAACTGATCGAGTCCCGATCCTGCGGCGGCGGCGGGTTCGGGCCACCTGCCGAGCGCGACCCCGAGCGGGTTCGGGTGCAGGTCTCCGAGGGGTTCCTGTCTATCCGAGAGCGCGCCCGTGACGTCTATCGCGTGTCGTCATTCAGCGGATGATGGCGCGCTCGCGACCGATGAAACATCGAACGTTTGCGCGCGGCTGCGGAGTAGCCCATGACAGGCATTCCCGTTTCCGGACATTGCGATCCGCTATTCGCCGATCATCGAAGCGGCCTTCCGGCACAACATGGATCATGGCGACCCGGTCTGCGGCGACGAGCTCGGGGCGTGTGTGTCTGTCGTGATCGACGGCGAGGTGGTTGTCGATCTCTGGGGTGGGTATCGGGATGCGGCGCGCACCCAGATCTCTGGGAGACGCGACACCACGGCCTTGCATGATGTCCGTGACCAAAGCCTGCTCCGCTGTCGCATTGCTGACGTTGGTGGACCAGGGCGCCGTCGATATGACGGAGAAGGTTGCGACCTACTGGCCGGCGTTCTCGGGTGACGGCAAGGAAGACATGACGGTTCGCACGCTCATCTCCCATCAATCCGGCGTGATCTATGCCGATGCGGCGCCTGCCGGTTCCCTGTGGGACGGTCATTCCGTGGAGGCGGCGCTGGAGGCGGCGGCCCCGGAATGGGAGCCGGGCACGGGCGGGGCGTACCACTCGTTCACCTACGGTCCCTTTGCTCAATGGCCTGATCCGGCACGCGGATGGCCGCGATGTGGGGACCCTCTGGCGGGAGAATGTTGCGCAGCCATTTCGGCATCGATTTCGGGATCGGGCTGACCGCATCACGAGGCCGCCCGGCGTGCCGAATTCGTCGAAACTCCGGGCACACCGTCGCGCGACGGCATCAAGGGCGAGGCGGATTCCCCGCTTGCTGCGCGCCTGGAACCCCATGCCAGAAGCCGAGGACTTCAACTCCGACGACTGGGTCTACAACCAGTACGCATCGGCCAATGGCCACGGCAACGCCCGTGCGATTCGCCCGCCTGTTATGGTGGGCTTGGCCAATGGCGGCGTCATCGGCGGCAAGCGCCTCTTGTCCGAGGACCTCATCGCGGATGCGACCAGCGAGAACATTGGGATGATCTGGACCGGATGACCAACCGGCCGTTCCGATTTCGGTTGCGGGTTCATGCTGTCCTGCCCGCCGTTTCCGTTTGGCGGTCATCGCGGCCAATTTCGGGCATACGGGAATTGGTGGCGCGATCGGGTTTGGCGACCCGGCCCGCAAGATCGGGTTCAGTTATTGCGGCAATCGGATGGCGCCGATCGCCGATACCGGACCCTTCGCGGGTCCACTCATCGAAGCTTTATATGCTGCAGTTTAGGGAGAGTTGAGATGCGCTTTGAGAACAAGGTCGCACTGATCACGGGCGGTTCGTCAGGTATCGGCGCAGAGGTTTGTGTTCGGTTTCGCCGAAGAGGGGGCCAGGGTTGCGGTGGTCGCCAGTTCTTCGCTGGACAAGGCGCAGGTGACTGCGGGCCGCTGTGGCGGCAATGCCAAGGCCTTTGTACCTGTGATGTCAGCGACGTTCGCACAGGTCGAAACCCTGGTGGCTGATGTGATCGCCGAGTTCGGGCGTATCGACATTCTTGTGAACGCAGCTGGAGTGTGTTCTACCCGACCCGCATCGGCGAGACGGATGAGGAGATGTTCGATGTCATGAGTGACACCAATCTCAAGGGGTGTTTCTTCGTTTGCAACGCGGTCGCTCCGCACATGATCGCGGGCGGTGGCGGCAAGATCGTCAATCTGGGCTCCGCCGCGGGCACTGCGGGCCGTAGCAATTACATTGTCTATTCAGCGGTGAAGGCCGGCTGTCATCAATATGACCCGCTCGCTCGCCGCCGCACTGGCGCCGCACGACATCAACGTCAATTGTCTGGCGCCAGGCAACACGGCGACGTCGATGAACGAAAATGTGCGGACCGAGCCGGAATATGCGGAGATCTTCCAGACCATCAAGGACAAGACGCTCAGCAACCGGCCCATTTGCCGATCCACGCGAGATGGCCGGGGCAATGTCCTGTTTCTGAGTTCGGACGACGCCAGCGCTGCCCATGGCGCCTTGCTGCTCATGGATGAAGGCGTTTCGGCCGGATACTAGGCCACGTTCGATTATCAAAAGGGAGAGAGACGATGGAATTGCGAAACAAAGTGGCACTCATCAGCGGTGGGTCCTCGGGGATCGGCGAGGCCATCGCCCAGAAGTTTGCAGCCGAAGGTGCGACCTGCGCGATCATCGCCAGCTCGAACATCCGCAAGGCCAACAAGGTCGCCAAGGGCATCAAGCGCAAGTCGAAGGGCTATGTGTGCAACGTCACCAAGCCGAACGAGGTGCGGGCCACCGTCGACAAGGTTCTCAAGAACCACGGCAAGATCGACATTCTGGTCAACGCCGCCGGCGTTTTCTATCCGACGCCCACCGGGGAGACCAAGCCGGTGGACATGAACCGGATGGTCGATATCAACCTGAAGGGGACTTGGAATATGGCGAATGCCGTGGTGCCCCATATGGTTGGTCGAAAGCGTGGCAACATCATCAACATGGCGTCTGTGGCTGGTGTGGTCGCATTACCGTCTTATGCAATGTACTGCGCCACCAAGGCCGGCATCGTGATGATGACCAAGGCAATGGCAGTTGAACTGTCCCGCTCGGGCATTCATGTAAACTCGATTTCCCCAGGCAACACCGAGAGCCCGATGAATGCAGATATTCGCACAGATCCAGAGCTTAAGCCGGTGCTTGAGTTCATGGACATGCTGACCCCGTCGGGCCGGACCTATTCGAAACCCGAAGACATCGCAAACGCTGCACTTTTTCTGGCGTCTCCGACAACGGGGAAAGCGGTTTATGGCGCGAACTTCGTCGTCGATGAAGGTTTCGCAGCAGGACTGTTCATCGCTAGCTAGAGACTGGAATCGTCCTCACCCATGGGAGGCAACTGGTCGAATTTAGGCAGGTCTGGTTGCAGATGTGCCCAGGGCTGGGCACTACAGACATAAACTTCGATCTCCGGCTTCACCCAACTCGGGTCATCGAGAGTCACAGCATTAAAGGCAGTGCACCGAAACCTTCGCTGATGCCGTACACATAGCTGCCACAGGTTGGACAATGGTGTCGGTGGACGGGTATCCCGAGATCAGAAGCGAGCGTGTGCACCATGGTGGAACCGGTAATCTCGGTGGTGCCCTGTGGGACTGCAACGGCAGTGGTAAAAGCCGCGCCGCTGGCCATTTGGCAATGGGTGCAATGGCAGTTGAATGTGATGGAAGGGGCGACACTGCTTGAATAGCGCACAGCGCCGCACTGGCAACCGCCTTCAATCTTGTTGCTCATGATGTTTCTCCCGTTTGATAGATCAGTCGTAGGTTGTTCTTGGAAACCAATCACCGCGGCCATCAGGAGTCAGATCAAAGACGTTCCACAACGGCCAGATTGAATCGGCGTGGCGGGGATGCATGCCCTCAGGCCAGGGCGCGAAAACCATCTCTGACGCCCAACTGTGGAAAATACCGTCATTGGTTCTCCGAAACACGTTGATCACTGGCGTCTGGGAGTTGTCTTTGGTTTCGGCATTGTAGTCGGAATTGTAAGTCGTTTGACCTGTGGAAAGCAGGCGAAGGTTCCGCCAGCCACGTGTTTGGCCCCACGCTCGAAATTCATTGATTGGCGCTTTGGCAAAGACCGCAAAATTCATGCGGTCACGGATATGTGTTGCCATTCCGTCCAGTCCATCGATCAGGGATGTGCAGGCTGGGCAGGGATTGGCGTTGGGGGCGAACATGAAGGAATAGACAACAAGCGTGTTTTTACCCTGCGCAAACAGTTCGGAGAATTTTGTTTGCCTCGCTTGGCCCGCAATCGAAAGGTCATGTGACCCTTCAGTCAGGACGTAGTCTTCCTTCAGTGCGCCGCCGAGAGGGAGTGCGCGGCGTTTAGCGGCCACCTCCTCTATCTGGCTGCGAAGCTCCATTTCCGCAGCCAGCAGATTATCGCGTGCCACGCGATAGTTTTGAGGTTCGTTCGGAAACAGTGTGTCGTGGTATTCGCCCATTACTAGCCGCGCTTTATTTAACCATTAAGTTAACTATAGGGCGGTGAATTGAAGACGGCAACGCGTAAGTCCGTACTAGAACGAATTCCGCATCACGATGTAGAGACCAAGGAGCAAGAGCGAGAGCAGTAAAACCAGACGAAATCGGGCTTCCGATATGCGTTGGCGTACTTTTGCACCGATGTAGTAGCCCACCAAAGCCGGGATTGTGAACAGGACCGACGAGACCGCGAGTTCCTTGTTGAGCAGACCTTTCTGTTGGAAGGCGAGCGTGATTGCGAAGGTCGCAGTCAGGAACAGAAGGCCCATGGCCTGCACAAGCATGTCCCGTTTTAGTCCGAGAGATTGCAGATAAGGCACGCCGGGGATTACATCCGAGCCTGTCATTCCAGCGGCCACACCGTTGATTCCGCCAAACACTGGAGACATCCAGTGTTCATGTCGTGCTCGGAGCGGGAATTTGAGGTGCCAGCAGCGCATAGCTGGCGAACAGTGCGAGAAGGACCCCAAGGCCGATGGTGAGTAGTCTTGTGTCGGCCACCACCAAAATCTCTGCGCCTATCCAAACACCCAGACAGCAGGCGAGAAGCAGTGTCCAGATGCGGCGAATTGTATGCAGGAGCTCGGGCTCACCGAAAACCTGCCATGCATTGGCAGCGATCCCGGGGACGATCAGCAGGGCGATTGCCACCGGCAATTCAACCACTGTCGCCATCAGACCGAGGGTAATGGCTTTCATCCCGATCCCCACGGTCCCTTTGACGAGCCCGCCGAGAAAGAACGCGAAGAACGCGAATCCAAACTGGAATGCTGTCAGCTCAACGAGCGGCATGATCTGGTGCTCCGGCGGCTAGATTTCCCACTCGACATTGCCGTCCATGCCAATGTCCTGGCCGGTGATGTGTCGACCGGCATGAGATGCCAGGAATACAGCCAGATCACCGACCTCGCTGGGGTCGATCCAGCATTTCAGGGAAATGAACTCCAGAAATTCGGCTTCACGCTCTTCGGCTGTGATGCCGCGCTCTATGGCTTGATTGGCGACGATCCCGCGTCCGCGTTCATTGTCGATCAAGCCGGGCAGAATGCTGTTGCAACGGATCCCGAAAGGGCCGTATTCGCGGGCGACTGTGTGGGTCAGGCCTAAAACACCAACCTTCGATGCCACATAGGGAGACCGCATTGGAAGGGCGACCTTTGCTGACGCCGTCGAGATATTCACGATACAGCCGGAATTCTGAGCTTTCATGTGTGGCGCGACATTCTTGATACAATAGAACATACCATTGAGATTAACGCTGATCGTGCGATCCCAGTCTTCGTAGGATATGTCTTCAATGGCGCCTCGCGGGCCGCCAACCCCGGCATTGTTCACGAGTACATCCACACCGCCCATTTGTGTGACAGCTTCGGCTACCAGAGTTTCGACATCTGCGGGTTTGCCGACATCCGCAAGCGTGCCGGTTACATTCATGTTGTTTTCCGTCATGCCAGAGATCAGTTCGGATTGTACATCACAGATGTGCACACGGGCACCAGATGCCACAAACTGATTCACGATGGCCCGGCCGATACCCGAGCCGCCGGCTGTAACAATGACCCGTTGTTGCATTTGTTTGTCTGACATGAAATGAGGCCTGTAAATAACTGATAATACTATATTTTTTTATCTTTATTCGGCGGTTCTGGAAAGCATGCGCCAGCGTCTTGTGATGGCATCGAGTTCCTCGCTGAGAAGATTCAAAAACCGATCTCCCGGACCGTTGAGTGGCTGGCGAACCTGCCGTATCAGATAGTAGTCCATCTCGGCTCTTGGTTTGACAATTGGATTGATCACCAGCGCACCGGAATCACCAGCATCAATAACCGAGGCGACTGCAGTCAGGGTCGACCATCCGGAGTGCCGCACATATTCGAGTGTTGTGTTCAGGCCATCGGATTCAATGGTGGATTCGACCTCGAGTTCCGCCCGGGCGATGTGAGTGTCGATCAACTGGCGGATCGCATGACGCCGTGTCGGCAGGACCATGCGCAGTGGGGGGCAATTCGCTGAGCCGGATCCGCTCATACGGCGTCAGGCCCGAAGACGGGGCCCGACACCAGTGCCATTTCGTGTTCAGCCAGCAGGGTGGCCTCGATCCCCACGTGGCTGACCGCACTGCTCACCACTGCAAAATCAAGCTCTCCGGCGGCCACGCGTTCGGTGAGCGTGCCCCCATAGGCTTCATCCAGGCTCAGTTCCACATTGGGGTGGGCTTCCGTAAAGCGGGATAGCGCAGCGGGGAGGGCGCTGCGGGAGACCGACGGCACCGTTCCGATGGTCAGGGAGCCCGTGATGTCGCCGGAGAGTTCACCCACGGCGATGCGGGTGTCGGCGACGGCGCTGAGAATGGAAAGGGCCCGAGCGTACAGGCGTTTCCCCGCGACTGTCGGCAGCAACGCCGCGGCCGCTGCGGGTGAACACAGGCACACGCCCAGGTCGTCTTCCAGGTGGCGAATCTGCACGGAGAGCGCCGGCTGTGTGCATTTCGCGCGGCGGGCTGCCTGCGAAAAAGCTGCCCTCTTCGTAGACGGCGACGAACTGTTCGAGCTGGCGGACATCCATACTCGCACATATAAGCTGAAACTATTCACTGACAGGCAGAAACCATAAGCTCATTCCGCGGCCAGCGAGTGTCCTCCTGAGGACGCTCGGCCCAGGCTTCCGCCGTGTGCCGGAGGGCTTCTTCCAGGCGGGTCACCAGTTCGCGCGCCGCAGCGGACAGCGGCCGCTGGGTCTGGTGGACAAGGAAGTACTCGAAGGTCGTCTGCATATCCTCGAGCGGATTGACGATGACATCCCCCTGATCCAGGTCCCGGACGATTGTCGTGACCGGAAGGATTGCCGAGAAATCCGATTGCCGGATGAACTCCAGCGAGCCAAACAGGCCGTCGATTTCGATGATGCGTTCGACCTTGATGTCCCCCAGCTTGATGTAGCGTTCGATGATGGCGCGCAGAGCTATGTTGCTGAGAGGAGGGCAGGACCAGTTTCACTGGCGGCATGCGCTGCAGCTGGACCGGCTCGAGATGCGATCAGGCCGGTTTTGCGCCCGGAAATCATGGCGAGCGGCTCGGTCGAGAGCACGCGCATTTCCAGCCCGTCATGGCGTGGCGGCTCGGTGACCAGACGCAAAATCGAGCTCGCCCGACATCACCCAGGCTGGTCAGGCTGCCGCTATAGGCCTCCACCACCCGTACATCCACATTGGGCAGGGCTTCCATATAGGCTGGCAGGACACTTCGGCCAGCACGCCCTTGGTCACCGTGGGAATCAGGCCGACATCCAGTGCGCCGGACACGCCGCTGGCGAATTCCCGCATGTTCTGCGTCAGCGTTCTCGACATCGCCCAGAATGCGGCGGCAATCGTCATAGAAAGCGCTCTCCGGCGGCGGTCGGGTGCACCCCGCGCGCATGCCGCTCGAACAGCTGCACGCCAACCGATTCTTCCAGATTCTTGATCTGCAGGCTGAGGCTGGGCTGCGCGACATCGCAGACTGGCTGCCGCGCTGTTGATGCTGCCTCCTTCGAAGACCGCCACGAAGGCGCGTATCTGCTTTAGATCCATGGGCTTGAAGTCCATTTCGGGCGCGCATTATTACCTACATATGGTTTTTCTATACCTCGCATTGTAACTTGGTATTTGCGGGTATGGCTAGCGCGCCGTATTCTCCGCTGCCAATACGATTCCTCCGGCAAAAGGAGCCAGAAATGGCCAAACCGAAAGTCATTGTTCAGCTGTATCCGATGTTCCCCGCCGATGGCGAGGAAGACCGCAAGGCCAAGCGCCCGCTCGGCAACGACAGCGACATGTATCACAAGATCGTCCACGAATGGACGGAGATCGTGAAAGAGGCCGACGCCATGGGTGTCTGGGGCCTGGGCACGATTGAGCATCACTTCCATTCCGAGGGTTACGAAGTCGGTCCGAACCCGGGTGTCCTGAACGCCTATTGGGCCAGCCAGGTGAAGAACGCTCATGTGGGTGCCATGGGCTATGTGGCCGCCACCCACGATCCGCTGCGGATCGCGGAGGAAACGGCGATCATCGATCATCTGACCAAGGGCAAGTTCTTTGTCGGCTTTGCGCGCGGCTATCAGTCGCGCTGGGCCAATGTGATGGGGCAGTTTACGGAATCCCCCGCCACGGTCTCCGACGGCAGCGCCGCAGATGAGCGCAACCGGCAGATCTTTGAAGAGCGCGTGGGCATGGTGATCGACGCCTGGACCCAGGAAAGCGTTCGCGTGAAAGGTGAGTTCTACGAAGCGCCTTATCCCTACGAAACAGGCGTTGAAGGCTACCCGGCCTGGGAAATCGCCCGCGATGCCGGTGCCGAGGGTGAGATTGGCCCCGACGGCAGCGTCCAGCGTGTGTCGGTTGTGCCCAAGCCCTATCCAGAAGCCGCACCCGCCGGTCTTCGTGGCCGCCTCCAAGAGCCAGGCTTCCATCGATTTCTGTGCCCGCAACGGGTTCATCCCGACCTACTTCATGCCCACCAAGGGCGTGGTCGAGCTGTCTCGAGTATTACTATCGAGAAAGTTGCTCAATGAGAGCGGCTTCAACGTTCAGCTGGGGCAGAATCAGAACATCGTGCGCTGGCCGCATTTCGCCGATACCGCGGCGGGCTATGACAAGAAGCTGCGCGAGTACGACCTGGACATCTACAAGAACTTCTACGGTCCGTTCTTCCCGCAGTTCCCGCAGGGCACGGAAGATGAGCTTCTGCAAGGGTATGAAGGATTCCGGCATCTTCATTGGCGGTACCGTCGATGAGTGCATCGCGGAGTGGAGGGGCATCTATGAGCAGGTTCCGTGTGAATACATCACATTGATCTGGCATTGGGCGCAGCAGCCGAAGGACGACATGCTCGAAGAGCTTCAGACCTTCCTCGACAAGGTTGTTCCCGAGCTTGAGGTCCCCGACTTCCAGCCGGCGACCCAGGCCGCGGAATAGACGGTTCACCGATATCCGACATGATGGGCCGCTCCGGGTAACCGGGGCGGCCTTTCCATTGACCGCTATCTGTACGATCGGTCAATTCTGATGGCCGGGGAGACGGAAAGATGGCGCGTGATGAGCTTGGGCGTGGCGGTGATCGGGTGCGGGCGGATTGGCGGCCTGCGTGCCAGCCTGTCATCCACCCATCCCGGCGTGGAGCTTCCTGGCGATCTCCGACCGGGAGCAGACAGCAGGCGGATGTGCTCGCCCAGCGCACGGGTGCGGACTCTCGTCACCACAGACAATCTTGCGGCGATCACGGACGACCGGGTGGATGCGGTCTTCGTCTCGACACCGGAACACGATCACCGCGACTCCATCGTCCAGGCGCTCGAAGCCGGCAAGGCCGTGTTTGTCGAAAAGCCGATCGCGCTCACCCTTGCCGATGCGGGCATCATCATCGAGGCCGCGGAGCGCAGTGGCAGCGAGTTGCGTGTCGGTTACTCGCGGCGTCACGACCGCCGCTGGATGATGACCAAGGAGCAGATCCTCCAGGGTCGCCTCGGTGAAATTCTCGGGATGCAATCCCGGGTCTACAACACGCGCGCCCAGTTGATGCAGATTCTGGCACGATCCCTGACGCAACCCCGGTCTACGGATGTGCTGACCTACTACGTCGATATGGCCTGCTGGTTTCTCGAAGGCATCCGGCCGGTCGAGGTGGTGGCGCGCAGTAAATACAAGATATTCAGGAACTGGGCTTACAACGCGAGCGACGTCACCTGGGCGATCATCACCTTTGAGAATGGCGCGGTGGTCAATCTGGGGTCAGCTACGCGTTGCCGGCGACCTATCCGACCATCGGTCAGAGCTCGCGCTTTGAAATCATCGGTGATGAAGGGGTTGTATTGCTCGACGCCGACAACAAGGACAGCCTGCTCTTCACGGACCGTGGTGCTCCCCATACCTATGTGCCCGATCACAACATCAACATGATGTTCATGCAGACAACCTCGGCCGCCGATTTCGCCGTGGGCGACTATTGGGGCGCGCGTCGCAAGCGAACTCCGCTCCTGGCTTGATCATCTGATGACCGGCCGCCCGAGCCCGCACACCACGCCGCGCGAGGCGCGTCGCACCCTCGCCGTCACGCTGGCCATTGAGGAAGCCGCCGCGACGGGCCTAGTCCGTGACGCTCGACGGCTAGTCAGCCCGGCTATTGGTCCGAGTTGAAAGCATTCGGTACGATGATTCTGGAGAGGTGTTCGGTGATGAGGCAGATTGGAGTCGGGGTTATCGGCGCCGGCTGGGTCGGGGGCATCCGCGCCAATGCCTGTGCGAGCAGTGCTGTCGTGTCCGGACTGCACATCGCCGAGACCAATCCGGACCGCGCTGCGGAGATCGCTTCGCAGAGACCAGAGGCGACCCGGGTCACGGATGACTGGCGCGACGCTGGTCGCAACAGAGCCTCCATCGACGCGATCATCATCGCGTCCACGCCGGAATCGGCGCGCTTTCCGATCCTTCGGGCGGCGCTGCAGGCCGGGAAGCATGTATCTGATCGAGAAGCCGATCGCGCCTAGCCCGGCCGAAGCCGATGAAGCGATCGCGATCGCCGAGGATCAGGGCGTGGTTCAGTTGTCGGTTGGCTACACGCGGCGGTTTGATCCGAAATACGCCTACGTGAACGCCGCCATCAAACGGGGGGATATCGGGGAGCCGGTGACCTGCCTTGTCAGCCGCAACATCACGCG